>NZ_JAIVFQ010000061.1 GCF_020829495.1 Nostoc favosum CHAB5714 | reverse complement strand
GATGTAAATACGGTTGTTGGTGCTGGTGATCCATTCGCAGAATCTATCCCATACGTTGGCGCTTGAGCGCTGTTGTAAGGTTGCTGTCATGGTTTTATAAGTGCGGTTAGTTGTTTTATAATCAGGCGGTTTTGTCTTTGCCTGTGAATCTACTTTACAATGCTTTACAAAATTTAATCAAGTTTTATTACTTCAGGAAAGCTGATATAACATATTAGCTTTACTTATTCAAAGGTAAGCAACGAGGTTAGGATACGCCGAAGCTCTCTTTTGTATGACATCACAATATATATCAATATATATAGGACTTACGTACTGTACAAATGCATTCTGATGTGCATTAACGAGCTTGAGGAAGTTTTCAGGCTTTTCTTAATTATCCTGCGATCGTAAATAGACCATGCTGTAGGGGAACAGCAATGCTGTGCCCTTACGAAAGATATGGTTTTTAACCTTAGATCATATTTTGTATTTTTTGTCAATGCGTAAGTTATAATATATATGGTTGTAGAAATTCTTATTCTATTTTGGTTCTATTGCCTACTGGACTGGGAATAATAGCTTTGTAGATTACCGCTATTCCAAAAAAAATTAACCCTCGGCTTACTACTGAGGGCTTTTTTTGTTTGGCAAAATGGCATATCTCTAAATTAGACGGTTGCTATGGTATTTAAGTAGGATACATTCCATGCGAAAAGTACTGACTTGCATTACCCCTGGCTAACTACCAGGGGTTTTTATTGGATTTTCACTTTAGTAATTCTAAAAACAATTTTTGCTTCCTGAAATCTTGCAAGCTGTAGATAAGCCACACTATACGGTTTCAGGAAAGTACAACTCATCTTCCTCGCAATATCTTCCACAAACGCGGCAAGACACAAGTTTTGCCGCGTTTGTATTGCTTTGATTCTCCATTGGTCAAAATCCCAGTATTATCCCATAACAGGCGCAACCCTTGCTGTTGCCTTCTTGCTTGATACTTGCCTTCTAAAAGCAATGCCACTTAAGCTCTAATTATATATCAAAAAACCGCTTGCCTACCTAATAAGCGGCTTTCAGGCTGCATAGATTTGTTTTACTTATAGGAGGAGTTAATCAAAAACGGAAGCCTGGGTAGTATAGAAACTAAAGATGCTGCAACTTGATAGTTTTTATCGTAATCCACTAAACTATTGACAAATGTATATACATTTGTTATTTCTATGATAGAAGACCTCTCTGGCTTTGATTGGGATGAAGGAAACTCAGAAAAATGCCGACAACGAATTCCGTTAGAGGAAATTGAAAAATAAATTTTCAATACTGAGGTTCTTATTGCTCCAGATATAAAACACTCTTCGGAGGAAGTTAGATATTTTGCAATCGGTGTTTCAAACCAAAAAAGACTTATTTTAGTGGTTTTTACCTTTCGTGTAAAAGGGGAAGAAACATTTATCAGACCCATCAGCGCAAGATATATGCACCAAAAGGAGATATCCAAGTATGAAAAAGACTTTCCCAATTTTAACAAGTGATCAAGAAGCAGAAAAATTGTTGGATGAGGATTTGTCTGATTACATTCATGCTGATAATTTTAAACCCGTAAATTTTGAGTTTCAGCCGAAAGACAAAAATGTAAATATACGGCTATCAGAAAAAATGCTAGAAGCAGTTAAAACTGTTGCTAAAAAAGAAGGAATACCTTATCAACGGTATATTCGTAAAGCGATTGAAAGGTCTTTAGGCGAATAAAGTATTGAGCTAATATCTGAGAACTTTCAGCAAGATGGTCTCTTAACCCCTATTCTGTAAAGGGTTGAGAAATTGCTACATCACTAGTCCCTTCGCTACTTCTGACCCAAATAGGGCTACAACATGAATAAATTCAATGCTGTAGCCTTACGATTATCCCCAGTACCTACTCGGTGGACTAATAAAGTTGTTACCAGCTTTATTAAGTGCGCTCGTGAGGTTAAAGCATTACCCTCAACCAAAAACGAGTTATTCAAGACTATTTGGGAAGAAAGCAGCAGGTGAAATATGAAAAAATTCTGCCAGTTCTTCAATGTGTCTGGTTGTTAATTTACGCCGCTTTTTCAAGATAGCCGATATAATAGATTCTGTTTTGAAAATAGGTACTAAATCTTTTTGAAGTAGTCCATTTTCTTCTATCAAAACCTGAAGTAAATCTACTCCATAAATATCAGGCACGGCCTGCTGAGTTTGTTCAAACTCGTAAACTAAAGTGCCTAAAATATTAAGATAATCTTCTTCATCTGATGTTAGTGGGGCGCTATCTATCAGAGAATTAATAATTTTTTGGGTGGCAAATAACTCCTCTTCAGTCTTGATAGGACGAGGAGGAAATGCTTGCAGTAGCTCAATGTAGGTAGGGCGTTTATTTAAACCAAGGGTCATTTTTCCATTTGTCGGTATCGTACTTTGTATGGGTTATTATGTTACGAATAAATATTTTTTTTGTTTGATAGTCAATATAAGTAATAAGGCGATACTTGTTTCCTTGAATATTAAAAACTGTAAGTTCACCTACTGGATCGGCAGAGTTAAAAGCTTGGCGAACTTCAAGTATATTCTGCCACTTGGCTAATTTTGCAACTTTGTTCCAAGCGCGTAAACCAGACTCAGCATCAGGATACTTTTGATAAAAAAGTTTCAGTGTTGTAGTAGAAATAATATGCATAAGAAATGAATTTTCTTAGGGTAAAAATCATAACTATGTCCTTGTTTTGCGGTAATTATAAGGTATTCCTAAGTTAGCAATTTGCTAAGTCGGTGTCAAGAGCTTAATGATTAGGGTTTGTTGCTTTATCCCCAATCGCGGTAGACTTCTGTAAAAAGATACTTATTACCAGGTTTAGTAAGTGCAATGGCGTACCCGGCGTAGGCGATCGCACTTCTACCACTCAAAGCAATTTATAAGTAGTGATTGTAGAATTTCCTGCTTAATAAGGGATAGCGATTTTTATTCAAGTAGGGAAGTGTCAATATAGGCTTATATCAAAGCCAAAAAATCAAGTACAACGAATTAACAATGACAGAAGCTAAAAACGTAATCGGTGGAAACCTAGAAGCCTGCTGCACTTCTCCCATAACTGGGTTTTACCGCGACGGTTTTTGTCGCACAGGTGGTCAGGATTTCGGCTCGCACGTCGTATGTGCCGAAGTGACATCAGAATTCCTGGAGTTCACCAAATCCCAGGGGAACGATCTAAGCACACCTGTTCCTGATTCTAATTTCCCTGGACTGAAGCCTGGCGATCGCTGGTGTTTGTGTGCTTCTCGCTGGCAAGAAGCTCTCGATGCTGGCGTTGCTCCACCCGTCATCCTTTCTGCAACCCATGCTAGAGCTTTGGAAATGGTTTCCCTAGACGAATTGAAAAAACATGCCTTAACTTCGTCTTGATTTGAAATTGGGCATTGGGAATGGGGCATTGGGCATGGGGCATTGGGCATGGGGCATTGGGCATTGGGAAAGAGAAGGCAGGATAGCGCAGCGTTAGCGAGTCCGCGAGCGTCGGCAGAAGTTCTTTAATTTTGAATTTTGAATTTTGAATTTTGAATTGATTTCTCCCCATTCCCCAATTCCAAATCAACCCACTGGAATTTCTACAGGTAGCTTTAATACATTGACAACCATAGCAATCAATTTAGTGGGGTCTATTGGCTTAGATAAATGCTGCTGAAACCCTGCTCTTAGCGCTTCTAAGCGGTCTTCCTCTCGCGTATAGGCTGTTAAAGCGATCGCCGGGATACGTCCGCCTTTTTCTGGTTCTAAAGAGCGCAGTTTCCGAATCAGCGTATAACCATCTTGCTCTGACATGCCGATGTCGCTAATTAGGATATCTGGTTTTGCTTGTTCAAGTACTGCCAACGCTTCATCAACTGATCCTACGGCAGTGGCGATCGCCCCATACTCCTCAAACATAAAACTGAGAAAGTTACGGGTATCTGCTTCATCATCTACAACTAAAACTTTTAATCCAGCAAGGGGGGTTGATGCCACAGGGGAGGAAATTTCTCCTGTGGCTTCTCTACTCGCCCTGCTACCCCTATTGTCTTGTAGCAGTGGCAATTTCACAGTAAAGGTTGCTCCTTGTCCAGTGCCTAAACTTTGGGCAAATATTGTACCCTTGTGCAGTTCCACTAGATGACGAACGATCGCTAGTCCTAGTCCTAATCCATTGTGCGATCGCGTTGTGGTGCTGTCTGCTTGCCGGAAACGCTCAAATACTTTGGGCAAAAACTCGGAACTGATGCCAATCCCTGTATCGATAACTTGAATTTGGGCGTATTTGTGAGTTGTTTCTTGTTCTTCACCACAGACTACTGACAGATTCACATCTACTCTGCCACCTTTAGGGGTAAACTTAATGGCATTAGTTAGTAGGTTCCAGACAACTTGCTGTAATCGGGCTGGATCGCCATAAACTGACCCGACCGAAGTATCCAGAACAGTATTTAACTTAATATCTTTTGGTTCTGCTAGGGGACGCACTGCCTCTAAGGCTGCCTCCGTTACCGTGATCAGATTCACCGCAGATACATTTAACCGCAACTGACCACGGATAATCCGTGATACATCTAAAATATCCTCAATTAGTTGCATCTGAGATATAGCGTTGCGTTCAATCGCCTCTAGGGCGCGGGAAGTGGCTTTTTCGTCAAGTTTCTTAGAGCGGAGGATCTTTGACCAGCCCAGCATTGAGGTTAAGGGTGTGCGGAGTTCGTGGGAGAGAACAGCGAGAAACTCATCTTTCATCCGATTTGCTGCTTCTGCTTCGGCTCTTGCTGTCTGTTCTCGAATCACTTGAGCGCGGACTTCTTCTGCTTGTTTGCGTTCAGTAATATCTTCGAGGGTGCCTACATATCCCAGCAATTCTCCTTGACCGGAAAGCATGGGTGATGAGCGAACTTGAACCCAACGGACGATGCCATGAGCAGTTTGAAAGCGAAATTCTTCAGAGTAATCACGACCTTCACGAATGTAGTCAGACCAACTGGCGATTGCTCGTTCTCTATCTTCTGGATGAACAGATTCTAGCCATCTTTTTTCTAAACTCTCTGCCGCTCTCAAGCCACAAATTATCTGATAGCGGGGATTAGTATACCTACATCCTCCTTCAGTATCAATTTCAAAAATGCCAACAGGTGAACAGGTACTCAGCGATCGCAATCGTTCTTCACTTTGCCTGAGTTCCGCATTGACTGCTACCAGTTGCGCTGCTTGTTGCTTGACGGCTTCTGTTTTCTTAAATAGTTCTACGAATACTGTTACCTTAGAAGTCAAAATATTGGGATCTAATGGTTTGAGCAAATAATCAACTGCACCCAAGGCATAGCCTTTAAACAGCATTTGGTCGCTGGTGCTAAAGGCGGTGAGAAAGATAATTGGAGTGTGACGCGATCGCCCCCGATTGCGAATCAAGGTTGCAGTTTCAAAGCCATCCATCCCTGGCATTTGCACATCTAGCAAAATCACTGCAAAGTCTTGATGTAGCAGACACCTCAAAGCTTCTTCCCCAGAAGTAGCTCTTACCAGATTCTCTCCCAGTTTTTCTAGGATTGCTTCTAGTGCTAGCAAATTTTCTAGTTTATCATCCACTAGGAGGATGTTTACTTTGGGTTCCATCTGCATGGGTTTATTTCCGTAATTAATGACAAAGCTTGACCATTTGGGAAGCAATGTTTGAGAGTGTCAAAATCCAGTCTACTGCAACAGCAGAAATTGCTGCTTCTGGCATAACATCGCTCTGGGCTGTGGTAGGTTCTTGTACGATAGTAAGTCCTCCCCGCGCTTTTATTTTCTTTAGACCTTGCATACCATCTTGGTTTGCTCCTGTCAATATTACACCAATAACTTGCTCACTATAGACATCGGCTGCTGACTCAAATAGCACATCGATAGATGGCCTGGCATAAGAAACAGGCTCATCAGTCGAAAGAGCAAAGTGACCTGGTTCAACCAATAAGTGATAATCTGCTGGAGCTATGTAGATATGTCCTAGTAATATTTCGTCTTTGTCTTCCACTTCTCGAATCGGCAACGAAGTATATTCTTGTAATAACTCCTGGAGTGTGTTGTTAGACTCCTTGTGACGGTGTTGCACGATTGCGATCGGCACTAGAAAGTCTGCTGGTAAATTACCCAAGAGAATTTTTAAGGCTGATAATCCGCCCAAAGAAGTACCAATGACCACAATTTCAAATGCCACTTGTTTTGTCCTCACACCTGTTAGTGTGACTTGATGGCTCATCAAATCCTTTCAGCATTCTCCAGTTCCACCACAGCTACTAACTTACCTTGACTTGCTTTTATACCCACTAACCAAAATTATATATTTTTGTCATCTACATTACAATTAAAGATTTTATCATTGTGAAATACTTTACATAAAAAATATGATATTTATGGTTTTTTTGAATTTTAGTTACTGCCAGAATAGATACATTATAGAAATATATTTTTGCTAAATAACTAACTTTTCAAAGTTTAATTATTATTGTTTTGACAATTCATAAAAATTTACTTAAGCTAAAAGATAGGTTAAGCAAATCAACAAACGACAGCGATTTGGTTTAGCTACATCAAAAATTGCTGTTGCAGGCTATTGGCATGAGGAAATTAAGCACAACAAAAGTCGTTCCCTAAAGGCAAATTTACTAAATTTGTCTACAAAAAGCGAAGACATGATTAAGCATATTGCACCGCGCACATATTGAACAGATTCCGGTCAATTATGGATAGATACTTGTAGTGATGTTAGCGAGTATCCATCAATCATTGAAGTTTGACTAGCGATTTTGGATTAAGGTCTTCTGGTTTATATCTCGTTCGGGACGGAATAAATCTAAAATCCAAAATTGGCAATCCAAAATTGATTGACCAAAGTGCGGTAGATATGTCCAGGAGAATACAATGCTTGAGTATTTTACATCATTGAACGACCACAATTTACCCTATCCAGATACGATTCACCCCATCGTTGTCCACTTCGTAATTGCGATGGTGTTGTTTTCCTTTTTCTGCGATGTAGTTGGCTATTTTACTGGTAAATCCAGTCTTTTTGAAGTGAGTTGGTGGAACATGTTAGTTGCCACGATCGCCATCTTCGTTGCGATCATTTTTGGTCAGTTTGAAGCGGGTTTAGCACAGCCTTACAGCCTAGCTAAATCGGTGCTGAATTTGCATACGCTGATTGGTTGGTCGCTTTCGGGAATCATCACGGCAATTACAGCTTGGCGCTATGTAATTCGTGCCCGCAACCCGCAAAAAATATCAATTTATTATTTGGGAGCCGGGTTAATTCTGACCCTGATAGTTGGGTTGCAGGTATATCTCGGAGATGAACTTGTTTGGGTGTATGGATTGCATACAGTGCCAGTTGTGGAAGCAGTAAAGGATGGTCTGTTGCGATGAACTCAGAATTAATTGACCAATTGAGCGGCTCTCTAGGCGCAAACGGATTACCTTACACAATTCCCATTCATCCCAACTTAGTCCATCTGACAATAGGTTTGTTCATCATTGCGATGACCTTTGATATTGTCGGTGTTCTATTCCCCTTTGAAAAATGGGTCTTCAAATTTTTAGCAATTACTGTGGAACGTGACAACCTATTTGATGTTGGCTGGTATAACATGCTAGCTGCCAGCATCATCACATTTTTCACAGTGGGAGCAGGCTTTTACGAAATGCTGTTGGCAACACCACCAGCTGATATGAAAAGTGCCTGGGGATTGCAGGCAATGGAAACCATGATTTGGCATGGTGTAGGTGGTGTGTTCTTATTAGCGCTGATTGTTGGCATGACCATCTGGAGAGGATGGCAGCGCTTCGTTTGGGGCAAACAAGAATATAAACAGACAGATAGAGAAGTGCAATGGATCTATCTGTTGGCAGGCATAGCAATCATGTTCATTCTGTACGTCCACGGAACACTAGGGGCGCAAATGGCTACCGAGTTTGGCATACACAATACAGCAGATAATTTGCTGCGATCGCACCAAGACCTCAACACAACACTCAAGTAAGTCATTTGTCAATTGTCCTTTGTCCTACCCTGCGGGAAGCCGCTAGCGCGTCTATGTCATTTGTTTAAAGTTACTAACCATCGACCAATGACCACTGACCAATGACCAATGACTAATGACCAATGACCAATGACCAATGACTAATGTGACCATGAAAATCCAGAAGATTTTAAATATTTTGACGCTGCTTACAGGCGCGATCGCAGTGACTGTTACGAGTCTCTGGATCGGGAAGCAGGCTTACTCCTGGCTTCCCCCCCAAGCAGCAGCCGAATCCCTACTAATTGATGATTTGATTAGCTTCTTAGTAACCCTCGGTTCCTTCATCTTCTTAGGAGTAACAAGTACTTTAATGTATTCTGTGATCTTCCATCGGGCCATCAAAGATGACTTCACCGACGGCCCTCCAATTGAAGGTAATATCACCTTAGAAGTTGTCTGGACAGCAATTCCAATTCTGTTAGTGTTGTGGATTGCGGGCTACAGCTACCAAGTTTACGAACAAATGGGGATTCAAGGTCCATCGGAATTAGTTCACCTGCATAATCCGCTAGCAATGCAATCGGCTCATGCAGAAGCAAAAGATGTACCAGCTAACGCCTTAACTGAACCTGTAGAAAAAATCGACGTACTAGCTAAACAGTGGGCGTGGGTTTTTCATTACCCCGAAAAAGATATTACCAGTACCGAATTGCATTTACCTAGCGATCGCCGGGTACGTTTAGCGCTGCAATCACAAGACGTTCTCCACGGCTTCTATATACCTGCATTTCGCCTCAAGCAGGATATTATTCCCAACCATGCGATCGACTTTGAATTTACTCCCATCCGTCCCGGCAAATACCGATTGACCGATTCTCAATATAGCGGTACATACTTTGCGACGATGCAGGCGAATGTGGTTGTCGAATCTCCTGAAGATTATCAGCAATGGCTGGCACAAGCTGCAACCCAAAAGCCATCCCTAGCAAAAAATCAGGCAGCTTCTGAGTATGCCCAAACATCCAATCAATCAGTCCAAACTGGTTGGGTTACAGTTCCACCTGCTGCACCTCCTCTAGTCAATTCACCTGGTTGAAAGGAAAGTAACCATGACTAATGTTCCTATTGAAGGTATTCTTCTCCCGAATGAGAAGCCTAACCATGAATCTTCGAGTAATTGGAAAGAATACTTCAGCTTTAGTACTGACCACAAGGTAATTGGTATCCAGTATCTCGTTACCTCCTTCTTCTTCTTTCTCGTCGGCGGTATCTTTGCGATGGTGATGCGGGGAGAACTGATGACACCCGAATCAGATTTAGTAGATCGCACTGTCTACAACGGTATGTTCACCATGCACGGCACTGTGATGCTGTTTTTGTGGACATTTCCCTCACTAGTTGGTTTTGCTAACTATTTAGTGCCACTGATGATTGGGGCGCGAGATATGGCATTTCCCCGCCTCAACGCCGTCGCCTTTTGGATGGTGCCAGTAGTCGGAATTCTCATGATGGGTAGCTTCTTCGTCCCTGGTGGCCCAGCCCAAGCCGGTTGGTGGTCTTACCCGCCAGTCAGTCTCCAGAATCCCACAGGTAACTTGATTAATGGTCAAGTTATCTGGCTCTTAGCGGTGGCAATATCCGGCGTATCCTCAATTATGGGGGCAGTGAACTTTGTCACCACAATCGTGAAGATGCGGGCCCCAGGAATGGGCTTCTTTCGGATGCCCTTGTTTGTCTGGGGAGTGTTTAGCGCCCAGATTATCCAACTATTCGGATTACCTGCGCTGACAGCAGGCGCAGTGATGTTGCTACTCGACCTCACAGTTGGCACGAGCTTTTTTGACCCCAGCAAGGGCGGGAATCCAGTCATGTTCCAGCATTACTTCTGGTTCTACTCCCACCCCGCCGTTTACGTGATTATTTTGCCTGTATTTGCGATTTTCTCAGAAATCTTTCCAGTTTATTCACGTAAACCTCTATTTGGTTACAAAGTAGTCGCTATTTCATCCATCTTGATTGCAGGAGTGAGCGGCATTGTTTGGGTACACCACATGTACGTCAGTGGTACATCAGGCTGGATGCGGTTGATTTTCATGCTGACAACGATGTGCGTGTCTGTACCCACAGGAATTAAAGTATTTGCCTGGGTAGCAACTATTTGGGGCGGTAAACTGCGGCTAAATACCCCCATGCTGTTTGCCTTGGGCGGATTAATCATGTTTGTCTTCGCCGGAATCACAGGCATCATGCTTTCCTCCGTGCCGGTTGATGTCCACGTTAACAATACCTACTTTGTAGTGGGACACTTCCACTACGTCCTCTACGGCACAGTGACGATGGGCTTATTTGCGGCAATCTATCACTGGTTCCCCAAAATGACTGGGCGGATGTACTCTGAAAGCTGGGGTAAAATCCACTTCTGGTTAGCCTTCATCGGCACCAACCTCAACTTTTTGCCCATGCATCCCTTGGGATTGCAAGGAATGTTACGCCGAGTTGCTTCCTACGCCCCAGAGTATCAATTCTGGAATGTCATCGCTAGCCTGGGCGGATTTCTCTTAGGAATGTCCACCTTACCCTTCATATTCAACATGGTGATTTCTTGGATGCAAGGCGAGAAAGCACCCGCTAACCCTTGGCGAGCAATCGGACTAGAGTGGTTAGTTTTTTCACCCCCCCCAGTAGAAAACTTTGAAGAAATCCCCATCATCATCTCCGAACCCTACGGCTACGGCAAATCAGAACCCTTAACAGCCAACCTCCCAGAATAAACGCAAACTATCGGGAAGACGCAAAAACCCTCCGCGTCCCTCTGCGCTTCCCTCCGCGTTCCTACCCTACGGGAAGGCAAAGTGCCTATGCGTTTCAAATTCCCCTCAAACTAACAGCAAAATGGACACTTATATCAATTCCCACGAATTACACCACACAGCCGCAGAACATACCCACGACGAAGAAGGCAACAAGATGTTTGGCTTCATTGTCTTCCTACTGTCTGAAAGCGTCATTTTCTTGAGTTTTTTCGCCGGATATGCCATCTACAAAACAACAACCCCTAACTGGCTACCAGCTGGTGTTTCCGGGCTAGAAGTAAAAGAACCGACAATCAACACAGTAATTCTTGTCGCCAGTAGCTTTGTAATTTACTTAGCAGAACGCGCCCTTCAACGCCACGATTTAGTGAAATTCCGCCTATTTCTCTTGACAACAATGGCGATGGGAACTTACTTTTTGGTTGGACAGGCTATTGAATGGAACAGCCTCGCTTTTGGCTTCACATCAGGGGTATTTGGTGGGACGTTTTACCTACTAACAGGTTTCCACGGTTTGCACGTTTTCACCGGCATTCTGTTGCAGTCAATAATTTTGGTACGTTCTTTCATCCCTGGCAACTACGACACAGGCCACTTCGGGGTCAACGCAACTTCGTTATTCTGGCACTTCGTCGATGTTATCTGGATTATTTTGTTTATCCTAATCTACGTTTGGCAGTAAATAAGAATGAGGGAGAAATTACTCCCTCTGCTCATTTCCCTTTAAACTAAATAACTCGTATTTGGCACGATCGCAAAAAAGGCATACTCATACCAAGCAGTCCAGATAAAACTGCGAATCCATCGCTGGCGCTTTTCGGGACTCAATTCATATTCAAATGCGCCACGAGATACATCAATGGAAGATAGGTGAGAGTTACAACCACAGCCGTGTTGATAAGTAAAACCGTATTTAGAAGCAATACTTTGCACCTTCATCTGAATCGCAAACACTTTACCTGCATGGAGTATGGCATCCCAAGCACGTTTGTGTTCGATATCGCGCTGATCAAATCTTAAGGCGCGTTCTTCAAAAACATGATCGCGGTAAATTGGTGCTAGATGCACATGATAGAAACTGGCAGGCAATTCATAACCAAACTCGTTGAATAAATCTATGCCAATGCGAGCGACTTTTACTTCATTAGCATACTCTGTCCCTTTTGACTCCACATCACGGAGAATTTCTCCAAAGTTTGGATAGCTGTGTTTGAGAAAGTCTTGCCCAAAAAAGTCAAGGGTTTCCCATGCCAGTTGTGCAAATAGCTGGGAAAATGATGGTATCAAGTGAGCTAGTTGGGGGCGATCGCTAAACAAGTCAACATCACCATGCTCTAATTTATATAAGAACAACTGTGCCATCTCAACATAGCTTTGGGGATGAGAAAGTCCGATACTCGTGGTTCCTCTAGCAATGTCTTGCCATGTAGAAGGTAGTTGAGAAACGTGAACCGCATTTTCTCCAGCAATGACTGCAACACGAGGACATTCGAGAAGCTGCATCGACAATCTCCTTTAAGACTTTAATGTATAATTTACCTTAAGCGATCGCTAAGTCTATCTTCTGAACACAATTAAAAATGTTTGACAGACTGTCTTTTGACAGCGATCGGAACTTTACTCATAATATTTTTTTTAGAAAATACTTAGTGCTAATTAGAATACACTTTTAATTATATTCTCTCTACCTTTACGGTTAAATTTACCTAAATCAACGTGAGTTCGACACGTCACAAAGACCTCTCCCTGCTTTTACTACGCAAAACCTGTCCCTCTCCGACTCGGAGAGGGACAGACTTGAACTTTAGTTTAAGTCAGGGAGAGGTTTGTCGAACTCACGTTAAATCACGTTTATCTAGTGGTTCAAACGGCAGGGTTAGCGCGTCTCAAACCCTATTGACAGGGGGATTATGGCAGAGGTACTGAGTTTGAGAGAGCCGCAGCCAACACAGAAAGCATATAGCGATCGTTCATAGCTGCTCTGCGTGATTTTTGGCGAATACTGCGATGAAAAGATGATTCTCGCTCTAATGCATTCAGGGCAATACGACGTAGTAAAGCAAAGTTTTGTGGGCTGTGCAGAGAACGAATTCGGGACTCATCCTCATGAAAGGTAACATCTAATGTCCAATGAACAGAATTTTCCCTTACACAATGCTGGCGAATTGCACTAGCAATTTTGTTTGCATCACTGACGAGACTAGTAATGTAAAATTGCACCTCTTGTGTTGTTTTATTCCAATGCTGAATCGAACGTACTACCATCACAATTGTTTTTAGCCCTACCCATAAATCTAGTTGATAAAGTCCAGGAATCTGGGACACAGGTACAGTGTAAACTGTACGCTTTTCAATGCGATTATGCCCTTTCTCAATACGCTGACTAATGCTGATATCGATACCTTTAAATCCAATGGATTGTGCTGCCCCAAACCAGTTTTTGACTTGTTTATGCAGTGTGGGATGATTCTCTTTCAGACTCAGAATATAATCCGCTTTACTCTGCAATAATTTTCTCGGCAATCAATTTCTGTGTACCCATCGCATCAATGGTAATGATGCAGCCAGAGATGTCTAACATATCCAATAGTGCTGGGATTGCAGTGATTTCATTTGATTTAGAACTGACCTTTGTTTGTCCCAAAACTAAACGATGTTCACTCGACCACGCACTAACTGTGTGCAAGGCTTTTAGTTTTGATTCTCGGTCATACGAGCCTCTATGAGTTTTGCCATCTATGGCTACTACTTCTACTCCCAGTTTCTCAACCAATGATTGAACCCACTGCCGAAAACATTGCTCAAATTCTTTGGGGTTAATTCTTTCAAACACTCTTCTAAAAGTATCTGGGCTGGGTATTCCCAATGGTAGTTTAAGGAATGTCTCCAACCACTCTTTTTTATTTAGCCCATACTCTTCAATATCTTCCCAGCCCTCTGCTCCTGCTATTACCGCTAAAATCGCTATGGTGATGATATCAGTGAGTAAGTGCCATCTAGTTCTTTCCGCTCTTGGATCTTTTACTTGTGTAAAATATTCCTGAAATTTAGTGGTAATGTCTTTGCTATCTATGCTGGGTGCAAAAGATGCTTTGTTTTTGCTTTTCTTGTTCTCAAATCCGATTGACATTACTCGAACCTTGCACCTAGATGGATTAAATCTTACCCTAGCTCGGATTGTGCCACTTTGTTTCCAACCTGATTGCTGATCAGGCAAGTCCGCTTGTCAATAGCGTTTGAGACGCGCTAACCCTGGTTCAAACGGTCTAGATTTTAAGCACCAGCTATTTTCTTGTATAGTTTTTCACCTTTGACTATCTCTTCATAGTACTGTTCATAAGGGGTGAACCTGATAGATTCTTGTCTTCCTAAACCCAAAATACCAAAGGTGCAAAGGCTATTATAAAACAGTTCGTGTACCCGCTTTTGAAGTACCTGATTGAAATATATCAGGACGTTACGACAAAGGATAACATTAAACTCATTAAAAGAGCTATCAGTTGCTAAATTATGCTGGGCGAAAACAACATTTTCTCTTAGAGATGCTCGAAATATAGCGTTATCATAAGCTGCTGTATAATATTCTGAGAAAGACTTCTTGCCGCCTGCTTTCAGATAAAGTTGAGTATATTCCTGCATCAGTTTCAGGGAGAAAATCCCACTTTTGGCACTTTGTAATACCTTCTCATTAGTATCAGTGGCATATATGCGGCAACGGTGGTAAAGCCCTTCTTCTTGTAGTAAAATTGCCATTGAATAGACTTCTTCACCAGTGGAGCATCCAGCGTGCCAGATGCGAATAAACGGATAGGTTTGCAAGAAGGGGATAACTTGATTTCTGAAGGTGTGATAAAAGCTGGGATCACGAAACATTGATGTTACATTCACGGTCAGAGTAAGCAAAAATCGTTCCAAATAAGCACGGTTGTGGAGTAACCGTTCTTGCAATGCAGAAACATTGGCTAACCCCTCTAATTCCATGAAGCTCTGAATGCGGCGCTTGAGTGAGGAAAGAGCATAATTGCGAAAGTCATAACCATAGTACTGATACACCCCTTCTAAGAGCAGATGTATTTCTATATCCTCCAAGGAAGGCTTGGGCAAAGTCATAGTACGAATTAGCATATATGTTGAGCCAGTTCCAGTTATTTAAATGTGCTGGCAATACAACGAGTTAAGCTGCTTGGAGTTAGCAAAAGAAATATTTCCCAAAACACCTGATGCAGAAAAAATTATTCACATTTTAGAGTGGTAGGATTTTTATAACCCAAGTGAATCTTACGCCGAAAAGAGCTTGCTGGATCTATTAAATTTGATAACGGTGCTTCTTATAGGTTTTAGTTTAACCTAGCGGCTGTTATTCCTAAAACAGCGATCGCTATTATTGAAATCCCAACTAGCCATCTCACTTGATAGCGCAGATTTTTAATCTCTTGGCTTAGATTTTCTCTCTGTGGTATGGGATATGGTTGAAGTTCTGCAACTTCAACAGCTACTTGTTGGGGTCTATTTTGGATACTTCCAAAAGTCACCTGTGTATGTAGCCAATTAGTAATCAGTTGAGGACAGTTTTTCTTAAACCAATTTAAAGCCAAAGTTCTAAAAACTGGTTTAGACATTCGCGCGATTAATTTCATCACCCTGTTTAGAGGTTTCAGGCGAAGCTTTTGGTTGATCAGATTGACTGATCCAACATCATACAGACAATCCAGAATTAGTTTAACAGTGGCTTCTTCACTGTTAATCAAGTTTTGCAGTAAAAGCAGAACATCGTGCATACGCTCTGCTTCAATAACTTTTTCTGCCAAGGTTTCTGGAGAACTTAATGAAGGACTTACGGTTGTATTTAGGGCGTTTCGTCTTACTATCGTCATATTAGTAACATAGCAGTCATAATAATGTAAGTACACCTGTCTACCGGGAGAAAGATTTTTTATCTAAAGAAAGAACCTAAAAGCCAAAATTTTTTCGTGAGACACATGATTATATAGTGTGTGTAAAAAAATTATTTGTCTAGTTTCCATGAAACTTTTATCTACTTCTGAATAATTGAACTAGAACTGCGAAGTAGAACCTGCTACATTCAATGGGAGCATCCGTTTTAGAAAACATATCTTCATTTTTGATTTAGATGCTAATACCTCAATTTGTGCAACGATCCGTTCTAATTCGTCAAGAATTACAGTGGTTCCAGTCTTTCTGAAAGCATCTACAAGCGCCCGATAATACCAAATAGTACCTTCTTTACGGCCGTGAAAGCAATACTGGCGACACCTAATAAATGGGCAACGTAGGGAACGCCTGAACCTTTACAACTTGGTTGGCGTGCAGTTGGATGGTGTAGGTAAGAGCTGTGGTAAAGCGTTCTAAGAGCATTGTTTTGAAAGAAGAAGACAGCTTGTAGTCAGATATTGCCCTGGTATTAATGTCAATTTTATAACAAACTACTCCAGACACAGAGAACGCAGAACGGGAAAAGGGTACAGAAGTAATTGAATCTCAATCTAAAATTGAGATATCTATCAGGCTTGCGATGGGATCATCATGACCAGCGAAAAAATAACGGTGCAGTCTTTGTATACTGTCACTGATGAAGAATTAATGCTGATGAGTTCGCAAAACCCAGAACTGCGGTTTGAACGCAATGCTAATGGCACGTTAGAAACTATGCCTCCAACTGGTGGAATTTCTGGTAATCGAGAAATAAAAGCAGGAGCCTATTTGTTGAATTGGGTAGAAAGTCAGGATTTAGGTGAAGTTTTTAGTTCAAGTACAGGTTTTAGATTAGCAAATACTGCTGTCAGATCACCTGATGCTGCTTTTGTCGCTAAAGGACGTTTGCCAGAAGGTTGGGATGAAGAAGAAGACAAATTTATTAATTTAGCACCCGACTTTGTAATTGAAATTCGTTCTAAAAACGATAGCTTGGCAAAACTTAAAGCCAAGATGGAAGAATATATTAGTAATGGTGTTCAATTAGGATGGTTAATTGATAGTAAAAATCAGCAAGCTTTAGTTTATCGCCGGGATGGTTCAATTACTCAATATCCAGCTACGGCAGTATTAAGCGGTGAAGATGTTGTGCCTGGTTTTACCTTGCCTTTAAGAAAATTATTATAAAATTGAGTTATATTTTATATCAATTTAAACGGATTTTGGTGCAGCATTCATTATAAAAAGTAGCATAACGGCTAAATTATCAAGATACTATCTTTCTTTGGAACGATATTTGACGGCAAGCCGCTCTACGTCTGCACCTGAAAACTTCTGGGTAGAAAAGCAAAAGTTTTTATTAGATAAAATTATGTAATTCTACTTTTAGATAGACAATATTTAAATCTATATTCCATCGCCAGATAGATAAGATTTTGATGATAATTTACTTAGATTATCTAAAGGATATGCTATTTATAGGAGTTAATTTAATAATGCCAGACAGTCCTGGATTAGGAGAGCAGGCGCTCAATAAAGCCGCAGAAATAGGATTATCTAGCCAATTAGATGAAGTAGAAAGTTTAGATGTAGACATCAAAACAGACCCGTTGAAACTGGTTCAAGGGCAGGTGGATTCAGTCACGATTGAAGGTGAAGGTATGGTTATGCAGAAAGACCTCCGCATGGAGGAATTTGACATGCAAATGACTAATGTTGCCATTAATCCTCTGAGTGTGGCTTTCGGCAAAATTGAACTCACTAAACCTACTGAAGCTAATGCACAGGTTGTGTTAACCGAAGCTGATATTAATCGCGCCTTTAACTCAGAATATGTGCGATCGCAATTGCAAAGTCAAAAAATCAATGTTAACGGCCAAGTGACGACTATTGAGCCTCAACATGTAGAATTTCGACTACCAGGTGATGGAAAAGTAGCACTAAATGCCACCATGAAAATAGTAGAAACAGGTGAAAATCAGCAAGTTGCTTTTTCCGCAGTCCCCAAGATCAGCGCCAATGGAAAAACTGTTACCTTGGAAAATGTTGAGTATGGCGAAAGTGAGGAAATATCGCCAGAGTTGACAAAAGCTTTGATAGATCAAACTAGCGAAATTTTGAATTTGAGTAACTTTGATTTAGAAGGAATAAGCTTGCAAGTTAACCAACTAAAAGTAGAAGTAGGCAAACTAACCCTACAAGCTGAAGCTTATGTTGAACAGATTCCTGCTGCTTAAAAATAGGACGCTAATAAATTCAGGATACTAATAATGGAAACTACAGACACAACGCAAACAAGTTCAACACCTTTTCCCAATATTCCACCAGTTATTGAAAGTAACGATAGTGAATATCGTGATACCGGCGTACCTAGTACAGTAGCGATCGCAGGACATCCCCTACATCCCCTGAGTGTAATCTTTCCCATCGCCTTTTTAGCCGCCGCTTTGGGAAGTGACATCGGCTACTGGTTAACTCATGATTTCTTTTGGGCTAGGGCTTCGCTATGGTTAATCGGACTTGGATTAGCTGGAGGCTTACTCGCTTCTGCGATCGGTCTGAGCGACTTTTTGAAAATTGAACGAGTTCGCAAGCGCACCGCCGGTTGGGCACATTTGATACTTAACGTTTCTATCCTGGTTTTATCACTCGTCAACTTTCTCCTGCGCTTGGGCGACGCTGAGTCCCGAATAGTACCTTGGGGACTGTTAATCTCGCTCGTTGTTGGTACACTGACTAGCGTTTCCGGCTGGTTCGGTGCTGAACTTTCCTATCGCCATAAAATCGGTGTAGTGGGCGCTGGTAGCAGAAGATATCCATAAGAAAATAATTCGTAATTCGTAATTCGTAATTAACAATTCAATATTACGAATTATTGAGAAACGACTATCAGAGGCTAAAATTTTGCTTAGTCTCTAAGCTTTTAGAAAATGCGCCGAAACCGTAACCAAACAATATTTATTATTCTTTCTCTGCTCATCGTTGTACCGATGGGCTTTTTGTTTAAGTACTACACTGGGCCTGCCCATCAGTGGTTTAATGACTACGGAGCAGCTATATTTTACGAAATATTTTGGTGTCTGTTTGCATTTTGGTTTTTCAGAAGTCGGGCGGCAATAATCCAAATTCCTATATGGGTTTTTGTCATCACCTGTATACTAGAATTCTTGCAACTTTGGCATCCGCCGCTATTAGAGGAGATTCGCGCCACCTTGATAGGCAAATTGTTACTTGGTACTACCTTTGTTTGGTGGGATTTTCCTCATTATGTATTGGGTTGTGTTTTAGGTTGGTTGTGGCTGCGACAATTACAGAAAATAGGTTATGCTAAAAAAAGTCAAGGTTAAACCTAATTCAAAACAGCAAAAAATTGAAGAACAACCTGATGGCAGTTTGACTGTGTATTTAAAATCGCCTCCAGTTGATGGTAAGGCTAATGAAGAATTAATTAAACTATTAGCAAATAAATTTGATGTAGCCAAATCTGATATCAGAATAAAATCAGGTTTGTCTTCTCTGCAAAAGCTGATATAAATTGATACAGACTAATAGTTGCTGCTTAGTAATAACCATATTGGAAGACTCTGCCTCCTGCTGAATGTGAGGCATGTCCCACCCAATACATACTCTAGCAAAGCCAAGAAACGAGAGACACAAAAAAAGCAAAATCGACTTTCTATGCTTGTGTAATACTGATATACCTTGGTTGAGCTTTGACTCTTTCTATCCAAGCTTGGATAGCAGGAAATTCTGTTAAATCGAACCCACCTTCATTAGCTACATGAGTGTAAGCGAACAAGGCAATATCAGCAATCGTGTAACGCTCTCCTACAAAAAAAGTGTGAGAAGTTAAGTGTTTTTCCATCAAGCTAAGTGCTGCATAACCTGGTTCACGTTTTTGCTTTATAGCTTCACTATATTCTTCAGTTTTACCTAAAATAGAAATCCAAAATCTTGATGTAGCGATAAAAGGCTCATGGCTATACTGTTCAAAACATAACCATTGCAGCACCTGCGCTCGTAAAAAGCGGTCGTATGGTAAAAATTCTGTACCTTCACTCAAATATACTAATATGGCATTTGATTCTGCCAAGTATTTCCCTGGCTCGATTTCAATAATAGGTATCTTTCCATTGGGATTTTTACTTAAAAATTCTGGTGTTCGAGTCTCGCCTTTCAAAATGTTAAGCTCTACCCTCTCAAAAGGCATACCTAGTTGTGTCAATAAAAGACGTATCTTATAACCATTCCCAGAAGGTAAAAAATCGTACAGACGCAGTAGTTCCATGCTAAAATGCAGTTAAGAATATGTTGAGAAGTAGAGGTTCAAAATACAATATTTTACCAAAATATTTTCCGTAAAACCGGATGATTTTTTTGAAGATTTAGCTTAGAAGTACTAAAGAAAATTATTTGAAAAAATAAAAAACATTATTCATTTCTAGATTGAGATATTTAATTTAGTCAGTGGTCGAGAATAAAAGTATGTGTGGAAGATTTACTTTAAATCAGTCAGCAGAAGCTTTAGCTCAAGTTTTCCATGTCGAGGCAGTTCTGGATTTAGCAGCCAGATATAACATTGCACCTACTCAAATGGTGGCAACAGTGTTAGAAAATCCCGAAAGCGAAAAGCGTGAATTTAAGCAATTGTATTGGGGATTAATTCCGTCATGGGCGAAAGATCGAGGGATGGGGGCAAAGCTGATTAACGCTAGGGCTGAAACTGTTGCCGAAAAACCTGCTTTTCGTTCGGCTTTTAAGCATCGACGCTGTTTAGTGATAGCTGATGGCTTTTATGAGTGGCAACGGCAACAAGGCAAAAAGCAGCCATTTTATTTTCGCCTTCAAGATGGGCAACCCTTCGGTTTTGCAGGTTTGTGGGAGAAATGGCGATCGCCTGCTAACGAAGAAATAATCTCTTGTACAATTTTGACAACGGCAGCTAACGAATTACTTCAACCTATCCACGAGCGGATGCCAGTGATTCTAGAGCCAGAAGATTACGATTTATGGCTAGATTCCCAAGTGCAAACGCCCCAAACCCTACAGCAGTTATTGCGTCCCTATCTGGCGCCAGCCATGACTGCGTATCCAGTTAGCACCTTGGTAAACAACTCTCGGCATAATAGTCCAGAGTGCATCATCCCACTCAGTGAGAAGAATGCCCCCACAAATCAGTTAAATTAGCTATTGAGTGGACTAGGGGATTGGGGAGATGAGGGAGATGAGGGAGCAGGGGAAGAAAAATTATTGATTAATACCCCATGCCCAATGCCCCATGCCCAATGCCCCATGCCCAATGCCCCATGCCCAATACCCAGAGACTACTATGCCAAGAACACAAAAGAACGATAATTTTGTTGACAAATCCTTTACAGTGATGGCGGATATCATCCTGAAGATCCTGCCAACCAACAAAAAAGCTAAAGAAGCGTTTGTTTATTATCGAGATGGCATGTCAGCCCAAGCAGAAGGGGAATATGCTGAAGCATTGGAATATTATGAAGAAGCTCTAACACTAGAGGAAGATACCAACGATCGCGGCTATATTCTCTACAATATGGGGCTAATCTATGCCAGCAACGGCGACCACAACAAAGCTTTAGAACTCTATCACCAGGCAATTGAGTTAAACCCACGTATGCCCCAGGCTTTGAACAACATTGCCGTGATTTATCACTACCAAGGCGAAAAAGAGAAAGAAGCTGGAGATAACGAGGCTGGCGAAGCACTCTTTGACCAAGCAGCAGACTATTGGATTCGAGCTATTCGCATGGCTCCCAATAACTACATTGAAGCTCAAAACTGGCTGAAAACCACCGGGCGATCGCAAATTGACGTATTCTTCTAAAAGTGATGAGTTAGGAATTATGAATCATTCACTCCTAACTCTTGTACAGACGCGATTAATCGCGTCTCTCCTAACTCCTAACTAAAAAAATATGATTGACCAAGAACAAGTTCATAAAGTAGCTAATCTTGCTCGTTTAGAATTAACTCCCGAAGAAGAAGAACAATTCACTACTCAGTTAGGAAGTATTCTGGATTATATTCAACAGTTGGATGAACTTGATGTTAGCAATGTGCCCCCAACAACGCGGGCAATTGATGTCAGCAACATCACACGAGAGGATGAATTGCAACCCTATCCTGACCGAGAAAGCATCCTCAATAGTGCGCCTGAACAGGAAGGCGAATTTTTCAAAGTACCAAAAATCCTCAACGCTGAATAGTCAAAAGTCAAAAGTCAAAAGTTTTAGATTTTTGCCTGTTGACTAATAACTAAGGAGATAATTATGGGTTTGGGAATTCTTAAGGATGGTCAATGGATATCTCAAAGAGATCAAGAAGACTCAAAAGGTAAATTTATCCGTCCATCAACTACTTTCCGCAACCACATTACAGCTGATGGTTCTAGTGGGTTGAAAGCTGAAGCGGGGCGTTATCATTTGTATATTTCTTGGGCTTGCCCTTGGGCGTGTCGCACCGCCATTATCCGCCAATTGAAAGGACTCCAAGATGTCATTGGGTTATCAGTCGTTGCAGCAGAAATCGATCAAAATAGCTGGGAATTTGGTGATGAACCGGGGTGCATTCCCGATACAGTCAACGGTACTCAGTATCTTTGGCAACTTTATCTAAAAGCTGACCCTAACTATAGCGGCCGGGTGACAGTTCCAGTTTTATGGGATATCCAAAATGGGACAATTGTCAATAATGAATCCCGCGAAATTATTCGGATGCTTGATACAGAATTCAATGCTTTCGCTAAACAAAATATCAACTTTTATCCAGAACATTTACAAAAAGTAATTGACGAGACGATTGATACAATTTATCAACCAATAAATAATGGTGTCTACCGGGCGGGATTTGCTACTACTCAGTCGGCTTATGATGAAGCAGTAACGGAATTATTCACCGCTCTCGACTACTGGGAAAAAGTATTGGGAAATCAACGCTATCTTTGCGGAAATCAAATTACTGAGGCGGACTGGTGTATGTTCACTACTCTGTTTCGTTTCGATGTAGTTTATTATGTGCATTTCAAATGCAACTTAGGCAGAATTGTAGATTATCCGAATCTGTGGAATTATCTCAAAGAACTTTACCAACAGCCGGGAGTCAAAGAGACTTGCAATCTTGACCACATCAAACGGCATTATTACAGAAGCCATCCTCAAGTTAACCCAACTCGCATCGTCCCAAAAGGCCCACTGATTGATTTTGATGCACCCCATAACCGGGATAAAATATTTGCTTGATTAAGACTGCTGACCAATAAATGTTTTGTTGGCTTGTCGCGTCATCGCTTCATGAGTATTACATGTAGCCCAGAACTTAGTGCCATTCATCTGGGGTAAAAAATTTCAAAGCGTTAATTTTTGCAAAATATACGTGATCCAGTACAAATACTCATAATCACAGTAATTTGATAAGGTTTAGAGGATATTTGAAAAATCCTTTTGTCGAGCTTGAAAACAACTAGCAGTGCTGCGGGGTTCTTCTTTTAAAAGAAGTTACAAAATTTCGGTTAAAGTGCCCAATATTAGAGGATGGTGAAGATCGTCAACCACCCGGATGTGACCCCGTAAAGGTAGCCAAAAGGGGGCCGTTGAATAATTAACTTGTGAGAAAGGTCTTCGTGAGTTTCTACGGTTATAACAGAAGGCGACATTAGGATACACTGGCTTTTGAATACACCGGAAGTTCAGCAGCAACAAACAAAATCGCTGCTGGTGACTTCCTGCCTAGTATCCTATTGCTTTTTGCTGTATGAAACTTACTCAAATCTACGGCAAGTCTCTCTCAAGAAGGTTTCTTAGCATCTAAAAAGACTCCCACTGTTTTGAGGCTATAGTCTTAGAATATTTACAAGCTTTGCTTACGAATTAGCTCTCTCTAAAGAAAGAAAGTACCGTATTTACTGTCTAAGCTGACATTCTACCTGTTTCTATTGGTATCTGTGTAGCTTAATAAATCAGCGGATTCATTAATATTAAGCCTGTTTTACTATTTAGTTTCTTACCCTGACCTATTAGACTGCCTAGTGTGTTCATTTCACTTTGTTCAATAGCTTTTAGCCCTTATCGCTCCCATGCTGACCCATCACCGCAAGCCCGTGTGCTTATCACTTATTTCCACTGACCTACCGATTTGGTCTGTTGTCGAAACTGCCGCGACATTGTATCAAAAAGATACTGATAGATTCCATTTGCTGCTGACCGCACCGCCCCTAATTAGCTGTGAAGTAGAGAGTGTCGTAAGTCCAGAGGACACACTTCCCCAAAGTAAGAGCAAAGCTTACGCCCCTAACAGTCCCAGAATTTTGTGGCTAGAGATTTCCCCTTACCGAGTCATCATGACTATGCAAGGTAACGCTCAAGTGAGTTACCGTCACTTTTGGGAACGGGGCGTTTATGGCATTAGTCGCTATTGGTTGCCAACTGAGTCGTTGCAACCTAACAATCCTATTCGTTTACGAAATTTTACTAGTAGCCTAATTCTCAACGGACATCCCTTGCCAGAACATTTGCGTCTGGAATATGAATTGTGGGCAGAAAAAGTCCAACTAGGATGCTACATACTGAATTTGGAAATTAAACATTGATAGTTATGGGGAGTAGGGAGTAGGGAGTAGGGAGTGGGGGAAAGTTTTCCCAATACTCAATGCCCCATGCTCCATGCCCCATGCCCAATGCCCAATGCCCAATTCCCTATTCCCAATCTTTTTTAACCAAAATAACTGGGTTGGTTTCCAGGCTTCCATTTAATATTGCAACCAACACTCGGCTTTTGCTCGCTTGTAACAGGTTTACCTGCTAGCACTGCTTCAATGGCTGCGCGTAAATCTGCGCCTGTTACGGGTTTACCATTACTGGGGCGGCTATCATCTAATTGTCCGCGATAAACAAGTTGGCGATCGCTATCAAATACAAAAAAATCAGGTGTGCAAGCTGCGGTGTAAGCCTTTGCCGTTTCCTGACTCTCGTCGTAGCATAAGGTAAAATTAAACCCTTGTTCTGTTGCAAATGCTTGCAACGACTCTGGCGCATCATCTGGGTAATTTTTTGCATCGTTAGCACTGATGGCAACGATCGCTAAATCACTTGTAAAATAATCTTTTCCTAACTGCACTAATTCTTGTTGAACGTGCTTTACAAAGGGGCAATGCCGACAAATAAACATTACCAACAGCGCTTTTTTATCTGCGAAGGTGGAAAGTGAAGTTACCTTTCCAGATACTACTTCCGGTAGATGAAAATCTGGTGCTTTTGTGCCTAATGGCAACATAGTTGAAGCAGTTAAAGCCATAGTTCACCCAATATTTTTACGCTGATAACGGCTTTTGCTATCAGTATATTTTTACTCTAGCACTAAGTTTTCCATAAATATAAGAGACGGTAAATTTACCGTCTCTTATATTTGTTGAGAGTTAAGTTATAGAAATTAGTTTTTATAGACTTGCCAAAACACCAATGATGCCGTGTCCTGTGAATACTTCTAATGCTATCAGAGAGACAAAACCAATCATTGCTAAACGGCCGTTGAGCATTTCTGCATAGGGAGTGAAACCAGTGCGATCGCCTTGCTCATCTATATAAACCTTTGGCTCGATCGCAAAGTTGTTCAGTTTGCCTTGGTCGTCAATTATAGCAGTGTTTGTACGCATGGATTTTTCCCTGTCTTCTCTTTATGTAAATAACTGTAACAAAGTTATTAATTTTTGTAAAGTATTTTAATCTGCTCAAGTAGAAGTCCCAACCAGAGATATGATCGTGGATCGAGTTAAAAGCTATGTATAACAAACAGGCTCCGCTCCTTCTGCGTAAGCAATCTCAGTCACCAATCCATTCCCTAAAAACTAATGCATCGATTTCGAGTAGAGGTTATTGCCAAAACGCCAAACCCGCAGCAGGTGATTTATGCCGCGATGCACCAAGACTATACCGATGGGTTCGTGTTTGATGAGCGCGACTCTTGGCCCTCGGAGTCACAAAGCGGCGAAGTTATTGTTAAGCGACTTTTAGCGGGTGAGAGAGGACATTATGGGCCTCTAGAGCATCCCCAGATTGTTTTTAACTGTGGCTACTTTCCTCACAGTGTGATGCAGCAGGCTCGTACTCATCGTGTATCAGTATCATTTGATGTACAATCTTTTAGGTACACAGGCAACCAATTTATTGACGTAGTAGAAGGGAAAAAAGACATAGAAGATGTTTTTTATCTACGTCCCGTTGGTTATTACACTGATAGACAAGGCAAAAAATACCATTATTCACCAGAGCAACGAGCAGCAGATTTGCAATGGTGTCTAGAAGCAGCTAAACGATATAAAGCCGATTTTGAGGCTGGCATGTCTGAAGAACATGCAAGAGGTAAAGTACCTTTTGATTATCGCCAGCATTTTGTAGTTAGTTTCAATTTAAGGTCTTTCTTGCATTTTTGTGACCTGAGAAATAAGAAAGATGCTCAACTTGAAATTCAAAAGTTGTGTGAAATGATGTGGCCTCATTTTGAAGATTGGGCACCTGCGATCGCACAATGGTATGAAAAGCAGCGTTTAGGTAAGGCAAGATTAGCACCATAATCATATTTTGGGGCAATTCATACTGAATTCTGAACGAAAAAGCGGATGAATAAGTGGGTTTAAAACCCCCACCAAATTTTCTTGTTTTGTGGTGCAACAATGAGCGTGGGGGTCTGAATCCCCCACTGATTGCATTCTGACGCCTCGGCGGAGCTTTCCTTGCTCCGCTCCTGAATTCTAACTCCTGAATTCTTCTTCAAAAAAAATTTGTAAAATGCTTTCATGCGTCGAGATTCAATATTTTACAAACTGTTTCAACAGTCTCCCACTTTGCTGTTTGAACTAGTGGCAAATCCTCCAACGAATGCAGATAGTTATCGTTTTGATTCAGTCGCCGTCAAAGAACCAAAATTTGAAATTGACGGAGTATTTCTACCACCTGAAAGTGATGGTACTGGAATTGTATATTTTTGCGAGGTGCAGTTCCAGAAAGATGAACAACTTTATGAGAGAGTATGGGCTGAATCTTCGTTATATTTTTACCGCAACCGTTCCAGATTTAGCGACTGGCAAGCAGTGATAATTTACCCGTCGCGCAGTATCGAACAAAGCGATATTCATCCTCATCGCTCATTGCTAAACGGCGGACAAGTACATCGGGTGTATTTAGATGAATTAGGGGATATTCGTCAATTACCTATATGGGTGGCGCTGATGGTATTAACTACAGTGGATGAAGAACAAGCACCAGAAGAAGCAAGGTATTTGTTAACAAGAACCACTCAAGAAATGCTATCACCATCGAGTCGCGCCATAATTGAATTAATAACGACGATCATGGTGTACAGATTTGAACAATTAACTCAAGCGGAGGTAGAGTCTATGTTAGGAATCACGCTTAAGGAAACGCGAGTTTACCGAGAAATTAAGGAAGAAGGACGTGAGGAAGGACGGGAGGAAGCAACAGCTAATCTTATTCTCCGGCAATTGACTAAGCGATTTGGGGAACTTTCTGAGGAAATACGCTCCTCAATTTCAGGTTTACCTTTGCCTGTTCTGGAAGATTTGAGTGAAGCACTGTTAGATTTTACTACTTTGGTCGATTTACAGGTTTGGCTAGAAGCGCGATGAAGGTTTAGACTATCTCATATAAACATTTGCAGGACGATGGATATTCAAAAAGTTCTGTGCGATCGCCGAATTATTTCCTCTGATCCAGACATTATGAGTGGTACTCCTGTGTTTGTTGGAACGCGAGTTCCATTGCAAACGTTTTTCGACTATCTAGAAGGCGAAGCAGGTTTAACCGAATTCTTAGAAGATTTTCCACATTTGCAAACTCAGGTGTTGCAAGTTTTGGAGGTGATTGCAAAAGCAATGCTGAATCAGGAGCAAATTACTTATGCTCATTCTGCTTGATGAAAATCTCCTGAGTAAGAAGTTGAAGAAGCCGTTCATAGATACAGGACATATAGTGCAAAATTAGTACATTGAACTTGTAAGAATCCTCATCAGACAAAGAACCTAGTACCAATTTAGATTTAGTGATACAATAAAAGATTGTTAATTTTTTATTGTAGCCAATCATGACAGCAACGGGTAAGGCAACCCAATTCGAGTACAAAGCACTGCACAAGCCCAACCAGCTTATTTATGGTCTAGGTCAAACGGCAGTGATTACAGGATGGACAGTAAAGCAGGCGATCGCTAAACACTTGCAACCCGAAGATTATGCTGTAATTGGGCAACTATACTCGCCCACAAGAGGGATAAACTTACTGATTCGCAATTTGCTGTTTAATCCCCACGTCCGCTTTTTGGTTGTTCTCAATGCCACAAGGGAAGATAATAACGCGGGTGCTGGAGAGTGCTTGCTGGACTTTTTCCGTAATGGCTTTAAAGAAGGTGTTTGTGATACTGGGAAGAGTAGCTGGGTAATTCGCTCCCCTATCCCTGGATATATTGATCTTGAAGTGGAAGCTAGTGATTTAGAACACCTGCGGCATTCTGTAGATTGCAAAGAAGTCAAATCAATTGTTGAGGCAGTTAGTCTAGTTAAATCTTATGCCCAATTAGAAGCACTTTCTCCTTGGGGTTCGCGGTTAGAATTTCCCATGTCTATTGTTGAACCAAGTGTTTTACCAGGGCCACGCTACGGGCATCGAATAGAAGGTAAAACTATAGCCGAAACTTGGGTAAAAATCATTCATAGGATTAAGACAACAGGAACAATTAGACCAACTGGCTATGATGGGCAATGGCAAGAATTAATTGATTTAATGGCAATTGTTACTGATGAACCTCCTAAATTCTACTTTCCTGAGCCTAATTATTTGCCAGTTGACCCTCCTTTTCTTGAAGAATATACTTCACAGATTTTAGATGATGCACCCTATCGAGAAGGGTTGAAATATACGTATGGTCAACGTTTGCGTTCCTGGTTTAAGGATGATCAAATTGACCAGGTAATTAAGAAGTTAATTGGAGAAATTGATGCCGCTAGTGCAGTTATGAATTTATGGGATGTAAAAGATCATGAAAAAGGTGGTAGCCCTTGTCTAAATCATATTTGGTTGAGAGTGGTTGATAATGAATTATCCCTAACTGCAACTTTTAGAAGTAATGATATGTTTGCCGCCTGGCCTGCAAATGCAATGGGATTGAGGGCTTTGCAACAACATATTAGGGATGAAATTGCTCAACGTTCTGAGTATGACTTGAAAATGGGGCCACTCATAACTATTAGTCAGTCTGCTCATATATATGATGATACTTGGGACAATGCAGAGAGGCTAATTGCAAATCAATACGCTGCAATTTTTAATCAGCGTAGCTATTATGACCCCTCCGGCAATTTCCTAATTGAGGTTGATGGCAAAGAGATATTCGTTACCCACACAACTCCTGGTAGTGGTGAGGTGATTAAGTCTTATCGTGGGAAAAAGCCCCTTAGCTTATTAAGAGAGATTTGTGCTACCTCTCCAGCAATTCAGCCTGAACATACTGGTTATTTAGGTATCGAACTGCAAAAGGCTAGTAACTGTATTAAAAGTGGCAAGACTTATATTCAGGATCAGTAAATTAAAAAACTGTAATTCATATAAATAACTAGCAATGCTAGTGTGGATATCGCCGTGCTAAATGTATAAATTAATTTGCAACACGCCAGAATATAACTTAAAATACGTGTGATAAAAGTAGTCTTTTCATCAAGACAGTCAGAGCGTCCTATTTAGCTACTGACACGATGTGCTTGACTTTATAACTACATCGGATGCCTTTGTGGAAAATTCTGGTGGTCTGTGGAATTAGGGAGTATTTAGATGTCAGTCTTGAGCGATCGGGATATTATTAGGGAACTTGGTAGAGGTATACTTTTTCATCCTCTTAAACCAGGTAGTATAAAAGCTTGTGATTTATGTCTAACTGCTAGCGAGTATGCTTATGCCATTGGGCAGCAAAAACGTTTAAGTATTGAAACGGAATCTAACCAAGACCAGCCGGGTAAGGAAAAGAAGTTTTTCTACATACCACCCAGAGATACAGCCCTTGTGTGGACTGATGAATCAGTTTGGCTCAGTAATCGATTTCGAGGCCCGCTTTATTCTGTAGTTGAACCAGTATCAGAGGGTTTAGGACACATTGGAACCAGAGTCAATCCTTGTTGGTCAGCTGTTCTTTGTGTAGCGCTTCATAATGTTTCAGATGAGCCAATACGAATTAATGTGAGAGATGTTAAGCGACCAATTGCTTATTTAGCTATTGAAAAATTAAGTTCTAAGTCTTCAAGTAATGGCAATTCTGATAGCTCTGCAAGACTTGATCTTCTTCGTGGACGACCGAATCGTCACGAAATCGATGATTTTTTTAATCAAAAAGAACTTCGTTGGATGAAAGGTGATACGGATTTACTAAAAAAACTTATGCTAGAGTCAGATGAGTATAAAAACCTTAAAAGAGGTATTCAAGACACATTATTAAATCTTTTAGGTTCAGATGAACAGGTTAGATGGACAGCAATAAACGCAATAGTAGCCTTATTAGCAGTAATTATTGCAGGTATTGCGTTGTTTAAATCTTCCCCTTCATCTACCCCAAGCCCGACTAAGACTCCTATTCCTCAGATACAAGTAAACCCGAATAAAACAGTAAATCCAACCTTAGATAAGTAAGAAAATCTATTTGGATTGGATGAGATATTTGTATCTATAACTAATGTCTTGTATGAGAAAATGAATTGTTGGGGTATTCAATATTCAAGTAAATGTAAATTATAGTTTAAGCTCGCTATTAAAAATGCCCAATATATATATCTCTGGTGCGTTAACTGATGTAATAAATCCGGTAGAATGCAAAGCACTTTATGAAAAAATTGGCTTACTTTGTGAAGAAATTGGTCTTCAAGCCTATGTTCCACACAAACAAACTGATCCAGTAAATAATCCTGATATTAGTCCGCGTGAGGTTTTCGATCAAGATAAATATCAGGTCAGCATTTCAGACTTAGTTATTGCTTACCTTGGTTCACTATCTTTTGGTGTTGGAATGGAGTTAGCTTTTGCAGAGACAAACAAAATTCCTATCATTCTTCTATATGAAACAGGTAAAAGAATATCAAGATTTCCACGCGGCATTCCTACTGTTATTGCTGAAATACAGTTTCACGATCATGAAGATGCTTTAAATCAGCTTAAAAATATTTTGGCTAAATGGAAACCAGAGCATCCACAATTTCCCTTGTCAGCAAGGCAGTAGAATAAAGTTTGAAATTGACAGATTATGCAAGATATTTCTCCAATCGATGAACGCCATCAAAGACCAACATGGGATGAATACTTTCTGATGTTGGCTAAACTTGCAGCCACTCGCTCAACGTGTTTAGCCTTTCCAGTGGGTGCTGTGATTGTGAAAAACAAGCAGGTGGTGGCAACAGGTTACAATGGCTCACCATCGGGTTCGGCACATTGTATGACTCAGGGCTACTGTTATCCAGGATTGAGTAGCTGTGATGCTAGTAAAACTTTACCATCAAGGGCTGTACACGCGGAAGCAAATGCGATCGCACAAGCAGCAAAGCATGGGACTTCTACAGATGGTGCAAGTATTTATGTCACTTTAGAACCTTGTCTGTCTTGTTTAAAGTTAATTATCTCCGCAGGAATTAAGGAAGTGTTTTATGAAACTTCTTTCAATAGCGGCGATAAAGCATTAGTGAGAGATTCTTTTGTGAATGAAGGTCTAGTCACCCTTAAACAGATTCAGTTATCTCAAGTAACGGCACAACAAGCTTCTCAATTTCTCCTCAATCCCACATCTGTAGCTAGAACAGTAAGGTGTGTTCATGAACTTTAACACACCCTCTTCTTGAAGATTATTAAATCCAAAATCTCAAAGCCTGAGATTATTTAAGGGCGATAACTCCGGCGGATTTCTGTAATTTGATCTGCCACATCCAAGAGAGATTTAGGCATCTCTGGCCCTGTGAGAATGATATCGACGTGGGGAGGGCGTTTTGCCAGAAACGCTAAAACTTCCGTTTCAGGAATTAAACCAAAGTTAATCGCTAAACTTAACTCATCTAAGACAACGAGAGAATACTTACTCTCACACACTACCTGCTGTGTATACTGCCACAGCTTTTGTAAGGCTTGATTCTCTGTATCGTCTAAGTGTGGTGTATCAATACAACGAGGCAAATCACAGCGAATCCAATCTAAATTTTGTCCTAGTTGTATAGGTCGATCCTGCCCTTGACGAATACCTCCTTTGAGGAACTGCACTATTAATACTGGCGTTCCTTGTCCAGCTATTCTCAGTGCTTGCGCTATAACGCTCGTAAAAAAGTTGCGATGGGAGCTAGTGAAAACTTGCACTAGTCCTTCCACTGGATATGGTAAGGTAAGGGGTGAATTTATACTTGGAGTTTCTAGCTGGGCAACCATAGGGTAAAGTTCAAAAAATTACAATAAATTAAATGTTTGGGCTGGCGGTACTTATTATAAGTCTGCCTGTATAATCTATCTGTTTTTCCCAAGTGTGGTGAATTTGGCAAATTGCATTCTTAGTCAAACACTAGGTTTGTACTGAAGTCAAGAGTTATGTTGATTTAAATTTTCGTCTTTTCTCGGAAAGGAGTTGTAAAAATGAAAACATTAGAGTTACAGTTCCAATTATTTAAAAAAGCTAGGCATAACGTCTGAAAATCGCTAAATGTTAGATTTATCGGGTGTTTGGGCTAAACAGACTTAGCAAGTAGTGAATTTGACAGGATGAGGAGTAAATTGTTGTGAGATTGGTGATTCTGGGAGGTTCAGGATCGGGTAAAAGCACTCAAGCACAAAGGCTTTGCAGATACTTTGATATTCCGATGATTTCTACAGGTGAGATTTTACGGGAAGCAATATCTGGCGATAAGCTCCTCCCGGAGTTGCAATGGTCGGAAGCTGACCCCCGGACTTCTCTTTCGGTTTACGCTAGCCTGAGTGAACTAGGTTACCACGCACGACCCTACATGCAAAAAGGGGAGTTAGTTCCAGATGAAATGATCGTTGAATTGATCCGAATTCGCCTCAGACAAGCAGATATTAACTGCGATTGGGTCTTAGAGGGCTATCCCCGTACTGCTTTTCAAGCTGAAGAATTAGATTTTTTATTGGATAATTTAGAGCAAAAGCTAGATTGGGCAATTTATCTACAAGTGTCGGAAGCAGTCATGGTTAGCCGATCCTTGGGGCGATCGCTACCAGATGACCAACCAGAAATCGTGCAACGCCGTGTAGAATTATTCTACGATCGCACCATTCCCATCCTAGAATATTACGACCGTCGTCGCTGCTTGTTGACTATCAACGGCGATCAGTCACCAGATATGGTGCAGCAAAATATTTTGACTCTGCTTTCTGTTCCTTAGAAGGGGGCAGGGGGCAGGGGGAGATGAGGGAGATGAGGGAGATGAGGGAGATGAGGGAGAAGAATTAATAACCAATGCCCAATGCCCAATGCCCAATGCCCAATGCCCAATAACACTAAGGTAATCTTAAGGCAGTATTCTAAAACTTGAGGCAACTCCAATGGCTTGGCAGCGTCCTGACGATCGTCTTCCTTACGAACTACGTCCGATCAGCTTTCACCCCAGTTTCACCCGCTTTGCCCCCGGTTCTGTTCTCGCAAGATGCGGTGATACTCAAGTACTTTGTACTGTTAGCGTTAATAAGGGAGTTCCCAAGTTTCTCGAAGGAACTGGTAAAGGCTGGTTAACTGCTGAGTACCGGATGCTACCATCTGCTACCCAAAAACGGCAAGAAAGGGAATTATTGAAATTATCTGGACGGACGCAAGAAATTCAACGTCTAATTGGCCGCAGCTTACGCGCAGCAGTGGATTTTGAGGCGCTGGGAGAACACACCCTGACTGTGGATGCTGATGTGTTGCAAGCAGACGCTGGAACTCGGACAACAGCCATTACAGGCTCGTTTGTGGCGTTGGCTCATGGGATTTCTAAATTGTTGCAAGAGGGGGCGTTGGAGCGATCGCCTCTGTGTGGACAGGTAGCAGCAGTTTCCGTAGGATTACTGGATGGAGAGCCATTTTTGGATCTGAATTATATCGAAGATGTGGCTGCAACAGTAGATTTTAATGTGGTGATGAATCAACATTTGGGAATCATTGAAGTTCAAGGAACAGCCGAAGAAGGCAGCTTTAGCCGCACTCAGTTGGATCAACTGCTAGATGTCGCCCAAAAAGGAATTCAGGAATTGTTAATCGCCCAACGTGAAGCGATCGCAGACTGGGAAGCGCTGTTTTTGATTAATTAGTTTTATTAATTTTTAATAAGAATTAATAAATGTATCCTCTGTGGCGTTAATCAACAAAGTATCAAGTAACTGGGTGTAAATAAAAATAATCATGAGAGTGGTTCCAAATCATACGGGGATTCGATCCCGGATGATTTGCTCCTCCTGCCTCCTGCCTCCTGCCTCCTTTAACGGGGGGTTGGGGGGATCGACTCAAAACCTACGCAGTATTGGCGTAAGTCCTAATGTTAACCGAACCGTATTGACTTACTACTGACAACTTACCGTTCAAGGTGATAAGGAGCGTATACGTTTTTCCAGCCTACCTAATCCATGATGTTAAATGTTTCAAAAGTTAAAAAGGAGGATTGTAATAAGTTCGGTATTGTATTGCCAGAAGCCAGCAATATGATGATGAAGCCATGAACAAAACCGTTGAAGTTCTACCGGATCAGCCGGCGCTGGTTGCACGAGCGCTAGAATTAATTCTGTCGAAGTTAGAAACTGCCATTGAGCAACGGGGGCGGTTTACCATCGCCTTATCTGGCGGCAGTACACCTAAACCGTTATACGAAGCGATGTCTTCTCTACGAGAGGCAACGCCAACGGCTGGCTACGCCTACGCTAATCAAAAACTCCCTTGGGATAAAATTCATATATTCTGGGGGGATGAGCGTTACGTACCACCAGATCACCCCGATAGCAATGAACTGATGACGCGTCGGGCGTGGCTAGATCATGTTGATATCCCAGCAGCTAACATTCACCCCGTACCAACCTTGGAAGCCAATCCAGAACTGGCTGCTGCTAAGTATGAACAACAGCTTAAAGAATTTTTCAATTCTTCTGGCGTCGAGTTTCCCTCGTTGGATGTAGTATTGTTAGGAATGGGTGATGACGCACATACCGCATCTTTGTTTCCGCACACAGAGGCTCTCAAAGTACGCGATCGCCTAGTTACCGTGGGTAACAAAGACGGAAACCCCAGGATAAGTTTCACATATCCCTTCATCAACTCTGCTCGCAGCGTGATTTTTCTGGTTGCTGGTGCTAATAAACGACCAGCTTTGGCGCAAGTCTTTGCACCTGTAGCCGACGACTTCACTTACCCATCCCGTTTAATTCGGCCCCAAGGAGAACTTTGGTGGCTGCTGGATGCGGCAGCAGGTTTGGAACTTCAACATTAAACTTGGGAATTGGGCATGGGGCATAGGAGAGAGGGGAGAGGGGAGTAAATTCTCCCTCATCCCCCCATCCCCCTGATCTCTCCTGCTCCTCCCTTTCCCCGTGTCCAATTAATGGTTCCATCAGCAGTAATTGCTAGAATCTAAAGCTAGGGCCGCCCTCTGCTTGCCAGTCCTACCTATATTTATGATGATCTTGAACAAAGGCTAAATATCGATGATCGTCTGCCCTAATTGCAATCATCCCAACCCTGACGGCGCTGTCCAGTGTGAAGCTTGCTATACACCCTTACCCGCGACTACTAACTGTCCCAGTTGTGGGGCAACTGTGCAGGCAGATGCTGCATTCTGCGGTCAGTGTGGCTATAACCTTCACTCCGCAGGAGTTCCACACGTTCATAATCCGGCAGTTGTAACAGTTACTCCCGATGTTCCTGTGGAAGTTCCGCCGTTAGTTCCACCCGATCCCCTATTAGAACTTTTACAACCAGATGCTTTGGGAATAAGTGGTTCTACTAACTCCCATCCCCCCGTCTCATCTTTACCAGCAACAGAGGTAGCAGCTCCCCCAGTCGCTCCGCCAGAAGTACCTGTGGCAAAAAGCAGGCCTCCAGAACCAGCGCCAATGATCGCAGCTCAACCTGTAGTCTCTATACAAAGTATTCCTACTCCACCACCGTTGGAACCAGCGCCAGCCCCCCAAGCCGAAGTACAGGAGCCAGCCGCACCAGCACCAACTGCAACTGTTGCCAGAACACAATTGCAGCAAGTTACAGCGCGGTTAATCCACGTTCAAAGCGATCGGTTAATTGAATTGCCACAAAATCTCTCTGTGATTCATATCGGCAAACCCAATGACCGGATTCCCCCAGATATAGATGTTTCAGGATTTCCCAATTCAGAAATTGTCTCGCGGATTCATGCAGATATTCGCGTTGAGGGAGATGCTCATTATGTAGAGGATGTAGGAAGTTCCAATGGCACTTATATTAATAATTTGCCACTTTTACCAGGAAATCGTCATCGCTTGCGACCAGGCGATCGCATCAGCTTGGGTAAAGGAGACTTAATGACATTCCTCTTTCAACTTGCTTAACTGATTCTCGATCAATTGTGACATCAGTCTAAGCATTTTCTGCCCATCCTCCGGCATCCCTTTTGGAGGAGAAACAAATGAACCGCATCAAACAAGCGACGGATAACTATGTTGTTCTTGATAGCGCCATAGTTTACAGCCGTCGCTTTGATGTGCGAATTGTTGCATTCATTAGCAACTCCATTACCTTAATACAGCGTTTTGCAACTACATGAGGTACACCCCTCCCCTTAGAAAGGCTACAGTGTACACACAAGTATGACCAGCATAGGTTTCAACTCTTCTAGTAGTTTCGTAGTAGCGCGTATTGGCTAAAATAGTGCATTAGGTGTAGGTTGGGTTTCCTTACGTCAACCCAACCTACAATTTTTTTGCAACATTTTAGTCTAGACACGCCAGTAGGGTGCGTTATGGACACGCCAAAATAACAAATGAGTTCGCCGAAATAACAAATGCGTACGCCGAAATAACAAATGCGTACGCCGAAATAACAAATGCGTACGCCGAAATAACAAATGAGTTCGCCGAAATAACAAATGAGTTCGCCGAAATAACAAATGAGTTCGCCGAAATAACAAATGAGTTCGCCGAAATAACAAATGAGTTCGCCGAAATAACAAATGAGTTCGCCAAAATAACAAATGAGTTCGCCAAAATAACAAATGAGTTCGCCAAAATAACAAATGAGTTCGCCATGATTGCAACAATTTAGCTTTGTCACGCCAGCGTAACGCACCCTTCTCCTATCGGAGACGCTACGCGAACGGGTTCAGCAGTCGCCTGCGGAGGGAAACCCTCCCGCAGCGCTGCTTCACCGCAAATCTTTGGTGGATGAAGTTTTTCCGACTTGTGTGTACACCGTAGCCTTAGAAAGGGGAGGGTGCGCGATAGCGCGGGTGGGGTATTGTTGTACCTCACGCCTGTTGAAATCTGCTGTAATTACACTAGGATGGATGAAAATACACTGCCAATTTTAGATTTTGAATTGAAGGGAAAATCTAAAATCTAAAATCCAAAATTGAATGACCTATGAAAGAACCAAGCAAAAATTTTGAACCCTTGCTTACCAGAGAAGCCCCGTCAGTTGTTGAACGCATGGGGCTAACGTGGCTAATTGCAGCAGCGATCGCAACTGCTTTACTGTGGCAAGTACCAGGAGGTGACTATATCTTATACCCATTTACGATCCTGGCAACTTGGTTTCATGAAATGGGTCACGGCTTAATGGCACTCCTCTTAGGGGGACAGTTTCAGAAATTGCAGATTTTTAGCAATGGTTCTGGTATCGCAACCTATGGCATCCAGCCGACATTGGGGCCAATTGGCCCGGCAATAGTCGCAGCCGCAGGCCCAATGGGGCCGCCTCTTGCCGGTGCAGCTTTGATTCTGGCTTCCCGCAGTTTTAGAGCAGCAACTCTGAGTTTGAAAATTTTAGGGAGTTTTTTGCTGTTTTCCACATTAATTTGGGTACGTTCCTGGTTTGGATTGGTGGCAATTCCCTTGCTGGGTTTAATAATCTTGGGTATCGCCCTGAAAGCACCTCGCTGGGCACAAGGGTTTGTCATTCAATTTCTGGGTGTACAAGCTTGTGTGAGTACGTACCATCAACTTGATTATCTATTTAGTAGTTCTGCTGGCCCCCTTGGACTTTCGGATACAGCGCAAATGCAGCGATATTTGCTTTTACCTTACTGGTTTTGGGGCGGGTTAATGGCGATCGCATCTCTGGTGATTTTAGTCCAAAGTCTCCGCGTTGCCTATCGTTCGGAGTAATGAGTAAGAAGCACCATCAAAAGGCAATTGAATCTTTAGCTCAAAGAATTACTGAACATCAAGAAAAGATTAGACTGGAATCAGAAAAGAGTTTTCCTGACGAAGGTTTGATTAAGCATTGGGAAAAAGAGATTCGTGCTTTTGACAAGGCAATCCAACAAGCGCGTAAAAGATTAGGACAATAAAAATGCAGATTAGCGATCGCCCTCTTGCAGTCACGAATTCAACCCTCAGTATTTTGATTGCTGAATTAAGTACAGAGTGCCTAAAAGTACAAGCCTTAGTTAACCAGTTACAGTTACCTAGTTTAACTGTTAACCAACAAGCTGAAATTCTCGCAGAACTTTTAGCTGCTGCGGTTCATCTGCATAATCATTGTGACGAAGATTTTCAGACGCTAATTATTGAGGAAATGGAAAATTTGCCTGATGATCAAGATTGACTAGTGATTTTAGTCCAAAGTCATTGCGATCGCCAACCATTACCTAAGCTGAGACTTGAGCGCGAATTTCATTGGCACAAGAACGGCCCTGTTCAACATCAGCAATATTAGCAAAAGTCGTTTCTGCAATATTGTGGAGAGCTTCTGCTGTAAAAAAGGCTTGATGTCCGGTAATGAGTACATTGGGGAACGTCGTCAGACGTTGGAAAATATCATCTTGAATAATTGCACCAGACAAATCCTCAAAGAACAATTCCGATTCTTGTTCGTAGACATCCACACCGAGATAGCCAATCTTGCCAGACTTCAACCCCTCAATCACTGCTTGGGTATCAATCAGCGCTCCTCGGCTAGTATTAATTAGCATCACGCCTGGCTTAATCTGTTCTATAGCCTCAGCGTTAATCAAGTGATGCGTTTCGGGAATCAGGGGGCAATGTAGGGAGATAATATCCGAGTTGGCAAATAGCTCAGGTAGTTCTACATACTTTCCACCTAGCGCCTCCAATTCTGGATTACGATAAACGTCATAGGCGACTATGTGACAGCCAAACCCCTTCATAATCTGTGCTAAAATCAGACCGATTTTGCCCGTGCCGACAATCCCCACTGTGCGCTCATGCAAATTAAATCCCAACAGTCCATCTAAAGAAAAATTGCCTTCTCGGACACGGTTATAGGCCCGATGAATTTTGCGATTCAAGCTTAAAATCAATCCCACAGCATGTTCTGCTACCCCGTAGGGTGAATAGGCGGGAACACGCACAACGGTAATTCCTAAATCTGCTGCGGCTTGTAAGTCTACGTTGTTAAACCCTGCACAACGGAGGACAACCAGCCGAGTTCCCCGTGAGGCGAGAAGTTCTAAAGTTGGCGCGTCAACCTGATCATGCACAAATACGCAAACCGCCGGGAATCCGGCGGCGAGAATAGCTGTATCCCGATTTAAACGAGGTTCAAAAAACACTAATTCGTGTTGGGTGGGAGAATTTGCATCTGACAAAAACTTGCGATCGTAGACTTTTGTACTGAAGACTGCTACTTTCATGCAAAACCTCAAATTGTATGCTGCACAATGTTCGACTACATGATAACCTTGGCAGTTAGGGAAGCGATGTCTACGATGGGCTATTCGGCAGCTTTGAACAAAAAAGAATTCAGGATTGCTTCAAGGTAGATGACTGACTTTTGGCTGCTCGAAGTAGCCATACATCACCCGAGAAACTTGACGAATAAAATCTCTAGCTCTAATGTCATTATTCGGTCTTCGCACGAAAATTCCTGCTAAATAACGCTTACCTGATGGCGTTTCAATAATACCCGCATCGCCTAGTACAAACCGTAGAGTACCTGTTTTATGGGCAATATTTGCACCAGAACCTAAACCAGATGGTAGCAATGCTCTATTGTGACAACGAATCATAATACCTAAAACTTGGGATTGACTTGTATCAGAAATTAACTGATTATTTGTAATCAAAGCTGACAGTCGTACCAAGTCTTTTGCACTAGTTTTATTAGTTCCTTTAAAATCTCCTAACATATTGCGAATCACAGTGCTTTGCAATCCCCAACGGCGAAACTTTTGATTTAATTTAGATACACCACCTAAGCGGTCGATAATCATATTTGTAGCAGTATTATCGCTAATAGTCATCATCTTGGTTGCAGTTTGCAAGAGACTAAGCTTAGTTCCCACTCGTTGATACTGCATATTTCCAGAACCGCCAGTGACATGCTTCCGTCGCATCACCAAAGTTTCGCCTAGTTTGATTCTCCCTGCATCTACTTCCTGAAATAAAGCAACCAAAATCGGATACTTAATTGTGCTAGCGGCGGAAAAAGCTTTATCACCATTAACACTAAAATAATCCCCTGTTTCTAAGTCCATAAAAAAGATTCCGGGAGTGAGGAATCTATAGCGAGCCATTAATGCTTTAATAGGAGTTTTTAGTTCTGATATCTCACGTCCTAGAGGAACTACACCAGTGAATTTAGAAGTATTTATTGGGTTGACAGGATCGCTTAGAGGAACCGGAGCAATAAATTTAAGTTTTGGTAGTTGTAAATCAGATTGATTTGCACTCCAGTCATTTGCGTTGCCAACTTGATTCGTATTGGGATTCGCTTTTACTGGGGATGATAATAAAAGAATACTTGTAAGGCTCAGTAAGAACCAGCGTAGTTTCATGTAGTGCTGTGAGGATAGTGTTGGATTTATTTACAGAGATTTTCCGAATAAGTTAATCAAATCCGGATTGATTGACATAGTAATTACTAAGATATCCGATGTCAAGAGATATTAATAAGAGATTTTCTGGAATATTGTAAATAAGGATTTTGATAAAAAAGTACAAGGTAGAATATAGAAAATATGTTTATATTCAATAAAATAATTATGTAATTATACAAATACTAAGAGATTATGATTGCGGCTTTAATTTTGCTAGCAATGATTTATACATAGCAATCGGGATAAAAAAGCACGCGCAGTCGAACCAATTAAAAAGTAGAAACTGAAGACTACAAAACGACTAATAGTCATTGGCTATTGAGGATTTTCTAACTGTTCTAAAATTTATACAGAAGATTTCCCTGCATCAGGTTAGGCAGGGCAAACGCATCTAAATATTGACGAGCCACCCTAAGAGTGAAATGAACCAAGACCGCTATCAGATATGACTTTCAGGAAATTGAATGTTCGCTTTTTCGTAATGATAATCATTATAACAGGGGAGTTTAGAGGCAACGGTCGGTTGTAAGTCACCTTAAGGTGACTTTTGCCGCGATCTTTTTCTCAAAGAGCGATCGCTTACGATGTCCCTATACCTTAGCTGGATTTCTCGTAGCCCATTATCATTAAATATAAATTGTTGAGAATTCATCGGAGCTTAAAACCCTTACTATTTCTATGATTCCAGACATCATGGGAAAATCAGGTCAAATAAGGTGGTATTCTCACACAGCAGAATGCAGATTATGTAATTACGTTAAAAAAGAATCAAGTAAATCT
>NZ_JAIVFQ010000060.1 GCF_020829495.1 Nostoc favosum CHAB5714 | reverse complement strand
TCGAAAAACATTATGCTATTCCAAATCAGTAGATATGCTTAAATACTCAATTCGCTTGTTACTTCACTATTTCAAGTATAGAGAAATACCCGTCCTTAACTGATTCATCCCGCATTTATGCAACGCCTAATTTCGCTATTCCCCTGCTTGTTGTTTGAGCAAATTGACCAAACTATCGGATAACCACAAACCAGCGTCACGGATAGCTTGAATCCCAGGAGATATGCTTGGGATTAGTCCACGTCTTTTTGCTAATATCAGCAAACCTCCTGTTCCAATAGTATTAATACCTAAAGCTTGACCACAACGCCGTGCTGCCCTATCGTCAACAATAGCGGCACAGTCTGAATTTTTTAGTGCCAAACTCAATACTTGTGATTCTCCTTTTCCCAAATCCCAAGCTGCTACAACAGGATTAATAGTATTAACTTCTACTGTTTGTATCCAAGTAATATTGGGTAATAGTGTTGATGCGGCATCATCTTTTGTTGTGACTTCTTCAAAAACACCTAATGGAACTATAATTTCTGTGAATAATTGTGGAAGTAGTTGTGCTTGCTGACTTTTCAGAAGAACAATTAAAGGTGAAGAGTTAATAATTACACAATTAATCGACATTTGCCAGTTCCTGGGCTAACTCTTGGGCTGTATATTGCATAAAATCTACTTGGTAGCGTGATAAGGCATTAATAAATTCAGCACGAGTTAACCCAGCAATTTCTGCTGCTTTGGCTTGGGAAATGTCACCTAATTCATACCATTTAACTGCTGCTGCAATTCGCATTTCTTGGATGAATTCTTCAGGATTTTTCCGAAGTGCTGAAAATACTGTTTCTGGTAATTGGATTGGTACTGTTCGCATAAATTTCTCCTCAGTTTTATCAAACTCTAGGCGCGTTGTCAGCAAGACTTTAAAGCGGGGTGATTCTGGGGGTAGATAAGGCTGAACCTGTTTTTTGTAGTCAGTGACATCATCAAACACTAGCAGTACTTCACCTGGTTGCCAATTCTGCCAGCAGTATCTCAGTCTATCTGCTAATTCCCAATCGTCCGGTGCAATGAGTTTAAATTTCAATTGGGCAAATCTGAGAATCTGAATTCCGACATCTATTCCCTGTGCAGATAACCAGCAAACCCCACCTCGATAATTCTGCAAGTGCTGTTTGGCGTATTGGGTAGCCAGTTCAGTTTTGCCTACTCCACCCATACCCGCCACAGCTACAATGGCAACTTGCCGAGATGTTTGTAATGAAGAGTGCAGGTTTTGTAGTTCCGCCTCACGTCCCACAAATTTTTCAAATGGGACAGCAGGGGGAATATTTTGCTGAATTTCTTTAATTGTGGCGAACATCTTGCCCGCCATTATATTTAGCTGTGAGGCAAGCCCGTAACTTTTCCAGCTTACCCCGACTATTAGAAGTGGCTAATTCAGGATAACTCTTGGCGAACTTTTCATAAACCTCAGCCATCCGCTTTTTGAAGGCAGCCGCACCAATGTTTAATTCGCTGGCAAGTTTTGCCTCACTCTTTCCTAAGTTTTCAGTCTTCAATCGCTCTACAAAAGCTGCCGTTTGCTCTGGGGATAAGCTATGAGTAGCAGCTTCCTTGGCTAGAAAATCAGCCCATTGCATAGACAGCTTGTGAGATTTCTTCTCGATTCTACTTAATTTCTACTTTCTCTCTACTTTGTCTCTATTTCTAAGGAATCTCCTCTTCTTCTGGCAGAAATATCATTTGCATAGAAACATTTAGAAGAGGTTCAGCCATGAAAACTGCCTTAACAACTCCAGTCAACTCCAATCAAACCACCCAAACTTCGCAATTAATCCCCGCCTCACCAACATTGGTAGAGAATCCATCTACCTGGATGCGAGATGGATACAGTCCTACTGAAATTATTCTGGCGGCGGCAATTTTAACTTCATTGTCGATTGGGGGAATTGCCAGTGTGATTGTGGCGATTACGGGTTTAGTTAAAACCCTAGTACCTGTGCTGACTTTTCACGGGAAGTCTTCAAGCCTCGAAAAAACGTGACTTTTTCTACAGCCTAATTGTCAATAGCTTTAAGTTAATGAAAATAGCTAACGGAAAAATCAGGGTTTGGAAAACCCTCAAAATGGCCTTTTCCACATGCCGTGAAAAGTCAGAGTACCTGTGATGGTGCGCCCAACAAGGGAAAAAACTAAGTAGGGACACTGGCAAAAGCAAATTCTTTGCTTCGTTGCTATCCCGCCTCGGAATCAATTCCGAGGCTAATAGCCTAAGTCCGTTCAAACGGACTAAATTTAGTTAATTTGAGTCAGTTTTAACTGACTTATGCTGTTAGCCTGCGATTTGAATCGCAGGCGGGCTATTGATTTCACTAAAATCTTGGCTAAGTACTCACCATATCAGAGAGCAAGAATTCTGTGTTAGCGTTCGCGCAGCGTTCTACAGGAAAGCTCACTGAAGGTATCGCCCGTCACTTGAGCTTTTGAGCCTTTGAACTTTAACGTTGAGCCTTTGAACCTCGACGTTGAGCCTCTGAGCCTGAACATTGAGCCTCTGAGCCTGAACATTGAGCCTTTGAACCTCAACGTTGAGCCTCTGAGCCTGAACATTGAGCCTTTGAACCTCGACGTTGAGCCTTTGAACCTCGACGTTGAGCCTTTGAACCTGAACGTTGAGCCTTTGAACCTCGACGTTGAGCCTTTGAACCTCGACGTTGCACCTCTGAACCTCGACGTTGCACCTCTGAACCTCGACGTTGAACCTTTGAACCTCAACGTTGAGCCTTTGAACTCCAACGTTGCACCTCTGAGCTTCAACGTTGAGCCTTTGAACCTCAAATTTGAGATTTGGTACTCAAAACAGTCAGATAAATACTGTATTTTTCCTGCTTTCTGCCTTCTTAAACTAAGGTGACTGATTTAACACCCACTTCAACCACTGCCCAAAGGAACTTACAACATTCAACCTTTGAACTCCAGGCGCACGGGCGGCGGCGAGTCCATCAAGGGCGACTAATGCGGCGTATTGCAAGCCCAAGAAACTATCAACTGCGGCATAAGGGCCACCTAAAGTTATAGCCCCAGCAGCATACATTTGACCTCTATCACTACGCATTTCTACTAATTCAAAATTGTTCGCTACAGTCAACCGCCCCAGATGATTCACTGGGAGGTTGTAATGCTTCACCAAATCTGCTATGAGGGGATTGGCATCTACCTTGGCATCCAGCCCAGTAGCGTCAACAATAAAGTCAGCTAGCAATTTCATTTCCCCAAAGCTTTGCTCTTGGATATGGGTAATAGTCCGGTTTTGGGCATCTCGTTCTACATCCAAAACCTCTCCGAAGGTAATTTGATACCAGCCTTCGCTTAACCCTTGGGCAGTAATTTGCTGCCAGTCTTGGCGGTCGGCGGTAGTAGTTCCACCCCAGTCTGCTAGTAAACGTTTGCGTTCATCGGGGGTGGCTTTTTCTAACATTGCTCGGAGTTCGCCGCCCCAACAGGCTTTTGGCCAGTTAAAGGGTTGAAATTCGTAATGATTTTTGACTAGGCGCTGGGTATTTTGAAATTTGTTGCCTTGAGGTTTAGGCGATCGCATTAAATGCAAAACTGCAATATTCCGATTTCTTTTTCTTGCTTCATAAATGCGCTGCACAATCCGCGAAGCCACAATTCCCCGCCCCCGAATCAATACCGTACCACCTTGTTGCTCTAGTTGCTCATAAACATGATCGTGAGCTTCATAAGCATTAACGACAGATTTAAAATCTTGATATTTTTCCCTATAAGCTTGCAAATCTGGGAGAAACTGAATTGCTGGATACCCAGTAGCTAAATGTAAATAACGACTAACTAAAAAAGCATAATTTCCTGGGGCGCGAGAATAGGCTATGCAATATCTACCGTCATCAGTTTTGCGAATTCCCCTAACTCGTCCATAGCGATAAATTTGATTCCAGCCAATGCGCTTCGCCTCCCTATCTATGGAATCAAAGACATTACCCGCACGAGGAGTATAAGTTTCTGCAAATGTAGGTTCAGCAAACACTTGCCACAAATACTTGAATGCTGATTTCATCTGTCCCTTGCTGAAATCGTGCCCAGCCTCACGCAAGGCATAACTAGGCCAGCCCCAAATATTATCAGGACAAGAGTCAGAATTAGAACGCAGTCTTTCATATAAGGGAATTTGCGAATTCAAACAAAGGCGCTTGTAACGAGCATAAGGTTCCGCCTCTAATCCCAATGCCACAATTTTGTCAGCACGCACACCACTAATTCGCAGCAAATCAGCCCAAACAAAGCTACCCAGTCCTGCCCCGATCGCTAGATAATCAGATTCATCTACTGGCAGTCCTGTAGCATGAAGTGCTTGCACAGCGACTTTCTGAGCCTGAAACGCTAGTGGTGGGAAATTACTCGTCAAGGGCGTTAGCGGCTGAACTACAGGCAAGCTGGGGTCTGGAAGATTGGTATTTGCGTTGAAATGAATCGTTGAAGGAGGGCTGGTATCTGGTGCGGGTACGTTAACAGCAAATGTCACTGTTATTAAATAGGGGCCAATTTGCAACGTATCGCCATTAGCCAGAACACTGCGCGTTTGTGGTTGACCGTTGACATATACACCGTTAACGCTACCTTGGTCAATCACTACTAGATGGTCTTGTTCCCAGTCAATTAGGGCATGGTAGCGAGAAACTTCGTTACTGTTAAGCAGCATCCGAGAAACCCGTACTCCCCTGAGTTCAGCAGGTAAGCGAGCGAATTCTCGACCAAAAGCGATCGGCATACTCAACCTTGGTTGTCGCCGTTCACCCGTCGCTGGTTCTTCCCAACTCAATTGGATTTGTTCATTAGTCATTAGTCATTAGTCATTAGTCATTAGTCATTGGTCATTGGTCATTGGTCATTAGACCTCTTCCAAAAGTCCCTAACACCCCACCCCCAACCCCTCCCCGCTTGCGGGGAGGGGAGACAAAGCGTAGCTTTGGCGGGGTGGGGTTCTTATTTTTAATTTATGCAAGAGGTCTATTAGTCATTGGTCAAGAGTTAGAAATTCTTCCCATGCTCCCCCTGCCTCCCCTGCTCCCCCCTGCCCTCCTTCTCAACTACCCGGTGCTACCAACACACTCACCGCCGCAGCCAAAGATGTCCCACACCAATGACAGCCAATTTGTAGATTTTCTCCTGGGGAAACTTTATGACATTTGGGGCATTCTAAGCCATAAACTCCTGGCGGTGGTGCGGGGGGTGTTGGTGGATGGTGGTGATGTCCGATGTTTACTGGTGGATGGGGTGGCAGCAAAATTGTTGCTGGAATGCTACCCGTGGAAACGCTAGTAACGTTGAGTTTTATTTGTCCCAAAGAGATACTAGTGCCCTGAGTTAAAGGCATTTCACCTTGGACTAATTGCCGTCCATCGATAAGGGGGGGATTTTGCGATCGCAAATTCCTAATATAAAAGCGTTGTTGCTGGTGATGAAAAAATATTTCAACGTGTAAACCAGAGACAGTGGGGTGATTCAAAACAATATCGCACCGGAGTGGGTCACGACCAATGCGGACAGTGCCAGGATTTTGACTTGGCTGTTGTTCGTAAATGTTCTGAGTTTTATCTTGGCCTGCATCGTGCCACTGTAAAGTTAGTGCGTTCATTGTTCTAACTTCGTAAATCGTATTTAGCTACTTCAACTTCTTTCTGTGCGATTCCTAACACGTTTGAGTATGAGCAAGCAAGTATTTAGAAAAAACTTCAACAAGCTTTATTTCGCCGACGCTAATTTATCAGCTATGCGCGTAGTTTCTGGCAGCCGATATTTTGTTATGCAGCGTAATACATAGTTAATTGCCGTAGGTAAACTAACTCGATGACCACTGGAGATGTACAGAGGTTTTACTCCTGTGCGTGTGCGTAGAACCGCCCCAACCGTCTCACCTTTATATACAAGTGGTTGCTTACTGCCTTTTGTTTCTGACAATTCCTCATACTTGCCTACCAACCTGGACTTGGCTACACCAATTGTCGGCATATCTATAAGTAACCCTAAATGGCTAGCTATACCTAATCCACGGGGATGGGCAATTCCTTGACCATCACACAAGATAATATCTGGTGTTGTTTTAATCTTTTCCAAGGCATTGAGGACAGCTGGAATTTCCCGAAATGAGAGGAACCCAGGAACATAAGGAAAGGTCGTAGGACGGTGTGCTAGGCTTGTCTCGATTACTTGCAAATCAGGAAAACTCAGTACTACCACAGCTGCACGGCTAATGGTTCCATCAGCTTCAAAACCCATATCCACTCCAGCAACGTACTGGATAGGTTCTTGCAGTTGATCCTCAGTAATTACTTGATCGCGCAGCGTTTCTTGGATAACGATGGCTTCTTCTAGGGTCGAGGGCCAAGCATGATCTCGATTAAACTTCATATTTAAAATTGGAATTAAACTGATTAATATTAATCTTGTTAATTTGCAAGCACAAAAACAAGAGTTTTTGATGTTGATACAGGGAAAATATATTTTTTGCAAAAGTCTGTGAATGACTATCTTTATCCTAGACATTTTAGCCCAGGTTAGCTGATATCTTGCATCATAATGTTACTTAAAGCTGTCAATAGAGAATCCTGAGAATATAAGTTTATTTTTCTATATTTTCTCTTTTACTGGTTATGACACAGCCAAATATTCTGGAACTTGCAAAACATGGAGATGTACAGGCGATCGCACTTATGAAAGACGTGCCATCTTCTAGCCCCAATTATGTAGTAGCTCAACAAAAAATCATAGAATATCAGAGAAATCTAAACTACGCAAAGAAAAATGCCGTCGGTGGCAAATAATGCGATCGCACCTTGCGTTTTATGGGTAGATGAAATCGAGAAAGCCTTATCTGGTAGCGGCGATACTTCGGGAGTTTCCCAGCGAATCCTGGGGAATCTGCTTACATTCATGAGTGAGTGTACAGCAGGGGTATTCGTTGTGGCTACCTGCAACGACCCGTCAGCACCGCCCAGTGAGTTGAAACGGAAGGGACGCTTTGATGAAAATTTTTTCGTCGATTTACCAACCGAACCGGAGCGCTGCCAAATCCTCAAGATTCATCTGGAACGATTTGGTATTGCGGTGGAGTCGGAATATCTCGAGGCGATCGCTAATAACACCGTGAAGTTTTCAGGGGCAGAACTGGAAACTCTAGCAGCAGAAGCGGCACTACTGGCATTTGATGAGGGACGACCACAGCAGGTAACACTGGGGGATCTGATGCAGTGTTGTGAGAATATCACACCTTTGGCTGTCCAGGATGCTGCATCTGTTGAGCGAATGCAGTCTTGGGCGGCAACGGCAAGGGCTGCATCAAGTGCCGTTGCACAAAGTACCAAGTCTCTGCGAACTCCACGATTCCGTAATATGAACTGATAATGCTGGCGAAGCACTCTTGAACATAACAGGATAAATCGCTAATCAAAAGAAAGAATTGCTACGCCAAGTACCCGATTGTTAACAATTCAATAACTAATTACAGGTGAATATCCACTTTTCAGATATTCACCTGTTCACTAATTCAAGCATTAAAACTATGTCTGATTTAACGAACTTTGGGGGTTTAAGTCAAGAGTCTCTACAGGCAGCGCGTTTTGTGTCGGGGTCTAAATAAGAGTCACTTTCACGTAATTGCGTTAGCGCAGCGTTAGCGAGTCCACGAGCGTCATTGCGAATTGCGAATTGGTTTAATCAATGCCTCTGCCAATTTACGAGGGTGAGTTGATGTTTTCTGGCTTACTTGATATTTTCGTAAAATAGTTAGCCACCCTTAAAAATTAATCCGACGATAGATTTCAGTCAGGGGAATTTCTACGTTTAAACTATGCAGAAAAATCGCCCGATCAAGGTGAGAGTGAACTTGCCATAGCCAGCGATCGTTACTATTACGATCCAAGTTGTGATACTGCTCAATGTAGGGTTCAGTTTGACTCACAAGGAGATATTCACAAAAGCTGGCAAGAGAGCGATATTTTTTGAACTTGTCACCTCGATCGTATGCTTCGGTAGAGGGTGATAAAACTTCGACAATAAGCATTGGATTGAGAATTTCATCATTACGATCGCCATTAAACTCTGGTTCGCCATTAACAACCATTAAATCGGTATAAGTACCGCACTGATATTCAGGAATCCAAACTCGCAAGTCGCTGTTATACAAACGAAAATCGGTGTCTCTCAGTAAAAACCCCAAGTAAATTAAGAAGTTGCTGGCGATCGCACTGTGAGATTCCGATCCTCCCGACATAGTAATAACCTCTCCGTTGCGGTATTCATGGCGTTCTGGGTTGGTTTCTTCCATAGCCCGATACTCGTCTAACGTGAGGCGAGTTGTTATTACATCTGGGGGACTGGTTTGAGCAAAGACCACAATCAACCTCTTGAATCAGTTATCAAGTATCCGCATTATCAGTTACATGGAGCGTTGGTGGGGGATTTAAATCAGTTATCAGTAAACAGTTATCAGTTATCGCGGTTGAAAACTGATAACTGTTTACTGTTCACTGTTCACTGTTAAATAATTAGCTCTAAAACTATTATCAGCAACGGAAAGAAAAATTGCCAATGAACGGTCGAATGCCGTAGTTTCCAAGTGGGGCTACGATCATCCGTGAGGATTAAGATAAAGTGCATTTTGTCAATCAGTTAAAATACTCAAAATAATCTTATTGAAAATGATAATCGTGCGGGGGAGAGGGGAAGGAGGCGAGCGTCGCTCGCCTCCTTCCCCTCTATTTGATTATCATTATCTTTAACGTCTTTGACAACTTAAATAGGATATTAAAAGGTATTGTAACGAGAGAATAACTTTGTCAAAAATGGGCTTAGTTCTTAGGTAAATTCAAGCGATTGCCAGTCTCCAAGCTGGATTTATCTCCTTTTCCCGCACCCTCGCAGACATTTGTGCAATTACCTTAACCTCTCACTGATGGGTTTGGGTTAACTTTGCTGGCGGGTGTAAGTCTGTGGTGTGCGATTGGTTGGTGGCAGTGTAGGGAAACCAGAGAGCAATGGAACATCTTACTAGCGAGGTCGATTCTCTCGCCCATGATAGATGCGTAAGATTACAACATCATCCTCAAGAATCACGTAGTGAATTATAAAACCGTATTTCCCAAAAGAAACTACGAGTTTTCGTAATCCTGCTATTTCATCTACAATCGCGCCTCGACGAGGATTTTGCTGTAGACTCTCTCCTGAAGATACTATTGCTTTTACTGCCCGTGCCGCGGCTTCAGGATTGTTTAGTTTGATAAAATCATATTGACGGTTTAAGTCATCAATCGCCGTTAAAGTCCAAACTATCTGGGACATGGGCGTTCTTCGTCGCTTCCCAAACTGTTTGCCCATTCATGCACACGCTCATGTGCCACTCCTGAACCTGTACGGCGGTACATTTCCAGAGCAGATTGACTTTGCTCAACCATTTGGGCTTGGGTCAATGGTTGAAAATTTAATGCTGTATCGATTTCACCGTACTCAAATACTTCTTCTATGGTTTGAATAGGTTCATTGATTAGTAAACGCTCAAAATCTTCTAAGTCTCCTTCCGGAACGGTCAACCATGTTTTGAGCAGAGTTTTCACCTGTTCTCCCGGTAATGCCTCAAGATGCTCTAAAATTTGGCGTCTAATATTGTTTGCTGTCATATAGTATTTGATTTTTGTCGCAAAACATTAGAATTCAACGTAATACCTGCATATCTAATTCTAACTAAGCCTATACTAAACCATGCCTATAACTTAGCTAACGCTCAAAATACTGTGTCTTATTTGGTGTCAGTCACTAATAATATAGAGTCACAAGCACAAATAATATCATGTTCGGCTAATTAGTTATAATTCCCACATCTGTGCAAAAACCGGGAAACCCTCTTTCCCCCTGCCCCCTGCCCCCTGCCCCCCTGCGGTCTTAATGATAAGTCTTTAAACGGACACGATATAACTAACTGACACAACCTCCCAAAAATTAGAAGAGGTAGTGTCCAGTCCCCAAGGACTTGGATCAAAAGGGCTGAAGCTGAAAATGCAGCAAGGACTCGACAGTGTTGGCTCCTTCTACCAACAGCTAGTTTGCACCTGTGGCGAGGCTGTCGGCGTTGCTGATGGTGAGCTTTACTGGAATGGGTATCTGGGCAAGTGGCAGGTTTGGGTTAACTTTGGAGGCGGGTGTACGTCTGTGGTGTGCGATTGGTTGGTGGTGGTGTAGGTCAATCTAATAACGCCTCTCCTAACCCCTCCAATTTTTCAATAGATAATCCTCGAATTCGTTCAATCAACACTGCATCAATTTCACCAAAACGACGATTTAGTAGACGTATAATTAAATCCTGCTGTCCTTCTTCTTGGACTTTGGCTGGGGTTGAGATTAAAGGGGACGAGGCGATGATTCAAGTTTTAGCGGAGTTTTTCAGACGCAACGCATCTCACGTTAAAGGTATCCTCAATCTGACCATCCCGCTATCGGAATCTCCTGTGTGAATTTTGGAGCAGTATTTCTCGCAACTGGGTTTGTCCAATGATTCAAAGCGATCGCTGGAGGATGGTCAGCGTGTTCGGTATTATCGGCTGAATACTGATGATGTCGAGTTTGCACAGCAGGTATTGGAGTATCGGCAACAGCAGCGAGAGAGAGGGAAAGGAAACGCCAAGAGGAGCAAGAGCGTCATGCGGCTTACACAGCTAGAATGCAGTCTCAATACGGGATTAACCCGCTGTCCACACCGCCCATTAATGAAGATGGAAGTAATAATCGGGGGGGTATGGACACAGAAGCAGAATTCAGTGATTCTTGGTGGGAGCGGGTTAAATATTATGCTCAGATGGTAATTGAGCGGGTTGAACATGGCGTGGAGTCAGTTAAAGAATTACTCAGTACCCTAACGATTGATGAGCGTTACGGCGTGATGCTGGAGTTCGAGGATGCTTACGCTGATAATTTTGCTCGATTGGTGACAGATGCCCCACAGTGGACTGAATGGATGGCGTGATTTGTTGGGTAGAAAAAGCGACACTTTGTGTTGTTCCGTCAAAATTGGAGATGTCCACGCCTTGAGCGAGGCGTTGGGGAAAACTTACCTTCATGAAAGCGCCATCCGATTAGCTACAGTCTCGTAAGCGCCAAAAGCAGAGAGAAGTGAGGGAACGAAAGCGTCACCAGGAGCAAGAGAGTCATGCAGTTTATGCGGCTAGAATGCAGATGCAGTATGGGATTGAAATTACGCAGAGGGGAAAAGTAGTACAGGTATCTCCTCTGCACCCCTGCTCGCAGTATAATTTAGCAACAACTGTCATTTGAGTATCAATAGGATGAAAAATTTAACTATGGGACTTGCACGCTTATCGCGTCAGGTGGCAGTAGCAAGTTTGATAGCTGGGGGAGCATTGCTAGGTGTGATTAATTCCGCTCCCAAAGCCTCAGCTGGTCTTTGCCAAAGTATTTCTATTCCTGCCTATTTTTATCCAGGAACTTATTGGCAAAAGGCAAATGGGGCAGCGCCTAGAGTTGGCGTGATGATCATGAATCCTAACAGTGGCTCCGGCACAGCAAAAAACACAGACTACGTTACTGCTGTGAAGAATGCACAAGCGGCAGGCATTAAAGTTATTGGTTATGTATATACAAGCTATGGAACCCGTAGTGCAACAGCTGTCAAAACAGAAATAGATCAATATAAAACTTGGTATGCAGTAGATGGCATCTTTTTGGATGAAGTAGCCAAGAGTACCAATAACCTTGCCTACTACACAAATCTCGCCAATTACATTCGTAATACAAAAGGCACTTTAGTGATGCTAAACCCTGGTACTGCTCCTGCAGAGGATTACATAAAACTGGCGGACATTACCGTAGTGTTTGAAGATACTTATAGTAATTACCAAAACTGGCAAGCGCCAGCTTGGCTATTTAATTACCCCGCGAATAAATTTGCACATCTTATACATAATACATTTGGCACAACTGAGATGAATAATGCCATTGGATTGGCTCTTGTCCGAAATGCAGGCACTATTTATGTAACTGATGATGTTTTGCCGAATCCTTGGGATACTCTTCCTACATATTGGACTAATGAATTAACTGCTATGACAACAAAATGCAGCACCTAAGTAATTGAAAAATAAAGGTATCTGTTCGCGGGGGTAAATGGCGCAACTGGGGAACGCTACGCCAATAACATCCTCAGCAGTGACCGTAGGTTGATTTTGATAAGCGGTTCACGGGTTTAAGTGTAGAACAAAACAAGTGCAGCACTTACTAGCATTGCTGTCTCCAGGAAATTAATCTCAGTAGACATTCGTGTATCATCATTGAGGTGTTAATTGTCGTTATAGTTTTTTTACCTTGAAAAAAGCATAAATCTTCTATGCCTCGAAAAACCCCACCTCCATCCCACTCTACTCTTGAAACTCCACTGGCTCTGTCTCAATTACATATCCGCTTACAGTTTCTAGAAAAAGAACACCAATCGCTACTCAAACAGATTAAGAGAAAACGCACAGAACTGAATAACTTTGTTGAACAGACGCGAACTTTCGTCACAGAAATATTTCATAAAGCCAGTCCCAGTTTCCGAAAAATGGCTGAGTTAGACCAGGATATTCATGCTCTTTTTGAGGAAATTTTCACTACTAGAAAGTTTGGTCAACAAACCTTCAAAAATATAGAGGCAGTTTACCTTAAGCTCCAGTTGACAGGAATCATTAGTCTCAAACCAAGTCGCAAACAATTTTCAACAGAGCTAGACGAATTGTTTGACAATCCTGATACCGAATCAGATTTTTCAAGGAAAACTGCTGAAGGTCGCCATCAACATTGGCAAACACAAGAATCTGTAGAATCTCATGGTGAAGCTAGAACAGAAGATAAGAGAAAAATTCGTGAAACATTTCTGAGGTTAGCTGAAATCTTCCACCCTGACAAGGTAAAAGACAGCGAGACACAGACAGATCATACAGAAATCATGAAATCAATCAATCAAGCCTACCAAGAAGGTGATTTGGCAAGACTTCTAGAAATTGAGCGACTTCACCAAGTCGGGGAAGTTATTGACAATAATAGCGAAGATGACTTAACTCGGAAATGTCGAACTATAGAACAGCAAAATCAAATTCTCCTGACTCAATATGAAAACTTGAAACGGGAACTGCGTTTAGCAAAAAATACTCCAGAAGGAACGATGGTTTCCGATTCTCGCAAAGCTGCTAAGAAAGGCATTGATGCTATGGCTTTGATGGTAGAAACGATAGACAATCAAATAAATGTTGTTTCTCAGATTCGGGATTTTGTCAAGGACTTTATCGAACAGAAGATCACTATCAAAGAATTTCTTGGTGGCCCACCAACTCTGCAATAATGACTGGTAATGCGTGGTGGGATCGGGTGAAATATTATGCTCTGTTGGCGTGAGAAAATTGACTTTGAGTAAGTCGATTGCGGGTGGCGATCGCACGGTACTGCTTGAGTTTGGCTCATATGTTTTCAATTAAGTGACGGGCTTTGTACAAGTAAGAGTCATAATCGCGCTTAGTGGTGCGGTTACGCTTGGAGGGAATGACGGCAGTCTTGTCTTGTGCTTGGAGAACATTGATTACCCGTGCATCAGCATCGTATCCTTTGTCTGCTAACACAGTGTCGTTTTCAGGTCAGGCAACAGCACATCCGCACCATCTAGATCACAGGCTTGTCCAGGTGTGAGGTGAAAGCTGACCGGATTCCCCAACGCATCTACCACCGCATGGATCTTGGTACTCAACCCACCTTTGCTACGTCCAATTGCTTCGGTGTTTGCATCCCCCCCTTTACACCCGCACGCTCGTTGATGGGCGCGGACAATCGTGGAATCAATCATTGCGTACTCGTTGTCCGCCTATAAGAGCTAACACCTCAAATACCCGTTGCCACACCCCAGTTTTGCTCCATCGACCCAAGCGCGTGTGTACGATTCGGAAGTCCCCAAACCTTTCGGGTAAGTCCCGCCACGGGATGCCGGCTCGATAGCGGTACAACACCGCTTCCACGAACAGCCTATTGTCCTTGGCTGTCCCGCCTACATAACCGTCTCGTCCTGGCAACAGGTCTTTGATCCTTTCCCACTGGTCATCCCTTAGAGCATAACGACGGCTTGTCATGGCGAGCAAATCCTTGTAGCTTGGTCATTTCTACTTTATCTTTCTTTACATCAACTGATGACACGCCCTAGTCCATCTGGTGCAATTAAACCCACATTCCGCACTTCGTTTTGTAATATGCCAAAATTACAAACTTTGGGCTAATGGTAGTTGAATAGCGATGTCTACGACGGGCTATGACGCTCGAACGCGAGTAGCGTGTCGCAGACAAGACTCGCTATCGGCGTCGCCAAAAGCCTAAAAAATATCAGTGTTAATACTTAATGATATTAACAGTTATTTGTAATATTTATTGAAGTATTAAAATGTGACATTTTGAAGTGCGTAATGTGGGCTAAATATTCTTGTCTAACTAGCTTTTTACACAAAAAATCATAGCTGGGTATCTTTATACTGCATAATTTACTTTTCTTTATAGTTACTTGGGTGTCCAAATTATAATTTTAGATTTTCTCTCAACGTAGTTTACTTATACTACTAATTGAAGTGCGGAATGTAGGATATATTTTAGCTCATCGTGAAGATGATGAAGCGATTGAGGCATTAATCAAACGGCGAAGTCCTAATAGTCCGACATATCCATTCCCTGAGACTAATGAGGATTTAAGGGAAATGGAAGAGATACTCAAGAAAAAACTGGGTAGTAGTGGAGAGGCTGTTTAACTATTTGAAAGGTTTAACGATGGGTTGAGATAATGAAATCTTGCAGATACAGCAGATTTCAAGTTGGTGAGGTACACAAGCTAAGTCTGTTACCCAGGTATAAAGCGTGTTTTGCTACTGAATTCTGAATTCTGAATTCTGCTGTATTACAACTTACCAGTTCCGTTGATAATATTGTGCCGCTTGCGACATATTAAATTGTAATAGCTTTTCCTCTCCCAATTTGTATCCAAAACTCGGTTTAAAAGGCGAAATATTCAAATTGCGAATAATTTCTGCCGCCACAGTCTTTGCTAGTAAAGGTGGTACAGAGTTACCAACTTGCCGAAATCCGTGCCATTTAGTTACATGAAATCTAAACCAATCAGGGTAAGAATGCAATCTCGCCGCTTCTCTAACTGTGATACAGCGCGGCGTAATTGGATGAATTGGTCTAGGAGATGTGAAAGAACCTCTATACTTGTCTGTTCCGGCTCTTAAAGTATTACAGACACCAGCAGGATGTAGCTTATAAAAACGACTAATTTTTTCTCTCTCGCCTTGTTGAGTCTCCTGAAAACGTTGAATAGTTTCCGCCGAATGTTTTGTTCTTAAACTTGAAGAAAGTATTCGCAAATCATATTCTCGTTTATAAGAATAATCATCCTCTAGGCATTTGATACCGCGAAGTACAAGAGCATAATTACTAGGATTTTCGTATTCTGCTACAACCCAATCTCTTGTTAGTAACTCTGGATATTTTTCTATTTCAGGTAAATCTCCAATTGCATCCAATACTGTAGGACTCAATGGGATATCAGATATTATTTTATAATTTAAATTATTTGGTAATGCTTGTTTAGTAATCGGCTGAGGATATTTCGGTAACTCTACATCCTCCCTTGCGCCTATGAGAAATAATCTTTCACGGGACTGTGGTACTCCGTAATGTGCCGCGTTGAGAATTTGGTAATGTTCTTCTACTTTATAGCCGTAAATTTTAAACTCGCTAATTAAGGTTTGGAGGATTTGTTTATGTTCGCCAACTGTGATACCTCGGACATTTTCCATTACAAAGAACTTTGGTTTTAGCTCAAAAACCAGCCGATGAAAGTGAAACACCAAAGAGTTTCGGGGATCATCAATAACTCGTTTACCAATTAGAGAAAATCCTTGACATGGTGAGCCAGAAATTACCACATCAATTTCGCGATCGCCAATCTCAGACCGATTCCTAATTTCTTCCCCGCTTGTATCCACAACACTTTTACATAACACTGAGCAAAAAGGGAAGTTAAACTCATGTGTTGCACAGTGGATAGGGTCAATTTCCACAGACGCTAGCACATCAAAGCCAGCTTGCTCAAAGCCAAGAGTCATACCCCCCGCACCGGCGAATAAGTCAACTGCGATCGCTCTTTGTTTTTTCATCTCATAAGCCATGACACCCCAATCTAATTCGTAATTTATAATGGGCTTCGCCCCGCTACGCTAACGTAATTCGTAATTACCCTATGGATAAATGCGGCTTCTGGCAAAAGAGGTAGTTCGCACTTAATTTTACTCATAAATAAATTAATTTTCTACCTTAAATTACGAATTACGAATTACGAATTACGAATTATTTAGTCGCATTTGCAAAATTTCTTGAGCAACGCGATCGCACACCCCAATTTCTCCTAAACTTTGCCGCATTTCTTCATAATCTACCAAAGTTTGCTCTCTGCGACTGGGATTGAGTAGCAGTTCCATCGCTGCTTGAATAATATTCTCTGGTGTGGCTTGCTCTTGTAAAAATTCTGGCACAATCGGCTTCATCACTACTAAATTAGCTGGTGATGCAAAGGTTATAGAACCTCTGAGGATTTTACGAGCGATCCAAGCAGTCAGGGAACTTAAACGGTAAACTACAACTTGCGGCACATTTAACAGAGCAAGTTCCAGGTTGACAGTACCAGATTTACTAATGGCTAAATCAGCAGCAGCAAAAACTTCCATTTGTTGACCTGATATAATTGTCGCCCGTAAACCGTAACGCTCAATAGCCTGCTCAATTGGCTGTCTATAGACTTCCAGAGATAGGGGAATCCAGAAATGAACTTCAGGTAATTTAGCTTGAATAGTTTGGGCGGCTTGAAAAATTACTGGTAAAAGATATTTTAGTTCTTGGCGGCGAGAGGCGGGGAGAAGTGCGATCGCAATTTGTTCTGGTGCAATTCCCAGTGTTGCACGAGCTGCTTGGCGACTGGGAGCGTCTTGCATTCGGTCAACCAAAGGATGCCCTACCCAAGTAACTTTTGCCCCTTTCTCCCGAAAGTAACGGGCTTCTTGTGGGAAGATTGCCAACAGCCTATCTGTAAAATCAACAATCCGCTTAGTTCTACGCAAACTTAATGACCAAGCCCACTCTTGAGGAGCGATATAATACACTACAGGCACATCTGGTAACTGCTGTTTCATATAAGTCCCAATTTCCAGATTAGGAGTCATATAATCGATCAGCACCACTAAATCCGGTGGATTTTGCTTTAAGAAAGCGATCGCCTGACGTTGCACCTGGAGAGTCGGTAAAATATAAGGCAGTCCTTCTAGAATACCCATTGAGCCAATACTACTGGTATTTCCCAACAGAATTGCCCCAGCCTCCACCATTTTTTCGCCACCCAGCGCCACAATCTCTAATTCCAACCCAATCGCCACAGCTTGACGCTTCAGCGCTGTAATTAGCAGCGACCCTTGTAAATCGCCAGATACTTCGCCAGTGCTGATAAATATCCGCATTTGATAATTAAAGTTAGGAGTTAGGAGTTAGGAGAGACGCGATTAATCGCGTCTGTACGTTAGGAGTGAGGAGTTAAAAATTTAAGTTATCAACTCATAACTCCTAACTTATAATTCACGATTCATCACTCACGCCTTTTTTTCCCCTACCGGGAATCAAGCCACGCCTTCCTGGCATCTGAGAAAGTAGCAGAAAGCGGCGCAGATGCTGCAACTGTTCGCTATCCCCTAACAATTCCAACTGTTCTAAAGCATCCTTAAAGGGCAAATCAGAACGGTAGAGAATGCGGAAGGCTTTTTTCAGCATTTGCAAATCTGTTGAGTCCATACCAGACCGTTTAAGTCCGACAAGGTTGAGGGTTCGTACCCGCGCCGGATTTCCCTCCACTAGCATATATGGGGCCACATCCCGGTCAATCCGTGCCATGCCTCCCACCATTGCCTGTCTACCAATACGCACAAATTGATGGACACCTAAAACCCCACTCAGCCTAGCGCGTGACTCTATATGAACATGACCTGCCAACGCCACAGAGTTAGCAATCACCACCTGGTCTTCAATCACGCAGTTATGAGCCACATGGACATAAGCCATCAGTAAGTTTCCATCGCCAATTACCGTTGCTTCACCAGCACCAGTAGCGCGGTTAATGGTAACGTACTCACGAATCAAGTTGTTATCACCAATTTTGACCCAGGTTGGTTCTCCCACAAACTTAAGATCCTGGGGTTCCATGCCGATGGCTGCACCTGTAAAAATCTGATTTTGCGCCCCAATTTCACAAGGCCCCTCTAGCACGGCATGAGCGCCGATTATTGTTTCAGGGCCCACTTTGACATGCTCTCCAATCACAGCATAGGCACCGACTTGCACTGTATGGTGGAGTTCCGATTTCGGATGAATTACAGCAGTTGGATGAATTAGCGTTTTCAAGGGTGAATCTCCAGAACTGTCTTGATAAGCCAGCGCCGGGTGGGGTTTTTAAAGCAGTGCGTTACCCTGGTTAAGAGAGTTATACTGACTGCCGTCCCATTGAGGCGACTGGCATTGTTGAGCGTTAAGTATTTCAGTGAACGAAAGTGTCGGGCAAAGCAAGTTAAGTGTGTTCGTGAGTGCGTCTCGTAAAGAGGGCGTCGAAAATCAAGAAATTATTCAGATGCTGTTGTGGATTGTTTTAACTGCGATCCTTTTTCGGGATTCAGTAAGGGCATTTCACGGCTATGCCAATACCACGAAAGCAAACTTTTAATTAACTAGAGAAAACATTAATTCCCCTTCACAAGCAAGTTGACCGTCAACTTCGGCACGACCTTGCATCTTACCGAAACGACGTTGTTTTACCCATAACAGTTCCACCGTCATTACTAGTTGATCCCCCGGTACAACCTGGCGGCGAAAGCGGACTTTATCGATACCAGCGAACACGAACAGTCCGCCTTCTACCGAAGACATTTGAGTAAGAACAATGCCCCCAACTTGTGCCATTGCTTCGACAATTAGCACCCCTGGCATCAGTGGCCGTGCGGGGAAATGTCCTGGAAAATGGGGTTCGTTGATAGTTACATTTTTAACACCAACAGCTTTTTTACCTGGAACGTAGTCAATTATTTTGTCTACAAGTAAAAATGGGTAGCGGTGGGGTAGCAATTTCTGAATTTCTTCAGATGTAAAGGTTGTTTTAATCTCAGATATGATTGTAGTCTCATTTATAGCTTCTGATTTGGTAGATGTAGGTGTAGTCGTATCGATGGTATTCACTTCAGTGAGGATTGACATTGGCCGTATAGTTGATTTTTCATCTGAAAGTTGAGTAGGCAAGCGTATGTCGAAAGCCTTAATAATCCTGAATTTTAGATTTTAGATCAAATCTAAAATCTAAAATCTAAAATCCAAAATCTAAAATTCTCTGAGCCAGTTGAATGTGTAAATTGTGGCTGGCTTTATACGCTAAGAAATGAGCAATAGGAAAAGTTCCTAGTAAACTTAAATCTCCTACTAAATCCAAGATTTTATGACGGACTGGCTCATTTGCAAATCTTAATGGTGGATTTAGCCAGCCTTCTGGCCCACAAACAAGTGCATTATCCAAACTGCCACCTTTAATTAACCCTGTTTTTTGTAAGTGTTCAATTTGATGCAGTAACCCAAAAGTCCGGGCGGGAGCAATTTCCGCAGCAAAGCTAGCAGAAGCTTTTTCTAGTTCAGTGGTTAGTGACCAACTATGCCATTGATTCCCAATGGCGGGCAGGTCAAAATCAATACCGTAACTAAAGCGGGTTTCTGGTGCTGGGAGGGCACATACAAAGGCATCGCCTTGATAGACCCATATTGGTTCTGTAATAGCCTTGGGAACTTGGTTGTTAACGGGTTGTGATACTAAGCCAACTTGGGCAATATTGGCTGTCCATACACTTGCTGAACCATCTAAAAGTGGAACTTCTGGACCATCAATTTCAATCCGGGCATTATCCACACCCATACCCGAAAGCGCAGCCAACAAATGTTCTACCGTGCGGACATATACCTCACCTTTGCCCAACTGAGTTGAGAGAACAGTGTGACTAACTGCCGCAACTTGGGCTGGAATGATCGGCAAATGCGGTAAATCTACCCGCACAAAGTAGCGTCCACTTCCCGCCTCTGCTGGTAGTATCCGCACCTGGGTACTAACACCGCTATGCAATCCCACCCCTATTTGGGTGATTTCCCCAGCTAGAGTGTGCTGTTGCATAGCCGAAAAGTCAGTATATTTCCTTTAGCATTGTTCATCGTCTGTTTTGGTAAAATCCCTGATATTCCCCTGAAAATGTCATTAATCCCTTTATCGGAACAGTATTGAGGTAAATGTCAAAATTAGCAAGCAAATCCAAAAAAGTTATGAGTTAAGAGTGAGGAGTGAGGAATTAAAACTCATAACTCCTAACTTCTAACTTCTAACTTCTAACTCTTAACTGGTTAAAACCTTTCGCCAATACCGAAATTAATTCGGCTATCACCATCATCGTTGATACCGTAGTCAATCCGAATTGGCCCCAGTGGAGACTGGACGCGAACGCCGAGACCATAACCGTAGCCACTACCATTTTTGTTCAAAACTTCAGCCGCTCTAGTACTAGTTCCCAGATCACTGCCGAGATCAAAAAATAGTGCGCCGCTGACTACTGAAAAAACTGGAAACCTATACTCTACTGATGCTTGCACATAAGAGCGTCCACTAGCTAATGCTCCTTCTTCATAACCCCGAACGGAGTTGCTGCCACCAATGGTAAAGGCTTCGTAGGGAGGCAAGTCACCAAGGATAGTTCCTGCTTGCAGGTTAAATGCTAAGGTTTGTGCGCCTTTGGAGAGGCTAATCAGCTTGATGGGTAAATATTGGCTGTAGCTTCCCCGCAATCTGGTGAGTAAGATGTTGCCTAGCCCGATAGGAACCGACTGATCGACCCCGAAGCGGAGATAAGAACCGCTAGTGGGTTGCAATGGGTTATTACGGAGATCGCGCTGTAGACCCACTTGGAACAGCAACAAATCGTCTTGACCTGTGTTAGATTCAGTCAGGTCAATTGTTCTGTTTGGGTCAGGTAGATTATTATCGTCGATTACTGCCCCTTGTTTTCTGAGATTGCCATCAGCATCACGGGCAGAAACTCGTTGATACTGTAAACCTGCTGAGGCAGTCCAGACGGAACTTTTGTAAGGATTGGCGGAAAGAGGACGGGTAAAGGTGATACCGCCACCTAGCCGGAGAATGCGGGGGCGATCCTGAGAATCTGTATTAGTGGGATCATTTACGTCAAATGTCCTAATATCTTCATCTTGTCCATCAAATATCAACGAAATCGAACTGCGACGGAAAAGATTGGTTGTGTAAGAAGTCCGGTAAGGATCTCCGGCAATCCAGGGGTCTGTAAACCGCACGTCAAACAGCAGTTCCCGTTCTCCCACCTGTACTTCTGCTCCCAGTTTTTGGTTCCTACCGTTCAGGTTTTGCTGTTGATAGCTAACTGTTCCAAAAAGTCCGCTAGCAGAACTAATCCCTGCACCAGCCGCAATAGAACCACTGCTGCGTTCAGCTACATTCACTACTACATCCACCTTGCTAGGATCAGTACCAGGGTCAAGGGAGACATTCACATCTTCAAACAGTCCCAGTCCATACACGCGCTGTAGGTCTTTTTGCACTGTGTTGCGATTGAATACTTGTCCTGGCTTCAACTCCAATTCTCGTGTAATGATGTAATTTTGTGTCCGTCCCCGAATTGGTTGTCCTTTCTCGTCTGTCTCCTGACCATCTTTATTGCGGAACCGGACTCTAATATTCTCTACTACACCTTCTGCTACTTGCAAGGTAACAACTCCGTTTTCAGAGACTTGTGGCGCTCCAATCACGTTGGCTAGCACGTAACCTTGATCTTGATACCGCTTGTTTAACTGCTTGATGCCTTCCTGCAAGTCACGCAAGTTGAGGATTTTGCCATACTGCTCTCGAAATACTTCATCCACAGTATTCGCTGGGAGTACAGAAGCAACACCAGTACCAGGATTGGCTTGCACTTCTACCTTGCTTAAAATGGGATTAGGCTGTACAACAAAGCTCACCCGTACTCCCAAGGGAGTATCTTCTGGCGCTGCTTGCACGTTGGAGAAGAAGCCAGTACCAAAGATGGCATTAATATCTTCTTGCAGTTGGCTGCGGGTTGTTGTTTGTCCTGGTTGGGTACGAATTACTCTGTAAACTTGGTTTTCCAGTTCTGGTGATAGTTGGCCAGCCTGTGATCTAATTACTACTTCCGACACCAGTACGCGAGGGTCATTGGCTTCTGGGGCTGCGTTGGGTTGAGTATTTTCCGGAGTTGTCGGTGGGTTAACATTCTGCGGACTGGGAGTCGCACCTGGGCTTGGGGCAGGTGTTCTTTGTTGACTACCTGGGAATGGAAGATCGGGAGTGACAGATGGTTCTGGAGTTGTAGGTAATAAAGGTTCTGTTGTCGGTGGGTTAACATTTTCTGGGACTGGAGTAGTCTCAGGAGTTGGGGAAGGCGTTGGTTGTTGAATTTCTGGCGGTGGAATGTCTGGAGCGGGAGATGGCTGTTGAGTAGGGTTAGGATCTATTTGAGGGGTTTGTGCCGTTTTTGGCGTTGTGGAGGTTGGCACTATTACCTTTGGGGTCGCGTAGGCGTAGCCCGCCGCAGGCATCGCTCCTGGATTGGCAGGGTAAACTGCGACAATGCGGGATTTATCCGTCTCTATAAGCCTTGTGGAATTAGGTCGAGACTCTAAACTTTTACTATCAACCTGACCAGTATCCTTTTCTGGCTGCTGATTTGTTTCTAGTGTCAAAACTTCTGTTGTCTGTTTTGAACTGTTGGCGGTTTCTGCATTTGCACTCAATGAACCGCCCAAAGGGGCTGCAATTGCTACTGCTGCCAGCAACATGGGAGATAAACGCATTTTACTTATAATTCCTCTTCACGACCACACACACACCATCACAAATAGTCATTAGTCATTAGTCATTAGTCATTGGTCATTAGTCATTAGCCGTTGGTGAATAACAAAGGACAACTGACAATTGGACTTTGGACAATCCACACGAGTTTAATTGATTTTTATCCACTTAATTATTACTCTCTACTGCTTTTAGCACTCTTTGTAAAACCTCCTGGTAGGCATCCTCTACATTTCCTAAGTCGCGGCGAAAGCGGTCTTTGTCCATTACCCGGCGGTTTGAGTCCTGTTCTGCGGTATCCCATAAACGGCAGGTGTCGGGGCTAATTTCGTCTGCCAAGAGCAACTGCTGCTGTGAGTCCAAACCAAACTCTAGTTTGAAGTCTACTAGGGTAATGCCGCATCGTTGCCAAAAGTTATTGAGAAATTCATTGATTTGCAATGCTAGATGTGTAATTGCGTCTAGTTGTTCCGCAGTAGCTAGTTCTAGCAGGTACAGCCGATCGCGTGTCAGCAAAGGATCTCCTAACTGATCGTTTTTATAATAAAACTCAACCAAAGGCTGTTTTAGAATTGTACCCACTGGTAAGCCTGTTTGCTGAGACAAACTGCCAGCAGCAATATTTCTGATAACTACTTCTAAGGGTAAAATCTTTACTGCCTTCACCCGCATCTGATTCGGGGTAGGGCTGTCGATAAAGTGAGTCTTTATACCATTTGCCTCCAACTGTTTAAAAAGCTGGCTGGAAATGCTACAATTAATTTTTCCCTTCTCTTGGATACTGCCACGTTTTTGGGCGTTAAACGCTGTGGCGTCGTCCTTAAAATCGACCAACAAGACTTCCGGATCGTCTGTTGTATAAAGAATTTTGGCTTTGCCTTCGTATAACTTGAAATTAACAGACATGGTGGCAGGTAAAGTTCTAGGCGATGGACAAAAGTTGTCCTTTGAGGCTTCACCATTTTATCTTTAGTTATTAACTATTAGCCATTGATGATTATTTAGGAGGGTGCTAGGACATGGTTAATTGGGCAGAGGTCTATGGCAGGAACCGGTAACGCGGGAAGAGGGCAGACGGGTACAGAGGAAAATCTTTCCGCTCTGTTCTCCTTTCCCTTTACCTCTTTTTGGTCACGGCCCAGCAGAAAGTTGCTAAAGATCCACTACTGAATCTCTAACTTTTAACAGACGACAATTTGCTTTAAGCCATAGTATGTTTGCCTAAGTACTTTTACACGGCAAAAATCTGTAATTATTTTTGCAATAATGATAACTACTAGATAATACGGGTATTTTTTCGTATACTGTAACTCAGGGTTTCAACTGAAGTTAATTACAGTCAAAAATTCATAAATTAAGATGAGATAAATTGACAACTGGGAGGTAAGTCAAATATTCTCTTTAGTCACTTTAGCAGAAACTTTTTTTGTAACTTTTACAGTAAAAGAAGTATTTCAAGCTTTATTTTCTAGTCTCAAAATCTAAATCAACCAATTTCCCCATCATTAATTGGAAAAGGAGTTCGATGCTTCGAGTTCCCGCAGTCTGACCACGGTAAATTGCTAAGTAAAGATCAAGGTAGCTAATGATTCAGCTTTAGAGATTCAAACATAAGGGGAGTTGAATAAATTGGAGAACAAAATAGTGAACAAGGATGATTTTCTTTATCCTCGCGGCCGCTACTATGGTCAGGTAAAGCCAGAAAACTTGGTTTTTAATGCAAATCTACAAGAATTTGCCCAACGAGTAAGCTACATTTGCAACTTAGAAACAGGTGGAAAACTGCCTCCAGGTGAAGCTTACGAACAAATAAAGGATTTATGGAAACAGTTGAAACGTTCAAAAAAAGAGCTAAGAATTGGCGAAGATCCGTTTCAGAATGACCAGGGAGAGGCTGAAGGTTGAAGGGGACAAGGGGGATGAGGGGGATGAGGGGGATGAGGGGGATAAGGGAGCAGGGGAGGCAGGGGAGGCAGGGAAAGAATAACTAATGACTAATGACTAATGACTAATGACTACTTGGTAAGCATTGTCCAAACACCATCCCAGGATTCTGGGGGCGGCGCTTGTTGGTAATTACGCGCACGTTCTAGGTGGATATCAACAGCTTGGTCTTGGGGTTGGATACATTTGGCGGCTTCAAAACAGGCGATCGCTTGTGAAAAGTTGCGCGATAAATAAGCCGAGCGTCCAGTATGATAGTGAAACAAAAACTCTTGAGTGTTGGCATTTAGAGGGGTGCTGCGATCGCCAATTAACTCGTAGATATTAACTGCCTGGTGTTTCCCTTTGACTCGAATTTTATCTAACTGGCGCACCCAAATGCGATCGCTGCAAAGCTGATAAGTAAATTCGCTTAAAAGTATATCACAACCATAATCTTTAGTTACCGCTTCTAAACGCGAACTTAAATTTACGCCATCTCCAATTACGGTGTAATCCATCCGTTTGCGGGAACCAATATTACCCGAAACCACTTCTCCAGAACTAATCCCAATGCCAACATGGATTTGTGGCTGCGCCTGGATAATTCGCCGCCGATTAAATTCCTCTAACCGTTGTCGCATATCTAATGCTGACTGTACAGCCCTCCAAGCATGATTTTCTGTAAGTGGTAGCGGCGCACCAAATACCGCCATTAAGGCATCACCAATAAATTTATCAAGAGTGCCTTCGTAGTTAAAAACCGCCTCTACCATCGTTTCAAAATACTGATTGAGCAGCAATACCACTTCAGCTGCACCGAGATTTTCTGTAAGTGTGGTGTAGCCTCGGATATCAGAAAACAAGATGGTTACTTCCTTGCGCTCACCCACCATTAAAGCATCTTCCCCCAAAGCCATAACTTGCTCGGTTACATGGGGCGTTAGGTAGCGGGACATGGTAGTTTTCATCCGTTTTTCCTGACTGATGTCTTCCAACACGACCAAACCACCCCGGACGCCGCCTTCGGGGTTAGTTAGAGGATTAACAGTTAGATTTGTGCTGCGTTCTAATTTTTGCACCTCATCAGCAGTAAGAAACTCAGATTGTGAAGTCAGAGGTAGATTCCAGGGAATGAACACATCGGGGTTAGTGCGATCGCGGACTGCTAAAATTGAGTCCTGAATCCAGAATTTTGATTCTTGAGTCTCACTTTTAACTTCTAACTCCTCACTCTTAACTTGAAAAATTCCCACTATCAAACTTTGCTCTGGCACATAATGTTTAGCTCCAGTTTTTAAACTATCTTCTAGCCGCATTTGAAGATTTTCAATTGGCACAACTTCCCAAACTAGGCGCCCAATCAAATTTTGTTCCCACGAAAGCTTGTTGTTCTTACTATTAGCATCTTTTATAGGACATCCCAGCAACTCTAGCGCTGCATCATTAATCGTGACAATTCGCCCTGCCATATCTGTAGAAATCACCGCATCTGATAGACTTTGTAAAATATCTTTTTGATACTGTTTTTCTAACAGCACATTTTCAAACAGACGAGCATTTTCTAAGGCAATTCCTGCCTGAATATTAAAAGCCTGCATAAACTCTTCATCAGAAGCGGTAAAACTGCTTTGTTGCTTATTAATTAATTGTGTAACGCCAATTAATTCATTTGCCGAATTAAATACTGGCAAACACAGAATATTACGAGTTACATACCCAGTTTTTCTATCTATAGTCGGGTCAAACCGGGGATCTTTATAGGCATCGGAAATATTTAAGGCTTCACCAGTGGAAGCCACATAGCCAGCAATGCCACGGTTAGCGGGAATGCGGATTTCTATCAAGTTTGTGCCATCTGCTGCTGCAACTTTCGTCCAGAGTTCGTTCATCTCTTTACGATATAAAAACAGTGTGCTGCGGTCTGCTTGCATTAAAATTCGAGCTTGCTCCATGACTATCTGCAAAGTTGCTTCTAAATCCAAACTTTGCCCCAGTGTCTGAGTTGCCCGCAACAAAGCCGTTGCGCCTCTTTGATTACGAGCGGCTACATAAAAAGATTGGCAGCTTTCTAGAATAATACCAATAGAAGCGGCGAAGTCTCGAAAACGTTCTTCATCATCAGAATTAAAGGGAACATTCCCGGTTTTATTAGCCAGTTGCACTACCGCTACAGTCTGGTTTTTGCTACTGATAACAGGCATACATAAAATATTATGGATTTTGTAGCCCATTTGTTTTTCAAGTTCTGGGCTAAATAAGGGATGAGTATAAGTTTCAGATATATTTAGATATTCACCTGTACTGGCAACATGACCGGGGATACCCACTGTGATGGGAGTCCGAATTTCTAAGAATTTTTGGGTATTATCTTGAGGAACTTTTGACCACAGTTGACCTTTGTCATAGTCAACTAAAAAAATAGCTGTGTGTTCTGCTTGCAGGATTTGACCAATTTTGAGTGTGATAGCTTCTAGCACCTTCTCCAACATAGTTTCTAGAGCTTCATTATTGATCAGTTCAATAGCTCTAAGAAATTGCTGAAATTCAGCAGTTATGAAGTCGAGTAAGCAAACAAATTCATTAACAGATAAGTCTTTAACACGACGCAGTAGGGCGTGAGTACGATTAACTTGAGTCAGTTCAGTTAATGTAGCCAAGACGCTACCAGGGTTGGGGAGTGTCATGAGAATTTTAGATTTGAGGGAATGGAGAATGGGGAGTAGGGAGTGCGGATTGAGAAATTTGAGGTTCTGAACTCCATTAATGAGTCTTTGAACTCCATTAATGAGTCTTTGAACTCCATTAATGAGTCTTTGAACTCCATTAATGAGTCTTTGAACTCCATTAATGAGTCTTTGAACTCCATTAATGAGTCTTTGAACTCCATTAATGAGCCTTTGAACTCCATTAATGAGCCTTTGAACTCCATTAATGAGTCTCTAATTTCCCTTCTCTTTCACTCCCTACTCCCCATTCCCCGATTTTGCCAACTCTTCAGAAAATATCACCTTTTGATAGTAATCTTGTAGCTGCCTAGTAGCAGCGGCCCAACCCCAACTTTCTGCTTCCTGGCGGGCATTTTTACGGATGATATCTCGTTGTTGTTTTTGTTCTAAGAGGCGAACAGTAGCAGCGATCGCTCCTTGAACATCTGCTGTTGGCTCAAAAAGATATCCATTTACCTCATCTGTGACAATATCGGGAATTCCCCCGGAACGGGCTGCTACTACTGGACAGCCAGCTGCCATTGCTTCTAGTAGTACTAAGCCTAGTGTTTCTGTACGGGAAGGAAAGATAAAGGCATCAGCACTCGCAAAGGCAGAACCTAATTCTTGCCCCATGAGATACCCAACAAAATAAGTGTTTGTGCCAGCAAAGTGTTTTTGCAATGCTTCACGATGGGGACCATCCCCAACCAATGCTAACCGCGCTTCGGGAATTGCTTCTAAAATTGGTTTGATGCGCTCAATTTCTTTTTCAGCAGAAAGCCGCCCCACGTAAAGTAGCAATGGACTTTCTGGATGATTTTTTGATAGGCGCGATCGCATCTCTACACTAGCCAAATCCGGGTGAAATAATTCCGTATCTACCCCGCGCTGCCATAAATCTACACGTTCAATACCATGTGCTGTCAGTTCCTCCACCATTGCTGTTGAGGTACACAGATTTAAAGCTGCTTGATTATGAGCGCCTTTGAGCAGTTCCCAAAGAAAACCTTCCAGCATCCCCAAGCCGTAATGTTGGAGATATTGGGGTAAATGCGTGTGATAAGACGCTACTAAGGGTATTTTGAGGATTTTGCTATAAAAGATGCCAGACAAACCTAAAACTGCTGGATTCACAACATGGATAACATCTGGCTTGAACTCTTCTAAGGCGTACCCAATGGCTGGGCGGGGAAGTGCCATTTTCAATTCTGGATACAATGGCAGAGGAAAGCCAGTAACGCCGTAAACTTTAGCGCCTTTGTGTTCTGTGATGCCTCCATCAGGGGCAATCACCAGCACTTGATTACCACTGCGCTGTAAATGGTCAACAGTATGGCGCAGACGCGTTACAATGCCGTCAACCTTGGGTAAAAAGGTTTCGGTGAATAGGGCAATTCTCATAAAAACTATTCAGTCCAGGCAAATAATCCCAGCTTTTCTTGCGTTTCGGTATCAAACTCAGAGTAAACTATCTCCCGTGGTCTAATCAATTCTGTTGTGAAATTCTCCATTGAAGAAATCACTGATCGTAAAGGTGAAATCGCTGAGGGCATTTTGCGCTTACTGCCTGATTGGTTTGGTCTTGAGTCAGGGATTATAGAGTATTGCCGTGAGGTCAATGAACTCCCCCTATTCGCTGCTGTGACTCAAACAGATGCCGTTGTTGGATTCCTTTCACTTAAGGAACACAATGAGTTTAGTGGAGAGATTTACGTTATGGCTGTTGCGCCCGAATATCACCGTCACGGCATTGGAAAGGCTCTCCTTGAATACTCACTTGAGCACTGCCGGAATAGAGGGTTAGAATTCCTTCAAGTAAAAACTCTTGGACTATCGTGCCCTGATTCTTTCTTTGATTGCACTAGGAAATTCTATTTTAAGGTAGGATTTCGACCTCTTGAAGAATTTACAAGCATCTGGTCTGACAATCCCTGCTTAATTATGGTTATGGCGCTTTAGAGTTTCGGTTTTCTCTCATTCCCATACAGAGCATGGGAATGAGAAGAAAGTGAGGCTGTAGGGTGTCACGCCTCATTAATCAGTCAAAAGTATCATTCATCCGGAAGTTAAAGGGATTGTGCAAGTAAGGTTCACAACTTAAGTTTCTCTCTAGCTAACGGCAATAAACTGGCAGAAAGTCTGACCATTTTTTGCCTACCTTTTAACAAGAGGGAATCTGAAACTCCTACATCGCCCTAATTTCTGTGCCAAGAGACTTTGGGCATGATTTGCTTGTGATCAACTCGTTTTTGATACTTGATGGCAAAGTTTAACAGAGAATCGAGTAAAGAATCAGAAAGCAAGTGAGGCTGTAAACCTAAATCGAGCAATTTAGTGTTTTTAGCGTTGAAGTAATGCTCTTCTTTCTCGACTCTGGGATTATCTAAGTGATTGATTTCTACATTCAATCCCATAGCATTACCAGCTTTTTTCACCATCAATGCCAAGTCGCCGACGCTGAATTGTTCGGTAAATTGGTTAAATACGCGGAATTCACCAGCTTCGGCAGGGTTAGCGATCGCTAATTCCACACATCGGACTGTATCCCGAATATCCAAAAATCCGCGAGTTTGTCCACCTTTACCGTAGACAGTTAACGGATGTCCAATCGCTGCTTGAATACAAAAGCGGTTTAGTGCAGTACCAAACACACCATCGTAATCCAGCCGATTAATCAATAGTTCGTCCATCCCCGTTTCTTCGGTTAAGACACCATAAACTACACCCTGATTTAAATCAGTTGCCCGCAATCCCCAAATCCGGCAAGCAAAGTGGATGTTATGACTATCATGGACTTTGCTTAAATGATACATCGAACCGGGCTGCTTGGGATAAGGTAGGGTATCCTTGCGTCCATTGTGTTCAATGGTGATATACCCTTCTTCGATGTCAATGTTGGGTGTACCGTATTCACCCATCGTCCCCAGCTTCACCAAATGACAGTCGGGGAAATCTTCCCGCATGGCGTACAGCAAGTTCAACGTACCAACTACATTATTGACCTGGGTAACAACTGCATGTTCTCGGTCAATCATGGAAAATGGGGCCGAACGCTGTTCACCAAAATGCACCAGAGCATTTGGCTGAAATTGCTGTAATGTTTTATGGAGAAATTCGTAATTAGTAATATCGCCGATGAACAAATCGATAGATTTACCCGTCAAATCTTGCCAGCGCTGGAGACGTTGTTGAATTTGTGCGATCGGAGTGAGAGTTTCAACACCAAGTTCATTATCCCAATGCCGCCGCACCAAACTATCTAAAATTCCAACTTCATAACCTCGATTGGAAAGGTAAAGAGCAGTTGCCCAACCGCAATATCCATCACCACCAATAACCAGGACTTTCATCTTCACCAGTTTTTACTCGCTGATAGCTAAATCTATCAGGTTTGTGTACCCTCTCAATCATCATTCTGGGAGAGATGTGGATTTAGGGAGCAGAGAACAGGGGGAAATGGTGGAAAATAAAGGTAGTTCTCCTCACGCTTCACTCTTAATACCATTTCTTTGTGACGCTGCGCCAAACCCTTTTAACTTCTTCCTTCCTTCTTTGTGTCCTTTGCGTCCTTTGCGGTTCGTTTTTCTTTTTTGTACTTTAAATATGCTTTAGCGCATCTTCATACAGAATTGGTATAACTCCTCACTCAGGGCTTCGGAATGCGATACTGCTGGGCAATGTAATAAAACAAACGATAGTAATCTTGAAAATCTTGGCTCTTGCTTCGTCCCTGCCAATAGTATTTCACTTGACTCTGAGTTAGTGTCAGTGTCATTGAACCTACTCGTTGATCAACTTCTACAACCAGCACCCCAGATACTCCTTGGGCGGTTTGAAAGTTGGGTTTAATCTTTTTCACTGACTCTTGGTTTGTAACAATCGAATTTGCTAACTGCTGACTTGCCCACCCCCGAATTTCCACTGAGTTATCCTGTGGTGAAAGAAACGCAATCCCATCATCATTTGCTGGTGCTGCTAAAGCAGTCCAGTTACTCGGATATGGAAATTCAAAGCCATAACGGGAGTTGCTATAAGTTTTCCATGCGATCGCTCCGGCGTTAAAATCATTTGCAGTACAACCCCACAAGATTATTAACAGGCCAATAACTCCGCTAACGCTGGCGGCAAACCGATAAATTCTTCGCCCCAAACTACAGATTTTATTAGCAGTAGCCATTTACATTACACATTTTGCCAAAGTCACTGATTTTACAGAAGTACCAGAAACTCAGATCAATACCTTCGCCAATTTACTAGCTATTCTCGAATCCGTAAACTGCTGAATAAACTGCACCAAAAGAGCGCTCATTAAAAATTCAATAATATTCAGGATATTTACCATTCTCTTTTGAGTTCTCAGTAGAGAAACTTATAAAAAGTGCTTTATCACACAATTTATGCACAGTGCATCTCAGACAGCCGAGCTAACTTTGGAGCTTTTTCACTTCCAAACCAACACATCTTTGCAATTTCCAGCAAATCTTTCTGTAATTTGCATCGGTAAGCCAAACGAGCAAAAATCACCAGATATTGATATTTCTGGCTTACCAGATTCGGATGTGGCATCTCGCATCCACGCGCAAATTTGGATAAATGGGGATGAATACCATATCACCGATTTGGGCAGTTCTAATGGCACATACATTAACGGTGCGAAACTTCAACCTCAAATTTTTTTCCCACTGCATCCAGGAGATAGAATTTCCCTTGGGCAGGGAGACAAAATAACTTTCATGTTTAGGGTGCAGCAGCAATCTGCATCTGCCACAAAAAATCCTCCGCCAAACTCCGCGCCCACAAAAATTACAGCGCCTAACATCGGCAAAGAAGAGGAACAAGTAATCCTTGCCAGCAAGCTTATTGGTTTAGGACTAATCCTAGCAGGCGTTACATTTTTAAGTACAAGTATTTATGTGAGCGTCTACTTACGCAGCACACCTGGAATTTTGCTGTGTATCGGAGGTGTAGTAGCTCTAAATTGGGGTGGGCGCGATAATCGGAAGCTAGGATGGGTGTTGATTGGGATAGGAATTGCTCTATTCATCGCCAGTGGTGTTGTAATCGGCTCTGTGTCCCTTTTTTCTATGCTGGTGTCATTCGCTGGCATCTCTTGTGGATATCAGTTGTTTACAACCGGAAAGGTGTTCAACTTTAATCCGCTTACGCTTCAAATAGTTAAAAAATCAGCCAACTCAGGCAATCATTAAATTAGCGATCGCTAATTCCCATTGAGGTTTCAGATTTTGAATGCGTAAGTCCTGATTAATTCTGAGAAGTTTGTAGTCAGCGATTTATCACTCAATAAACAGCATTTCAGCCTCAAACGTAAACAAATGTAACAATATTGGCGTCAAAACGTTTTGCTGTCTTGACAACCAATAGAAGAACCGATAACTTGATATACATACCCGGGTAAGACCGTTAAAGAGTTATATGCAAACGCAAACGAAGCAAAAGGTCACTTTGTATTTATCGCCAGAGTTGCACAAAAAATTGAAGATTCGTTCAGCAGTCGATTCAGAACCAATGTCAGAACTTGCGGAACGTGCCCTCGTTTTTTACTTATCTAATTCAGAATTGGTTGACGAGGTAGAAGATTCTTCTTATGGGCGGACTCATAGAGTTTATTCATGCCCAACTTGTGATAGCTCACTAATATTACGTGATGGGGAACTGGTTGCTTTAGGCAATCAACCAGGAGTAGTTGGTCAACAACATCTTTCCATAGATGAAATGGATGAGGATGAAACCAATCCCAAGGGTGAGGAAGAGTTAGTTCCTTGCTAGATAGATATTAATGATTCGGTTGTCTTTACCAGAAGCAATGTCTCTACTGTCTCTATAAGGTCTCAAGTAGGTCGAAGTATGAACCAAGAGCTCAAGATCCTAATTCAAGCTCAATACCCTTTAATCTACCTTGTGACCTCCGAGGAAGAGCGGGCCGAGCAAGCAATTTCCGCAATCGCCCAGTCAGAGTTAAAGCCCCAGCGCCGAGTATTTGTTTGGACAGTAACACACGGGATTGTAGAGTATGGTCAACCCCGGAATGTCACCCAACATAATACCGTGTCTCCAGAGGCGGCGATTGAGTGGATAATCCGGCAGAAAGAACCCAGTATATTTATTCTTAAAGATTTACATCCTTTTATTGATGCGCCTGCAACAACCAGATCGTTACGTGATGCGATCGCTAGCTTTAAAGGTACGCATAAGAACATCATTTTGATGTCACCGATGCAGCAAGTACCTATAGAGTTGGAAAAAGAAGTTGTTGTTATCGATTTTACACTGCCAGATATGGCAGAGTTGAATAAAGTACTAACTCAGCACGTAGACCAAAATCGTGGTCGGCGGTTGACAACAGAAGCTAGAGAAAAGCTTCTTAGAGCAGCTTTAGGTCTAACTAAAGATGAAGCTGAGAAAGTCTACCGAAAGGCACAGGTAACAACTGGGCGTTTGACCGAAGATGAAGTAGATATAGTTTTATCTGAGAAAAAGCAACTAATTCGGCGCAATGGAATCTTAGAATACATTGAAGAAGATGAAACCATTGATGCTGTAGGTGGCTTAGAAGAGTTAAAAAGATGGCTCAAGCAACGTTCTAACGCTTTTACAGAAAGAGCGAGAGAGTATGGTTTGCCTCAACCAAAGGGGATGTTAATTCTAGGGGTTCCCGGTTGCGGTAAGTCATTGATTGCCAAAACTACTTCCCGGCTGTGGGGTTTACCACTGTTGCGGTTGGATATGGGGCGAGTCTACGACGGCTCAATGGTGGGACGAAGTGAAGCAAACTTGCGAAACGCCCTGAAAACAGCAGAATCTATTTCCCCAGCGATTTTGTTTATCGATGAATTGGATAAATCCTTTGCTGGTAGTGGAGGTTCTTCCGATTCTGATGGGGGGACTTCAAGTAGAATCTTCGGCTCTTTCCTCACATGGATGCAAGATAAGAAATCTCCAGTGTTTGTGATGGCAACTGCCAACAGAGTAGAACGCTTACCTGGCGAGTTTCTGAGGAAAGGACGCTTTGATGAAATTTTCTTTGTGGATCTGCCAACGCCAGAAGAACGGCAGGATATTTTCAATATCCACCTAACTAAGCGCCGTGAAGACATCTCTCGATTCGATCTTGAGCAACTAGCCAAGATGTCTGATGGATTTTCTGGGGCAGAAGTTGAGCAAGCGATCGTTGCGGCAATGTATGAAGCTTTTGCCCAAGATCGGGAGTTCACCCAACTAGATATTATTGCTGCACTGAAGGCAACATTGCCGCTGTCTCGAACGATGCAAGAACAAGTAACGGCTCTGAGAGATTGGGCCAGACAGCGCGCACGCCCCGCAGCATCCTCCGTAGCTGAATATCAGCGAATGGAGTTCTAAAAGCTTTCCTCTGCCATCCCAGGGGGAAAGGCTAGCTCCCAATGCTAGCAGTTATAAGAAAAGCCGCATCCTGCTAACGCGGCTTCGCCCAAAACAAACCGTTGTCGTTTTTCTCAATCTTCTCATTGGAGGAAACCCAAATGTCTCACTTTAGCACCCTGCGTACCAAAATCACCGATGCCGAAATCCTCAAAGCTTCTTTGCGCGACCTCGGTATCAGCGTAAAGACTGAAGCTGATGTCCGTGGTTATAACGGTCAGCGTGTCCGTTCCGACATCGTTGCTATGTTGGATGGCGAATATGACCTCGGCTGGTCTCGCAACAGCGATGGTTCTTTTGACCTAATTGCTGACCTGTGGGGCGTTGCTAAGAAGCACAACCAAACCGAGTTGATCAACTCAATCAACCAAAAGTATGCCGTTAACAAAACTTTGGCTGAAGTAAAACAGCGCGGTCTGCAAAACGCCAATGTGAAGTTGGTATTGCAATAACAATTTCTCTGCGCGTTCCCAAAGCTGCACGGGTTAACCACATAAATTGCGGTTAACCCGCTTTTTTTATGGAAATTTTGAGATTTAATTAAGCCTCTTCTATAACTCTTGCGAGAGAATAATCTATAATCCTTATGGAATAAAGCTTTTACAAAAAACCTTCATTTCAGGCACTATGTTAGGAAATAATGCCTCAAATTCCTGCTCCGTGTACAGTTAAAAATTTGGCTCTTATTTTTATTTTCCGAGAGTGATTAAAGAAAGTTAATTTAATTATTTAAAGCTTCACTAAGATTCAAGAAGGTAAAATACTTCTTAAAACTAAAGATAATACTATAGGAGAAATCACTTTTAAATAAATTAATAAAGGAATATTACTAATGACCAATGAGCAAACAATCAAAAACCATTCCAAGCCTGAAGAAGTTGAATCTTTAACAACAGGTCATATTACATTAAAAAAATTTGATATAGATGGTTTTCTTCCAAAAATCAAGGATACAAACTTTCAAATTAAACAAATTCCAATAAAGCAAGAAGAAACAAGAACTAAGCTTGCTTTATATTTAGTTTATACGTTAATAGGAACTTTGTTCTTAAGTTTTGTTTTGACAGGAGTTGCAGCATTTAGTCCAGATAAGGAAGACAGAAATTATTTTAAAGATTTAATAACCTTAGTAATTACATCACAAACTGGATTAATAGGAACAGTATTGGGTTTTTATTTTGGAGCTAAAAATAACGAGACATAAATACTGTTATATCAATAAATTAGAAACAAAACATACACCTTACCAAACTTAACTTCAATCCAAAAGAAACCCAGGTAGTAATAGATGAAGGCACAGTCTTTTAGTGTCCTTTCTGATGAACAAGTCCTGATGTTGACCGAACTGCAAATGGAATCGGAACAGGATGCTCGGTTAAGCGAACTGCTCGATCGCCAGCAATCAGGGATTCTTACTGAAGGCGATCGCTCAGAGTTACAAACACTGATGCAGGTCTATCAAGAAGGACTTTTAAGAAAAGCCACTGCGTTAAGCGAAGCTGTCAAACGTGGGTTGATTGAACCCTTAAGCTAGTGAGCCAGATTCCTGAACAAGTCCGGGTACAGATACGTATACAGGCGAATCACCAGTGTGGTTATTGCCTTAGTCTCCAAAAGTATGTTTTGGGAGTTTTAGAAATTTTTATCTGAGTGATTGGGTTCCTTTCAACCTTCAGCCATCTTAACCAACAGCGAACTCGGTAAATTGTCTTTTAAAGGGGGAATGAAAAGCCAAAACGATGTCTTTTTTGGGTATACCTCGACTAATAAGTTCATTGGCAATACCTCCTTCTGTACCATCGTGTTGAATCCAAATTTTTTCGTTTTTAATATCTAAATGTAAAACACAGCCATATACACGGCGCTTATTTGACCACCCCGCGTGAACAACTTGGTACCGATCGCGCTCTCTATCAAAAATAACTTCTGCTTCGACTTCTTCGTTGCTGGCTTTGATTTCGCTGTAAGCTAGTAGCAGTTCTTGAATAAGTTGACGGTACTGTTCTACTTTTGCCATTTTACGATCGCCTCCTCTTCTGGGTCGAAAACAATCAGCCGAACTTGATAACGTTGAATTAATAAGCGTGGCAGTTCTAAGGTAAAAAAAGAACGATAGGTGTCTAAGGGAACTGCTAAATATAGAAGTCTCTCAGGTTGTTCTTCTTCAAGTGCTAACTGATATTTGAGATACTGTCCTAAAGCAGTACTAAATTCAGTTGTAGTAGATGGAGCAACAAAGCTTTTAACTTCAACCGCAATTTTTTCTTGATTTCGTTCAGCTGCTAAAACTTTCTCTGCACCAAGGTCGATGTACATATCCAAACCACCAAAACGGAGGAAAAGTGGGTCATTAGTAATAAGCCAACCCTCTTTCTCCAAAGCGCGTCTTACTGCATCATGGAATATGTCTTTCGCCGCCATAGATTCCTAGCATTTGTATTTATTTCTTACCAAATCTGGCTTAAATCCAAAACAAACCCAAGTAGCAAAGGTTCACCATTAAGTGTCTTAGGATTATCCAATTGTTCAACCGCAATATTAGGACGATAAATAAAAACTCGGCGCTGTTTTCTATCAATTAACCAACCAAGTTGAGTGCCATTATCAATATACTCTTGCATCTTGTCTTGCAAAATTCGCAAGTTATCAGTTTCAGAACGCAATTCAATTACAAACTCAGGGCAAATCGGTGCAAATTTTTTTCGCAGTTCTGGTGGTATCGCTTGCCAGCGATCGCGTTTTATCCACGCCGCATCTGGAGAACGCACTGCACCATTAGGTAAAGTAAACCCACCACTCGAACCAAAGCCTACACCTGTACCATCTTGCTTTGTCCATACCCACAACTGCCCAACTAAGTTAAAGTTGCGTTCATCAGTTTCGGAACCAGTAGGGGGCATAATGACTAATTCTCCAGCAGCATTGCGTTCGATGCGAAAATCACCGTTTAGCTGACAAAGCTCGTAAAACTGGTCGTCGGTTAGTGCGATCGCAGGTTGCAATTGCAAGACCATTGGTATAATTTCTGTGACTACAGGTAAGTTGGTGGTCATAATTGCTTTTTGGCTACTTCACTTGCCTTCACTATAATCTCTTCACACTATAGGGCGAAATGCGGGTTACAGCTATTTTCAGTTAAATAGCTGTAACTCAGAAGATTGGAATTATTGGCAGTGGGAACCTATCTCTAAACGTAGCCTGAAACCATGCCAAACAACGACCATTGGTACAATTTATTTGAAAGTCATGGAGTAAAATTACTTGTATGAATTCACAGAAAGTAACGATTATTACGGCTGCTAGTCGGGGGATTGGCGCAGGTTGTGCGCGAGAGTTAGCAGCGCGGGGTTATAGGGTTTCACTGATGGCGCGATCGCCTGATATTCTGGATTTAGCAGATGAGTTGGGCGGTATTGCTACTCAAGGATCAATTACCAATTTCCAAGACTTACAGCGATTGGTAGAAACGACTTTAGCTCAATTCGGTCGTATTGATGCAGTGGTAAATAGTTTTGGAGATCCACCTCGACCAGATTTGCTATCTATTTCTGATGAAATGTGGATAGAAAACTTTGAAATGCTGTTTTTGAGTGTTGTCCGCATCGCCAGATTAGTTACAGAAGCAATGCGATATTCAGGAGGCGGTGTCATCGTGAATATTTCCGCATGTGACTCCCATGAACCAGAATTAGGGACACCCTTTAGCGGTACACTCCGCGCCGCAATGGAAGGATTTACAAAACTTTATGCCAAGCGTTACAAAGCAGATAGAATTCGCATGGTTTCCGTAGCGCCTTTTTTTGTTGCAGATTCAATGGCAGAGTTAGAGGGATGGAATGTGCCTTCGGATTTGATGTTTGGTCGTCCTACTACCTATGCAGAGTTTGCTAAAACAATTGCTTTTCTGATTTCTGATGATGCCAAGTTTATCACAGGCACAACTCTCAAGGTGGATGAAGCCTATTCTGCTGCGATTTAGTTTTATTTCTAGGTCGGGGAATGCAAGCGATGCCTATGGCGGGCTACGCCTACGCACCTGATTACCTCTCGAAAATGCCAAAATTTTAGGGGTGGTTTCGTAACCACCCCTTCATATCATGTTCGCATAATTAGTTATGATTTCCACAGTCATTGCACCCCACACGCCAGATGCTCCACTTGGGGAGACCCCAAGACCGCACTGGCTCCCCTTAATCCCCTCCCCGCAAGCAGGAGGGGAGGCGAAGCGTAGCTTTGGCGGGGTGGGGTTCTTTGGGTTTAATAAGTAATCAAGCGAACATGATATCATTCCCCTCATATTTAGAATTTAGTTGCAGCCCCCTTAATGGGAAGTTAATTTACTCAGAAATATTAATCGAACTTTCAACTTGAGAAGTAGCTAATGTTGGTGCAGAGAAAATCCGCGAGTACAGACTTGATGGTTGCTGATGAGCAACAACTGGTAGAACTTCACGAGCATGGGCGGCTAATTCCACTGCCTTCACATCATAAGTCTGCGTTGCCCATTTGGGATAAAACCCAATACCGATGATTGGCAGCAACAAACAAGCGGTAATAAATATTTCGCGGGGTTTGACATCAGATATTACAGCATCCAAGTGTAATTCTTTATTTTGCTCACCGTAGAACACTTGACGCAGCATTGAAAGTAAATAAATCGGTGTCAAAATCACGCCAACTGCTGACAGCAACACAACTACAACCTTAAAGCTGGAACTGTAAACATCACTGGTGGCGATACCGAGAAATACCATCAACTCACCCACAAAGCCACTCATTCCGGGTAAGGCGAGAGAAGCCATTGAACCAATGGTAAACAGAGCAAAGGTTTTGGGCATTACCTTAGCCATTCCGCCCATTTTATCCATCATTAAGGTGTGGGTGCGATCGTAAGTCACGCCAGACAGGAAGAACAAGCTAGCAGCAATCAAGCCGTGGGAAACCATCTGTAGCACTGCACCACTGATACCCAGTTCTGTGTAGGAGGCAATCCCAATCAGCACAAACCCCATGTGGGCAATTGAAGAGTAAGCCAAGCGGCGTTTGAGATTGGTTTGAGCGAAGGCACAGCAAGCACCGTAGACAATGTTCACCACACCCAAAATTGCCAGCACTGGGGCAAAAGTCACATGGGCATTGGGCAACATTTCCACATTGAAGCGGATGAGAGCATAACCACCCATTTTTAACAACACACCAGCCAAAATCATCGAACCGGGTGCTGATGCTTCACCGTGAGCATCAGGTAGCCAAGTGTGTAAAGGGAAAATTGGTAACTTCACACCAAAGGCAATCAAGAAACCTGCATAAACCAACAATTCCAAGGTTTTGGGGTATTCTTTCATTCCCAGAGTCGCCATATCAAAGGTGACGGTATCTCCAGAGAAGACAAGTGCAAAACCAGCAATCAAGATAAATATTGATGCAGCGGCGGTGTAAAGAATGAACTTGGTAGCTGCATAGCGGCGGTTTTGTCCTCCCCAGATGGAAATCAGCAGGTAAACTGGCACTAACTCGATTTCCCACATCAGGAAGAACAGCAGCAAATCCTGGGCAACAAATACGCCAAGTTGGGCGCTGTACATCGCTAACATCAAACCATAAAATAATCGCGGCTTGGTGGTAACTTTCCAAGCCGCGAATATTGCGAGGGTATTTATTAAGCCTGTCAGAAGCAGCAAGGGCATCGATAAACCATCAACCCCCACAGCCCAATGCAAACCTAACTGCGGTACCCAAGGATAGTTTTCTACAAATTGGAGTCTTGAACTCTGAAAGTCGTACTTATACCAAAACGCATAAATTATCAGTGCAAAGTCGGCGATCGCAACTCCCAGACTATACCACCGGACAGTTCTACCTTCTTTGTCTGGGATTAAGGGGATGGCTAAGGCAGCCACCAAGGGTAAGAGGATTGTGGCTGTTAGCCAGGGAAATTCAATAGCATTCATCACTTCTGACAATCAATTTGGCTTCTCGCTTTTAATTTGATTATATTAAGGAATCTATACTTTTGTAAACTATCTTGAACTTTAGAAGATTAAATCTTAACTATTGACAAGAATATATACTCATTGAATGTCAAATTATTAGGATAAATAGGAATAAATACTTATCGTATTTTGACGCTTCCATTCTAAATGTAAACTTTTGCAACGTCAACAAAAAACGGCAGCTAAAACCACCGTTACAAAACCGTCATATTTTCTAGCCCAATTGTCACGGCTATTTAGTCTACGTTTCTAAGTTGAGTCAAAGACCTAACCCCCAGCCCCTTCCCTATAAGGGAAGGGGAGTAAGATTCAAAGCCTCTCTCCTCTTAGGAGAGAGGAATGGAAGTGAGGTCAATGTATTGCATACAAACGAAAAGGCTAAAACATTAAACAATCCGGTTGACAATTGTCCACACTTCCCCATCAGATCGGACATAGGGAACGGAGATTGTCTTGAACCCAGTAATGAAAGGCTTGTAATAAATCTGCCAATACATTGGACTCAGTTGATTGGGTGTGATTTGTTGGATAGAAACTAGAACCTGTAAAGGTCTTGGAGGATTATCCTAGAGATTTTATCTCTAAACTGAATGACTTTGTAGGTGTAAATCCTACCCCTCAAGTGCTGAGGTGAAAG
>NZ_JAIVFQ010000005.1 GCF_020829495.1 Nostoc favosum CHAB5714 | reverse complement strand
CGGAGGGCATCCGGGAAGTAACGCCAGTCGAGATGTTCCCTCTACTTCTATTGGTCGAAAGACCTGTAAAAGCAAGGAACGTCAGTGACGCTGGAATCCCCTGCGTTTACGCATGGGGAGTGTCAAAAAATACTACTATGCGTAGGCGTAGCCAGCCGTAGGCATCGCGTTTGATAACAATTGAGTTATGCTGTCACAACCAATGCACAGACTACTCCTCATCTTCCTCAGCATTTTCTTCTTCAAATCCCAACCAGAAGAGCAGCACCTCCTGTAACTCCACCATTTGCTCTGGTGTCATACTTCCCAGTTTGCGTAAAAGTTTTGCATGAGGGATTGTGATGATGTTTTGTACGTCAAATACTCCTTCCCGAAGGAAACTAGCTTTGACTTGCACCTCAAATCTTGAACCGCGCGGGCTTGTTGTGTGTGGAACCAGAGTCACTAATGCACGGTCTTGCTCTAGAACAGGGATACTAATTACCAAACATGGTCTGACTTTCGCCACATAACCTAGATCGACTAGCCAAACTTCACCACGTTCAGGACTAGTCATGTACAGCTTCTTGCTCATCTAACTCCAGAAAAAGTCCCTCAGCATTCAGGGCTAAATCTTCATCAGATAAGGGCGGAAAATCTAAATAAACTGTCCGCTTCAAAATCTCCAATACCAAATCTAACCGTTCTGAGTCTGTCAAGCGGTCGAAGGTATTCAGAAGTTCTTGTACTAAAGCAGTCATAGCCTTTTTCCTATACCTGCTGACAGCATGACATGGGTTTTAGAAGGGATTTCAGCTATCGCTTGACAACACCAATAAATCTTGATGGATTGGGGCGATTGCTCTCTACTCTATATTTATCACGACTTACGCAAAAATTGCTAACTTCGCTTAATGTATCGAACCGCCTCCCTTGCGCGTCTGGCAGAGAAGACGCCAAGAGCGCCTTCTCTATGAGAGGCTTTTGCCAACGCCTAGCGTCTCGTAGAGAAGAATTCGTAGAGTGTGCTTCAGAAGGCAGGGGGAGCTGGAGGCAGAAGGCACCGGGAGCTACCCACCCTTAAAAGAGTGGGACTTAGACTGTAAATGTTTTATACCTCGCTGCAAACAGTCTCAGTATAATTGTCAATTTAAACTGGGCTTTAAACCCAGCAAATTTTGTTTTAATTGATACTCCTAACATAAGTGCCTTCTGCCCTCGACCTTCTGCCTTTCTTGTAAGTCCTATTTATAATGCGTAGGCGTAGCCAGCCGTAGGAGTCGCCGAAGTAACAAATGGAGTCGCCGAAGCAGCAAATGGAGTCGCCGAAGCAGCAAATGGAGTCGCCGAAGCAGCAAATGGAGTCGCCGAAGCAGCAAATGGAGTCGCCGAAGCAACAAATGGAGTCGCCGAAGCAACAAATGGAGTCGCCGAAGCAACAAATGGAGTCGCCGAAGCAACAAATGGAGTCGCCGAAGCAACAAATGGAGTCGCCGAAGCAACAAATGCGGCACTCCCAATATAAGCGCGTTTTTAATCGTGGTGAAAAAGCTGTCCGCAGTCCCCTAGATTAGAGATAATACTATCATCAGTAATTCTCAAAAGTCATGACTCAAGCCATACCCAAGCTAGTAACCTTTGAGGAATTCGTCGATTGGCTACCCGAAATTCGACGAGTCCGCTACGAACTACATAAAGGAGAAATTGTTGAGATGGCACAACCAGTAGGGGAACACGAAGAAGTAAAGGGTTTTTTAGCAAGAAAAGTAACAGTTGAATTTGACCGATTAGACCTCCCCTACTTCATGCCCAACCAAGCTATAGTTAGACCTCCTGAAAAAGATTCGGGTTACTTACCAGATGTGTTGGTGCTAAACCGTGCAAATCTGGAAAACGAAAAATTATGGAAAAAAGAATCTACCGTTAGTCTGGGTGCATCAATAGCTTTGGCAATTGAGGTTGTATCAACCAACTGGCGAGACGATTATTACTTGAAGTATGCTGAGTATGAAGAGATGGGTATCCCGGAATACTGGATTGTCGATTATGCTGCCTTGGGTGGACGTAATTTTATCGGCAATCCCAAACAACCGACAATCACCGTGTGTAACTTAGTTGATGGGGAATATCAGATAAGTAAGTTTCGAGATAGCGATCGCATTATTTCCCAAACTTTTCCCGAATTGAATCTCACCCCAAACCAGATTTTTCAAGCTGCTGTGGTGTAGCCTTTAAGCCTTATCGTTTTGCCAATTCTGGAGTCCGTCCCTTCAAGCCAATCATCAACTTCAGCATAAACACTTTTAATACAGGGACTCGCTGCAAAAACCATAAACCCAGGCGGCGAACCAATACCACAGGTAAGAAGTTATTAGAAAACATCCGATCTAATAAATCAGTGAAACCTAAAATCGTCAGATTTTCCAGCTTGCGCCAGCGTTCATAACCTTTAAGAATTTGAATGTCGCCAATATCTTTACCCGCTTGGTGCGCTGTTTGGATTACTTGCGCCAAAGCTGCTGCATCCCGAATTCCCAGATTTAAACCTTGTCCGCCCACAGGATGGCAATTGTGCGCCGCATCACCAATTAATGCCAGTCGGGGGAGAACATAACGATCGCTTTGCATGAGTTGTACCTGGAATACAAAGCGATCGCCTAGTAATTCCAATTTCCCCATCTGATCACCATAGCGACGGGTGAGTTCTCTTAAAAATTGCTCATCATCTAAAGCACATAAAGCTTTTGCTTCTTCGTGGGGGGCTGTCCATACAATGCGGCAACGGTTCCCCGGTAAAGGTAAAATCGCAAAGGGCCCGCTAGACCAAAATCTCTCGTAAGCGGTATTATTGTGAGGTTTTTCTGGTTTGACAAATGCAACTATGCAAGATTGCCAATATTTCCAGCCAGAGGTTTTGATACCAGCAGCTTGACGAATTGGCGATCGCGCCCCATCTGCTGCTATCAGTAATTTGCTGCGAACTGAGTATAACTGATCAGCAACTTTAATATCTATCGCTACTATATCTTTTTGGTATTGCGTATTTACCACTTCAGCCGGACATAGATAAGTCACATTTGGACAATTTTGGACAAACTCTTGCAAAGGCTGCAACAGCGCTTGGTGTTCCGCCACATAACCCAATGCTGTATCTATATCATCTGTGGTAAATTCCACCACATTGGGATAATCGGCATCAGAAAGACGAACTCGGCAATATTTGGCAATTTGAGGCAACATTTTGTCCCAAACTCCAATTCCTTGGTAAATTAGCGACGAAAGCTGATGAACTGCATAAGCTTGCCCTTTAGCTACAGCCGCTGATGCCACTTTCGCTTCAATCAGCAAGACACTCAAGGCAGAATCTTTTAAAGCAGAGGCTAGAGTTAAGCCAATAATCCCACCGCCGACAATTACCAAATCATATTCATATCCCCGCAAGTCTGGCGGTGTAGGTTGAGGGGAAATTTGCTCAAGCTGCGTTAGGGCCATTGTTAAGTTAGGTTACAGCGTCTTTAACTTTTATTTTGACGCGATCGCGCCCTCATGAGCAAGTTATAATATCATGTTCGCATAATTAGTTATGATTTCCACAGTCATTGCACCCCACCCCTTAATCCCCTCCCCGCTTGCGGGGAGGGGAGACGAAGCGTAGCTTTGGCGGGGTGGGGTTCTTCGGGTTTAATAAGTAATCAAGCGAACATGATATTACAGCAGATTGCAACAGGCGTGAGGTACAGATATCGTAGGGGCACAACATGTTGTGCCCCTACCCGTGTACTTCATTTACCTTAGGACTTACGCATTGACAAGAAATACCAAATATGGATTAAGGTTAAAAACCATATCTTTCGTAAGGGCACAGCATTGCTTAGCCCCTACAGCATCGTCTATTTACGATCGCAGGATAATTAAGAAATGCCTGAAAACTTGCTATTTTAAGTAATGCACATCACGATGCATTTGTACAGTGCGTAAGTCCTATACCTGAAATACGCTGTAATTAAAAAAAAACCGTTGATTGGTAGGGATTTCAACGGGGTTAAATAATACAATTATTTTTGTAAATGATTAAGAAATGCTGAGAGCCATTAATTCTTCTGATATTTCAAAGTTAGCTGTGACATTTTGCACATCATCCAAGCCTTCTAGAGTATCAATTAACTTGAAAAGCGATCGCACCTGATCTGGATCAGTAACTTCTACACTATTACTGGGAATCCAGCGCAATTCGGCATCAGTTACCTTAAAGCCTTGATCCTTGAGTGTCTGGCTAAGGGTTTCTAAATTGCCAATGTCAGTCAATACCTCAGCCATCTCATCTTCAGTCATATCATAAGATTGGGCACCGCCTTCGAGGGATGCTTCTAAAAGTTGTTCTTCGTCAACCACACCCTGCACTACACAAACGCCTTTTTGGTCAAACATCCAGCTAACGCAACCTGTTTCGCCAAGATTGCCACCATTTTTACTGAAAGCTACACGCAAGTCAGCAGCAGTGCGATTGCGATTATCTGTGAGGGCTTCGATTAAAATTGCTACACCACCAGGGCCATAACCTTCGTAGCGAATCGCTTCAAAAGTAGCATTATCGCCGCCAAAAGTGCCTGCACCTTTAGCGATCGCTCGTTCAATATTATCATTGGGGATACTCGCTGCCTTTGCCTTGTCAATTGCTGTGCGAAGTTGAAAATTCAGCGCCGGATCTGGTACGCCACTTCTAGCCGCAACGATAATTGCCCTAGATAACTGAGTGAAGGTTTTTCCCCTTTTTGCATCTACTACCGCTTTCTGGCGCTTAATATTTGCCCATTTACTATGTCCTGCCATAATCTGAAATTATCAAAACTCTATTTAAGATTAGGATATAAACGCTTGCAATAACCATAGCTTTAGATAATTGTGCAAGGCTAGATCAGAATGGCAAAGTTATCGTCAAAGCAGCAACGTTTGGATTTGATTTTTAAGTGATTAAAGCGCGATCGCATGATTACTTATAATTTCAGTTTAACCTCACCCTGTCAAGAAAGGACATCCCTCTCCTTAGTAAGGCTACGGTGTATACACAAGCCTTGCCCCGGCCATATCTTTATTAATAAATCTCGTTTAGGGACTTCCAAGAAATAAATTATCCAAATAAACGTAGACGCAAAGCGGTGAAGCAGCGCGGTCTTCTCCCAAGGGGAGACGCTTTAGCGCATGGGGGTTTCCCCCATGAGCGACTGCACCAAGCCGGAGGGCTTGCCGAAGGCTACCACTCCAGACGCAGAGAACACAGAGAGGGGAGAAATAGAGAAGATTTTTGCGTCAGTTTTGGGATATTTTTTTATTAATAAATCTCGCACTGCGTTTCTATCCCGCCTCGGAATGAATTCCGAGTCTCATAGCTGAAGTCCACTAAGCGTGGACTAAATGATTAGTTCAGTCCACGCTTAGTGGACTTCAGCTATCAGCCCTGAACTTTAGTTCTGGGCGGGATGTGGGTGAATGTGACATTTTGTTTAAATCACAAAAGGTTCAAGTTCGCGCTTATGCCACTCATCTTCAACCCGTTCAGTAATCAGTGGTCTAATGATAAACTTGGGTGGGCTACCATCCAGAACATCAATCCGCACACATGAGTAAGGCAGGCGGTTCTGGAAATTGTAATCATGACGACCCACAAAAAGCGTTGAATCGGCAACTTTCCGAGTGGGTTTACCTGCAATTTCCGTAAAAGTCTCCATCAATTCAGTCCCCTCTCGCCGTTGATAACGGGGACGATGACCACTACCACCAGAAATAATGCAGTTAATGTGGGAGTCAGCAAATCCGGTATCAGTTGTGCAAAGATGCTCTAAACAGTGAGCGTGACCGTTTAAAATCAAATCCACTATGGGACGTTCTTTAATTAGAGAACCAAGAGTTTCTGCCACTTGTTCAAACACCCAGCGCAAGCGGCGACGAACCGCCAAGGTTTGTGCCTGATCCCACTTGGTAGCTTCTGTGACATAGGGAGGATGGTGGAAAAAGATTACACGTCCGCGCACTTCGGAGGTGTTCCAAGATTCAATGAGTCTACTTCGCAACCATTCGAGTTGTTCAAAGTCGATCGCAGGCATTTTATGAGATGCCAATTGTTTTTCAATGTCGATTTTGATCTCATTAATTTGATCTAATTTGGCGCTAAGATCATCAAGTTGTTCCGTGTCGGTGGGTTTATCGGGGTTGAGCCGATCATATATTCCCAAAATCTGCAATTCTTCTCGATCTATTTCCTGGCGACGCTTTTGCAATTCCCGGCGGTAAATTTCCCCCTCTTGAGTTGCAGGTAAGGGTGATGGTGTATTAAAGGTATTAGAATCCAGTGCAAAAAAATCAATCCCGCCGTAACGGAAAGTGTAATAACGATTGGGTAAGCGGGTAAACTGTCCAGGTTCGTAACGCAAACAGCGCCCTGTGTCGGTCTTAGCAGTATAGTGTTGATCTAAATGACGTTCTAATTCTGGGGAAGACATCGCCCCTGTATAGTCCATAAATGCCCGTGCATAAGCATTACCTTGATACGATCCATGCCAGCCAATCTCAATATCTTTGTAACGCAACAGGCGACGTAATGAAGATGTTGTTCCAGTAAATAAACGGTACATCAATGGCACATCGTAGTAATCATGATTACCTGGTACTGGCAAGAATGGCAGATTAAACACCATGCGATCGTAAAGAATGTCTTTCGGGTTGTCCCCACCTACAAGAAATTCCCGGTAAGGTTCAATAAAGTTTGTCGAGTAATACTCTTGGGAACCCACCACATAAATTACATCGCCTGTATGCAACACAAAACTGCAATCATCGCGGTGAGTCAGCATTAGTTCAGCAACTTTTCGTTGGGGGTGTTGCCGATAATGGGATTGAGTGCCAGAATCACCGATAACCATAAAGGAAAATTCTGGACTATCTTCTCTGCGATCGTCAATAACTATGCTGGTTTGATCAATTCCCCGTTGCACAAAACTTGGATGCATCCACCGCACCCGTTCCTTCATCTTTTGAATTTTTACAGGAATCGGTGGATCGGAAATCAATTTCATGGCTGATAACTCTTGAATGCCTAATGCACATGCCGATTGTAACGAAATATTTAATTGTCATTAGTCATTAGTCATATCATGTTCGCATAAGTAGTTATGATTACTACAGTCATTGCACCCCACCCCCAACCCCTCCCCGCAAGCTCTTAGGGGAGACAAAGCGACGATTGTCGGGGTGGGGTTCTTCGAGTTTAATAAGTAATCTAAGCGGACATGAGATCATTAGTCATTTGTGAATAACCAATACCAATGCCCCCAACTGAACTAATGTTAATTGAGTTCCATGAACCTCTCCCTCTCCGACTCGGCTACCGTGTACACACAAGTCATCCAATTACCCAAAACAAAAGAAAAACCTCACCCTGTCCCAATACCGTTCGGTTAAGGAATTTTTTGGTTGAGGCAGGCAGGGGGAGCAGGGGGAGAAGAGAAGCAGGGGGAGAGAAGAATTGCTGAACAATAACCTTCTTTCCTCAAGAGCCTCAAGAGCCTCAAGAGCCTCCCCTGCTTATCCGAACGGTATTGCACCCTGTCCCATCAAACATCCCTCTCCTTACTAAGGAGAGGGACAGGTTTTACTACGTAAAACCAGGGTGAGGTCTTTTATGGACAAAAGGGGGAAAAATTTTGGTTTTTTTCCAATTCTTAGCAACAAATTGTTGTGGCAATCCTATACATAAATAACGTATGTAGGCTGTAAATAAATCAGCTTTTTTGAGTTGGGCAGAGTGCAAAGCTTATACCTTACCTTTGCTACTTTAATGAGAAACTCCTCACTTAGTAAAAATAATTGAAGCCAGATGAGAACTATTGTTCTATATACCTTATAATTTTCATAATTACGGTATATATCTAGAAATACCGTAGATTTAGGGGTGTATTCTGATGAGTAAGTCGCAACAACTGACACAATTAAGTAAATTTCTAAGTGAGGGTATACAGGCTTATGCCATGAAAGCTTTGCAGACTATACAACTCTCGTATAAACACACAATTAGAACTTGGTTCAATAGACACACTGTGCAAAGCTTTGTAAGTCTGTTTCTCATAGGTGCTTTTTTGAGTATAGCAGTTGCCTCTTGCTCTGGAAGCAGTTCAGCTAGCAAAAATGATGTTAAGCTAAAACTTGTTTCTTTTTCTGTTACTAAAGCAGGTCATGACCAGATAATCCCCAAATTTGTCGAAAAGTGGAAGCAAGAACATAATCAAAACGTCACCTTTGAGCAAAGTTATGGAGGTTCTGTAGCTCAAGCGGCTGCTGTTATTACAGGTTCGCAAGAAGCAGACATAGTACATTTGGCACTTCCCCTGGATGTCAACAAAATTCAACAAGCAGGTTTGATTAAATCAGGCTGGGAAATCAAAGCTCCGAGAAATGGTATTGTTAGTAGATCGGTTGCTGCGATCGTCACCCGCGAAGGCAACCCCAAAGGTATCAATACTTGGGCAGACTTAGCAAAAGATGGCGTGAAAGTAATTGCGGCTAACCCAAAAACTTCTGGTATTGCTATTTGGGAATTCTTGGTTTTTTGGGGTTCGGTAACTCTAACAGGCGGTGATGAGGCGACAGCGCTAGATTATGTCACCAAAGTTTATAAAAATACCCCTATTTTAACGAAAGATGCCCGTGAGGCTAGCGATTTATTCTTCCAAAAAGGTGAGGGAGATGTTTTAATTAACTACGAAAATGAAGTAATTTTGGCAGAGAGAACTGGTAAGAAGTTGCCTTATGTTGTACCCCAAGTCAATATTTCCATTGATAATCCTGTAGCGATAGTCGATAAAAATGTCGATAAGCACGGTACAAGAGAAGTTGCACAAGCATTTGTTGATTTTCTTTACTCAACAGAAGCTCAACGGGAATTTGCAAAATTACAATATCGTCCTGTAAATCCCACCGTTACCCAAGAAGTAGCCTCACAACATCCGCCAATTAAAACTTTATTTACATCTCAAGATTTAGGTGGTTGGGATGTTATCCAGAACAAGTTTTTTGGAAATGGGGCAATTTTTGATAAAGTTCAAGCTGCAAGCAAAGCATAATATAATATTTATTTTTTCATGCAGCATTATCTACTTACAGATAGCCAAGTATAAGAAATTCTGATTCACTTTATCTCAAATGATAACTTATGAGCTTTCGTAGCCGATTTAAGGATAGCTTTTTCCTGACATTTTTAATGCTTATTGCCAGCAGTATAAGTGCTTGCAACAGTGGACAGGAATTGAAAAGTCAGGTGAGTATTGATGGTGCAGCAGTAGGTTTTCCTGTTTCCTTAGCAGTTGCAGAAGAATATGGTAAAGTGAAACCTGAAGCAAAAGTTAGTGTTGCCTCAAGTGGTACTGGTGGCGGTTTCAGTAAATTTTGTAATGGCGATATTGATATAGCTGGTGCTTCCCGTACCATTAGAGATGAAGAAATTAAAAAATGTAAAAGTAAGAATATTGAATTTGTCGAGTTGCCTATAGCTTTAGACGGCATTGCTGTAATTGCTAATCGTCAAAATAACTTTGCCAAATGTCTAACTATTAAAGAATTGGGTAAGATTTGGGGCGCTAAATCAGACAGCAAAATATTGACATGGAATCAAGTTAATCCCAAATTTCCTAACCAAAAACTGAAACTGTATGCTCCGGCTTCTGATACTGGAACTTTTGATTATATGACTCAAGCTGTTACCGGCAAAGCCAAAAATGGTCGTACAGATTATACTCCCAGTCACAATCAAAACTTACTAGTGCAAGGAGTCTCAGGTGAAGCATCAGCTTTAGGTTATGTAGGCATATCTTACTATATTCAAAACCAAGATAAACTCAATCTAGTTGCTGTAGAAAGTCCCACAGGGAAATGTGAAAAACCAGTTCCGATAGATAATGTAATTAAAAATCTCTATACACCATTGTCTCGTCCTCTGTTTATCTATGTTAGTAAAAAATCCTTAGATAGCAAGCCAGCAGTCAAAGAATTTGTAGATTTTTATCTAGAAAATTCTTGGAAGTGGGTAGATAGCGTTGGTTATGTAGCATTACCTGATGAAGCTTACGTCAAGGTAAAACAAAAATTGGCTAGTGGTGAAACTGGGACAAAATTCAAAAAAGCAAAACCAGGTGAACCAATCACCAACTTTATTTAAATAAAGACCAGTTTTTGTAGTATGAATTTAGTAAAGGCTTAACTAATTTATTTTATTTATGCAAAATCCCAATTCTCAAGACGATCCTTATCTCCAGTTCAGACAGTCATTGGAGAAAAATGCATTTGAAGATATCTCAGAAAAGATTATTGCGGTAATTTTATTTAGTTGTGCCTTAGTTTCTGTTCTAACTACCTTTGGTATTGTCGTAATTATCTTTCAGGAGGCATTTGGTTTTTTCCAAGAAGTTTCCTTTGCCCAATTCTTTCTTGATACTAAATGGACACCTCTATTTGCAGATAGACATTTTGGCGTTTGGCCCTTGATAGCCGGCACTTTCTTAACTACAGCTATTGCGATGGCGGTTGCTATTCCTTTAGGTTTATCTTCTGCAATCTACTTGAGTGAATATGCTCAACCACAAGTAGCAGCAATTTTACGTCCCGCAGTGGAACTTTTGGCAGGAATACCTACAGTAGTATATGGTTACTTTGCACTTTTATTCCTCACACCATTACTGCGGAATATTATTCCTCTAGAAATATTTAATGCCTTGAGCGCAGGGTTAATGATGGGGGTAATGATTACTCCTACTGTTGGTTCTATTAGCTTAGATGCGATTCAAGCTGTTCCACGTTCTTTGCGGGAAGGAGCTTATGCTTTAGGTATCACTAAATTGGAAAGCATTTTTAAAGTAGTCCTCCCAGCAGCGCTTTCTGGAATTATAGCCTCAATTATTTTGGGTATTTCTCGTGCTGTGGGTGAAACGATGACTGTCCTTATTGCCGCAGGTCAACAACCAAAACTGACGATTAACTTTGCGGAATCAGTAGAAACAATGACAGCTTACATGGCGCAAATTTCTGGTGGGGATAGTCCGCGTGGTAGTCTTAATTTCAAGACTTTATATGCTGTGGGCGCTCTTTTATTTCTACTGACCCTAGCTTTAAATATTGTTAGTTACTGGATTGCTAATCGCTTTAAAGAAAAGTACGAGTAATAAGCATGACAACAAGTTATCAACGAGATGATTCTTTTGATTCGGCGGCAGAATTTACTGATAATGTTGAGAGTAGGGAGACATTAGGAAAAGTATTTGAAATAGTTTTTTTGTTAGGGTTGCTGATTGGTATATTTATTTTGGCTTTGCTACTTTTCGATATTTTTCGGGATGGATTAGCCAGATTTTTAACACCCGGCTTTCTAACAGAAACCCCTTCTCGTTTTCCTGACCAAGGTGGTATCCGTCCCGCTATTGTCAGTAGTATTCTTTTAGGAATTATTGTGATTTTAGTCACTGTACCAGTTGGTGTTGGAGCAGCTTTATATCTAGAAGAGTATGCACCTAAAGCTTGGTGGACAGTGATTATTGAGATTAATATCAGCAATCTAGCAGGTGTACCTTCCATTGTCTACGGATTGCTGGGTTTAGGAGTTTTCAATTATCTGCTTGGGTTCGGCCCCGCTTTGGTTTCTGGTGCGTTGACTTTATCTTTGTTGTCTTTACCAGTAATTATTGTGACAGCTAGAGAAGCAATTCGCGCCGTCCCGGATTCCCTGAGAAATGCTTCTTATGGATTAGGTGTCACTAAATGGCGAACTATCAGGAGTCACGTTTTACCATACGCTATTCCTGGTATTTTGACAGGGGTAATTATCTCTGTATCCCGTGCAATTGGTGATGCAGCGTCTCTAATTGTTGTAGGTGCTGTGGGTTTTCTCACCTTTAACCCTGGTTTGTTCCAGAGATTTATGGCATTACCCATTCAAATTTATAGTTACATTACTCGTCCTGAACCAGGTTTTGCTAATGCAGCAGCAGCAACAATTATTGCGTTGTTACTCTTGATTTTAGTTTTAAATGGTGTAGCAATTTATATCCGCCAACGCTTTACAATACACTAGATAATTAAATATCTAATTGGATATATTCACGGTTATTAGGAGATACGCTTTCATGACTTATAGCGACAGTAGAAGTAAATTAGATAGTGCCACAATAGACGAGGAGAATAACGTCTTCAATGTTGAAGGTGTGAAGGTCTATTATGGGGGACTTTTGGCGCTTTTAGATGTCTACTTAAAGATTCCTGCAAAACAAATTATTGCTTTTATTGGCCCTTCAGGATGTGGTAAAAGTACCTTACTGCGTTGCTTCAATCGGATGAATGATTTAATCCCTGGAGCTAAAGTTGAGGGTAGACTGAATTATCGCGATCGCAATATTTATGATCCTAAGATAAATTCTGTAAAATTACGCCGCCAAGTCGGAATGGTTTTTCAAAGACCAAATCCTTTCCCCAAATCAATATACGAAAATATTTCCTTTGGGCCGCGTGCTAACGGTTATAAAGGTAACGTTGATGAATTGGTGGAAGATTCCCTCAGACGCGCTGCTATTTGGGATGAAGTCAAAGACAAACTTAAAGAGAAGGGAACTGCATTATCTGGCGGACAACAGCAACGGCTTTGCATAGCGCGTGCGATCGCCATGAAGCCAGATGTATTATTAATGGATGAACCATGTTCTGCTCTCGACCCAATTTCTAGCCGCCAAGTAGAAGAACTCTGCTTAGAACTCAAGCAGCAATACACCATCATCATGGTGACTCACAATATGCAGCAAGCTTCTAGAGTCGCAGATTTCACGGCTTTCTTCAATACAGAAATTGACGAGCATGGTAAACGTCGCGGAAAATTAGTTGAGTTTAATCCTACAGCCCAAATGTTCAGTTCTCCTCAAACTAAAGAAGCTGAAGATTATATTAGTGGGCGTTTCGGTTAAAGAGACATTACAGGGGAAGCGCAAGGGGAAAGGTAAAAGCCAAGTTCAGTTATTGAGTGACTATTATTCCTTTTCCCTTTTATTTAAATTTAGCTTAAACAAAAAGAAGCCTCTCACTCACCCGGAAGGGAGTGATGAGATGAATTTTTGGGCGATGAGGAGTCCCACCCCCGACCAATAACGACTGTCACTCGTTAAGTGAGTGGGGTGGGCGACGAATCGCCAAACTTTGAACTAGAGTTCTCAACGCTTCAGACATCGGTATATCTAAAGTTTCTGCAAACTCCTTTAAAAGTCCCAATTCCCTATCATTAAGTCTTGTTTCAACTCTGTGACTTCTAGGCATAGTTACGACGATTCACCGTAACTATGATATACTTAAATAGTGCAGGTTTAATCAAATTAATAGCTAACGGCTTCCTGCACACTGTACCTTAACAACCTGGAATATGGGGTTCTACCCAGTAACGGACACTTTTTGTCGTTTTCTGTGGGTAGGTAAAATTCCAGCAGTACAAAGGTGATGAACATTTTTGTATTGTTCAACTGTGCGGTAGGGCATACCGTGCAGTCTAAACAAAGCTCAGTTAATGTCCGACGGGATACCGGGAGTCACTGAGAAGCCTACACTGTATTGCTTGCAATCAGTGTAGGAGTATGTCACTCAACTCAATGTCCCCTTAAAAAATCCTTCTACCTTTTCTATAAATAAATTTACTCCTCTAAACCTTTTCGATCAGTGGAAACATTCACTTGGGAAAATGCCATAGTGTGAAGCGATCGCGGTAAAATTATTGAGAATTAATAGCATTAATTTTCTAATATTTACCAGTAATGACCATCACCCTGACGATGAAAGAGGATTGGGAACTGTGGGCGGAAGCTAGCCACAATAGCCCACAACAACCGGGACAAGAGCCATTTGAAATTCTCCGTCCAATGCCCAAGCGACTGGGTAAAGGCTATATGCGGGATATTGAAGTGCATCCTCATCTCTGGCTTGAAATTTGGGATTGTGAATATCACAATGATGTCCTCTGTAAAATCCCTGAGTGGGATCACCCACTGCAATTTTGTGTCTACCTTTCAGGCAAAGTCATAGATGAATATGGGAGGCAGTTAGGGGAAGGATATACGTGTATTTCTGGTAGCGGTGTTCAACGCCAAATGACTCTGAAATCCTCCAAATCTCGACGTGTGGGCGTTGACATCGAGATGCCTGCTGACTTGCTGGCAGCTTTTTTCCCCGATGATACAGGAGAAATTCCCCACCAATTGCGTCTGTTAGCAAAGGGTAATGATTGGCAAACTTTGCTCTACCCAGAAACTACAACTGCTATTGCGGGAATAGCACAGCAAATTATCAACTGTCCTTTCCAAGGAATCACAAAGCGAATGTATTTACAAAGTAAGGTGTTGGAACTAATAGCGTTGCAGTTAGCTCCCATCTTATCTGCTCAAGATGGCTTGCAATTATCACCGCGATTGAATACAGATACTATCGCCCGGATTTATCTTGCTAGAGAAATTTTATTGGCACATTTGGAGAATCCGCCGTCATTGCTGGAGTTGGCGCAAATGGTGGGGGTGAGCGATCGCACTCTGCAACGTGGATTTCAGGAACTCTTTGGTACAACAGCATTTCGCTACCTGACAGACAAACGAATGGAATGGGCAGAGCAGTTATTGCGTCAGGGAAACATGACTATTGCTGAGGTTGGTAACAAAATTGGCTATTCTCACCTGGGACACTTTGCAGCTGCTTTCAAGCGCAGATTCGGGATTACGCCGAGTCAAAGCAAAGTTTAATTGGTAAAAAGTCGGTTTCGGGATAGTGATGCGGTTTTTGGGTAGACTCAGTTGCTAATAATTCTCTATACTCAGCTTCATTGAATTAGAAACCATTTGCAGTAATCCAGTTTTAGTCGGAAACTCTGGATTGATTTGACTCCATAACTCTTCTTCAACAAGGAGAGAACTAATTTTTGTCTTTCCTGAGCAAGTGAAAGCAATCAGAGAGTCATTACTGCAAAGCAGATTAATTCAGCAAAGTTCTGCAAGCTGGTGTATCAGGAGTTGTGATGAAGTGTTGGTGTTTGTCTGGTAGTGTGCGACTGTGGTTTTTAGTGAGTCTATCGGGATGCTTGAGTGCTGTTGTTATTGAGCCTGGATGGGCAGAAATTAAATCAACGGTTGAGAAGCAGGAAGTCCAAAGCCAGGAAAATTTCAAACCTCTGCTGAGTCGAAAAATTCGGCAATTGAGTGAAATTGAGCGTCCCAGTACTAGCGCAATCATGCTAGTACAGTCGCCAGCAACAGAAGCAGCACCCTCATCAGAAGTTGTACAGGTGACTGCGGTGAAAGCTAATCCCACTGACAAAGGTGTGGAGGTGATTTTACAGACGACTCAGGGAGAAAAGTTACAAATCACAAATCGCAGCGCTGACAATAACTTTATTGCAGATATTCCTAATGCCCAACTGCGTTTACCCAGTGGCGATGGGTTTACATTCCGTTCCCAAAACCCAGTTCAGGGTATTACTGAGATAACTGTCACAAATTTAGATGCCAATATTATTCGCGTGACAGTTACGGGTGATGCAGGATTGCCAACGGTTGAATTATTTGACAGTAATGAGGGTTTCATTTTAGGTTTGACACCTGCTGCAACTGCAATGCAGCCACCACAGCAGCCTGAAGCAAAGAAACCAACGAGCGAAACACCGCAAGAGGAACCAGCAGCACAGCAAGATGAGCCGATTGAGTTGGTGGTGACGGGAGAGCAAGACGGATATAACGTACCGAATACCACGACTGCGACCAAAACCGACACGCCGCTTCGCGATATTCCCCAATCGATTCAGGTAGTGCCACGTCAGGTGCTGGAAGACCAAAATGTTACCCGTCTAGAAGAAGCCATCAGAAATGTCCCTGGAGTGAATACAACGTTTCCTCCTAACTTTTCAAATGGTGCTTTTTTTGCCATTCGAGGCTTTACCACTAGGGATGACTCAGGGAATATTCTTAGAAATGGTTTGCCAGATTTTCTGGCCACACGTCAATTGGACTTTTCCCATATCGAACAAGTAGAAGTCCTGAAAGGCCCAAGTTCGGTGCTGTTTGGTCGATCCAATCCAGGAGGCACAATCAACCTGATCACAAAGCAGCCTCTGAGTGATCCCTTCTATGAGGTTAAGGCCACCGTCGGGAACTACAGCTACTACCGTGGCACAGTCGATATATCTGGGCCATTAGACGACTCTAAGCAAGTTTTATATCGAGTCAACGCAGCTTACCAAAATATAGGCAGCTTTACCGACTTTAAAAATTCCGAAAGACTGTTTGTTGCGCCTGTCATTAGTTGGGCAATTAGCGATCGCACAAAATTGACTCTCGAAGGTGAGTACTCATCTTCAGAAAATGAAGTTGATTTGGGACTACCAGCCGTTGGTACGGTGCTGCCAAACCCTAATGGTCGAATACCGTTGAACCGTAGCATTACTGAACCCTCTGCTGAACCATTTGATGTAGACCTTTATCGAATTGGCTACACACTGGAGCATAAATTCAGCGACAGTTTGTCGTTGCGAAATGCCTTTCGAGTATCAGCTTTCGATGGGACAGAAGATCAAGTATTCGGTACTGGCTTTGAGCCTGATAATCGAACCCTGAATCGTACCTTCGTTACCAGGACATTAAATCAAGCTAGTTATAACTTTGCAGTAGACTTGGTTAACAAATTCTCAACTGGCTCGATTGGCCACCAGGTAATCTTTGGAGTTGATCTCAGTAGATTTGAGATATCAAAATTTCGAGGCGTTGGCAGGGCGATCGCACCCATAGACGTATTCAACCCAGTATATGGTCAGCCACTCGGCGATCCTTTCTCCATCTATGATTTTGGCAACTCAACAGATGCATTGGGTATTTACGTCCAAGATCAAGTCACGCTAGCAGAGAATCTGAAGTTACTGTTGGGCGTGCGGTTTGACACCTTTAACCAGACAGAGAAAGATTTTCTTACAAACACAGAAACAAGCGTATCAGGAGATGCATTCAGCCCACGTGTAGGCATTGTCTATCAACCCATTGAGTCAGTATCACTCTACGCCAACTACAGTACCTCATTTACCCCTGTGAATGGGATTGTTTCTGGTGGCAGTATTCAGCCCGAAGAGGGCAGGCAATATGAGATTGGGGCTAAAGTAGACATTAGTAATAAACTTTCTGCAATCCTTGCTTTCTTCGACCTGACGCGATCAAATGTTTTGGCGGATGACCCTAATAACAGCGACCCAATCTTCTCCATTCAAACGGGTGAACAACACAGTCAGGGTATTGAACTCAGTGTTGGAGGCGAAATCTTACCAGGATGGAACATTTTTGCGGGCTATGCCTATACTGATGCAAAAGTCTCTGAAGACACCAACCCCGATCTGGTTGACAACCGTTTGGAAAATGCGCCTGAAAACAGCTTCAACTTGTTTACTACTTACGAAATTCAACAGGGTGATTTGAAAGGTTTAGGGATTGGCTTAGGCTTCTTCTTTGTGGGAGACCGGCAGGGGGATTTAGAAAATACTTTTACTTTGCCAAGTTACCTGCGGACTGATGCCAGCATCTTCTACAAAAAAGAACGACTTCGCGCCCAGGTCAATTTCAGGAATGTATTCAATGTGGACTATTATGAAACTGCCTTTGGTAGCTTTTTCGTTTTTCCCGGTGAGCCATTCACTGTGCAGGGTACGATTTCTTGGCAGTTTTGAGTAATCAGATATCCATGAACTTTTCTCTACACCGCCTTGTTTATCTATTGTTCTTGGGAGTTTTGACATTTACACTTGTTTGGGCTTGTAGCAGAAATATTGATCATAATGCGACAAGCTTAAAACAACCATTAGAAAATTGCCGAGTCGTGCAACATGTGATGGGTGAAACGTGCATCCCTCGCAATCCTCAACGAATTGTGACTCTATGGATGAGCACTTTTAGTAGTGCTTTGGCATTGGGTATCAAACCCATTGCATACGTGTGGATTCCAGGTGAGCCTTTTCCAAAACATCTTCGAGACAAAGTGGATGGAGTTGAATTTGTTGGAAGCCTCAATGAACCAAACTTGGAAAAGATTTTGCTGCTGAAACCTGATTTAATTTTATCGAATACTCGGTTGCAAAATATCTACAAACCGCTAACTGATATTGCACCTACTGTTGTATTAGATTACCCTGCTCCACCCCCTTATTGGCAAAAACACTTAGAAGATGTTGCCAAGTTGCTAGATAAGGAACAGGAGAGTAAACAGTTAATAGACGAATATTGGCAGCGGATTGACAAACTCAAACAAGCTTTGGGCGATCGCCGAAAACAAATTCAAGTATCAGTTGTAACCATAAATCCCTCCTATGGAATGTTTACTTACGGCAAAAAACATCCTACTAGTAGAGTTCTAAATGATATTGAATTACAACGCCCACCAGGTCAAAGTGGAGATTTCTTCGTGAGCAATAATATTTCCCAGGAACGTTTGTTTGATATAGATGGTGATGTTATTTTTATTTCGGATATTGGAGGGGAGGCTGCCAAAAAGAGTTTAGAGAAGCTGCAACAAAAACCTTTGTGGCGACAACTCAAAGCAGTTCAGAAGAATCAGGTTTATCTTGTAGACTCTTCACACTGGTATGCTTTTGATATCTTAGCAATGAATGCAGTAATTGACGACTTATTTAAATACTTAGTCAACACACCTTAAATTTCATGTCAAAACACAGATTATTTGTCTCAAATCTTGCCACGGGTAGTAAAGGTGGATCAAGTCTTATCCAAACCGTTTGCCTTCCCTCCTTCCCCTTCTTTAACTTGAGTCTCCAACGGAGGCACACGTTTCTTTAGTAATTCTGGAAAATATGCTGAGGCTTAATAGTAGGAAATTGAAGTAATATTTCAGTTTAGTACTTATACTGTGTATTATGTTTAAGCCTCTGTCATTTGCTTTAGTTGCAGCTACCGTTCTAGTTGCATCAATCAATAATCCCACTGCTACTTTAGCTCGAACTTGTGCCTCTAAGTGTGGGTCGCAACCAATTCAGTTTACACCAGGGCAACGTATCCGGGTTGAAGTTGTAAATAGCACACCCAACCTGATTAAAATTCAAAAACCCTCCGGGACTGATGCAATATCCTTGAGTCCAGGGCAGAAATTAAATCTAGAACAAATAGAGGGTACGGAGCCAAATACATCTTTGATATTTTGGAGCGAAACGGGTTTATCACTACAAGCAATTGTCTCCAAACCTAACTTTGGCACATTGCGGCTGGAACTCCGTCCGACTTGGCGCTCTCCTGGCGATCGCTCGTTATATATTATGGATGATGGCAGGATAAACGTGTTTTAGATCGCAAATTAATGTTATTAGTTATGAGTTAAGAAACAACTTTCAATTCAACACTCATAACTCCTGTACAGACGCGATTAATCGCGTCTCTACTCACAGACGCGATTAATCGCGTCTCTACTCCTAACTCCTAACTCCTAACTTGTATGTATTGTGCTAGACCGACCTGTATCTGAACTCTCAAAGCCTCACAGGCGCTTACCCGATCAGCGCTGGCAAATTTATCCACAAAAACCAGAATTTGCCCAAAATCTGGCAGCTTTGACAAACATTTCACCCATTGTCAGCCAGTTGTTGATTAATCGGGGTATGGAAACACCAGAACAGGTACAAGCATTTTTAAATCCAGAATCTTTAGTTTTACCTTCGCCGTTAGAAGATTTCCCAGATTTGGCGATTAGTTTGGAGTTGTTGCAAAATGCGATCGCTTCTCAAACAAAAATTGCTATTTGTGGTGATTACGATGCTGATGGTATGACCAGCACTGCTCTACTTTTACGTAGTCTCCGCACTTTAGGCGCACAGGTAGATTATGCTATTCCCAGCCGGATGCATGAAGGCTACGGTATTAATAAACGCATCGTTGAAGAATTTCACGGCGAAGGTGTGGGGCTAATTCTCACTGTAGATAATGGCATCTCTGCATTTGAACCAGTTGCTAGAGCTACAGAACTTGGCCTTGCAGTTATTATCACCGATCACCACGATATACCCCAAAAATTACCACCAGCTAACGCTATCCTCAACCCTAAACTAATAGCAGAATCTTCACCTTATCGAGGTGTTGCTGGTGTTGGTGTTGCCTACATTTTGGCAGTGTCTCTAGCACAACAGCTAGGAAAGACTAAGGGCTTGATCCAACCGATGCTAGCACTGTTTACGCTGGGAACGATCGCAGATTTAGCTCCCTTAACTGGCGTAAATCGCCGTTGGGTAAAACGTGGTTTACAGCATTTACCCAAATCCAACTTAGCTGGTGTACAGGCGTTAATTCAAGTAGGCGGCGTGCAGGCGAGGGGGGATGAGAAAGCAGGGGGAGCAGGGGGAGCAGGGGGAGCAGGGGAAGCAGGGGAGAAAAAATTCAATATTCCTAACTCCTCAAATCCCAAATCCCTGAAGCCTGAAGATATCGGTTTTCGCCTGGGGCCGCGAATTAATGCTATTGGCCGGATTGGTAATCCTCAAACTGTGATTGAATTGCTGACTACAGATGATATGGGGGTGGCGCTGGAAAGAGCAATGCAGTGCGAACAAATCAACGCCTCTCGCCAGCTAATGTGTGAGCAAATTGAACAAGAAGCGATCGCTTATGTGGAGACAGAATTTGTTGCATCTCTACAGCAAGACCGTGTATTAATTGTTGTTCAACCCAATTGGCATCATGGCGTTATTGGGATTGTCGCCTCCCGCTTGGTAGAACGCTACGGCGTTCCCGTGTTCATCGGTACTTATGAGGATGAGGGAGATATACGCGGTTCTGCACGCTCAATTCCAGAGTTTCATGTGTTTGAAGCTTTGGAATATTGTCACGATTTACTAGGGAAATTTGGCGGACACAAAGCAGCCGGGGGGTTCTCTCTACCAGCAGAGAATTTACAGGTGTTGCGATCGCGTTTGATTGAGTTTGCTAACCAGTGTCTTGAACCCCAGCATCTCAAGCCTCTGCTCAAAATTGATGCCGAAGTTAACCTTAATCACATCAATCAGCAGCTTTATCAACAGCTTAATGCTCTGCACCCCTGCGGTATGGACAACCCCGATCCGGTTTTCTGGACACCTAATGTTAAAGTGGTTGAGCAAAAAATTGTCGGTAAGGGCCACATTAAACTGACAATTGCCCAAACTGTTAATAATCAGGAATATATAATTAAAGCGATCGCTTGGCGTTGGGGCGACTATTTCCGCTTACCGCCGCGAGTGGATATCGCTTACAAACTACGAGAAAATTACTTTAACGGTAACACCACCATCGAGCTAGAGTTAATAGGAGTCAGACTGCCAATTCAGCTTCAACAATTTTTTGCTTCGCCACCTACCCCGTCAAGCACCACTTTTGAATACAACCAGCGACAGTATACTTGTGGTTTCTATAAAAACGGTATTGAAGCAGAATTAAGAATTAAAAACTCTGAAGGTAAAGTCTTAGCCATGCAGCCAGGACATATAATCGGTTTACTGGGCACTAATCGTCAAAACGCCAAAGAAGTTGATATCTCTCAGCCACAGTATGACAGCATTATCCAAGCTGCCCTTCAGGCGTTATCAGTTAGGAGTTAGGAGTACAGACGCGATTAATCGCGTCTGTACAAGAGTTAGGAGTTTGGAGTTCTTAATTAACTTATCGTAAATTAAAGGGTTTAAGACCTCTACATTTACATCTAGCATCAGTTTCAGTCTTTAAAAAGCAGGACGCTATGTGTAGCTTGCTTCCCCATAGGTTTAAGACAGGTCTTACAGTGAGCTTACCGAACTGCTCAGGAACCATCGGGGTTTAAATCCCCGTCTGAAATGTCTTTGATTTTGAATTTTGAATTATTAACCAAGTTTGGGGGTTTAAGTAAAGAGCAAGACAGGCAGAACGTTTTGTGTCGGGGTCTAAATCCCCGTCACAAAACGTAATTACGAATTACGAATTACGAATTACGAATTATTTAACACTTGTGACTGTGATACTGTGAGTGCTGATTTATGAGTTATGAGTTATGAGTTGAGAATAAAATTTAATTCCTCACTCCTAACTCCTCACTCCTAACTCTCAATCAGCACTCATAACTCTTATAGGTTGCCGTTGCGAAATGCCAGCAAAAAGATTACCACTGGCCCAGCAATGACGATTAGCGCCACGGACAGCAATTGGAAAATAACTTCCCAATTGATACTGGTAAAAGCGTTAAACAAAGAGTCAAACATTTTTCCTTTTCTCCTCTCAATTGCCTTAAAAAATTCAATAACTTAATTACAAAACCCGCAATCGATCATATCTGGCTATGGCCTGTTAGATTTAATTTACTTAACAAAATTATAAGAAAAGACATAAAAACGTAAAATAAGGGCATGGGGCATGGCTCAATAATCAATAGTTCTTGTTCCCCTGCCTCCCCTGCTCTCTGCTCCCCACTCCCTACTCCCTACTCCCTACTCCCTACTCCCCAATCTAAAATGTCAACTTGGCAATGTGTAAAACAATGTGGAGCCTGCTGTAATCTTGATCCAGCAGAGCGTCCAGATTTGGATGAGTATCTCTCTCCACCAGAACTAGAACTCTACCTCAGCATGGTAGGCGAAGGGGGATGGTGCGTTAACTTCGACCATACCACGCGAGAATGCCGTATCTACTCAGATCGTCCTCGCTTCTGCCGTGTGGAATCAGAAGTGTTTCAAGATATGTATGGGGTTGAACCAGAAGAAGTCAATGATTTTGCTATTGACTGCTGTCGCCAGCAAATAGAAGGAGTATACGGCGATCGCAGTCTGGAAATACTACGCTTCAATAAAGCTGTCGGGCTGTGACACTCCCACTGCTCGTTTTAGTATCTGGAGTTGCAATTTATTACAGCAATCTGAGAATATGATAGAAATATGAAAACAACCTCGCAACCAAACTATTGCCTGTGAAACTTGATTCTGCTCCTTTGGATATTTCTGGCATATCTCAGACTGAGATCGAGCTAGAACTGAAAGACAGCAATGATTTTAACTTAACTCCTGCGATCGCCCAACCAGTTCAGCCTGTAGTTGCCGATAGTCCTCAGAAGCAGCAATCAGCACTAGTAGTTTTTGGTACAACTTTTATAACCATTTTTCTAGCAGAAATTGGAGATAAGACTCAGCTATCCACCCTGTTAATGAGTGCAGAATCTCATTCGCCGTGGGTGGTATTTATCGGATCTGCGGCGGCGCTGATAACCACCAGCTTATTAGGCGTGCTTTTAGGTAGTTGGATAGCCACCCGACTCAGCCCAAAAACTGTAGAAAAATCAGCAGGCGTGATGTTGTTGGTAATTTCTCTAATGCTATTTTGGGATGTATTTATTAGTCATTAGTCATTAGTCATTAGTCATTAGTCATTAGTCATTAGTCATTAGTCATTAGTCATTTGTTATTCTCCCCCTGCCTCCCACACTCCCCACTCCCCACTCCCCACTCCCCCTTAATAATATGGATTGGCATCTTTTAGGACTAAGCTTTATTACAGTTTTTTTATCAGAATTAGGTGACAAAAGTCAGCTAGCAGCGATCGCACTTTCAGGGCGTTGTAATTCTCCGCGTGCAGTATTTTTTGGTGCAGCAGGCGCATTGCTGTTGACAAGTTTGTTGGGAGCATTAGCAGGGGGTGCTGTAGCCGAATTATTACCTACACGCTTGTTAAAAGCGATCGCTGCTGTGGGATTTGCCATCCTCGCTGCACGCCTGCTGTTATTTAACAATGAACCATCGGCAGATTCTGAGCAAACATCTTAAAGAAGAATTCAGAATTCAGAATCCAGGAATCAGAATTACTCTTCGTGGGGGATTGGAACCGGCCAAGGTTTTAAACTAATAAGTAACTACGCAAAATTACCCATAATAAAAGAACCCCACCCCCAACCCCTCCCCGCATGCGGGGAGGGGAGACAAAGCATAGCTTTGGCTCTTTGGGGTTCTCCGGGTTTAATAAGCGATCAAGCGGACATAATATTACCCAGTACTTCTCTACGAGACGCTGCGCGAACGACAAGCTCAGTAACCATCGGACTCGAATTCATACTGAATTCTGACCGGAGGCGGAGCGTCTCCGGCTCCGCTCTTGAATTCTAAATTCTTCTTTACAAAAGTTCCCAACCGGTTCCTTTGTAGCCGTATTGAAAAATTTCTGGATGCAAAATTTCTGCCAAAATTTCTAGAGAATCTACCAGTCGTGGCCCTGGACGATTAAAGTAAGAATTGCCATCAGTGATGTATACCCTGCCAGCTTTCGTAGCGTGCAGTTTTTCCCAGTCTGAATGTTGAGTTAATAAATTAGCTTCTTGGCGAGTGCGATTTAAATCAAAACCACAAGGCATAAAAACAATTACGTCGGGATCGGTTGTTAATAGTGTTTCCCACGGCAAGATAGGAGAAGGCTGACCTGTAGTGCAAAATAAGGACTGTCCTCCTGCTAAGTTAACTAATTCTGGAATCCAATTGGCGGCTACCATCAAAGGATCAGTCCACTCGATACAGGCGACTGTAGGCTGTTCATTTAACGAAAGTCCCTGGATTTTTTGCTGACAAATTTTGACGCGAGCTTCTAAGTTTTCTATGACTTTTACAGAATCTACGCCAAAGGTGTTACCGACTCGCTGAATGTCAACCCAAATATCCTGGAGAAGATTGGGTTGTAAAGAAATAATCTGCGGTTTACTGTCAATGAGTGTAGCAACTGCCTTTTCAACATCGTGTAAGCTGACAGCACAAACATCACACTGGTCTTGAGTGAGAATGTGGGTAGGCTGCAATTTCTCTAAAACATCTGTTTTGATTTGGTAAATACTCAGAGCAGATTGCAATAAATTGGTCACTTCATCATGAATTTGACCGCTGGAGGCATTGGAATTTAAGCGTGCTTCGGTACAAATGGGGCGATTGAGGATTTCTGGAGGGTAATCGCATTCGTGCGATCGCCCCACAATAGCATCAACCAAGCCTAGTGTCGCTAAAATCTCTGTTCCACCGGGAATCAGGGAAACAATTCTCACATTACTATCCGTCATCGCTCCACCTCCACAAAAGCTGCCATCACTTCAATTCTTGCAAAATTTGAGTCATTAGGCATCTTTCTCTAGGAGAATTAAGCGTGTTTTGGTAGTCAACACTCAGCAATAAATTAAACTGAGTGTTGGGTATTGAGAAGAGTCTTTCCTAGTCCTCAGTCCCCAGTTCCTAGTCCATAGACCCAAATTCAAAATACTATACTACTGATACTACTTGATAGTAGAGTTCTTTGAAATGCTAATTATCCCCTGGCGAAAATCACTGGCATGAAGTAACAGAAACGATGAGCAAAATCTAGTTTGAAACATCTTATCCAAAATCATAAATTTTAATTAGAAAAAATATATATTCCGGTTATGAAAAACCATATCAAGTAATTGTAGTTATACAAAGACGGTTCTAATTTCCCTGTAGAACTGCAAGGCAAAATTATTTATTCTTGAGGTCAACTAATGCAGGTGGTGTCAGCTAGAGATATTACAGAGCGCAACCAGTCCCAAAAGGCTTTACAAATCAAAGAAAATCGTCGGCGAAAACAAAGCCAGACGCTGGTGCAACTGGCAAGAAGCAAGACATTTCAGCAAGGTGATCTCAATGCGGCTTTAAGAGAAATAACAGAGGCTGCTGCTCGGACGCTTTTAGTGAAGCGAGTTGGTGTATGGTTATTTAATCAAGAACGTTCAAAAATTGAATGCATCGATTTATATGATGTAAATACCAAGAAGCATAGTTTTGGTAACTCGCTTTCAGAAAAAAATTATCCAGCTTATTTCCAGGCTTTAGAAGAAGAACGTACCATTGCCGCAGATGATGCCATCAACGATACAAGAACCCAAGAATTATCCGAGTCTTATCTTTCAGTTTCGGGCATCACATCCCTGCTGGATGCACCGATTTGGCTAGAGGGTCGTTTGGTGGGCATAGTCTGTCACGAACACATAGGCGAAGAACGCCAATGGACTTTGGAGGAAGAGATTTTTGCTGGCTCGATTGCAGATTTCGTGACGCTGGCTATAGAAGCGAAGGAGCGAAACGTCGTACAGGAAGCATTGCGACAGAGTGAGGCGCAATTTCGGGCGATTTTTGAGCGTTCTTCTATCGGCATTGGACTTATAGATATGAAAGCGCAGATAGTCGATACTAATCTGGCACTGTGCGAGATTTTAGGATACAGCCGAGAAGAGTTATACGGCAAGCGCTTTACAGATTACATTTCCACACAAAGGGGGGATTTAAAACTTTACAAACAACTGATGTCAGGAATTCACACAAACTTAAAAAGAACTTCGAGGGTAGGCTTCCAACCTTCCAAACATCAGGAACAGTTTGTCGAAAGACATCGGATTGAGATGGAAAGACGCTGCCTGCATCAAAATGGTAGCTTAGTTTGGACTCATATCTCTGTTTCTGTTATACCAGCGAGCAATGGTGAACCTGAGTTTTTTCTAGCGATGATTGAGGATATTACTGAACGGAAGGAAACAGAGTTGAAACTTCGTGCTTCTCAAGAAGCAGCAGAAGCTGTCAGTCGGGCAAAAAGTGAATTTTTAGCAACCATGAGCCATGAGTTGCGGACGCCTCTCAATGCGATTATGGGTTTGTCGCAGTTGTTGCAACAAGAAATAGTTGGCTCTCTCAATGAAAAGCAGAACGAATATGTAAATTGTATATACAGTAGTGGTGAACATCTGCTGGCACTAATTAACGATATCCTTGATTTATCTAAGGTAGAAGCAGGCAAAGAGGAACTGTTACTCTCAGCTTTGCCAGTGTCAGATTTATGTAATTATGCTATATGGACAGTGCGCGATCGCGCCTTAGAAAAGGGATTGCAACTCACCTGTAAAATTGACCTAGAAGAGGATATTTTTTGTTTTGCTGATGAGTGGCGCATTAAGCAAATGCTACTAAACCTGCTCACCAATGCGATTAAATTCACCCCAGCCGGTCAGGTATCGCTGGTAGTCAAAAAAGTATCGCAAGGAATAACGTTTACAGTTTCAGATACTGGAATTGGTATAGACTCAAATCAGTTTCAATTTCTATTTGAACCGTTTAAACAACTTGACAGTCGGTTAAATCGGCAGTATGAAGGCACTGGTTTGGGTTTAGCTTTAACACGCAAATTAGCGCGTTTGCATGGTGGAGATGTGACTGTTACATCGACTTTGGGAGAAGGTAGTCAGTTCACTCTATTTCTACCAAATTTAGTGGATGTGCAAACAGGACAAGATGAAGGAGATGAGCAAGATACAGCAGCAACATCCTCCCCAGCTACCCCCGAAAATAAAATCATTTTACTTGTGGAAAAAGAGGAAAATACTGCCATAGTATTGCAAGATTATCTTCAGATAATTGGCTATAAAGTTAAGTGGATAGACAGCGTAAATAACTTTTTAGAACAAGTGCGAAACCTCAGACCAAATTTAATTTTGTTGGATGTCCAGTTAGTAGGTGATGCTAATAGCCGAGATTTGCTAAATGTTCTCAAACAAGAGCCTTATTTCCCAGATTTGCAGGTGGTGATGATGGGCTTTAGTGACCTTCCAGAGGAGAAGCTTTCTATTCTGCAAGCTGGTGCTAACGACTATCTTCTCAAACCAATTCGGGTAGTTCAATTAGAGTCAATATTGACACGATATTTGAGTTATAGCGATTTTCAGATTAACGAAACACCAATTTAGACGCTAGGCGATCGCATTCATATTTTTAGTCTTAAAGAGGTATTGTAAAATCATGCGAGGCGATCATCTAACCTTCATCATCCCTTAGGCGTAGCCTAACCCAGGCATCGCTGCCATCAATATAAAAGTGTGAAGATTATACAAAGTTCAGTATTTTTATATACATTTATCAATCAATGATGTGAAGACTATGCAAAGATGTCTCTTTAAGTATAGACATCTAAGTAAATATTTTGTATTTAGTTATCATGTTGCCAAAAGCTTCAACTCTTTGCGAGTTAATTGTGTCCTAAAACAGCACTAATACCAATTCACGAAAATCCTGATACATATAGATTTCTCGTAGGGGCAAGGCGCAATGCCCATAGGTGTCAACTTAAGCTCAAACGCTTATCCACAAGCGTTTTACCCCACCCCTCAATCCCCTCCTTGCTTGCGGGGAGGGGAAGTTTTGGCTTTAGACAAAACTGGGGTGGGGTGAGGCGGATCGTGATGGTAAGTCAGTGAACTCAATATCACGTCTTTACAAGAGTTTCACGTTAAGTTGACACCAATGGGCATTGCCATGCCCTTACCAGGGTATTTGTATCATTATTAAAGTGAAATGGTGTAACAGTAGGTTGATAACTTAAGTTAGTAAAAAATCGATTCAGGTAGGTAAAAGTTATGGCAAATATCATTGGAACCAACGGTAATGATACTCTAGTGGGCGACTACTTCGACGAGGATACAATTGACGGTCTAAGGGGGAACGATACCATCACAGGTGATATAGACAATGACATCCTGACTGGTGGCAGCGGCAAGGATAAATTTGTTTATGACTTGTACGACGGCATCGATATTATCACCGATTTCGGTGGCGTAGGTAAAGGCTCAAATCCCTCGGCAGCAGTCATTGCCGAAGTGGATACCCTGATATTCCAAGATAGAACTGCCCGAAATCTGCTACTCGTCCAAAATGGTAACAATCTGGAAATTACCTTTGAAGAGGTGGGTGATCTGGGTGATCTGATTGGTAACTATCTGATTTACTCTAGGGATCCAGATTTCGTTGAGACGAAAGTCATCTTGCAAAACTTTAACCTGGAAAACCTAGATAACCTATCAACGCTGGGCAATATCCAGTTTTCTGCGCAAAGCACCATCAGTGATAGCTTTGATGTCGTCAATGCCAACTCCACCCAAGAGAACCCGTTCAACAAGAACAGAGTTACCTTTTTTAACGACCTGAATAACTATGTCATCGGCTTTGACAACTCAAATGATGTCATCAATGGTCAGGGCGGTAATGACAGCATCAACGGCAAAAGTGGCAACGACCTGCTGCGCGGTGGTACGGGGAATGATACTCTCATTGGTGATCTGGGCAATGACACCCTTGTTGGTGGTACTGATAAGGACTTGCTGCGAGGTGGTACGGGGAATGATACTCTCATTGATGATAGTGGCAACAACATCCTCAACGGTGGCACTGGTAACGATACCTTGAATGTTGAGGGTTCAACAGGCGATAACCTACTCTCTGGGGACAATGGCAATGATTATCTCTTTGCCTCCAACACCTATCGCTACCCCTTGTATTCTACTTCAGGGAATAACACCCTCAACGGTGGCGCTGGTGACGATACCTTGAATGTTGACGGTTCAACAGGTGATAACCTACTTTTTGGGGACGATGGCAATGATTATCTCTCTGCCTCTGGTTACTACGACTACTTCTACTACGAGAAATATGAGACTTCAGGCAATAACACACTCAACGGTGGTGATGGTAACGATACCTTGGATGTTCGATCTTCAACAGGCGATAACCTAGTCTTTGGGGGCGATGGCAATGATTATCTCAGTTCCTATGCCTACACAATTAGAGGCAGTCTCTTTGACTCCTCAGGTAATAACACTCTCAACGGTGGCGATGGTAACGATACCTTGATTGTTGGTGGAACAGGCGATAACCTAGTCTTTGGGGGCGATGGCAATGATTCTCTCTCTGTCTATGGCTACTTTGAATCCTTCCAAGAATTCAATAATGTTCCTGGAAATAACACCCTAAACGGTGGCGCTGGTGACGATACCTTGAATGTTGACCTACCACAAAGCGATAACCTTCTAAATGGGGGCGATGGTAATGATTCTCTTTTTGTCTCTGACCAGCAGTATTATTACAACGATGATGGCGCTTTTGGAAATAACACGCTAAACGGTGGTGCTGGTGACGATACCTTGAATGTTGACAGTTCAGCGGGTGATAACCTACTCTCTGGGGGCAATGGCAATGATTATCTCTTGGCCTCTGGCAACCTTGACGGTAATATCGCCTCAGGTAATAATACCCTCAACGGTGGCGCTGGTAACGATATCTTGAAGGTTGACAATTCTACAGGCGATAATCTACTTGATGGGGGCAATGGCAATGATTTCCTCTCTGCCTCTGGCGCCTTGGGCAATAACACCCTCAAGGGTGGCGCTGGGAATGATACCCTAACAGGTGGGAACGGTAATGATACCCTCTATGGAGGAAATGGTGCTGATACCTTTGCTTTCAATAGTTATAATGAAGGCGTTGATAGTATTTATGACTTCAACGCAAATAATGAAGATATTGAGGTATCGGCTGCTGGTTTTGGTGGGGGGTTATCACTATATTTCCTCTCTGCTAGTCGGTTTACACTTGGAACATCTGCAACAACGATCGCTCACCGATTTATCTATGATGACACTACAGGTGCATTGTACTTTGACCAAGATGGCAGTCGAGGTGCGTTTACTCAGGTAAAATTTGCACAACTATTTGGTGGAGTGTCACTAACCAATAACAATTTTTATGTGATTGCTTAATCGTGATGAGCGCTTCATGCTTCTAGCCAGATAAAAATAATAAATTCTGGAAATGCGAGATGCTATTATAGGCATATCGCATTCGATTTATTAATGAAAATAGTGTTAACAAAGCAATCGATATAGCAATCCTAAATCATTCTAGGTAGAAAATTTTTCTCATTTTCACATGGAGAATCCCAGCTTCTTCAAATATTTCTCCTTCTTCTACAAAGTTTAATTTTTGGTATAAAACTTTTACAGACTCTTGGGCGTGAATCACAACTTCTCGAACATTTTTACTAGCTATAATCTGTAGTGCATTTTCCATGATTTTCTTCCCAATACCCTGCCCTCTAGCTGTAGACAAAACAGCAAGTCTTTCTATTTTGGCTGTTTTTTCATTTAAATATCTAATTCTGGTAGTACCCACAGCTTTCTGATCTAAATAAGCAATCAAATGCTGAGATACTTCATCTTTGCCATCAAACTCTAAAGCGGGATTTACCCCTTGTTCTTCCTGAAAAACTGATTTTCTAATTGCTGCGATCGCTGGAAATTCTTCAGGTAAATCAGCAACTTTTATGACTAAATTACTCATCCAACTCTTTCTATATATAGTATATAAAAAAGGTGGGCATTGCCCACCCTACAAGCTTTAATCAGCCCCTTCAATTGGTGCAAAACCTTGGCGCTGAATATTTTCTGTCACCGCGCGTGGTTCGAGGAATTGCAAGAGGTAATCAGGGCCTCCGGCTTTAGAACCTACTCCAGAAAGTTTGAATCCACCAAAGGGTTGCCGCCCAACGATCGCTCCTGTAATATTGCGGTTGATGTACAAATTCCCGACTTCAAATTCTGTCTGCGCCTGCTGAATGTGCGAAGGTGTTCTAGAATAAAGTCCTCCAGTCAAAGCGTAGTTTGTACCGTTGGCGACTGCTAATGCTTCCTGGAAATCTTTGACTCTAATTACCGCCAGCACAGGGCCAAAAATTTCTTCCTGGGAAATTATCGCATTTGGCGATACTTCACTAAAGATAACTGGGCCGATAAAATATCCTTGTTTGGGTGCTGGTAATTCTAATGCCACTTGTGCTTCTGCCCTACCCTTTTCAATATACTCGCGGATGCGATCGCGGGCATTAGCATCAATCACCGGCCCAACTTGTGTACTCGGTAACTCTGCTTCCCCAATGTTCAAGGATTTTGTCGCTTCCACCAATCGTTGCACAAAGGCATCATAAATCGGTTGCAGCACAATCACCCTGGAAGCGGCAGAACATTTTTGTCCACTGTAACCAAATGCCGACTGCACTATCCCCACAACAGCTTGGTCTAAATCAGCACTTTCATCCACAATAATGGCATTCTTGCCACCCATTTCAGCAATCACCCGTTTCATGTGCTTTTGTCCGGGTTTTAAGATTGCCGCTTCTGCGTAAATTCTACAGCCGACTTCCTGGGAACCCGTAAAAGCAATTACATGAGTATCTGGATGATTTACCAAATAAGCACCGACTTGCGAACCCTTGCCGGGTACGTATTGAAATACACCTTTAGGAAAACCAGCATCTACCAAGATTTCTGTGAGTTTCGCTGCAATCACAGAAGATGTTTCCGCAGGTTTTAGGAGAGTACAATTGCCTGAAACCAAAGCTGCAACCGTCATTCCGCAAGCGATCGCTAGCGGAAAATTCCAGGGAGAAATCACTACAGCAATTCCCCGTGGCTGGTAGATATAATGATTAGTTTCACCAGGTATGTCATAATTCACACCTTTATCTAACCGTTCTATCTCATCAGCGTAATAGCGACAAAAGTCTATCGCTTCCGAAACCTCTCCATCAGCTTCCTTAACTGGTTTCCCAACTTCCAAAACTATCCAAGCGGAAAGTTCAGCGCGGCGGAGTTCCATCAAATCACCCGCTTTCCGCAAAATATCAGCGCGTTGTTTAGCTGGTGTTTTTTTCCATCCAGGAAACGCCGCTTTCGCAGCTTGCATCGCCTGTTCTGCTTGTTCAACGCTAATCAACCCAACCTTACCAACTACTTCACTGAAATTAGAAGGATTGAGAGAATCAACAAATTCTGGCGGATTAACATACTCGCCATTAATTAGGGGTAAATAAGTTTTACCCAACTGTTGGCGAACGCTTTGAAAAGCTTGCGCCGCCTTCGTTCTCACCTCTTCCTGGGCGTAATCCGTATCAGCAGCACCAAGGAAATGAGAGTTAGGAGACGCGATTAATCGTGTCTGTACGTTAGGAGACGCGATTAATCGCGTCTGTACGTTAGGAGTTAAAGAGTTCTTTTCCTCTTTGACAATCGGCGGCGCTAATAATTCTTCAATTGGTCGATTTTCGAGATTTTGCCGTAAAAAAGAACTATTAGCTGTATTTTCCAACAACCGACGAATTAAATACGCCATTCCAGGTAATAATTCACCGTAGGGACAGTAAACTCTGACTCGATAACCCCTGTCAACCAAAGCCTTGGCAACTTTATCACCCATACCATAGAGGACTTGTAATTCAAAACGACGGCGAGGGACATTTAAACTTTCAGCTATGGCAATGGCGCGAGAGTGCGATCGCACATTATGGCTACCAATGGCAGAATACACATATTGATGATTTTCTAGCAACAACTGAGTGATGGTTTCAAAGTTAGCATCAGTTGCCGCTTTGTCGTTGTAAACTGGCTGTGGCCAATGCTTCTGCACTGCTTTGATAGTTTCCTGATCCCAATATGCGCCTTTCACCAAGCGGATTGTTAGGGGATAGCCACGTTCTTTCAACCAAGAAATTAGGTCTTTGGTATCTTGCTCGCTATCACGCAGATATGCTTGAATAGTTATCCCAATATCTGTGCGTTGCCGAAACTCTTCTTCTAGTAGCAGTTTTTTCAAGATGCTGAGAGTTATGTCCTTGTAGGCATACTGTTCCATATCAAAATGGACAGCTGCACCCAACTCTTTAGCACGACGTAAGAGAATACGAATGCGATCGCTAACTCGCTCTTCACTACCTTTAGCATCTAATGGGTCAAATTGGGAATAAAACGCTGTTAACTTAACAGAAACCTGAACTTTTGGTATTGCTTCGCCATCAGCCTCATCAATAGCCGGAATAGCTGCCCAATTCTTCGATGCTTCCACCAATTGTTGCATTAATTCTAGATAGCGTTCTAGATAAGACTGCGCTTCGGCTTCGGTAATTACCGCCTCACCAAGTAAATCGATGGTGAAAGCCATTTTTTCTTTTCTTAGTCGTTCAACTGTTTTGATGACTTGTTTAATATTTTCCCCAGAAATATATTTATGAGCAAGAGTTTCAACGGCTGTACCAACGGTTGTAGCAGCAACTTGTCCTGGCATAGAGTCGGGGTTAGCAAAGTTTAGCATTCCCTTCAAAGCTGCCGGCAATTCTACAGACTCATCGCCTAAATATTCTTGTAAATGTGAGGCAATTTCTGATTTACTATGCAAAGCAGGTAGCGTATCTATAAACCGAAATAGTTGCACCCGCAACCCAGGATTACTCATCGCCCAAGCAAGTAATTTATCATCCCAACGCATTTGATCCCGCAGGGAAGAGAAAAACGAACGATTTTCCTGCGTTGCTGCTAGAAGTTGTTTAGCAATTTCTTGGGTTTTAGCTTCGTAGGTGCTTGTTTGTACTTGTAATACCACTGATAATAAACTCCGTTAATCAAGGCAAGGCTTTTTGTACAAAGCCTGTGTCTTCTATTTTGACGCTTTCATTTAGCTGTCACCATATTTAGTAATCTGTCAAGTCAACTTTGCTTGGTGAGATACTTCTTAAACATCTCTTTTTTTCTCTGACTCTGTGCCCTCTGTGCCTAATAAGGTTCGTTCTTTACCCTTCAAACTTCACTTGACAGACTACTAGTAGTCTGGCAAGTCAACAATGCTTGGTTCGTAGTGAGCGCTTTAGCGCTGAAATCAAGGAATAAATTCCTGATATTATGTCTGGCTAATTAATTATAATTTCCACATCTGTGCAAAAACCGGAAAACCCTCTTTCCCCCAGCAAGAACAGCAAGAACTGCGGTCTTAATGATAAGTCTTTAACCGGACACGATATGACTACAATACCTTCGCCAAAAAAAAGAGTATGAAGAGAGAGGGCCGCGCTATCGGGAGCAAATAGCTCCCCCTCAATCCATTACAAAAAGTTTACGATCCCCAGACGCAAGACTTCTCGCGTAAAGTCACAGGAATACCCGATAGTTGCATCGGCAAGAAACTTGCCAGCCAAACACTCTTTTGTCACCCCATAACCCCCAAGAATCTCAACTGCTGTTTGCGCGTTTTTGATTGCGACATCTGCTGTTCTTGAGTGAGACTAAAGTCAATCATGTTTTATTTTTTATTTATTCCTACTGCATAAATATACAGCTTTATTTAAAGTATAAAAGTCTAATACTTGGTATCAAAATGTCGCTTTTTTAAGCGGATTTTACTATTTCCCCTTTGTATATAAGTAGAAAAATTATTTGTATATACTAGTTCTAGAATATGCACGTCTCTTTCAACAAGCAAGTACAAAAGAAAAAAATGTCAAAAATACGTAAAAAAAAATCAATTGCTATAGCAAGGCAAACGCATCTAAACTTATTTACTCATCAAAGTTTTAATAGGATTTACTTATTTTTCCGATACTCAGAATGGGTATACTCACTCTATGCCTACAGAAAACTTCATGAATATTTTATTTTCTAACTGGCAACATACACTCCAACCCTTTGGCGTTGACCAGGTAGCGGCTGAGAAAGCCTTTAATGACTTGGTTGCAGCTTACTCTACCCCAGGTCGCTACTACCATACACTCAAACACATCGATCGCGTCCTCAGCACAATTGAGATTTTGCAAGGCTACACCAACAACCTAGCCGCTGTTCAACTAGCTGCCTGGTTTCATGATGTAGTATATGACACTCAAGCTCAAGATAATGAAGAACGAAGTGTAGACTATGCTTTTGATCTGCTGAGTAATTTAGGTATTCCAGAAAGTACCATAACTATTGTCAGGCGTCTGATTCTGAACACTAAAGACCACCAAGCCGCGGTGGATGACTATGATAGCCAAGTTTTACTTGATGCAGATTTAGCGATTTTGGCTACTAACCAAGTGCAGTATGAAGAATATGCCCATGCCATTCGCAAAGAATATGGCTGGGTGTCAGAAGCAGATTATATCACAGGTCGTCAGCAGGTTTTAGAACGATTTTTACAGCGATCGCGTATTTACTTTACGCCTTTAATGTCAGAGTTCGCCGAACCATGTGCCCGTGGCAATATCCAGGGAGAAATTCAGTCTTTATTGTCTGGTTAGTTTTACAGCGATTCTCATTTAGATGCAACACGCGCTAGGGGCGCACAGCTATGCACCCCTACGACAGACTTGTATTCTATGCAATTGAAATCAGCTAGAAATCTTGAATTGCTTACCGTCTGCCACCGCCACGGTGAGGAACTTCAGTATCTTGTAGCTTTCTTTTAGGTGCAAAGACTTCTTGATGTTGTTGCGGCTGAATTTTTTCCTGTGCAAACTTGACACGGGTGCGAACTCCGAGATCAACATCTGTATCGAGCATTTGCTGAAGTTGATTTGTAATCCGCGACGCTTGATCGGGTAAAGTGACTGCTATGGCAATGGCTAGTGTTTCTAAACTTGTCACTGCTGCATAGCGCACTACCCACTCTGGATCTTGAGAAATTAGTAATAGTGCCTCTAGTACCTGAGTCTGAATAGATTCTAGTTTTTCAGGCGGTACTTGATGCCAGCGCAAAGTGCCTAATCCCCTGGCAGCTGCCCGCCGCACACTCAGGGAAAAATCGGTCTTTGCTGCCTCTAACAAGGTATCCAGCGCCCGGACATCGCCAATTCCCGCTAAGGCACGAATAGCCCAGGCTCTAGCACCATAGTTGTAGTCATCAATTAGTTGCAATAGTGGTGATACTGCGGCTTCCCCGATCGCAATCAGCCCATCTACCGCCGCCACCGCCGCCCCTGGATTGTTGTAACCCAATGCTGCAATTAGTGTAGGAACAGCTTCTTCTATACCAGCTGCTGCTAACTCCTGAACTGCGTCTAATAAGCGATCCGAGGAATCTGCTTCTTCTACAGCACGGATCAATATTTGGGCAAGATCACTGTTATTCATAATAATTTTTCTTGAGTAATTAGCCGTCAGCCAATTGTAGCTTAAGTTATCCGTAGTTGACATCATACATAAACCCCCTAGCCCTGATTTTACAGATAGCTTGGGGGTTTATGTGTGGTAAAGATTTTTTTGTAACGTATTAATGACAACTGATTATCTAGAATTTATGACTACAACAGCGAGTCCATCAAATTCATCACTTTAATAGCACCTTCTGAGAAAGTGCTTGGTGTTATGTGATTAACTTGATGTTCTAATAATCCTTTAAGAGAAATTAGCTTTAGGCTATTTTCAGCAAGAGTCTGTGCGATCGCATCTGCTGCGGGTAGATACCCAATCGCTCCCAAATCTGCCAACACTGCTCGACGCAATTGCAATTTCTCCCCCGCCAGAGCTTGTACCAGCCGTTCTCCATAAACTGGTTCTTGGGTTAATTGATACATGGCTCGTGCGGCAGAATATTGCACCAATTCGATTGGATGCTCTAAGAATGCCTTGATCAAAGGGGCGAACTCAGTGGCCCTCAAGGTTCCCAAGGCTTCTAAAAGAGCATCGTAGGGTTGAGATAAATCAGGCTGTGATATCAGCTGCTCTCCCTGCAAACCTACTGCTAATAGCTTGATTAGCGCCGGAATACAAACCGGATCGCCCAGCATCTCTAAAGATTGTGCAGCCGCTTCCCGTACATAAAAATCTGAGCAGTCTAAACACCTAATTAAAGGTGATACTGCCTGGCGATCGCCTAGTTTTCCTAAAGCTCTAGCTGCGTTTCGTCGCAGAGGATATCCGCCTTCTGGTGTCCTGTCGGCTTCATCCTCTAAGGCTTTGATCAGTGCTGTAACCGCAGCTGGTTCACTTATACGAAACCTGCCCAACCACCAAGCAGCATAAAATCGCAGACCTAAATCTGCACTTTCAAGATTAGCGATCGCTTGCTCTACTGTTAAAGATCCACCGTCGGCATTGTCACCTGTCAGTGATAAATCTTTAATTTTCTCCGGACTGGGATTCATGGTTGTGTTCGCTATGTGTTGTCTCAGCGTTCAATGGCTGAATGCTGACTATTTTGCCACCCAAGCGAGTAATGCGCTGCATTTCCTGATTCATCCGGTTCTCAGGCACTGTGATAAACACACTGCCACTAGAACGAATGGGATAGGCGACTTTTTCTGTTTCTTCGCTTTGGCGCAGACCGACTACTTCATAGCGGAAGGAGCGGTTACTATTTCTACCATTAATTAGTCCAAGCATAAATCAATTCCAAATTTATAAATCGAAGTTCTCATTAGTCCTTGGTCTGAAATTAATGACCAATGACTAATGACACTAAAGTGGTTTCACGCTGGCGATTTTACCACCTTGTTTTACGACTCTCTGGAAGTAAGCAGATAGTCCTTCATAGGGTACAATAACAGCTTGATTGACCCGGCGTGTGCTAGGATACCCAGCTCCAAAAACGCCTGCCACTTCAATGCGGTAGAGTCTGCCTTCTTGACCAAAAGTTCCTGCACCACCGAAAGTGCTGTTGGGGGTAACGCCTTTTTCAGGAGCAACGTAGGAAAAGCCGGAAGGCCCACCAGATGGAGGAACAACAACAGATGCACTGTTGCGACCTAGTTCAACGGCAAGGCGAGAGGAATTACCTCTAAGTTGGGAGCGATCGCTACTGGCATAGCCGCGATAAAGTTGGAATATCCGGCTAAATCCGACAGTTTTCTGACCTGTTTGGGTTTCAAAGCCGCGATAGAAAGGCACAATATTTTCACCAAAGCTACTTTGATACTCTGCCGAATCAATATAGGAATCAATATCGGCTTCATATCCCTTGGTTTGATATAAGTCTAAGTGATAAATCACCTCAGACTCATCATAGGGAGCGCGACCCAACAAATGTTTATAGTTCAGTTCAATGACGCGAGTTTGAAAACTGTTGTAGAAAAACTTGGATTTGTACAGTTCTGATTTAGCTACTTGACGCACAAATTCTTGTACTGTACTTTTCCCATCGCGCAGAATAGATTCAGCGCTTGTGAGACGCTCAGATTTCATTAAGTAATCGTTGCCCAACAGCTGACGATAGACGGCAGTAATTACTATCTCTATGTCTTCTTTAGTTGCATTTGGGCGCAATTCTACAGGAGCATTATCACTAAAAGCTTCTGTTCCCAAACGGGATGCTGCTGTTGTAATAGCCATTGGTAATTTTCCTTTTGTAATTGGTAGTTGGGAAAAGTTAGGAGTTAAGAGTTAAGAGTAGGGCTAGAGTTAGGAATTGAAAACTCATAACTTCTAACTCTTAACTCCTCACTCCTGATTCCTAACTCCTAACTTAATTCCCTATTCCCTAATTTATACGGCTGTGATGCTAATCACCTTGCTGCCCTTACGATTAAGCTGCTGCAATTTGCTAGAAAGTTGTTCGTAGGGTACGAGCAATTCCGCAGTACTTCGCCGCACTACAGATGAGTTTGGAGAAGCTGCTTGTAGTACCCTAATTCGGTATGTTTTTCCTCTCTCACCTGTTGAGAGACCTGTTAAGGCTCCTGTAGAGACTGGGTAGATGGGTGAAGCCAGATTCTTAGCTATTTCCCAAGTTAGGCGTCCTTGTTTTTGCCCTTGAGCGCGATCGCTATTGGCATAACCCCGATACAGCTGGAACAGTCGGCTATAGCCAACGTTTTTCTGCCCTACTGGGCTATTAAAGCCACGATAGTATGGTACGATGTTTTCGCCAAAGCTTTCTTGATATTCTTGCGAGTCAATGTATGAGTTAATCTCAGCTTCGTAACCTTGTGAGTTGTAAAGCTCAACGTGGTACGAAATCTCTGACTCATCTTCTGGGGCGCGACCCAATAAATGCTTATAATTCAACTCGATAAAGCGATTTTGCGAGGTTGAATGGAAAAACTTCTCCCGATAGAGTTCCGACTGAGCAATGGCTAGCACAAAACCCCTAACTGAAATCGTACCTTGCTGCAACAGTGATTCCGCACTGACAAGACGCTCTGATTCCATTAGGTATTCATTACCCAAAACCTGACGGTAAGCTGCCCGGATGATCACTTCCACATCCGTTTCTTTTCTATCGGGACGTAGTTCTGCCAGTCCTGAGTTTTCAAAGGCTCCAATTCCTAGCCTTGTTGCTTGTCCCAAAGCTGCCATTTTTAAACCTCCTCAGTTTTAACTGGAAAACTGAAAAATTTTTAGAAAATTTTTTTCTAGTCTTTTAACAAGAAAGAATTCAGGAGTCAAAAGCCAGAATTCAGAATTGAATTCTATGCGACACTTCGACCCTTCTCTACGAGACGCTGCGCGAACGACAAAGCTCAGGGCAACGCCAGCTCAGTTCCCACTGGTGGATAACGCAGCGCAAAAGAGTCCAGAAGCGTCTGAATAAAGGGTGAAACACCATACTAAATATGCATTAGTGGTCAACTTTAGTAGTGGCGGGTCTGAATCCCACACTCAAAGATTTCTGAATTCTGTGTTCTGAATTCTGCATTCTTCTTTAACAGTCTTTTGAAAATAAAACTGCCCAGAAAGGTAAACCAACTCCTAGCTATTTGCTAACAGAGCTTGTTTTCCTTTCCGGGCTAAATACACTCTAGCTTAGAGCGTTAATTGCGTAGTCGATATAGGAATTAGCTTCTACAGCAGGGTCGCCACTTAGACCGTGGTTAGCCTTGATGTACTTGAGAGCTTCAACGTACCAGCTGGGAGATAGATCAAAGGTGCGGTTGATTTCAGCTAAACCAGAAATCAAGAAGTCATCCAAGGGGCCTGTACCACCGACAACTAAGGAATAGGTAACGATCCGCAGGTAGTAGCCGATGTCACGCGCACACTTTTCTTTACCGGTGTTGGTAGAAGCGAAGTTAGGGCCTTGTTGTTGAGTGGTGTAGGGAAACTTGTTGTACACCGCTTGAGCTGCGCCTTCTGTCAAACGTTGGGCATTAGCGCTCAAAGCTTTTGCTGCTTCTAAGCTAGCAGGAGCTTGGCGGAAACGACCAAAAGCGGTTTGAATTTCTGTGCTGGAGAGAAAGCGGCCTTGAGAATCTGCTGCTGCAACTGCTTCGGTAAGAGGTGTCTTCATGGGTTTAGTATCTCCCTATTTAGAATCTTGTTGAAATTCGTTTTGTCTAACTGACAGTAGTCAGTCAATAGTCTTAAAGCGGGTTTAGTTTAGCCTACTGCTGCAGCTGCACGATCAAAGTAGCTAGCAACTTCAGATGATATTGCGCTGCAATCGCCTCTAGTGATACCATTGGGGTCGTTAACAAGAGCCAAAGCTGCGTCCTTCATTTTTTGCACACCAACTGCTACAGAAGCACCAGGAGTTCCTAGAGCCAAGTAGGTTTCCCGCAGACCGTTCAAACAACGGTCATCTAACACACTTGCATCACCAGCAAAGATTGCGTATGTGACATAGCGTAGGATGATTTCCATGTCGCGCAAGCAAGCAGCATTTCGGCGGCTAGTGTAAGCATTACCACCAGGAGCAATCAACTGAGGTTGTTCTGCGAATAGAGCGCGAGCTGCATTGGCAACAATTGCTGAGGAGTTGCTGGTAATCCGGTTTACGGTATCTGCACGCTTGTTGCCATCTTTAACAAGGGCACTTAGAGCGTCCAACTGAGCAGCGCTGAGATATTCACCGCGTGCATCAGCTTGGGTGATTACTTTTGCAAATGCATCTAAAACCATTGCTTTTGTCTCCTAGTTTGCTTGGTTAAGAATAATTGGACTCAAAACTGAATGGTTCAGTTTATTTGATGTCAGTACTGCCTGACGAGTTACGAAAGGTTCAAAACAGACATCCACGGAATAAGTTTACGATCTCCAGGCTTTCAGATTAAAACTTTTGTTAAAAAACTTCAAACTTCTGTGAACTACTGGAAAACCTGATTAAGATGTTGTTTTTTCCTCTAAGTTATCTTTATACAATGCTGTCGCGTCATTATTTATTACAAATTATTGTTATGTTTGTTAATTTAGTTTACATAACTTTACAGATTTATTTCTTTTAGCTATTGACTTTTCTTCAATCAAAAAGATGGGATAATTCATCTCTGGGAAATCCCTTTAAGGGTGCGACGCCGTAAGCGTTGCGTAAAGCCTTCGGCATGGCTTCGCTTAGAGCGAGTCTTCTCCCAAAGGGAGACGCCAAGGGCGAACGAGCGTCATAGCCCGCCGCAGGCATCGCACATTTAAGTTGTGTAGTATTGGCTACTTCCTAGCTCCTGCCAAGGGCACGCGCTATATATACGTCTGCATTGCAGGCGTGGGTTCATAGCCGCAGTGAACCATGCAATCGCAGACTTAGGATTATTACTAGCCCGGCCGAAGCTCTAGATTTGCAAAGCAATATGAATAAAGCCTTGCTTTGGCAGGCTACAAAGAATAACTTTAGGGTGAACTACCTCACATTTAATTTAGATCAGCTAAGATGCTAACCCTTGTTCCATCGGCTAGCGATCGCGTGGTTACTTATGCGTGACTTAAGCAATAAAATCCTCTCCAAAGGAAAATGCACCCGGAGGATGATAACTCCTCCCTTCAAACCTTATACAGAGATGGAAGCGCTATTTGCAAAGTAATACAATGTTCTAGATTAAATAGAGTTAGAGAAGCATGTCACAGCAAATCATCGATTTCGATACCAATTCACCTATTGCGGCAGATGAATATGAGCAAATGGCACGCCTGGCATTGCCCGGTTATGAAGTAATGCATACTTTTGTGCTGGCTTCTTTGCGCTCCTATTTACCCGAAACAGCAAATTTATTAGTTGTCGGTGCTGGTGGAGGGATGGAGTTAGTTCGCTTGGGGCAAGGTAATCCCCAATGGCAGTTTTTGGGTGTTGATCCTTCAGCAAAGATGCTGGCGATCGCACAGCAAAAAATAGCTCAACATCAACTATCACAACGTATTAAACTCATTCAAGGATACGCTCAAGATTTACCAAATGAACCAGTTTACGATGCAGCCACTAGCATTTTAGTAATGCATTTCATCCCAGATGAAGATAGTAAACTTACTTTCCTTCAAAGCATTGCTCAACGTTTAAAAACATCGGCACTGTTTATTTTAGTTGATGTTTTTGGTACAAAAGGAAGTCCTGAATTAGAGCAAACTATTGCTACAGTTCACGCCTATTGGCAAGAAACGGGATTTCCTGTAGATAAGCAGAAGCAACTCCTGGAAAACTTCAACAACGGGGTTTATCCACTCTCAGAAGCGAAAATTTTAGAACTACTCCAGCAAGCAGATTTTAGCCGTGTCATTCGCTTCTACACTGGGCTTTGGGTAGGTGGTTGGATGGCATTCAAAGGGTAATGGATAGCTCGCGGATGAGTCTCAGAAATAGTGCTGAGTGCTGAGTGCTGAGTGCTGAGTAAACCTCATTGAGTCTTTGATACTCGCGGACGAGTCTTTAATACTCGTGAATGAGTCTTTAATACTCGTGGACGAGCCTTTTATACTCGTGGACGAGCCTTTGATACTCGTGGACGAGCCTTTTATACTCGTGGACGAGCCTTTGATACTCGTGGACGAGCCTTTGATACTCGTGAGCGAGTCTTTGATACTCGTGGACGAGTCTTTGATACTCGTGAGCGAGTCTTTGATACTCGTGAGCGAGTCTTTGATACTCGTGGACGAGTCTTTTATACTCGTGAGCGAGTCTTTGATACTCGTGGACGAGTCTTTTATACTCGTGGACGAGTCTTTTATACTCGTGAGGGATGTTTCTATATTAATTCTCTAAACTAAAGTGCCACGCCAGTAGGGTGTGTTATTCCTATGGCTAATACCATTTCATATCATGTCCGCTTGATTGCTTATTAAACCCGAAGAACCCCACCCCGACAATCGTCGCTTTGTCTCCCCTCCCCGCTTGCGGGGAGGGGCTGGGGGTGGGGTGTAATGGCTGTGGTTAGCATAACTATTTATGCGGACATGATATCACTTTAATAATGATACAAATACGCTCTTTTGGGGCATGGCAAAGACATGCCCCTACGAGAAATCTATATGTATCAGGATTTTCGTGAATTGGTATAACAGACCTCTTGCAAAAGTCGAACATCCGCCCGAAAATAAATTTTCGGGCTAATAGCTCAAGTCGGTTTAAACCGACTAATAACAATAATTTTAGTCCGTTTAAACGGACTTTTGCTATTAGCCTGGGACTTGAGTCCCAGGTGGATCAAGGATTTTCGCAAGAGGTTTAACGTACCGTAACAAATTAGAAAGATGGCGCATTAACGATGTAACGCACCCTACAAAATAAGAAGCTCACAACTCAACTTTCCTGCTTCTTTTGCCCACTGCCTCCTTACTAGCTCCTGCCAAACACACTGCCAAGGGCACGCGCCATATTTTGCGGTTGCATTGCATCCATTGCGGCGGTGGGTTCATAGCCGCAGTGAACCATGCAATCGGCACACTTGGGATTACCACTCTTCTGGCCGTATTCACTCCAGTCAGTTTGTGCTAGTAATTCCTTGAAGGTAGAGTAATAACCTTCGTTCAGGAGATAGCAAGGTTTTTGCCAGCCGAGAACGCTATAACTAGGGCTACCCCAAGGCGTGCATTCATAGTCCTTCTCACCGGTGAGAAAATCTAAGAAAAGCGGATTGTGATTGAAGTTCCAGTTTTTTTCACCAGCTTTGTAGGGAGCCAGAATTTGCCGGAAGAGGGTGCGTGTTTGTTCTCGGTGGAGAAAATGATTTTGATCTGGTGCCCACTCGTAACTGTAACCGGGAGAAATCATCATCCCGTCAGTATTAAGTGTGTCTAGAAAGTCAAAGAACTGTTGCATATCTTTGGGTGCAGTACCCTCAAATATAGTGGTGTTAGTGGTGACACGAAAGCCTTTAGCTTTAGCGGCACGAATGGCTTTGACAGCAATATCAAAAACACCTTTGCGATCAACACAGTGATCGTGCAACTCCCGCATCCCATCTAAATGGACGCTGAAAGTTAGGTAAGGGGAAGGTTGAAACTTATCCAGGCTCTTTTCTAATAACAAGCCATTGGTACACAAGTAAATATATTTCTTGCGCTCAATTAATCCCTGAACAATTTCATCAATCTGGGGATGTAGAAGAGGTTCTCCCCCAGGAATTGAGACAACCGGTGCGCCACACTCTTCCACTGCGGCAAAGCACTGTTCTGGGGTGAGATTTTGCTTTAAAATTTCCTTTGGATGTTGGATTTTACCACAACCAGTACAGGCTAGATTACACCGAAAAAGAGGTTCCAACATCAATACTAAGGGGAAGCGTTTACGTCCTTTCAAACGCTGGGTAACAAGATACTTCCCAATATCCATAGCTTGTTGTAAATTAACTGCCATTCTATTACTCCTCTGTTGATCAAAACACCACGTTCTTAACCCCAAGATTTATCTGTGGGGTTTTTAATTTTAAATTTTGAATTTTGTTAGCGCAGCGTTAGCGAGTCTGCGAGCGTCATTTTGAATTTTGAATTCCCTAGAGGGGTTGACATACCCCTGAGCAACAAACCAATCCACAGCATCCTTGAGTGCCACCTTTAGCGGAGATTGAGGTAGACCCAACTCTCGTACAGCCTTTGCGGCATCATAATACATAGGTTGTTTCGCCATCCTCACGCCATCCAATGGCACTGAGGGCGATTTTCCCAAGGGTGCAAGAATCTTTTCATCAACCCAGGCAACACTAAGAGGCAGCCAAGTCGGTACTGTTCGTTGAGGTGCTATTAGACCTGTGATATCGGCGAGTTGTTCGAGTAGTTCCTTGAGGCTGAGGTTTTGATTACCTAAGATATAGCGATCGCCTGATTTACCCCGTTGCAAAGCCAGTAAATGCCCCCATGCCACATCCCGCACATCGATAAAATTCAAACCAGTATCTAAGTAAAAGGGCATTTGCCGTCGCAAAAACCGCAGGATTATATCACCTGTCGGGGTAGGTTTGATATCCAACGACCCGATCGGGCTGCTGGGATTGACTATAACTACCTCCTGACCTTTAGCAACGGCTTGTATGGCTTCTTGTTCAGCGATAAACTTAGACTTTTTGTAGTCACTCACCAACTTTTCTAAGGGACTCTGATGTGTTTCATCGACGACTTGACCAAATGATCCTACCCCAATGGCGGCTACTGAACTGGTATAAACGGTGCGCTCAATGCCAGCTTTGCGTGCTGCTGCCAACACATTGCGCGTACCCAGAACATTGTTATGGTGGAGTAACTCCCGGTCTGTTTGCCACAGAGAATAATGGGCTGCCACATGAAATAGATATTGACAACCTCTCATCTGTTGCCAGAGATTTGGTGAATTCAAATCGCCTTTGACAATTTCCACATCCAAACCGCGTAGATTCTCCAAATTGCTGCTTGAGCGTACCAGCGCTTTGACTATGTAACCCTGTTGGAGTAACAACCGTACCAAGTGGGCACCAATAAAGCCCGTACCCCCGGTGACAAAAACTTGCATCAACTTCTCTCCCTCGTCTGAAATCGGGGAAACCAATCATCCAAAATCGCGTAGACTACCGGCACAACTATCAAACTGAGGATAGTTGAACTTACCAGTCCACCTGCGATCGCTACAGCCATCGGCGATCGCAATTCCGAACCAGCGCCAAAACCTAAAGCGATCGGTAGCATCCCTAAAATAGTGGAGGCCGTGGTCATCATAATTGGTCTGAGGCGCACTAGTCCTGTGTTGAGGATTGCCTCGGTGCGGTCTAAGCCAGCGTTGCGTAACTGATTGATGTAATCCACCAGCAAGATGGCATTTTTATTTGCCAGCCCCAGCAAAAACACGAAGCCGATGAGTGAGATCATGCCAAAGTCACTTTTGGTGATTAGTAATGCCAACATTGCCCCCACTAGCGCTAAAGGCAAAGAGACACCAATCACCAGAGGGTCTACCCAGCTTTTGAATAGCAAAATTAGTACAATGACAATGCACAGGGCAGATAGAGCTAAAGTACTGCCAAAACTGCTAAAAACCTCTCCTTGGCTAGCAGAGTCTCCTCCTAAATTTAAAGAAACATTAGGGGGTAACACCGCCTTAGCTTCAGCTACCACTTTGTCAGTAGCATCACCCAAGGATAAATCTTTGCCAAGATTAGCACTGACATAAGCCACCCGTTGATTATTCAGACGCTCGATTTGAAAAACTGTACCCTGTGGATTTGTTTCACCTGTGACTGTGACATCAGCGAATCCCGGTAGTCTTTGAATTCTCTCTTTAATTGCCTTGACTGCTTTGCTTAAGGCTTGGAGATCGTTACCGCGTAAAGCTACCTGGAGGGGTTTTTGACCGCCAGAATCGACAAATTGAATATCTTCGACACTAGTAGTTACCCCAGAAAGAGTAGGTAATGAGGAGCGGAATTGGTCTTGTAGTTCCGCAGTGGTGATTGTGCGGTCTTTTTTAAGCTTTACATATAGTATCCCTTTGTTCGGCTCACCCTCACGAGAACCAACAGTCGTAAATACCGTTTCAACTGTCGGTGATTTTCTTACAACTTCTTCTAGTTTCTTCGCAACCTCAAGAGAATCATTTAAAGGATTGGGAATGGGGAATTGGGCATTGGGGATTGGGCATTGGGCATTGGGGATTGGGCATTGGGCATTACTTATTCTTTCTCCCCCTGCTCCCCCTGCTCCCCCTGCTCCCCCTGCTCCCCCTGCTCCCTTACTTGCCAAATCGGGGATACTCGGCAAAGGAGCCGTATAAGCAATATTAAATTCGCCGCGATCGAGTTTAGGAATAAAGCCTTTGGGAATTAGTGGAATCAGTGCTATACCTGCGATGAAGCTGAGTACAGCTAACCCGATAACTATCTTGCGGTGATTCAATGACCAACTCAGCAAGTTTCTGTAAAATTGGGTAAACGCTACCGATATTTTTGCTTCTCGACGCGGGGAGAGCGAGGGTTTAGGTTTCAGCCAGTAGATAGCTAGGACTGGAGATAAAGTCCGAGCAACTAGCATAGAAGCGAGCATCGCTGCTGAAACAGTGATGCCGAAAGGCTTAAAGAATTGACCGATTACCCCACCCATCAAACCTATGGGCAGAAAAACCGCTACTGCTGTCAAAGTTGCGGCGGTGACTGTCAACCCAATCTCATTTGTAGCTAAAAGCGCTGCTTGGCGAGGAGTTTCCCCATCATCTACGTGTCGCATGATGTTTTCCACATCAACGATCGCATCATCAACAATACTACCAATCACCAAAGCTAGAGCCAGCAAGGTAATTGTTTCCAGGTTAAAGCCGAAAATCGCCATGACGATAAACGTCGCCAACAAAGACGTAGGAATTGCCAAGGCAGAAATTAGGGTGGCTCGCCAATTCCACAAAAAAGGAAAAATTACCACTATTGACAACAAGACTGCTTCCAGCAAAGCATCAATGGTTGACTGAGTGGCTTGACGGATATATTCTGCTTGAGTAGCAGCTAAAGTGAGTTTGACATCCTTCAGACTAGACCGCAGCCTTTGGACTTCTTTTTCAACTCGACTCACTACTTCCAAGGTGTTAGCGCTACCACGTTTGATTACCTGAAATGCGAGTGCATCTTGGCCATTAAACCGGACTAATGTTGCCCCTGCTTGAGGGATAGCTGCACTCGCATTCGCTGGATTTAGGGGAGGAGTTGCAGTAGCGCCACCCAACAGTGAGACTTTCAGGACTCCTGGCAGTTTAGCGATCGCACTCACAATCTCGTCTTTCGCCAACTTTGTCAAATCTGTAAGATTCCGCGTGGGACTCTCAATGGCATAACTAATGGCGGCTGACTCATTCAAATTCAGGGGAATAATCTTAGAAGTCGCTCCTTGAGGTAGAGTCAACTGCTTGAGGGCAGTTTCAACTTCTTTGGTCGATGTTTCTAAATTCGTCCCAACGGCGAAAGAAAGGGCAACGGCTGTTTGACTAGGATAAGTGGATGAGCGAATATTCTCCAGTCCTTCTAGAGAGCGGAGGCGTTCTTCCAGGGGTTTAGTGAGTTTCGCCTCTGTATCCAGGGCAGTTGTCAGGGGGGCTGTAGCATTCACAACCACCACTGGAAAGGTAATATCTGGAAACAAGGCATACTTGAGGGAACTGAAAGCCAGAACACCAGCTACTGTTACGGCAATCCAAAAACTCACCGTCAGCCACGAAAATTGAATCGCCAATTTAGAAATATTGAAGACTTCTCGTGCGGATTTGGAGTTATGAAGTTTTACCATCTTGGAAAATTATCGTGTGGGTGACACAATTATTTAGTCATGCTACAGCAATCACCTTCGGTTTGCGAGTTTTGGTTACTACTAAACAGCAATATTACTTATTGTCACTCAGATATGGCCCAATCTTTAATACAAAAGGAAACTTCAAAGATGAAACTTGGTTCTGTTGAGCATAAGGAATTATTCTGCCAGAGCTTTATGGAAAGCTACAGGGAATACGAACCAGAGAATCTCCCATGGCCAGATTTGGACGATACAGCTTTGACTTTGCTACGCAGTATTCCCTTCTGGGATAAAGCTCTGGATACAGAGCGACAAGCCGGAGTAGTAGTTAGTGGTTACGCAACGATGGTGAATGATCCTATTTTACAAAATGCGATCGCTCTCCAAGGTAAAGAAGAATTACGCCACGCCCGCCTACTTCAAACATTAATTGACCGTTACGATATCCAAATACCAGAACGTCAACCTATTGAAGTTCCCCAAAATATTGAGCCAGTCTTTACGCGCTTTGGCTTTGAAGAGTGCCTGGATACCTTCTTTGCTTATGGGCTATTTGCGATCGCTCGTGAAGCTAATGTTTTTCCAGAGTCAATCTTCACAATCTTTGATCCGATCATAGACGAAGAGACACGCCATATTGTCTTTTTTGTCAACTGGTTTACCTATACACAAATTCATCGTGGTCAGGGATTTACCCCTCTGCGGAGCGTCAAAACCCTCTGGCACTACGGCAAGGCACTCAGCAATTTGATTGCCGTCTTTGGCAATGATGACCCCAGTAAGACTGGCTTCGCCGTCACGGGTACTGACATCTTTACTAAAGACCTCACAATCAAAAAATTTCTTAGCATTTGTCTATCAGAAAATCAGCGCCGGATGAGCAAGTATGATCCGCGACTACTCCAACCGCAATTACTACCTAGACTTGCTAGTATCGCCCTCCGCATCCTTGAATTAATACCCAAACGTAAACTTGAAACTGTCGAGAGGGCTAGTGCCTAATTTTTTGCCCATCAACACAATTCTGGTACCTCAGGGAGCAGAATATAAAGCTGTCTGTCGCGGATTAAGCGGCGTTACTGGTTCTATCCCAACGGTAGTAGCCATACCTGTTGGGATGAAGCCTTTACTTAAATATCTACAACAAGGACAATTTTTAGCTTCATCCAGAGTGCTGATTATGGGTATATGTGGCAGCTTGAGCGATCGCTATACAGTTGGTGATATTGTTTTGTATCAGGATTGTGTTTATCAAGGGGAGCGGCTAGAGTGCGATCGCCCCTTCACAGCACAATTACACTCAGCACTCCAGACGCGATTAATCGCGTCTCTCCCCAGTACAGACGCGATTAATCGCGTCTCTCCTGACTCTCCACCCAATTTAGTCAAATCACTGACAAGCGATCGCGTAATTTGGTCTGCTGCCGAAAAATGCCGTTTAGGTGAGACTTTGGCTGCTGATGTTGTTGATATGGAAGGATTTACCGCCCTAGAGTTTTTCAATGCGGCTGGAGTTGTAGTGGCAATGCTGCGAGTAGTCAGCGACGATTGTCAGCACAATATCCCCGATCTCACACCAGCAATTAACTCTGATGGCTCCCTAAATCCTTTTCCTTTAGCGATAGGAATGCTTCGACAACCCCTTGCTGCTACTCGGCTGATTCGAGGTTCGTTAACTGCATTAAAGGTGTTAAAGCAAGTTACAAATCGCCTCTTTTCTGGCAATAAACTGGAATAAGTATTAGGCGACTAGAAGTCGCTACTACACAAACAAAGTCCACCTCCGTGGACTAATATAAAATCAAAGGTTTGCTAACCTGCGGAGGCAGGTTTGGTCTCGTGTAGTCAAGCCAGTGCGACTTCTAGCCGCCAGGGCTACTGATTTTGGGAATGGAAGGGACAACCCCCTGCGGTTAATTTTTGAAGAAAAACATTATTATCAAAATAATGCTCTAAAGACTCAATCTTCAAATCATCACTCACGCGAGCAATACTAATTCCTACGATTTCTACTGTTTCCCCTGTGGGTGCATAGTCTTTATAAGAACCATTAAATGTTCCCCAATGTCGCCACTTAAAAGTAACATTAGGTGGCCCCGAAAGGACTTCTGTTAATTCCCAAAGGAAGCCATTAGGAAAAGCATTATGAAAAACCTGAAATGAAGATTCAAAGGTTTCTGTTTCAGAGCTATACTGCTCACTTTCACCCAGGAAGAGATTATAAGTACCTTCGACTGCGACATCCTGAGCAGTGTATTGTTGTCCTCCATTGGTACTCATCTTAAACTTATCAGTAACAATCGAAAGCCACTGTTGAGGATTAGATTTATTAGAAGCTTCCATCTCAAAATTTCGGACTAAGTTTTGTGCGATTGCTTCTAAAGAACCTTCTGGATGCTGAAATTTACTCTCTTGATGAAGAAATTCATTGGTGTAAGAATAATCCGGGCGTTTTCCTTCTCGCCACTGTACTTCTTCATCATGAGCAATGACTATATCTCTATCTTGTACCCAGAGCGGCAATTCTGTAGTTTTTTCGCTACTCATACAAGTTGACTGGCTATAAACTTCGTTTCTCAGAATAAAGTTTTATGGATACAAGTCAATCAAAAAATATATAAAAGTAAAAAATATTTATAATTAACTCAAAAAAATTGACTTTTTACACCTTAAACCCAGATTCCGCAGGTGCGATCGTAAATGCTGTATTTTTGAAAATGACCTAAATGCTGCATTTTAGAATCATGACAGCATCACCATTAGATATCAGGGTACAGGATATTGACCACTGCGGCATAGTCGCAGGCATATGTGATGAGATGAATCTAGTAGAACAAATCAATCGCCTGCTTCGTAGCTTTTGCGGGGTGGGGTTTCGGGTATTATGCTTAATTGCCCGGACATCATATCATTAAGCTGATATGCGTCTAAATTATATAAACATTCTTTATAAACGTTGACGGTTGACGGTTGACGGTTGACGGTTATCGGTCATCAGTCAACGGTCAACAGTCATCAGGTAAATGTACTAGTTTTATGCGTAACAGCTTAGTCAATAGTCATTAGCATCAATGACCAATGACTATTGACTAATGACTAAATCGGCGGGCGGCTGTCCCGGACACCCCATGAAGAGTGGGATTCCCGCCGATTTTCTTTGAGGGATGTAATTGATAATTCAACCCTGATATCATAAAGTCGTGTCGTTCCCTCTGCCTATCGCGTTACTCCCAATAAACTGTTCAACATTAGTACTTGCAGAACTACTCAAGGGTGACTCACCCACAAAACCTTGCGCTCCGAATAGGACATCATTGTTTGAAGCAATGCTACCGGAGGACAGAACTTGGATGTTGTCAACTATTAGTGCCGAATCAACAGCAGTATCGCCAACATCTACAACCCCAAAATTTAAAGTGTAGGTTCCAGTTTGAGCAATGCCAATAGAAATAGTTTGAAAACCTGTTTCTTGACTAAAATTGACAGATGAAGTCCCCAAAAAACCGCTCGAATTAGTATCTGCTAATTCCAAAGCAAAAGGACTGATGCCAAAAAACGCAAAATCGTTGAAAGAAGATGGAATTGCCTCATTAGTCAAGAAGTTCCAATCAAAAGTCAAGACATCGCCAGCATTAGCTGTAAAAGTCTGTTTAATTGCAGAACCTTCTGTCGCATCTCCATTACCTAAGTTATCCAACAGACCAGATGAGAAATTGAGAAATTCTTCCAAATCTGATTGCTCAACTGCACCTCCAGAAGCACTAGCATCAGTGGTAAGTAAGGCTTGAAAATTGGCTTCGCTAGTGCCAGTTCCCAAAGCGGCTGTCTCAATCCTGGTATCACCGATAGTTCGCCAATTGCTGAAAGTACCAACCTCAAAATTGCCGTTGAGAACTGTCATCTACTTCTCTCCATGACTTGATGTAATTCAATGAAATCTTGTAAATAATAGTAAAATAGAATACTAATTCTACTTAAGCAATCACTCTTAGGGGTGTTGACAGCAAGCAAAGAAGATATATTTAAGATGTTATTAAGCTGCAAGTAGCTAATTAACAACTTGGACAAGCCCCCAAAGGGCAGATCAGGAAACCAAAAAGTTTTTCCCAAGTTTGGAATTAGATGGAGTTGAGAGTAACCGATAAATTCCAACCTCCTGCCTTCTTCACCATCTCTGCGGTAAGAACACGTCGCCAAGTTAATTCTTTTGTAGTCTCATCCCAATGCCAGCGTAATAAATTAGCGGGTTGACTCTTAACAATTCCTGCTAAACCAATCGCTTTTCTAGGTGCATTAGTAGCTAGTAAAATTGCACTTTCTACGTCACAAATTCCCCACTTCACTAAATTCTGCACTCCCACCAACAAAGGTAAAGTCGTCCCCGACAAAGTGCCATCCGCCAGTCGTGCCGTACCCTTTTTTACTTCAATTTGCCGACTGTCCCAAGGATACACCCCATCGGGTAGCCCCAGAGGTGAAAGGGCATCGCTGACGAGGAACAGCCCTTTTTCTTGATAGCTAGCGCGAAGTAGAATTTGCAGCATCGTGGGCGAAACGTGTTCACCATCAGCAATAAAACCACACATCACATCAGGATGGATAATTGCTGCCCCTAATAATCCTGGTTCGCGGTGATGTAATGCTGGCATGGCGTTGAAAGCATGAGTTACCATCGTTGCACCCTCCTCAAAGGCACGTTGCGCTTGGGTCGCTGTTGCTTGAGAATGCCCTAAACTGACAATAATCCCCAGAGAACGCAAATATGGAATTACTTCACCAGTTAAATCTAACTCTGGTGCTAAGGTGATAACTTTCACAACATGAGCATAATTACCCAAAACCCGCTTTATCTGATCAATTGTTAGGGGTAACAAATACTCTGCTGGGTGTGCGCCGCGCTTTTGGAAATTCAAAAATGGGCCTTCTAGATGTACTCCGAGAATCTTGGCACCAGCTTGTTGACTGGGGATAACCTCAGCAATAATAGCAAGCGATCGCTGAATATTTTCTACTGAAGTTGTCACAAGTGTTGGTAAAAATCCATCAACCCCAACATCCCACAAAAATTGTGAGATTTTCTGGAGTATATGAGCATTTTGGGCCGTCAATTCGGGAAATGCCAAACCCAACGCACCGTTAATTTGCAAATCAACGCCGCCTAGAGAAATCCAGTCACCTGCTACATCTAGTAGGGACGTACATCTGTGCGTCCCTAGCGTACCCATTGGCAAGATTTCCTCAATTATGCCCTCTTGGTTAACCAAGAGCATCTGCAAATCTTTGTAACCAGGCACTCTAGCATTGATAATATCTACAGGATTTTGTGTTGCTTGGGTCATCACACTGACGAGATATTGCTAAATCTGATTTTAGATGCAACCAATATCAATAAATCAATTCAAACAACGCCAATAGATGAGATGATGATCGGCATTACCTAGCTTCCATAAGCTAGCTCAAATAATTTTGAATTTTGAATACTTCGACAAGCTCAGTACAAGTTTTGAATTTTGAATTATTATGACTCCCTTAGTTGGTATTATTATGGGCAGCGATTCCGATTTGCCCACCATGAAAGACGCGATCGCAGTTTGTGAAGAATTTGGCATTGAAAGCGAAGTGGCGATCGTTTCTGCTCATCGTACCCCAGAACGCATGGTGCAATATGCTCAACTTGCACATCAACGCGGTATTAAAGTAATTATTGCTGGTGCCGGTGGTGCTGCCCATCTGCCGGGAATGGTAGCGTCTTTAACTCCACTTCCTGTTATTGGTGTTCCTGTAGCCACCCGTAACTTACAAGGTGTTGATTCTTTGTATTCTATTTTACAAATGCCTGCGGGTATTCCTGTGGCAACAGTGGCGATCGGTAATGCCAAAAATGCTGGACTTTTAGCAGTACAAATCCTCGCAATTCAGCAACCAGAATTGTTAGAAAGAGTGCAGCAATATCGCCAAAACCTATGTGAATCAGTAATTGCAAAGCAAGCAAAACTAGAAGAATTAGGCTATGAGCAATATTTACAGCAAATGCCTTAAGTAATTCGTAATTCGTAATGACGCTCGTTCCGACGCTCGATGACTCGCTAACGCTGCGCTATCGCTACCGCAACGCTTTCGTAATTCGTAATTAGAGGCTATTTATAAAGTAAAAATAAAATTACTGTAGGGTGTGTTAGGAGCATATTTGAATTATGGTTTGTCATAGATTTAACCTCTTGTTTTTTGTTTAACGATTCGACAACTGCCATTATTCCTGGCATGGGGCATTGGGCATTGGGCATACCAATTCAATTAATGATTGCAACACATCCTTCGGTGAAGACGCGATGAATCGCGTCTCTACAAATGGTTTATCTGTTGGATTATTTTCCTAAATTGGTATTACTTTGTTGGGATTTCGGCGACTCCATTTGCTTGTTTGGCGACTCCATTTGCTTGTTTGGCGACTCCATTTGCTTGTTTGGCGACTCCATTTGCTTGTTTGGCGACTCCATTTGCTTGTTTGGCGACTCCATTTGCTTGTTTGGCGACTCCATTTGCTTGTTGGGCGACTCCATTTGCTTGTTAGGCGACTCCATTTGCTTGTTGGGCGATCGCATTTGCTTGTTGGGCGATCGCATTTGCTTGTTGGGCGACTCCATTTGCTTGTTGGGCGACTCCATTTGCTTGTTTGGAAGTGTTGGTGATAAGCGAAGCTTAAGCCTTCTCCTTTGGAGACGCTAGCGCGAACGGCTATCGCGTCTCCTAAAGAAGCAATCCCAAACCCTTGCGTTTTCTCAATGACTTGTGTAGTTTTTTATATTGACCATGTACTACTGAAAAAGTCTAAGATTGAAGCGATCGCTCCAGATCAATGCAGCATTCTGAAGTATCTTGATCCTGAGGCCTTAGTCAAAAATTGAGAGCTGCAACATCCATGTGTCAATTGCTCGGAATGAATTGCAATGTTCCAACGGATATTTGCTTTTCTTTTGAAGGGTTTTCTGCACGGGGAGGAAAAACGGATGATCATAGCGATGGTTGGGGCATTGCTTTCTTTGAAGGAAAGGGATGTCGAATGTTTTTAGATGCCCAGCCTTCTGTTGCTTCTCCGGTAGCCGAGTTTGTGCGGAGTTATCCCATCCACTCAACCCATGTCATTGCCCATATCCGTAAAGCTACTCAGGGTGAAGTTGCCTTACACAACTGCCATCCTTTCCGCAGAGAATTGTGGGGTCAATATTGGGTGTTTGCCCACAATGGTAATTTACCAAATTTTGATCCAGAAAATTTGGGCTTTTATCAAGCCGTAGGTGACACCGATAGTGAAAAAGCATTCTGTATGATGCTAGAGACACTGCGATCGCGTTTTCCCCAGGGCAAGCCTGACATAAAGGAACTGTACCCTGTGCTGCAAGAAATTACTGCTGTAATTGCAAAACTGGGTATATTTAATTACTTATTATCAGATGGAGTCCACTTTTTTGCTTATTGCTCAACTAATCTCAGTTACATCGTCCGCCAAGCGCCCTTTGCAGCTGCCCATTTAATTGACCAAGACATGACCGTAGATTTTCGGGAGGTGACTACAGAACGCGATCGCGTCGCTGTCATTGCTACCACACCCCTCACTGACAACGAAGTTTGGACACAAATCCAACCGGGAGAATTACTAGTTTTTCAGGACGGACTACCCCTGAAATATGCACTCAGTTAAGAATCTGATCCTGTTGGCGAATTCAAAAATTAACCAGAAATTTTTCCCATTTAGATACTTTCTAGATGGGTTTTGTTTTTCATAAAGAGTTTTTGGTACATACCTGGCCCCTTCTGGGCGAAAAAAACTAATGATATCAGACTAATTCAAACCACATCAAAGAGTGGGCGTGGTTTCTCTTGGACTAATGACTAATGAAGCAATTTGCCTGATCCATTAGGTAGCCAATTGTGATGACAACTTGATAGTTGAAAATAAAAGCATTGTAATTCCTCACAGAACTGGTAGAATCGCCATATTCTTGATAAAGAATGTGAGGTTTGTTGGTGTTTGCAACTAGATACATGGAATCATCCAGGATGATAAACACTATGTAACTGTATTCCGATCAATTATTTGTAGATTTAGTGGAGGAAATAGAATGAGTTTGTGGCAACGCCCACTGAAAAAGTTACAAGCGATCGCGTTCAATAGAACGTATCGGTTCAGACTAAATTCGCTCAAAGGCTTTGTATCACTCTTTTTGGTAGGCACTGTATTGAGTGTGGCGCTTGCTGCCTGCTCTGGTGGAACTGGGAGTAATTCTTCCTCTGAAACCCCTACTGCTAGTCCTGTTGCTGCAAGCAAGGATAATGTTGAACTAACCCTGGTTTCTTTTGCAGTTACCAAAGCAGCTCACGAAGCCATCATTCCTAAGTTTGTAGAACAGTGGAAGAAAGACCATAACCAAACTGTCACCTTCAAACAAAGCTATGGGGGATCTGGTTCCCAAACTCGCGCTGTTATCGATGGTTTGGAAGCAGATGTTGTTCATTTGGCACTAGCTGGAGACACCTCAAAGATTGAGAAGGCTGGATTGATTCAACCAGGTTGGGAGAAAGAAGTTCCCAACAATGGGATTGTCTCCAAATCAGTTGCAGCATTAGTCACTCGTTCAGGCAATCCTAAAGGTATCAAGAACTGGGAAGATTTAGCTAAAGACGGTGTAAAACTGATTACTGCTAACCCCAAAACGTCAGGCGTTGCTAAGTGGAATTTCTTAGCACTATGGGATTCTGTAATTAAAACAGGTGGCGATGAGGCTAAAGCTACTGAATTTGTGACTAAAGTCTACAAAAATGTGCCAATCTTGCCTAAAGATGCGCGGGAAGCGACTGATACATTCGCCAAGCAAGGGCAGGGAGATGTCTTAATCAACTACGAAAACGAAGTGATTTTGGCACAGCAAAAGGGCGAAAAGGTTGAGTATGTCGTTCCCGATGTGAATATATCCATTGACAATCCGATCGCTGTGGTAGATAAGAACGTCGATAAGCACGGAACCCGCGAAGTTGCTGAAGGTTTTGTGAAATACCTCTATACCCCAGAAGCACAGCAAGAGTTTGTCAAATTGGGATTCCGTCCTGTGGATGAGACTATAGCTCAAACTAAAGAAGTTACAGACAAATTTCCCAAGGTGAAAACTTTGGGTACAGTTGCAGACTTAGGCGGTTGGGAAGCAATTGATAAGAAGTTCTTCGCAGATGGGGGCGTGTTTGACAAAATTCAAGCCCAAAAATAAACGGTAATTAGTCAACATAATTCGTAATTCGTAATTCGTAATTGAAGGACAGAGCAACTAACAAAGCTTATGGCACGCTGTGCGAACAGTTGTGGAGTAATAATTACGAATTACGAATACTTACAAAAAACTTCTTTTAAATTTTGAATTTTTGACTATGACAACTGTATCTCCTTCTGTGGAAGTTGAACGCAAAACGCCATTCTGGAAGAGATTGGGGCGGGTTCCTTGGACTTGGCGAATCACCATTGGATACTTGACGGTGATGTTGTTTATCCCCATCATTGCCATGTTCCTGAAAGCAAGTACAGAACCTCCAGCGAGATTTTGGGCGATCGCAACCAGTGATATTGCATTAGCCACTTATAATGTCACTTTTGTGACAGCAATATTTGCTGCCCTGCTTAATGGCGTATTTGGTACTCTAATTGCTTGGGTTCTAGTTCGCTATGACTTCCCCTTAAAACGCTTGATTGATGCCACAGTAGATTTACCCTTTGCACTACCAACTTCCGTAGCAGGGCTAACCTTGGCAACAGTTTACAGTGATAATGGGTGGTTAGGTTCGTTACTAGCACCACTGGGAATTAAGGTATCTTTTACCCGCACGGGAGTAGCGGTGGCAATGATATTTATCTCACTACCTTTTATCGTGAGAACTGTGCAACCCGTGCTTCAGGAAATGGAACATGAAATTGAAGAAGCCTCCTGGTGTCTAGGTGCTTCTCAATGGCAAACCTTTTGGAAAGTGATTTTGCCACCTTTATTTCCGACAATTTTAACTGGTGTTGCCTTGGGTTTCTCTCGTGCAGTTGGGGAATATGGTTCGACTGTGATTATCTCTTCCAATACGCCCTATCAAGATTTAATCGCACCTGTGTTGATTTTCCAACGGTTAGAGCAGTATGACTATTCTGGTGCAACAGTAATTGGCATAGTTTTACTATCAATTTCGTTGGTACTGCTATTGGCAATTAATTTCTTACAAGCATGGGCAAGGCGATATGACAGTAGATAAGCCAAGTTTTCACTCATCTGCATCTGATACACATACGCCCAAGCCTAAAGAACAGAAGAGTTGGGTGCCAATAGTTTTAATTGGTATAGCGATCGCCTATTTAGCCCTAGTTCAATATATCCCGGCAATTAACGTTTTTGTCCAAGCCTTCAGCAAAGGAGTTGGGCCATTTCTGGCTAACCTGACGCGGCCAGCTTTTCTCCATGCAGCTTGGCTAACGCTATTGCTGGCTGTGATTTCTCTACCTTTAAATACGGTATTTGGTTTATGTGCAGCTTGGGCGATCGCTCGTCATAAATTTCCCGGACGCGCCGTAGTTTTGAGCATTATTGACCTGCCCTTTTCCATCTCGCCCGTAGTCGCAGGATTGATGATTGTGCTACTTTACGGACGCAATGGCTGGTTTGGGCCTTGGCTCCAGGCTCATGATATCAAAATTATCTTTGCCTTTCCAGGTATGGTGCTGGCTACAGCGTTTGTGAGTATGCCCTTTGTAGCGCGGGAAGTAATTCCTGTTTTAGAGGAATTTGGTAAGGATCAAGAAGAAGCTGCTAGAACTCTAGGTGCGAAAGATTGGCAAATATTTTGGCGCGTCACCTTGCCTAGTATCCGTTGGGGTTTACTCTACGGTTTAATTTTGACCAATGCCAGAGCAATGGGTGAATTCGGCGCGGTTTCGGTCGTATCTGGCAACATTGCTGACCAAACCCAGAGCCTACCACTGTTTGTAGAAGAGGCTTACAAACAATATGAAACAGAAGCTGCCTTCTCTGCGGCTGTACTGTTAGCGTTGCTAGCAGTAGTAACCTTAGTGCTGAAGGAGATTCTGGAACGGAAAACCCGCATTAAAGATGTTGAATAGAAAAATCAAGAGATTATAGTTATCCTTTGAATAGGATACAAGCAAATCATGGGACATGGTACGATCTATTTAGTACCTATCAGGAAATTACCGTTAGGGTTAAGAGTAGTTCTGTACCAATCCCGATCAGGGATTGAAATAATTCAGATATGGCTACTGACAATACACTTACCAACAAACGGATTCGACTAAGAATTCCCAAAGATTATCACCAGGAACCTGTCATTTCTCGCTTGGTGTCTAACTATGGACTGACTGTGAATATCACGGCAGCGATTTTGGGAGCGAATGCTGTCGGTGATGGTTGGTTTGACCTTGAATTACAAGGAACAGATGCACAAATTCAGAGCGGGTTAACCTATCTCCGCGACTTGGAATTGGAAGTCTGGGATGACAGTAAAGCAACTGATTGGTAAGGGTTATAGCAACACATAGTACGGGCGTACAGATAGCTGCACGTCCTCATACCTAAATATAAACGATAGCTGTAGTTTTTGCTTTACCAGCCCCGTTGGGGCGGGTGTAGGGGTTGCATGGTGGTAGGGGTGTAGGGAAAAAGACGCAACCCCTACAACCTCTGGTAGTAATTGCCCCATCCCTTGGGACGACCGCGTTGGGCTATTTGTTTCAATCCTCGGACAACGCTATATCCCCTATACCCTTATACCCTTATACCCCTACACCCTTAATGAACAATAGTACCTATAAAAACAATTTTATATTTATCTATAGTAAGAATTTTCTCGATTTCTTCTAATCTTTCTAGCTTTGAATTCAGATTATTGATGCAAATATACTTAGGTATATTATTTTCTGGAACACCTGATAGTTTACTAATTTCACGTCTTAAATTTTGCTTCAATGATGTAATTTCTTCTTGCGGTAGTGTAGTCAACATACTGTTTTCCCTATTTCGATGCTACTTACTTGATATCTGACTTTTCACGTCATCACGAAAAACCTAACCCCCTAACCCCCTTCCCGATGCGGGAAGGGGGAAGAAAATTCAAAGTCTCTCTCCTGTTAGGAGAGAGAAATAGAAGTGAGGTTTTTCAGATACCGTGAAGAGTCAGACTTGATACTTGCAGTATGCCCACTATGAGATAATAAAATCTAACAAAATTTTTATAACGCCACCTAAGCTAATTTCGGGAACCCTTTAATCACTTGGTAATGAGTATCGCCCTTCAGTTTTAATTCCAAGATAATGACAATATCATCTAACGGACAGATGCAATAAATTCTTAATTGGTTTATCGTCAATTACTCTACATAAATTGACCATAATTTGCGTGAATTTACTGATTGCTTTTTTGCGTATTTTGTGAGATTGTCCTTTACATAACAAGTAAATGCGTTAAATCGATAGTGTTACCGTAGTTTAATAGAAGCCAAAAATATGAAAATCTCTATAAGGCTGACATTCAAGCAAGCGCAGTTGAGTTGTAGGGGTAGGGCATCAGCAAAATCCTCTGCCGAACCTAAAAATTGCGTAGGCGCAACCCAACCTAGGCATCGCTATTGGGAATTAATCTGATGTCTCAGAGTAAATCTGTAGAACCCGCTTCAGTCCACAGCCGCATTCTCGTGCCTCAGCGTTATCACAGGCAACCTGTAATTTCCCGGCTGGTGTCTCGTTATGGTTTAACCGTCAATATCAAAGCTGCATCCTTGACATCCGACAGTGACAGCGATGGCTGGTTTGATTTGGATCTTTCGGGAAATCCTCAAAAACTGACAAATAGCCTATCTTACTTGCAAGGATTGGGAGTGAATTTGCTGGAATTAGCGATCGCTACCCAGATTCAACCCAACCAACACTCTTTAACTTTCCCACATCCAGCTAGCAAACGGAGTCTCAAAGACTCTGCATGGCTAAAAAATCAATGGCAAGAACAATTCCAGCAATGGATTTCTCTCGGTCAAACCAGTCGATTGCGCTTGCAACTGTGCGTCTTAAAATCTTATTACGAAGAACCAGTGATTTCCGAGTTAGTTTCTCGTTATGGACTAACAGTCAATATCACCAGTGCTAGACTTCAACCCGATACCGAAGATGACGGCTGGTTTGATTTGGATTTGTGGGGGAGGACAAAGCAACTCTATTCTAGCCTGAGTTATTTAGAAAAACTGGGGCTACCAATTTGGCTGGATTTGTCTAGCGTTTATAGCGATGTCTACGACGGGCTACGCCTACGCTAATTAATAAAATACTCACTATCCAATGGCAGCGTTAAATAACCATCAAACCAATTCCCAAACCAGATTATCACTGGTTTCTTCAGTTGACACAAAAAGCCAAGTCACCCAGATTCGTCTGCGGATATATATTCCTAAATGCTATCTGCAAGCGCCTGTGATTTCGCAGTTAATTTCTAGTTACGGCTTGGTAGTTAATATTACTAAAGCTATGCTACAACCAAATACAGATCAAGAAGGATACTTTGACATTGAATTGCGGGGAACAGTGCCACAAATCTCTAGCGGTCTGGCTTACCTGGAATCCCTGAATCTGAGAATTGTGGGCAAACCGAATGCTGACGGCGATAGCTGGTTTTGCTGAAATAATTTAAATTTCGTAGTACCAAATTTCTTCTTCTCGCAGCACAATTCGATGCAAGGAAAGACGAGCAATCAGTCCCTCTTGCTCAAACTGTCCAAGAATACGAGTGATAGTCACACGAGTTGAACCGAGCATTTCCGCCAGGTCTTCGTGAGTCAGACGCATATCTATTAAACGTCCTTTTTCAACTTCCGAACCAAACTTTTTGGATAACCATGCCAACAGCTTGAGCAGCATAGTTTCAACTTTTTTATGGCTACGAATAACCATCAATTCTTGAGCCTGTTGGATATGGGTAAGTAGAGTTTCTGTTAGTTTACTCCATTCCTCTAAAGGTAAGACCGTCGCCTCTACTTTAGTTAGGCATTCCATTTGGTAAGGATCTAATTTTGACAAAGCCTTACCAACGACATCTCCAGGGCCCCACAATCCCAGAGCGACGGTTGTACCATCTTCCAGATAGGTAAAAGTCCTGATAAAACCCGTTTCAATCTTCCAGAGTCCGTTTTGATGCTCTGGTAGAAATGACCTACGGGCAAAAAGCTCCTTAGTATTATTACTTGTTGAGCTAGATAAGCTTGTGTACAAAGACACCATAGTATATAAAACTATTCTCCGATAAATTAACCGTAGTATTATATTTATATCAGGTTCTAAGAGGCTATGAATATTTTAAAGAGGGGAGTGGGGAGATGAAGGAGCAGGGGGAGCAGGGGGAGCAGGGGGAGCAGAGGAGAATAATTAATAACCAATGCCTAATGCCTAATGCCCCATGCCCGATGCCCAATGCCCAAAATTAAATTCCTGCACCATCGAGAAAATCTTCAATTATCCCATCAGAATTATTGCTCTTAGGGTTGTCGGTTGGTTCGTCGTCAAGCTCAGTTGGGGACAAACTTGATTGTTGCAACTCCTCGAACTGTTTCTCTAGAGCCTTGACGCGTTCAAATAGAGCGCGGATGACTTCAGCTTCTACGTCCCGTACTTTATCATGATCCAGAACATTGGTAGACGAGTTGTTCTGACGAGTCACGCGCCCTGGAATCCCAACTACAGTAGTGTTACTGGGAACATCTCGCAGCACCACAGAACCAGCTCCAATACGGACGCGATCGCCAATTTGAATATTTCCCAATACCTTTGCACCCGCTCCCACAACTACATGAGAGCCTAAAGTTGGATGGCGTTTGCCGCTTTCTTTCCCAGTCCCGCCAAGGGTGACACCTTGATAAATCAGGGCGTAATCGCCCACGATCGCTGTCTCGCCAATCACAACTCCCATCCCGTGATCTATAAACACTCCCTGGCCAATTAATGCCCCAGGATGAATTTCAATTCCGGTTAAAAACCTACTAATATGAGAGATAAGCCTTGGTATAAAGGGAATTCCAATTTTATACAGCCAGTGTGCCAATCGATGAAACACTAGAGCTTGGAGTCCAGGGTAACAGAACAATACTTCTAGCCAGTTACGGGCTGCTGGGTCACGCTCAAAAATGGTTCGCAAATCAGTTAGTAGCATACTCTGTTAAGGTTTTCGTTGGTAGGTGAGGCTCTGAAAACAGAAACTCAGAATAATTCCTACAAAAAGATCAAGTCATTTATAGGAATTGTGTAAAATAATAATCTACGGTAAGTCGATAGCGTATAGTGGTTTTGTGGGTAATAAGTGGGATGCTATCACATTCCACACTTTGAGAAAAATTAATTTCGCATAAACTGCGATAAGTCCCCCAATTCACCGTAGTATGTTGAGTACAGTCTTGAATAGCCAAAACTACGCTCTCTTGGATTTGTCTTCCAAAGTGGAATACGCGCTGCTGGCACTCTTAGAACTGGCAAGCCACCACGGGAAAAAGCTTCCTCTAACCATGAGCGAGATCACTGCCAAGCAACCCATACCTGAGCGCTATCTGGAACAAATTTTGACCAACCTCCGGCGTGCTGGTGTGGTGCAGAGTCAACGCGGCTCTAAAGGAGGTTTCGTTTTAGTTCGTGAACCTTGGCAGATTACAATACTTGAAATTGTCACTTTGGTAGAAGGCGAGCGGAAAGAGAAAGATACTTCTGACTCTCCGACTCTGGAAAAGACTCTGCTTTATGAAGTTTGGGAGCAAGCTAACGCTGCCTCAATTGAAGTTTTGGGTCGTTATACACTCCAAGACTTGTGCCTGGAAAGAGAGACTCGCGCACAGCAAAGTCCGATGTATTATATTTAGACACGACGGAGTACACACATGCGGATAGCCAAAGATATCACAGAGTTAATCGGCCGAACTCCTTTAGTTCAATTAAATAAGATTCCCCAAGCTTCAGGAGCGGTTGCTCAGATTGTGGTGAAGCTAGAAAGCATGAATCCAGCATCTTCTGTCAAAGACAGGATTGGTGCGAGTATGGTGGAAGCGGCGGAGGAAGCAGGCTTAATTCACCCTGGAAAAACCGTTTTAGTAGAGCCGACTTCTGGAAATACAGGAATTGCGCTGGCGATGGTAGCAGCCGCCAAGGGTTACCATCTTATTCTAACGATGCCTGACACAATGAGCCACGAAAGACGATCCATGCTCAAAGCTTATGGCGCTCAACTAGAGTTAACGCCAGGGGTAGAAGGGATGCGAGGAGCGATCGCTCATGCAGAGGAGATTGTAGCTAAAACGCCCAATGCTTATATGTTGCAGCAGTTCCGCAACCCCGCTAACCCAAAAGTTCACGTCCAAACTACAGCCGAAGAAATTTGGAATGATACCGATGGAGAGGTAGATATTCTCGTGGCGGGAGTGGGTACTGGTGGGACGATTACGGGAGTTGCAGAAGTTATTAAAAAACGGAAGCCAAGTTTTCAAGCGATCGCAGTTGAACCAAGCAACAGCCCAGTATTAGCAGGCGGTAAATCAGGGCCTCACAAAATTCAAGGTATCGGCGCGGGATTTGTCCCAGCAATTTACCGTTCAGAACTAGTGAATGAAGTGATTCAGGTAGCAGATGATCAAGCGATCGCTTACAGTCGTCGCCTAGCAAAAGAAGAAGGATTACTATCGGGGATTTCTACTGGTGCTGCATTGTATGCTGCTATTCAAGTAGCACAACGGCCAGAAAATGCAGGTCGCCTAATCGTGATGATACAGCCTAGCTTCGGTGAACGCTACCTCAGTACTTCACTGTTTAAAGATCCAGAGGAGAATGAGTGGTTGAGCAAAGTTTGATTTTTAGATTTTAGGGACTTCTAAAAAATAAATGATCTAGTAGGGTGTGTTAACGCGACAGCGTAACGCACCTATTATCTGTTAGGCGGTGCGTTACGGCGTTAAGCCTAATGCACCCTACGATTATTGATTGGATTTTTTTTAATTGGAAATCCCTGAGATTGTCACCCACGGATCAATGGTTTTTCTTGAAACCGATTTTTTAGATTTAGATGAAAAATCTAAATCTAAAACTTGCTTGATTATCTACTAGAATTTTCTTCAATTTCATCGGTACTTTCATTATTTTTCACCAAAATAATCAAACACAAACAACTAGCAGCTAGCTTTATTAAGCTCAAAGCTTCACTTTTTAATACAATAAAAGCGCCTAAGCCTATAAGAACAAAAGGCACAATATTATTACCATAGCGAGTCAATACATCAGCTATTACTCTGTATTTAATTAATTTGTATGCTGCATAGCACCAAACTCCTAATAATAGAAAAAATAATCCGATAATTATCACAAAACTCTCTAAATTGCTGCTAGCAAATAATGGCACATAGACACTAATATTGTCACTACCATTTGCAACTGTAATAGCTGCCACGCTGTAAGTTTGAGGAGATAGTAAACTAGTAATTGTTGATGCTTCAGATTCTTCTGTTGTAGCTACAACTTCCTCTAATGCATCTTCTTCCTTATTGACTAAACTGCTGATACCTATGGCAATTGGTAGTAAACCAAGTAATCCAATCCAGTTTTTTGATAAAACTAACCCACCAAATAAACCAGAAAGACTAAGGATTAACAAAACTGTAAAACCTAGAAACTGACCAGCAACTATATGCCTGCGGCGAAAGTTAGCATTTATTTGAGAAAAAAGCAACAATAGAATGACAATATCATCAATGTTAGTGGCAATGAACGCAATTGACCCAGTAGTAATTGCAGTAACTAACTCGTTCATATTTTAAGATAAATATAGACATGCTGCGACTAAAGTATCGATACCGGAAGTACCTATGAAATTAGGTGGAACCGTAAGTCTAGGCATTGACAAAACCCTCTCTATAAGAATCATTACTTTGTCATTTTAAAGCTTAGTTATGCCAGAAGGTTAAAACCAATAAATATAATTTGGTGGGGGACTTAAACTCAATAATTACGAATTACGAATTACGAATTACGAATTAGTGAATTTGGTATGGTGATAAATCGTAGGTTCTAAAAATCCAGCATGAGTAAGCTAGGCACAGCCTTTAGTGAAGGGATAATTGCCTTCATTGCCACTAACATAGATGACATCATTATATTGTTAATATTTTTTTCACAGGTAGATGTTAATTTTCGGCGGCGGCATATCTTACTTGGTCAATATTTAGGTTTCACAGCCATTATCATCGCTAGCTTACCAGGATTTTTTGGTGGCTTAGTCGTACAGCGAGAATGGATAGGATTGCTAGGACTGCTACCAATAGCAATTGGAATTCAACAATTAGTATCTAGAAAAGAAGAAACTACAACAGTTCAGACAGTAAGTAGTGATTTTAGCCAGTCCACACCTAGTAACCCTGTATTGTCTTTTATTTTGAGTATTTTACACCCCCAAACCTATAAAGTAGCGGCAGTAACGATCGCTAATGGTGGTGACAATATTAGTATATATATTCCTTTATTCGCTGGTCACGATCTTGCCAGCTTGGGAGTCATTCTAAGTATATTTTTTGTCATGGTAGGGGTTTGGTGTGCGATCGCTTATTTTTTAAGCCGTCAACCTACCATTGCTGAAATTTTAAGTCGCTACGGTAAAGCTGTCGTACCTTTTGTGTTAATTGGCTTGGGTATGTTCATTATGTATGAACGAGGTACATTCACTTTACTACCTTGGGTGAGAAGTTAATCAATGTTGGATGTTGGATGCTGAATTTGAGATTGAACGATGAAAACCCCAATCTGAAATCTAAAGTTTGTCATAGAAATATGCACAAAATCGTTAGTGTTCGAGCTTCAAAGAAAAACTTTTTGTTTACCAATTCTTAACCTATATGAGGTTGAGCATCAATATAATAGTCTGACTTATTAAAAGCTGTGTAATGCAATACTCCCTTATCTCTGCGATTAGGTACAATCCTATCCGTTTTCGCCCAAGCATTCAACCTGGTTTTTGTCTGATTTCAATGATCACCCCATTTTTGTGCTTTACCTCAGCACAAGCTCAGATAATTGGACAAGATGTCACTTCAATTACTACTGACACTGCTTCGTTTCCTACTATATCTATTACCAAAGTTGCAGGTGACAGCGAATTTGCAGGCAATACTTTTACTCTCAACTTCGGTGGGCAAATTCAATCAATTACAGGATTGACAACCACAGGAGGCAGCACAACATTTAGATCCATCCCTGCTGTTGTGCAGATTCGTCGTAACCCTGCCACAGATGACAGAAAGCTAGCTTACTACCAGGGCAGTTTTGATTCTTCCTCTAATACCTTTAACTTTCTTAGTTTGGGCCCACTTCCAGAGAAAACGCTGTTTAGTATCAACAATATCTTGGCAGGCCCAGATAACGTTTTTACTAACACAGGTGCAAATTTAAGCGGCACACTTTACAACGGTAACGCTAGTATCGAGCGGCTTGACTTTGTACTTGTTAGACCTGTGAAGGCAAGTAATAAAATTCGCTTTACCGTCTTCGAGCGTGGATTACCAACTGGACACGATGGTTTCGGTATTGCGGCGATTACAAGTGTAGATAAACACGGAAATCCCACTTCCTACGGCCCCATTTACGTGATAGCAGCTTCCACCTGGGGTAAAACACCGTTACAAGACCCGATTCCCCAATATTATTTCCTAAACAATGCTGCCAAAAATAATCCTGGAATTCCCATAAACCCTGCACTCACTATTCCACCGAACCAAGTTTTAGGAGGTCTTCTGATTCGCACCGACGAACTCGTGTCACACGGAAAAAAGGTCTACGGCTACTCGCTGTTTGCCCCTGATGTTACTTGCACTCCAAAAACACTGCTGAATGTCGCTAATTCTTGTTTTCCTACGAATACTGGAACGAACGGAGGGATAGATTTAGCCGCACCTAATCTCGGTGCCGTCTTTTTGGAGAATGAGTGAGCAGCGAAAAACTTTTACAACCAAACTCTATTACCGAGTTTTGTCAAACCTGATGAACTAATTTCCAACTCACCATCATTAAGATGCTATAAATGATAAACCGTAGTGGGCGTTGCGGAGCTACCTGGCAGATTTTAGCGCCTACTAACACCCCTGGAACAGAGCCTAGCCATATAGGTATTACCAAACTCCAATCAACTGTTCCCAGGCTAAGGTGACCGAGGGCAGTAAATAGCAGTAAAATTGCTGCGTGTGAAATATCTGTACCTACTAACTTCCGTGCATCAAGGCGGAAAAACCCAATCAGCACCAGGGCAAACATTGAACCTGATGATACGCTAGTTAGACCAACCAAACAGCCTAAAATTGCTCCTAAAGTGATTGTCACACAGCGCCCAAAGTTTGTTTCTAAGTCTAACTTTGGTAGTTCGGGTAAATGAAATTTAGGGAAAAAAGTCAATAACAACAATTGCACTAATGCTAATAGTGTGACTAGCAAAATCATCACACCAAGCAAACGGAGCAAGATGTTATCCAGGTTATACTCACCTGTACGTTTAAGAAAGTGCAAAATCCCCACGCCGAACAGTGAGCCTGGAACACTCCCAAATGCCAGCCATTTGACAACTTCTGTGTCAAGGGTTTTCTGTTCCCAATGCTTGACGCTACCAACAATCTTCATCAATGTGGCAGCCACAACATCAGAACTCACAGCGATAGAAGGCGGAACCTGAAAGACAAAAATTAACATTGGGGTGATGAGAGAGGCTCCGCCAATTCCTGTCAAACCAACGATGATGCCAACAAAAAAGCTTAAGAACGGTAGTAATAAATATTCCATACTTTTTGGGGGTTTCAACAATCAGTTATTAGTTATCAAAGTCCTGTTGAGTCTCCCACTTCTATTAAGTGAGCGGTGTAGGTTAGGGTTTAAATCCCCAAACGAAGCCTTGATAACTGTTCACTGACTTAACTACGAGCAGCTAGAACTGAAAATCAGCTAAAGCTTCACTGCTAGAGAGCAGCAACTGTGCCAAACTATAGCCCACTGATAGACAGAGCTAGTGATGGCAAGTTATTGTGTTTCTCAAGGGATGAGTGACACAAAGGTTATCCAGCTAAAAGTTAGGGCAGAGGATTCCTGGACAACTTAAAACCTGTCTGGAAGTTTTTGGAATCATGACAACTGACATTTAGCTGAAACAGACTTTGATAACTGCTTATGGGTCAGTTGCTCTGCTAAATTCAACTTCTAACTGGTTTTTCTGTGGTTTTACATGTAAAAGCCGGTAAGGCGACGCACTTACCGTATTTTACTTGTAAGCATGATCAAACGTCTAGCGTATTCGCGTTGTATCTCGCTAGATTATCTGGATAAAGAGGGAGTGGGGAGTGGGGAATGGGGAGTGGGAGTAGGGAACAGGGGAGGTAGGGGGAGAATATTAATGCCCAATGCCTAGTTAAGAACTTAGCGCTGAAAAATGCTTGACTTTAAAGCACTTATTGCGCTATTTTAAAACAAACCATTCGGTCGGTAATATTTTATTTACAGCAATTTTCAATTCAATAAATTACTCTACTCCCCAGTACAGACGCGATTAATCGCGTCTCTCCCCACTCGCCGTAGCCGATTCATCTAAAAATCGCTGTAATGTCCAAAGGCGAAGAAACAAAAAGCAGAATTCTCCACCAAGCAGCTGAACTGTTTAACCAACAGGGATATGCAGGCTCATCCATGTCAGACATCATGCGTGTTACGGGATTGCAGAAAGGAGGAATTTACAATCACTTCCAAAGCAAAGATGATCTCGCGTTACAGGCTTTTGACTTTGCGATCGCTCGCATCCACCAGCATACTAGATTTGCATTACGAAGCAAACGCCACGCAGTAGAACGCCTGCAAGCAATCATTGGCGTATTTAGTAGCTTCACAGAAAATCCACCTATCAAGGGAGGGTGTCCACTGCTGAATACTGCTGTGGAGAGTGATGATGCTCATCCGGCGTTGCGGGAACGCGCCCAACAGGCGATGAATTCTTGGCTGCATCTGATTCGTCGAATTATTGAAACAGGAATTAAAAAGGGAGAAATTCGCCCTGAAGTGAGTGCTGATGAAATCGCTACCATCATAATTGCAACACTGGAAGGAGCAGTAATGATGAGCAAGCTTTATGGAGATTCAATTCACATGCATAGGGTAATTAATCACCTGAATCAATATTTGGAAACTCACCTTAGAAGATATGGTACAAATCAAGGTATAGAGAAATAATGCTACTAAATAACAATTTGTACAGACCATTAGAAGTAGTATTAGAAATTCCTGTAAAAACATACGACATTGATTTTATGGGAATCGTGAGTAATATTGTGTATATCAGATGGCTAGAGGATTTACGTTTAAAGTTTTTAGATGAACACTGGCAACTCAATCAACAAATTGAGCAAGGATATGCGCCTGTTCTAGCTGGAACTGAAATTGAATATAAACGTCCGATAAAAATTATTGATCAAGTAATTGGACGTTTATGGCTGAGTAATTTAGGACGGTTGAAGTGGACTGTGCAAGCTGAAATTTTATCTAACAATGAGTTAGCAGCAGTGGCTATCCAGAAGGGCGCTTTTGTCAGTTTACAAAATAGTCGTCCTATTCCCATTCCAGAGGAATTACAGAAGAAATATTTAGAAGGTCAAAAAGGGAATTTGAAAGACCATTTATAAAATAATACGCTTGAGTTAAGACTTGATCCTCCCTAACCCTCCGATAAATTGGCTACGGTGTACACACAAGTCTTGTCGCAGCCATATCTTTATTAATAAATCTCGTACTGCGTTTCTATCCCGCCTCGGAATAAATTCCGAGTCTTATAGCTGAAGTCCACGCTTTGTGGACTAAATTGATTATTCAGTCCACAAAGCGTGGACTTCAGCTATTAGCCCTGAACTTTAGTTCTGGGCGGGATGTCGGTAAGTGTGACAGTTTAACAATGTGGGTAAAAGAGTTGAAACGTATGTGGACAGCATTTGTGTGTACACCGTAGCTTAAAAAGGAGGGAACTAGAGCAAGCCTTTTTAAGGTGATACAATAAAATTCTAGTTCGTAGTGAGCGATTCATCGCTCATAGCAAGGTTTATCAGGACTAAAGTCCTTACTACAAACTTTAATTTGTTTACGCCTAGCTACTTAAACAATGAGAGGCTGTTTTCAAACACACTAATTTACTTAGCACTAGTCAATATACTTTCGATATCTGCTAGTTGCACCACTCCTGAAAAAGTGGGACTATTAATTATAAAAAAAGGTGTGCCAGAAACAGCCAATTTTTCAGCTAGTTGAATATCTTTTGTAAGTGCGGGAGTAGCAAGAGTAAGGTCGCGTTTAAATTTACCCAAATCTAGCTTGAGTTTTTTAGCAATATCTAAATATAACGCCTCACCTAGTTGCTTTTGATTAGTAAATAGCGCATCATGATATTCCCAAAATTTGCCCTGCTGATATGCCGCCCAAGCCGCTCTTGCAGCTGGCAATGCTTCAGCATGAATTGAAGTCAGTGGAAAATTCTTGTAAACTAATCTTAGTTTATCTGGATACTTTGCTAACAATTCTTTCAATGTTTTATGCGCCTCAGCACAGTAGGGACATTGAAAATCTGAAAATTCTATTAGCAGAGTTTTTGCTTGAGTTGATCCTGTGCTGGGAGACTCACCAATCACTGTTTGAGGATTCGTCTTTAAATCCTGTAAAAATGATTGCTGTGCTTGCTTGACTTTCTGTTGTTGTTGCTGCTGATAAGTTTGAACAGATTCGATAATCACCTCTGGATGTTCGCGGATAATTTGTAATACTTGCTGTTCCAACTGCGGATCAATGCGGCTAGCAGCTTGTGCAGAAAATGACCAGGTGACAACCAAAAGTAGCAGACCTATTGCTGTCCAAGTACGGAGATACTGAAATAAGGGAGTAAACCAATCAAAGAATGTACGCATACAAAAACTCATAAATATTTTTTGTTTGAGCTATAGACGCGCATTCGCTTCTACTTAGGAGTAATATCATGTCCGCTTGATTACTTATTAAACCTCAAGAACCCCACCCCGGCCTTTGGGGAGAGGCTAGGGGTGGGATATAACTATTGATATAAGCTTCAATTTAAAAAGAGCCAGCAATCATCCCAGCAAGTAAAATAAAACCAATCCACACGTTTTGCCGGAACATCTCACCATAAACAGGATTAGGTAAGTCTCGCTGTCTTAATCGCAGAGACTGCCAAACCCATCCTATAGTAGCAATTGTAAGGCTAATCCAGAAGGCTAAATGCAGATGTATGAGTACACCTAACCAAGCCAATAACAAGATTGTGCCAGCAAAGAAAATTCCAATGGCTACAGGGGCATAATTCCCAAAAAATAGAGCGCTAGAATTAATGCCAATGCGGCGATCGTCTTCCTTATCGCTCATGGCGTAAACTGTATCAAATCCCAATGTCCAAAGTACAGTCGCGCCCCAAAGTAACCAAGTTGGTTGGGAGATGGTTTGTGTGACTGCACTCCAGCTAATCAACACGCCGAAACCCCAAGCGATGGAAAGCACCAGTTGCGGCACAGGAAACACCCGCTTTGCACCTGGATAAAGCAGAATTACGGGCACTGCTGCCACGCATAACCAGAAACTCAGGGGGTTAAGATAAAATGCCAGGATAGCTGCACATGCTAGCGATACGATCGCAACTACAATCCCAACTTTTACAGACAAGGCGCGAGAAGCGAGGGGGCGATCGCGTGTTCTCTCTACTTCTGGATCAATATCTCTATCCCACAAATCATTGACTACACACCCAGCCGCACTTGTGGCTAGAGTACCCAAGATAATCACACCAACCAGAGGTAAAGGCGGTTTCCCAGAAGCTGCCAAAAATACAGCCCAAAGGGCAGGAATCATTAAAATTAACCGTCCTTCCGGTTTATGCCAGCGCAAAAGCCGGATAATTACAAGCCAAACTGGTTCCTGGGGGCGTTCTGGCGTCCTTAACATAGGAGTGGGGAGTGGGGAGTGGTGAGTGGGGAGTGGGGATTGGGGATTGGGGATTGGGAATAGGGGATGAGTCTTTGATACTCGCCCACGAGTCTTTGATACTCGCCCACGAGTCTTTGATACTCGTGAATGAGTCTTTGATACTCGCCCACGAGTCTTTGATACTCGTGAATGAGTCTTTAATACTCGTGAATGAGTCTTTAATACTCGTGAATGAGTCTTTGAACTCCGTTAATGAGTCTTTGATACTCGTGAATGAGTCTTTGAACTCCGTTAATGAGTCTTTGATACTCGTGAATGAGTCTTTGAACTCCGTTAATGAGTCTTTGATCTCCACTCCTCTCCTCCTATGCCCAATGCCCCATGCCCCATGCCCTACTTCACACATCTTTACATCTATAGAATAACGTTATTTGTTATTTGTAAAAACATAACCTCAAGTGGCAACTTTAAATATTTTTAGATAGTCACTACGGTTAGAAACAGTAGGGTGAATATACTTAGCTCAGTTACCCTCGACCAAAGATGAAGAGTGCTGAGTACGGGCTAAACGCCCCGCTACCGCTAACACTACTCAGTTTGAGCAAGTGTGTTGCAACAAATATCAGTGCCAGCTACCCCGACATACCACCGTTTGCCATCATTTCTTATAAAGAGAGAAAACTAGATGCTGAATTTAGTTTCTAGCTGGGAGAGTGTTCCAACTCAACCACCTAAGCAACATCGGATTATTGCTGCCATTGACCTGGGAACAAATTCTCTACACATGGTAGTAGTCAAGATTGATCCCAAACTACCAGCTTTCAGCATTATCGCCAGAGAAAAAGAAACTGTAAGACTAGGCGATCGCAATCTTAAGACTGGGGAACTAAAACCAGAGATAATTGAAAAGGCGATCGCTGCTTTAGGACGCTTCCAAGAAGTTGCCAAAACTATCAATGCTGAAACAATCATTGCTGTGGCAACTAGCGCTGTGCGGGAAGCCCCCAATGGTAAAGATTTTTTGCACAGAGTAAAAACGGAGTTGGGTTTAAGCGTTGACTTGATTTCTGGTCAAGAAGAAGCGCGACGAATCTACCTTGGCGTGCTGTCGGGGATGGAATTTAACAACCAGCCCCACATGATTATTGATATTGGCGGTGGTTCCACAGAGTTAATTTTGGGTGATAGTCACGAACCGCGCACTCTCACCAGTACCAAAGTCGGTGCAGTGCGACTCACTAGCGAATTAATCACCACCGACCCCATCAGCAACACTGAGTTTCAACACCTGCAAGCCTATACACGCGGTATGTTAGAACGTTCTGTGGATGAGATACTAGCAAACCTAGAGTTTGGAGAATCTCCCCGTTTGGTGGGTACATCTGGCACAATTGAAACCCTGGCAATGATTCATGCACGAGAAAAGTCGGGTGTTATTCCTTCCACTCTCAATGGCTACAAGTTCAGTCTTAAAGACTTGCAAGAGTTGGTAAATCGCTTGCGGAAACTGAATTATTCAGAAAGGGCTGCGATTCCCGGTATGCCAGAGAAGCGGGCTGAAGTTATACTGGCTGGTGCAGTAATATTACAGGAAGCAATGACGCTTTTGGGTAGGGAATCGGTAACAGTTTGTGAGCGTTCTCTGAGGGAAGGCGTAATCGTAGACTGGATGCTGACCCACGGTTTAATTGAAGATAAGCTGCGCTACCAAAGTTCAGTTCGGGAACGGAATGTTTTAAAACTCGCTAATAAATACCACGTCAATTTAGAATATAGCGATCGCGTCGCAAAATTTGCCAAGAGTTTATTTGACCAAACTCAAGGTACTTTACACCACTGGGGGTCTGACGAGCGACAACTGCTGTGGGCAGCTGCAATATTACACAATTGCGGTCATTATGTCAGCCATTCGTCTCACCACAAGCACTCTTACTATCTAATTCGCAATGGTGAATTACTCGGTTATACAGAAACTGAGATTGAAATTATAGCCAATTTAGCGCGTTATCACCGCAAATCGCCGCCTAAGAAAAAACATGAAAATTCCCAGATGTTGCTGACTAAACACCAGCGACAAATGGTCAGTCAATTGAGTGCAATTTTAAGATTAGCAGTGGCATTAGATAGACGACAAATTGGTGCGATCGCTCAAGTCCAATGTGAGTATTATCCACAATTTCAGCAGGTAAACTTGCTGATTTTTTCATCTCAACCTGATGATGATTGTGCCTTAGAACTTTGGAGTTTAGATTATAAAAAAGGAGTATTTGAGGAAGAATTTGGAGTGAAATTAGTAGCGAGTTTAGAAAAGTCTAGCGTTGCTAAATTGTCTTAGAAAGTAGGGTGCGTTAACGTAGTGTGACGCACCTACTAAATATATAAACGCACATATATGCGTCACTACAAATCATTTGTTTTTTACGCATTTGCTTTCAAAATTTCAGTTAATTCATGTAGCTTTCATCATACTTAAGGATGAATTTAAAAACTAAAAAATAGTTTAAGAACAAAAATTAGAATTAGAATTAGATGTATAGTTAATAGTCTATTTACTCTAGGTTATGTTGCTAATGGATATCTAAGCTGGGAAAGGTTAGATATCCTTATATAAAATTTTAATTAAACAGGTTAAATTGCTCAGTTTTATGCATTGGAGAATACTCAGGCTTCAGCATAGAGCTTGTGTTCCATTATTGTGATAATTCATCGGCGTTGGGAGCTATGATCGATATCAAAGCTTGAGGTAAAAAACCTGATGAATTTATCTGTGACAGCTTCCCCGACTAAAACTGTACCTAAGTTAAGTTACGATGTGCTGATTGAAAATCAACAAGATGGCACAGTAAAAGCAATATTGTTAGGTTTACCAGACTGTCAAGGTTTAGGCAATACGGAAACGGAAGCAATAGAACAACTCAGTCAAAGTTTGCAAACTCGGTTAAAAACAGCCAAGATTGTGACTTTAGAAATTGAAGCACCCAAAGTAGAAAACCCTTGGTTGAAAATAGCTGGTAAATATAAAGATGATCCACAATTTGATGAGATGCTGGAATATATAGAAGAATATCGACGTGAATTGGATGCACATAATGAAGCGAGGTAAATTTAGAGGTGAATGATTTAAGGATACTAGATACAGATCACCTATCATTGATGCAAAGAGGTAATCCATTTATTATCCAACAATTAAATAAATTTAATCCTCAAAATATTGCCATCACTATCATTACAGCAAAAGAACAACTGGTGGGACGACTCAATATTATCAACAGGGCGGATTCATTAAATGATTTAGTCTTTGCTTATGCCAAATTAAAAGATACATTAGAAGACTTAAATACTCTCTATGTGCTGGCATTTAGTCATGATGCTGGCAATATTTATGCTGAATTAGTTAAGCATAAAATTCGCATTGGTACTCAAGATTTACGCATTGCGGCAATTACGCTGTCAGTAAATGGGATTTTAGTAACCCGCAACCGCAAGGATTTTCAAAAAGTTCCTAATTTGCGTTTAGAAGATTGGACTAGATCTTGATTTACAGGATGATTATGGCATTTGTTAGACGATGCCACTCCATAATAAATTTATTGAACTAGAGGTTGGAACTTAGTCCTATATAAATTGATGACTTGATTGTTATTACTAAAAGATGTGGGAATTTTGTCTAGAATTGCGTTAACCATTTATGAAGCTGTATTACAAGCCCATTGAGCATCTTCAGCCCACAGTAGCCTTAACTACGCCTGAGTATTAATTCCTTCTGTCCGAGACGCTACGCGATGGTGCAAAGCACCCGCCAGAGGCGATGTCTACGACGGGCTATGCCTACGCAAAACTACATAATTTCGGTAAAATTGGGTAAAGCAATTTTTGCGCTTGTTAAACAAAGGCATCAGCAAACCCATGCAACTGAAACTCAGTGCATCTAAACTTCCCTTCGCCCCTCTCCTCTTAATTGCCCCCTTTTTCCTATGGGGGACGGCAATGGTAGCCATGAAAGGAGTAATACCCCATACCACACCGCTATTCATGGCAGGAGTGCGTCTGATACCAGCAGGGATGTTAATTCTGATTGCAGCAGCATTCATGGGTAAACCCCAGCCGAAGGGTTGGGCTGCATGGCTGTGGATTGCCTTATTTGCCCTCGTAGATGGGACGCTGTTTCAAGGCTTTTTGGCAGAGGGATTAGTTAGAACCAGTGCGGGGTTAGGGTCTGTGATGATTGACTCGCAACCTTTGGCTGTTGCCTTACTATCGTTGTGGCTATTCCAAGAACACATTGGTTTTTGGGGATGGTTGGGGCTAGGCTTGGGTGTCACAGGCATTAGTTTAATCGGCTTACCTGATGAGTGGATTTTACATTTTCTCGACTCAGGCGCAAATATTACAATTGGCAACTGGCAAGATTTGTTTGCTAGTGGCGAGTGGTTGATGCTGTTAGCAGCGCTATCAATGGCAGTGGGAACAGTGTTAATTCGGTTTGTGTGCCGACATGCTGACCCAGTAACCGCTACGGGATGGCACATGATTTTGGGTGGATTGCCACTATGGGGAGTTTCATCAGTTATCGAATCCCAGCAGTGGGAGAATTTAGGAGCATCTGATTTAGTGGCTTTGGGTTATGCTACCGTATTTGGGAGTGCGATCGCCTACGGATTATTCTTCTACTTTGCCTCTAGTGGCAGTCTCACCAGTCTTAGTTCCCTCACCTTCCTCACACCCGTCTTTGCCCTACTATTTGGCAATCTCTTTCTCTCAGAAGTCCTCAGTCCGTTGCAGTGGGTCGGTGTTTTCCTAACTTTAATTAGCATCTATCTCATTAACCAACGTGATACTTTAGCAGCGCAAAACGACACAGTTACTGTCGGCGAGATAGCTAATATACAGCAACCAGTTTTAGAAACATCCGCTAAAAAATTAAACCCTATAACTTTAGCAGTCAGAGAATCTGAACGAGAAATTTTACCCTAACTAGTAATTCGTAATTCGTAATTCGTAATTCGTAATTCAGTAGGGAGATGAGGGAGAATAACTAATGCCCAATGCCCAATGCCCAATGCCCAATGCCCAATGCCCAATGCCCAATGCCCAATAAAAAAATGACAGTTAACATTTGGTAATTTGGTCATCTTGAAGCTATTGTGGTATCGAAGAAGAATACTTCAAAAACACCTTCAGGCTGAAACTTGCAATATGAGGCTATGCCGTTCCTCAATTTTGATATTTACCTGTTTTTCTTGCGTGGGTTTTTACCCAAATTGTGCAAGCACAGCAACACCTAACCTAGCACCTGAAATTTTAGAACTTGCACAAGCTAGTTCGACAGTTACTGCTAGTCCGACTGTTTTGAGATATGGTAGTCGAAAATCAGATGTGCAGAGATTACAAACCCAATTAAAGCAGTTGGGATACTACAGTGGCGTGGTAGATGGAGAGTACAACGCCAATACAGAAATCGCTGTAACTAAATTCCAGAAAGCACAGGGTTTAAAAGTAGATGGCCTTGCTGGTCTGGCGACTAGGGGGAGACTGCAAGCGGCAACGGCAGCCAAAAATCAGATTGTCACTTCTCCAATAGTTACTTCTCCAATTATTAACTCTGCTGCTGCAACTTTCAAACCAACTACAGCACCTAAACCAACCGAGAGGGGTTTTGTCTGGTGGTTAATATTTTCCATCGGAGTTCTAGGAAGTATTGGCGCACTTGTTTACCTGCTGAAGTGGTTTCGTCAGGGCAAACAAGTGCAATCCGAAATATCAGAGACTAAAAGTTTGAGTGAAGCTAACAAAAACCCCATGACATCACCCTCACCAGAGACTGTAACTAATCCACAAACAGCTACGCCACCACTCGCCACACAATTACTGCTACCAGAAAAAACTTCCCGGCTAGCTAAACTAAATATTGTTGACGAATTAATTCAAGACTTACGCAGTTCTGACCCAACGAAGCGGCGCAAGGCGATTTGGGATTTGGGCCAGCAGGGAGATTCGCGGGCAATTCAGCATCTGGTTGACCTGATGATTGATGCCGATTCTCAAGAAAGCAGTTTAATTTTGGCAGCTTTGGCAGAAATTGGCATCCGCACACTCAAACCAATGAACCGTGGCCTAGCAATTTCACTGCAAGATGAAAGTCCACAGGTGCGGCAAAATGCGATCCGTGACCTGACGCGCGTTTATGACATGATGGGTCAAATGAGTCAGATGTTGCACCATGCGTTAAATGACCCAGATGCCGAAGTGCAAGCAACAGCACGATATGCTTTAACTCAGATGAATCGAATGCGTGGTTTGCCGGAACAACAAAGTCTACCAGAAGATTCACATAACGATTCACGAGAATAAACCTAAAAATATTTCAATTGGATTTGGATATTAGTGTCCGGGCCTGCTACTAAAAATGCTGCTTCGCTAAACTTGGCCGCTCTTGTGCGAATTTCTGGGTTCCTGGAAAATCCAAAGCCTTCACTTGGTATACCTAAAACATTGCTATTGAGAGTGCCGTCGTTATTTTGATCGTGGAAGACAGCAACGGCGTAACTACCCGCTTTCAAGTTCTCAAAGGTAATGGGTAAGGGAGTGCCACTAATCTTGGTACACTGCTTTTGTAAGCCGCGATTGCGATCGCTAGGAAATCCTTCACTGCTAGCAAATATACTCACACAAACTTGTCCTTGTTTATTCTTCAACCCATCAATTTCTACGGTGAGCTTGCCGTTAAAATTTGCCTTGGCACTAAATGACCACGCCAGATTTCCCAGAACTGCCAATAGCAGCATACTAACTCTCAACCCTCTAACCATAAAATTTTCACAAGGTAAAATAAGTTTTGCTGAAATTAAGTTTTAACTTTGATTCAGATCAGGCAGATTCATGGTGGCATTATTCAGTTAATACTCGCAAGGATATTGGTATATTTAATTTTATACTTGTCTAAGTAAGTCGGCGTTAGGGACTTCCAAATAAAAAAATACTCAAAAATTAACGAAAAAGCTCTCTTTTCCTCATTCCTCTGTGTTCTCTGTGTCTCTGTGGTAGCCTGCGGCAAGCCGCTTTGCGTCTACGTTTATTTGGGTAATTTATTTCTTGGAAGTCCCTTAACGAAGAGACAAGGGGTTAACAATTCAAAATTCAAAATTAAAGACATTTCAGAAGGGGACTGTTACTCCGACTGTAGCAAGCTCCCGCATGGTAACTGATGCTACATGTAAAAATTTAAAAAAGTAGGGGGTTTTATACCTCCTACTTTTCCTCGCTTGGATAGAGAATTTTGCGGAATCAGTTCAATCTACTAATGGTGTGTTGCTAGCTCATATTAGGAATATGCCAGAGAGTAAACCAAAAAATATTTACCCTAAAATCTCCCAATTGAGCTTTGTTCTTCAGAAAATCCAGTTGCATCACCTTCTTTAAGAAATCCACTGTAGGCTTCCATACCGTGTTCCCCGATATCCAAACCTTCTAGTTCCTCTTCTTTGGATACTCTAATACCTAAAGTAGCTTTCAGGGCCAGCCAAAAAATACTACTGAGTAAGACAGTGAACCCACCTACTGAGACAACGCCCAGTAACTGAACACCGAATTGTCCAATGCCACCACCTGCAAATAAACCTTTTGCTGGGCCAAGTGCATCACCATACCAGGAATAAACACCAGGGCCAACAGCCCACAAACCTACTGCTAGAGTTCCCCAGATGCCGCAAACTAGGTGAACTGAGGTAGCTCCCACTGGGTCATCAATGCCAAGTTTGTCAAAGAATGTTACAGAGAAAACTACCAATACTCCAGCAATCAACCCAATGACTAAAGAAGCAGGAATACCTACGTAAGCACAAGACGCTGTAATCCCAACCAAGCCAGCCAAAATACCATTGATAATCATTGACAGGTCTGGTTTACCTAAGTACAACCAAGCTGTAATTGTAGCGGAAATTCCACCGGCAGCACCAGCCATGTTAGTGGTTACAGCAATGTGACTGATCGCACTAGGATCGGCAGCCATCACAGAACCGGGGTTGAAACCAAACCAGCCCAACCACAGGATCAGACAGCCCAAAGTGGCAATACTCATGTTGTGACCAGGCATAGCAACAACTTGCCTATCTTGATATCTACCAAGGCGGGGCCCAAGAAATGCTGCTCCCATCAAAGCTGCCCAGCCACCTACGGAGTGAACCACCGTAGAACCGGCAAAATCCCAAAAGCCTCTGTCTGCTAGCCAACCAGTTCCCCAAATCCAGTGTCCGGTAATGGGGTAGAGAATACCTACAAGTAAGAGGCTGAAAATTAGGAAATCAACAAACTTAATCCGTTCGGCTACTGCACCAGAAACGATTGTTGCTGCTGTTCCAGCAAACACTAGCTGGAATAAAAACTTGGCAGCTAAAGGTACACCAGCCCAACTAATAGCACCGAAGATACCTTTATAAGCGTCTCCTGTGGCGGGACTGTTATCTGCTCCTCCTAAGAAAAACCCATTCAATCCAAAGAAGTCGTTGCCATCACCGAACATTAAGCCAAAACCGATCGCCCAAAAGGCAATGCTGGATAAAGCAAATACAATCAAGTTTTTGGAAAGGACGTTGACAGCGTTTTTCTGGCGACAGAAGCCGGTTTCTAACATACAAAAACCAGCGTTCATGAAGAACACTAAAAAGGCAGCGATCGCAACCCACAGTGTATCAAGAGCAACTTTGAGTTCTGCTGTCGTTGGCCCTGCGGCTGGAGTTTGGGCAACTGCGGCATAACCCCAACCCAACACAATTAGGCAAGCTAAAGGTAAGCAGGCTTGCCAACTGGGAGAGAGTCGCTTAATTGCTAGATTAAATAGCTTGACTTTTGAGTTGATCTGTGGATTGACAGCGTAATTTCTTGCAGACAGACGCCTATTTTTTGTTTTCGATTTTTGTTTGTACATGAATTTGAACATCATCCTCAAAACTATCCTTAAAAAAGGGAAAAAACAGGTTAAGCAGAAAAAACTACCGTCCGAAGTTTAATCCAGTGGTTTTTGATATTTTTCCTTTAGACCACTTGTTTAAAAACCAGAAAACAAAATTACCTTAGTAGGAGTTTAGGAAACTCTTGGCACATCTGTAAATATTTTTTTTAGCTATTCTTAAGTAATTATGGTGTAGTTTCTGAAACAGTCAAGTGTTCTTTACTTAATCTTTAATTTTTCACAAAGAAGTTTTGTGCAGCAAATTGCCAGAAATTGTCAATATTATGTCTAGAAAAAAGGGTGCAACACAGTTACAGCCGATTTTTCCCACACTAAGATGGTTACAGCGAGGTCAATTGAGTTTTCTAGTAAGGCATTAACTACACCTCTTTGGCAGATCAAACCTGCTTCTAACATGGCAAAGCCAATTTCATGAAGAATACTAAAAAACTAGTGATTAGTACGCAGGTAGTATCAATGGAAATTTGCAGTTTAGTTGTAGTTTCAGATAAAGACTGAATAGTGGGAGCTTTACAGAAATTATGAGACTACTTCCTATTTTACCCTTGGTAAATTTATGCCTAGACGGATAAATTTGACTGATTGTCTATTTACTCAAACCAAAAAGCTGTATCACACAATACATTTTTTCGCTTTTGTTATGGCAAATAGCTGCTGATGCAACAAATCAAGCATCTATATCCTTTATAGGTAGGTATTTTTCGATTTCAGGATAAGACAAGTATGAATAATATTAAATTTTTATACAAAAAAATAATTTTTTGTTACTTTAAAAGCTACATTGAAGACCAGTAATTCTCCTTTAAACCGACCACTGGGTGTAATCCACAAGCTACCATTGGGTGAAATAACCGATAAATTGCCTACAGCCTCCACCATGCAATCTTGTTGATAAAAGTGACGGTTGTAGAGATAAACTCAACACGAAGGTTAAGATAATTCATAATTCATCCGTGCGAAAAGATTTGTATTAAAAGCAACGCAGATTTCCAAGCTTATCCTGAGATACTGGATTGATCGAGCTATTTACATAAGAGTTATGACTCAGGTAAACTCACAGGCGATCGCTATCTTAATTGATTGGGTGCGCTAGTTGAGCAAGGACTCTCCACCTTCTGGCTTGTCGTTAGACATCGCCTTGCTCATTAAGCACGAATCAGCGACGGAAACATCTATCTAAACTCCCATACAAGCTTACAGGCTAAATTAAATAGAACCGTAGGAGGAAACAAGGCTAACAAACCTAATTTCCTTAAAAAAAGAGGGTTTACAGTACCTGTAATATGGGAGACTTGGCAATATTCCCTATAAATCAGATTCAAGATGAGTAAGACAATTTCGGACATCGCAGTTAAGACTATCAACGGTGAGGATAAGCAATTAAAGGAGTATACCGGGAAGGTACTCTTAATTGTGAATGTGGCTTCCTACTGCGGTTATACTTCTCAATACGAAGGGTTAGAAAAATTGAACCAGAAGTATGGGGAAGCAGGGTTACGTATTTTGGGGTTCCCCTGTAACGATTTTGGAGCGCAGGAACCAGGAAGCAATGAAGAGATTGTGCAATTCTGCACGAGTAAATATAGCAAAATAGTCATTAGTCATTAGTCATTAGTCATTAGTCATTAAGTAAAAATTTCTGTCCTATTGACTATTAACTGTTAGCTCTGGAATGTTAAATTTATTTACGTCCAGTCCCTTAATTGAGAATATTGTCTCGATGAGTAGTTTAATTTATTTGTGTCTAATTTGTCATGAACGTTGCAATCATTGGTTGTGGTTATGTTGGTTATAAAGTTGCTGAATATTGGCAGAAAAAGGGGGATTTTGTTGTCAGTGTAACCACAACTTCTTCTGAGCGTGTCCCGGCACTAAAATCAGTATCCCAAAGAGTTGTAGTTACCCGTGGTAATGACTTAGATAGTCTAAAATCAGTTTTGCACGATCAAGATGTTGTAGTTTTGAGTGTTGGTGCAAAAGGCGCAGAAGTTTATGAAGAAACTTATCTACAAACTGCTCAAACCTTAGTTTCATCCTTGCAGCAGGTTCCGAGTGTAAAACAATTAATCTACACAGGTAGCTATGCAGTGTATGGTGACAGAAATGGTGTATGGGTAGATGAAGAAACACCGCTTGCACCTGCTAATTTAAATGCACAAATTCTCCGAAAAACAGAGGATGTGCTGCTATCAGCATCTAGCGAAAATCTCCGCGTTTGTATCTTTCGCTTAGGAGGAATTTATGGCCCTGGTAGAGAACTGTTGAAAATATTTAGTAGATATTCTGGTACAACCCGTCCTGGTGGCGAGGATATCACAAATTGGATTCACCTAGATGATATTGTTGGTGCGATAGAATTTGCCCGTCAGCGTCGTTTGCAAGGGATTTATAATCTGGTAGATGATGCACATCTCACCAGTCAAGATTTGCTAGATAGCCTATTTGAAAAACATAATTTACCCAAAGTTATATGGGATACTTCTATTAAGAGTACCCGCCCATATAATGCTTGGGTATCGAATGAAAAGCTTAAAGAGGCTGGATACCAGTTAATTCATCCACAGATGATTTTTTAGCAAGTATTAAAAACTAAGAATTATGCAACCATCTGCTGTAACTAACACAACCAATTTGACAGCATCTCCTAGCCAGTTTTACAGTTGGCAGAATTATCGTTGCGCCTATGAAGTTCATCAACCAACTAACACAACACCTGAAGGCATTCCCTTACTGTTAATTCATCCTATTGGCGTCGGATTATCGCGGCAATTTTGGCAGCGATTTTGTCGGGAATGGTATAATACAGGTCAGAGGAATTCAATTTACAACCCTGATTTACTAGGATGTGGCGAAAGTGATATGCCTTATATGGCTTACACTCCTAGTGATTGGGCAGAACAGTTGCAGTACTTTTTACAAACAGTAGTGCAAAAACCTGTCATTGTAGTAGTACAAGGTGCTTTATTACCAGTTGCGATCGCATTAGTTCAAAAGCAATCAAACTTAATTGCCAGACTTGTACTCTCTGGGCCTCCAACGTGGGCTTTGATGACAAATAAATCACCAGAATGGCGGCAAAAATTTGCTTGGAATCTGTTAGATTCGCCTTTTGGGAGTGCTTTTTATCGCTATGCACGCACCCGAAAGTTTTTACATTCTTTCTCGACTCGTCAACTTTTTGCTTCTGATAATGCTGTGGATGCAGAGTGGTTGAATACATTGCTTGCAGGTGCAGAAAATCCCGCTAGTCGTCATGCAGTGTTTTCTTTTCTCGCAGGGTTTTGGCGACAGGATTATACTAGTTCTATCGCCTCTATTGAGCAACCAACATTAGCGGTTATGGGGGAGAGTGCATCGAGTATTAGTCAAAAAGGTAAAAAAGAAACGCCAGACGAACGCTTGACTCATTATCTGGCCTATTTGCCTCAAGGTCGAGGTATAAAAATAAATGGGCGCAATGTTTTACCCTATGAATCAACTGCTGAATTTGTCGCAGCGATCGCTCCATTTATCAAGGAGAATTCAGAACCCAGGAGTCAGAATTCAGCATGAATTGGTGGAGTCCGACACAACGAATAGCGGTAGTTGAGCGCAGTTGAAACTCAGTGCATCGCTGGGTAATGAATATTGGTTTAAAACCTTGCCCCTTATAGGCACAACGAAATTCAAATATTCTTCCGGTTATTACTCCATCCCTTAAGAGCGAGACGGTGCGAGAACATGGGTAGAGCATTGTGACTTCTGACTTCTGACTCCTGAATTCTGTTTTATTAATGAAGTTTTTTAGCTGATTGATAGTTACATCATACCAGTCTTGCCATGATAGGTTATGACTGGAATTGATTACTAAAGGCAAGCAAAATTATGTTCCCCAATCGCCGAGGAGAAAGAGTTCCCAATGTCACTTTTCATACTCGCCAGGGCAACCAGTGGGTGGATGTGACAACCGATCAATTGTTTGCTAATAAGACAGTGGTTGTCTTCTCCTTACCAGGTGCTTATACACCGACTTGTTCATCAACTCATCTCCCTGGTTATAACGAATTGGCCGGGGTTTTCAAAGAAAATGGAGTTGATGACATTATCTGTATTTCTGTCAATGATGCCTTTGTAATGAACGAATGGGCAAAGGATCAAGAAGCAGAAAATATCACACTCATTCCCGATGGGAACGGTGAATTTACTGAAGGCATGGGGATGCTGGTAGATAAATCAGACTTGGGATTTGGGAAGCGATCGTGGCGTTACTCGATGCTGGTAAGAGATGGTGTAATTAACCAAATGTTTATTGAGCCAGACGAGCCAGGAGATCCTTTTAAGGTATCCGATGCTGAGACAATGCTCAGATATATCAACCCCCAAGCAGTGAAGCCCGAACTCGTTTCTCTGTTTGCCAAAATCGGTTGTCCCTTCTGTGCCCGTGCTAAGGGGATGCTCAAGGAGCATGGTATCAACTACGAAGAAATTACCTTGGGTAAGGATATCACTACACGCTCGTTACGAGCAGTTACAGGTGCGACAACAGTTCCCCAAGTGTTTATCGATGGTAAATTAATTGGTGGTTCTGAGGCATTAGAAGCCTACTTCGCTGCTAAATAGGTTTCAGTTGGCGCACACAGGCGTCACCTGTATCAACTTTAGGTGAAAGTCACGCTATTTTTGACCATAGCCTGATTTGTGAAAATTGAAAGCTACAAATCCCTGACTTCTCAAAGAAGTTGGGGATTTTGTTTCTATTCAGCAATTAACAAATCTAGGACTTATATCATGTCCGTTTGATTACTTATTAAACCCGAAGAACCCCACCCCTTAATCCCCTCCCCGCAAGCGGGGAGGGGAGACAAAGCGTAGCTTTGGCGGGGTGGGGTGCAATGACTGTGGGAATCATAACTAATTATGCGGACATGATATTACGCATTGACAAGAAATACCAAATATGGATTAAGGTTAAAAACCATATCTTTCGTAAGGGCTAAGCAATGCTTAGCCCCTACAGCATGGTCTATTTACGATCACAGGATAATTAAGAAAAGCCTGAAAACTTCCTCAAGATAGGTAATGCACATCACGACGCATTTGTACAGTGCGTAAGTCCTAAAATCTTCAGATGAATAGATGTAGTTTTGTCTAGCTATTCACTACTTATCCGATAAAATTGATTCGGATTGAATTCCACTTTATTTAAAAGACAATATGTTTGCTAGAATCCGCCAAATTTTGAGCCAATTTTTTAGTAACTCAAGGACAATCAACAACGAACCATTGAATAAAGTAAGTTTGATTGTCATTATTTTAATTGATATTTTTATTTTGATTAATGTTTTTACCGGACTCGATGATATTAGTAGATGGCATATCAGCCCAACCGACGCTTATCCATGTTATTCAGAGTGGCAAAATTACCGGACAAAAACCACTCAAGATAAAGACTATGAAATTGTTAAACTTTCATTGCCAGATAATCTGAATAATCAACTCAGTTTTCAGCGAAACTATCAACAAGCCGAAGCAGGACATCTGGGTAAGGTTTCTAAAACGTGCTTACAATATGCCGCCTACAAAGATAAACTTAACAATCCCCAAAAGCAGCAAATCATCAAAACTATTGATCAGAAACAAGCGAAAATCAGTACGCTTGAACAAGCAAATCGCACTATTAAAGCCCAATATGACTCAACCCTCTTAGAAAAAATTGCAGGTCAGGGTCGTGAACAATCAATTAATCAAGTCAGTGCTGAAAAAGCTAAACAGACATTAGAACAAAATAATCGCCAAATTTCTACCCTTAAACAAGAAAATTCTACTCTTAAAAATGAACTGCTTGCCAAACCAGAAAGCATTAGTTTTCTAGCCTTTCTTAAAGATGATAATCAATTCGGGGAAGTTGACAAAGGCTATGAGCAGGCATCATTTTGGTATCCAAGTATCCAGCTTGCTTTTCAGTCCCTCTTTCTTCTACCCCTAATTCTCATTGCCTTATCAGTTAACAAATTTGCCCAAAGAAGAGGATATGGACTCATCTCGCTAATTAGTTGGCATTTGCTAGTCATCTTTTTTATCCCACTAATCGTTAAAATATTTGAATTTCTTCAAATCGGGGCAATATTTAAATTTCTCTTTGATATTATTAGCGCCCTTTTTGGTGGTTTACTTTTCCTGATAAATTATGCTTATATCTTGCTAATTCCAATTATCGGTTTTGGAATTATCCAGTTTTTTCAAAAATTTGTCTTTAATGTTAAAGTCCAGGCAGCTAGCAGAGTCCAAAAATCACGCTGTGTAAATTGCGCCAAAAAAATTCGACACCTTGATACTTACTGTCCCCACTGTGGTTATTATCAAGATATTGAATGTCAAAACTGCCATAATCTTACTTATAAACATTTGCCCTATTGTAAACATTGTGGAGCTTCTCAAAATTCTAGTATTTTGTAATCTGTGAGTCGTAAAACTTTCGACATGCTTGGCTCAAAATAACATGATTAAATTTATTTAGTGTTCATGAGTCAAAGTAACTAAAGCTGTCTCCTGATAGATGACATTGAGAAACAACTTCTACGTTAATTGATGACAACGGACTTAATATGGAAAAAGTGAAAAAAGCCAATAAAGAGATTCAGTCGCCTCTTTCTTTTCTCAAAAACCTGTTGATTGCCCGTTGGCGATCGCTCTTACTCCTCTTGATAGGAGTTTACTTACCTTTGCAGGTTTTTGAAATTCTGACAGTGAAGATATGGGAGAATAAAGCTGGCTTCCCGTGGGATGTGCCTATTTTGTTAGCAGTTCATTCTACAGCAAACCCACAGCTTGATGTTTTAGCCGTGACGCTAGCGAGAATTGGAGAGCCTTGGACGGCGATACCGATTTTAGGTGCGATCGCACTCATATTATTACTTCAAAAACGCTGGCGATCGCTAGCTTATTTACTCACCGTCTCAGTGGGAAGTGTGATCATCAACCGCACAGCAAAGGAATTAATGCATCGAGTGCGTCCACAATTGTGGCAGTCCATTGCGCCTGAGTCTAGTTTTGCATTTCCCAGTGGTCATGCTATGGCGAGTATAACTGTAGTAGCAATTTTGCTATTTTTAACTTGGGATAGCTCCCGGCGCTGGTTAGTTCTCATCCTCGGCAGCTTATATATAATAGCTATTGGGTGGTGTCGTCTCTATCTGGGGGTACATTTTCCCAGTGACGTTCTCGCGGGTTGGATGGTTGCATTAGGTTGGACAATTGGCGTCAGTCTAATTATCAAACCCTATAGAACTAAAGCCAAATCGGTAGATGGCGAACCCCCTGATGATGAAACTACCTTACTTCCTGAAGAAAGAGAGTTGATAACTAAGGAGTAATATTATGTCCACTTAAAGACTTATTATTTAGGCTGACACACAGACATAGACAAAAATCAAACTATAATCTTTTCTGAGTCGTCTTTAGACGACTTTCGCTATTAGACTGGTGAATTCATTCTGAGGCGAGCTAGATGAGAATGAAATAGCCCTGGCTTTCTTGGTAGGTGCATTGATCGCTCATGCGTCTACAATCTCTTGCGATCCGTTCGGGATAAACCAATTCACTTCGCCCCTTTTCAAGATTTTAGTACCAGCTTGATTGAATTAAATCACCCCAGTATCTGGGTTTGTCTTCAATAGGACTTACGCAAAAAACCTCTCAAACTCTTTTCCTCCGTGTCGCGCCAGTTGCTTCAAGTCGGGGAACCCGCCCAACGCACTGGCTTCTCTGCGTACTCTGTGGTTCGATTTTCCGTTGCTTGTGCGTAAGTCCTGTTCAAAACTAAGTTAGTTCCATTGGGAACTTTAATCACAAAACCACATTGTCTTTCTTTCTCGGAAGTACTGGCGCAATCTTTTGTAAGCCAGTAAGTAGGTAGGCGTAATTAAATATAAGATCAAACCTCACCCTCAATCCCTCTCCTTATTAAGGAGAGGGAAGCCGGCTTGAGGGTGAGGTTTTATATTTAATTTGACGCGTTTACTTAGTTCACTTGACAATTAAGTTCTCAATGATACAAAAAATATATTGGCATCTTGATATACATGTAAAAAAAGAGGAAGTAAATCTGACTATTTTAGAATTTTCATTACTAATTTGGATTGGTTCATTTAGCGCTGGCTTGTTAGGGGCGCTAACTGGGTTAGGAGGTGGAGTAGTAATTGTTCCCTTATTAACCTCGGTATTTGGCGTTGATATTCGCTATGCCGTTGGTGCTTCACTGGTATCTGTAATCGCTACTTCTTTGGGTGCAGCATCTACCTATATTAAAAAAGGCTATACCAATTTGCGATTGGGAATGTTTTTAGAAGTAGCGACAACCATTGGTGCGATCGCAGGAGCAATGATCGCTACTTTAGTTTCTGTCAAAGCCCTAACTATCGTACTAGCGATCGTCCTCATTTATTCAGCATACCTTTCACAACGACCCAGAATAGAACATATTGAAGATGAAGTAGCAGATCCGATCGCAAATTATCTGAAACTAAATGGTACTTATCCAACTCCTGATGGAGTAATGTCTTACCAAGTTCATTCAGTACCAATGGGTTTTAGTGTGATGTTAATAGCTGGGGTGCTTTCTGGGTTGCTTGGTATTGGTTCCGGAGGATTTAAGGTGTTGGCGATGGATCAAGCCATGCGTTTACCCTTCAAAGTTTCTACCACCACTAGTAATTTTATGATCGGCGTCACAGCAGCAGCATCAGCTGGAGTTTACCTAGCACGCGGCTATATCGATCCAGGACTATCCATGCCGGTGATGTTGGGGGTATTACCTGGTGCTTTCTTGGGCGCACGAATTCTGACAGGCGCTAAAACGCAGATTTTGAGAATTATCTTCAGTCTTGTGCTAGTGGTAATGGCTTTGAAAATGGTCTACAACAGTTTAATAGGGGGGGTGTAAAATGTATAAATTTAATAGTAGCTTTCGCTGGACATTCCTGGCACAACCTGATACTGAAGTGGTTACACTAACCTTACCGCAGAAAGATATAGACTCTAATATTGAACAATTAGAACAGCCCAGTAGCACAGTAGCACAATTGCCTAATAGCTGTGACATTGATGTTACCAAGAATGCGACAAAAACATTAAGTGAGCAGCAATTAGAATATTTACTCAGTAACCTGATGAAATATGGCGTTTTGATAGCTAGTGCTGTCGTTTTCCTGGGGGGTATACTCTACTTAATTCATCACGGTGCTGAACCTGCTGGATATCACTTTTTTCAGAGTGAACCATCGGAATTTCGCTCACCAGCAGGTGTAGTAAAAGCAGTTTTATCAGGTAGCGATGCCTACGGCGGGCTACGCCTACGCGGCATTATTCAGCTCGGACTTTTACTACTAATTGCTACTCCAATTGTCCGCGTTTTTATCTCCCTATTCGCTTTCCTGCTACAGCGAGAATTTATTTATGTGATTGTTACCTTATTAGTATTGGCTAGCCTGATTTACAGTCTTGTAGGAGCGTATTATTAGTAATGATATTAAAATATAAGGGGTAAAATCAACCTTTTCCCCTTAACATAAAATTAATTTTTAGACCTATTACGAGCCTTGCAAAAGGTCATTTATTGAACTTATACTCTGTTTAATTTGTTCTAAAACAGAACTTCTTAAGAAGTCAAAGCTGACTGTTGAAAAATTGAGTAATCCCAAAGCATATAATAGGCTCGAAATCCCAATAAATAAAGCCAAAAATCTGCCAAAACAACCGGGATTAATTTCAATAAAACCTAATTTAGATTGCCCAATTACAGCAATCGTTACAAAAACAATTCCTGCTATTAAAAATGTGCTATTTGGAGTTAAATCTGTCATTTTCCTATTAAGATGCCTCAATAATTTTATTGTAGCTATTATTAATTCAAATTTTTGCCCCGGCTATATAGAAAAACATCAAAATTTTGCTATTCAACATCGATTTACCCCAGCATCAGGAGGTTTTGGCTATTGCAGTATCGGTGTTGGATCTGATCGTATGCTATGATTTACAAAGATATATTTTGATTTTGAAACCTATTGAGCGACAAATAGCGATGATTGTCTCAATTAGGTTGAAATCGTTCTATTTAGCTTAGATACCAAAGAACAAACTTAAATTTTGCAAGATGGGTAGGCGTAGCCCAACCTAGGCATCGCACTCATGTATCTCTGATATAAATCAGCACACAGTAGCATCTGAGTTAAACCTCTATTTTGCTGAAACTATGCACTGGTAAAACTTTCAGCATCAAAAAGCCAAAATATTATCACTCCTGTACTAGACTTTGGTTTAGTTTCTATATTAAACTACACTAAGCCGATAGAAATAGTGGATTTTTATGGAAAGCGTCCAAAACGTCAGTCAAGAGTTGAATGTAGCAGGAGACACAACTCTGGAGGGCTTAGAACAGTTTACTCCAAAAGAGTTCAAAAAAGACATTTTCAAAAAACTCAGAGGTGGATTCTTTCTAGTACTGGGATATTTATTGTCACCACTATGTTGGTGGAATGACTTACTATTTAATTTGCCAATAGCTTATGGTTTTGGGTATGCATGTAGTTTACTTTCTCCAAAATTACTTCTACCTTGTTCAATTATAGGATACTGGCTCTCTAATATTGTGGGAATTCTCTTGATGCAATTCGGTTCTAAAGACATTTTTCAAAAAGAACCTCAAGAGCATAACCTTAAAAAAGAATTAATCACCGGTCTAATTTCTTCAACAGCTTATACCCTGTTGATTATACTATTGATCCAGTTGAAGATTCTTGATTCTCCTATTTTATTCGCCAACAGTTAATTTAGTTGATCACGTTTTTACAAATGAATCGATTGTAGGGATGTACATCTGTGCATCCCTATCTATAAGCAGATATTTTCTTAAAAAGAATCTCAATTTTTATCAAATTTTAAAATTTCACTTAAATTAAACAATTTTGGAGCCTCCTTACTGACAATTAATGGCAGCTTCCCATTCCATTTTTCTATTGCTTGCCTTTGCAGAATTTCGGGAGTTAAACCATCACGTAATAATCTGTGCGCTTCAGCCTCTCCTTTTGCTAAATTAACTTTTGCCTCAGCCTCTTTTGTTGCTTTCAGTGCGATAAACTCTGCTTGTTTTGCTTCCTGTTCAGCAATCTGCTTCGCCTCCACCGCCTCACCAAATCTTTCTGAAAAATGGACATGAACTAGAGAAATATCATCAACTGCAACGTGATAGCTACCCAGTCGTGTAGACAATGCATCATCTACTGCACCTTTGACTTCCCCCCGTTTAGTAATAATTTCTTCAGCAGTATATTTTGCCATTACTGCTTTTAGCACTTCTTCAACCGCCGGGTTAATAATCCGAATAACTACATCTTGTTCATCTCCAATTTCTTGAAAAATGGCATTTGCTTGCTGGGGAATAATATGCCAATTTAGAGCAACATCAGTGAATACATTTTGTAAATCTTTAGAAGAAGCCTCAGCCGAAATTTCCTGCTTTTGGACTCTAATACTCAGCTTTTTCACAGTATTAACTACAGGAATAATTAAGTGCAGTCCTTCTCCTAATATCTGGTTTTGCACTTCGCCAAATTTCATCAATACACCACGTTCACCTGCATTTACAATTACACAAGGCGTGAGGAAGAGAGTTATTAGGAACAAAAGAGCAGTCAGTTTACCGGCACTGTTAAAAGTTGTATTTTTTTTCATCTGTGTAAAACATGTATGCGTCTTGCATAGAGACACATATTTAGGAGTTGTAAGCTTCTTCTCGTCATGCTCTTATAACTTTGGCTCTAAGTCAATTTTCATATCACTGAGCAGTTAATGTGTTGAATATATCAGGCATATAGTTCAGCCCCGAATGTGTAATTTCCTACCCCAACTTTGAGCTAGTGAAGGTTAGGGTAGCTTTATGTTTACCTAAATTACTGTAATAGTATCGAAAAAGCGTAGTATTTGAAAAGGTAAGTTTGCCCTTAATTGAGTAAAGCAGCAGGGCAAATCACACTTTTCCCAACCCATGTACATTTAGCTCGTCTTTTTGTTTACCAAACTCATCAGCTGCTTATCCAAGTCGATGAGGTAATCTCTACCGTAAGCCCCATTCTCTAAGCCTGTAACAAGATGATTCGGAATGTCTTGTCTAATTTCCTCGCTACAAGAACCAGCAGCCACTGCGTAGGCGTAGCCCGCCGTAGGCATCGCTAACTCTAGCAGCATATTGATATTAAATTAAAAATGGACGCGCCAGAAAAAAGCTAGAAACTGATTTAGCGTCTACCGGCTCTCCCTCCAGAATAGCTTTCTCTAATTCTTCGGGAGTCAAAAACACAGTTTCGATATCCTCGTCTCCATCTTGTGGTGGTGGTGTTTCCAGCTTTTCTAAATCTCGCGCCAGAAAAGCATAGATAATTTCATCAGAATAGCCGGGAGCTAAGAAAAATTCGCCTAATTTGTCCCATTTTTTGGCACTATAGCCAGTTTCTTCTTCGATTTCACGCTGTATCGTTTCTAAAGGTTCTTCATTTGGTTCTACAGTTCCCGCCGGAAATTCTAATATGCGTCCCTGAATTGCAAAACGATACTGGCGCACGAGTACAAGTTTACCCTCTGGCGTCACCGGCACAGCTAGAGCGCCACCAGGGTGACGAATACATTCCCATTCTCCTTCTGATTTATTAGGCAAACGCAAGCGATTAACTTCAAAATCAAATTTGCGTCCTTTATAAAACAGGCGTTGTCTTAGTAATTGTGGTAATTCTCTACCTAATGGCATAATAAAATCTGATTATCTGTGAATACAGAGGTGAAATCAGCGTTCTTCTGCGTTTAAGGATGGTATTTTTAATTACCCATCAATAAATGTACATCAGAACAGTCTACCTCTTTCAGCAGTTCTTTAATAACATACCCGGATACTGGTTCTATCCAATCTGGGGCAATTTCTGCCAGTGGAACTAACACAAAGGCCCGATCCCGCATTCGTGGATGCGGAATCTGGAGATTTGGTGTATCCAGAATAATGTCATCAAATAATAACAAATCTAAATCCAGGATTCGTGGCCCCCAGCGTTCCTGACGCACACGCCCAAATTGCTGTTCAATTCCTAACAAAATTTCTAATAACTGCTGGGGTAGGATTTCTACCTGCAATGTGACGCAGCCATTTAGGTAATCTGGCTGTGGTGGCCCCACAGCTTTGGTTTGGTACCAATTGGATCTGGCTTCTAAGAAAATACCTGGCGTTTGAGCTAAAGTTTCTATAGCTGCTTCTAAAATTGTTTGTGAATCGCCGATATTACTACCAAGGGCAACGGCGCTTCTTCTTGGCTTTGCTTCGGCGTACCTCGCCTTAAGCATCGCACTCTCCTTAACTAAGTTGTTTTCGGGCTGTCTTTGCCAATACTTCAGTACATCTATACATCTATTCCAGAAAATGCCAATAATTTCAGATATCAAAATTGCAGTGTTTTTACAAAACTAAATTAACCAAATCTCAAAAACATTATTTTATGGTGAATTTAGTTAATTCTTTATAGGATATTATACTAACACAGATGTAGTGCTATAACCCCAAAGCTGATTAATGGTGGTTATACAGTTACTACTTTGAGCGAGGAACTGACGTGGGGAAGCTTACCTCCTGGTTCAAGCAAAGACCAACTAATTTGAGTGACTCTGACAAGGAGGAACAAATGAGAAGCTCACCACCAGCACATCTGGCGCAGGCGAGGCAGTTACTGAGCAAATGAAAATTTTCCCATCTAGGATGAAGGCCAATCAGGCAACTCGCGGTAAACCACTCTATCGTCGCATCTGGTTTTGGGCAGGCTTGGGTTTAGGTGGTGGTATCGTTGCCTTAATCTACGGCATCAGTTTAATTGATCGGACTTTGCCAGATCAGTCAGAGTTGAATGCCGTAGTTAGAGAGCAAACACTGACCATCAAAGCCGCCGATGGAACTATATTACAACAACAAGGTGAAACGGCCAGAGAACAGCTAAAGCTCGAACAAATACCAGATACTTTAAAAAAAGCTTTCATCGCCTCAGAAGATAGAAGATTTAAGCAACACAACGGATTTGATCCACAAGGGATTGCCAGAGCGGGTTTGAATAATTTGCGATCGCAAGGTGTGGTTGAAGGTGCTAGCACCATCACCCAACAGCTAGCGCGGATTCTGTTTTTGAAACAAGAACAGACAATCTGGCGCAAACTCAAGGAAATCCGCCTAGCACAAAAAATGGAGAATGAATTAACCAAAGATCAGATTTTAGAGCGTTACCTGAATCTGGTTTATTTGGGAGGTGGAGCTTATGGTGTGGCAGATGCATCCTGGGTATACTTTAGTAAAACGCCAGACGAGCTTTCTCTAGCCCAAATGGCAACGATTGCTGGATTAGCTCCTGCTCCTAGCTTATACGCCCCAGACAAGAATCCAGAAACGGCGAAACGGCGACGGGACTTGGTATTGCTACGGATGCAAGAAGATAAAATAATTACGCCAGAACAAAGGCAAGCAGCAGTCCAAGAACCCCTGACTCTCAAAACCAGTTTACCCAAGCGACTGCAAGTAGAATCACCCTACTTTACCAGCTACATCCAAAAAGAATTGCCGAAGTATGTTTCTGCTAACGTGCTAAAAAGTGAGGGATTAGTAGTAGAAACCACGCTGAACCCGACTTGGCAGAAAGTCGCAGAAGAGGCGGTTGCCAAAACGCTGCGAAATCAAGGAAGCTGGGAAAACTTTAAGCAAGGATCAATGGTGGCCATTGACCCCCGTAACGGCGAAATTAAGGCAATGGTTGGGGGAAAAGATTTTGGTAAAAACCAGTTTAATCGGGTTACTCAGGCACAACGGCAGCCAGGATCGACATTTAAAGGGTTTGTATATGCTACTGCGATCGCTAGCGGTAAAAGCCCCTACGATGCCTATGAAGATGCGCCCTTTGTCGTAGACGGCTACGAACCGAAAAACTATAGTGAAAGGTTTCGGGGTTCTATGAACATCCGAGATGCCCTCACCCGCTCTATTAATATTATTGCGGTGAAGGTGTTGATTGATGTGGGATTTACGCCAACGATTAAACTTGCCCATGATATGGGGATAAAATCTGAACTCAAGCCCACGTACTCCTTGGCTCTTGGCTCAAACGAAGTTAATCTGTTGGAATTGACTAGCGCCTATGGCAGTTTTGCAACTCTTGGATTGCATACAGAACCTCATGGTATTACCCGCATCCTCAACCGCCAAGGCAAGGTGATCTGGTCAGCTGATTTTAAGTCAAAACGGGCCCTTGACGCTGACAGTGCCGCCATTATGACTTGGATGTTACGCAACGTCGTAGAAGCGGGAACTGGTGCTGCTGCTCAATTAGGTAATAGACCAGTTGCTGGCAAAACAGGCACCTCGGACGAAGCCCGTGATTTATGGTTTATTGGCTACATTCCCCAGATGGTGACAGGGGTTTGGCTAGGTAACGATGACAACCGCCCTACAGACGGCAGCAGTGGTAGTGCGGCTTACACCTGGCACGAATTTATGGAAAAAGCGGCAGAAGGGATGCCCGTAGAAAAGTTTCCCAAACGTCCCAAGTTAGAAGGTCGTAAAGGCACTATCAAAGCCCAGTCAATCAAGCCCAAACAAGTGCTAAATCGTTCTATTTCCTCTGATGATGACTCACAAAGGGAAAGTGCTAGAAATTCTGAAGAGAGTGGTTCATCTAGGAGACGTAGGAGGAGGAGCTATTCTCAAGAAGAACAGCAATCAAGTAATTATACCCCAAGACGGAGAAGGCGCGATCGCACCCAAGAATCAAGTTCCAATAACTCTTCCTCAGAATCATCACGTCCACGGCGGCGATCTAGAAGAGTAGAATCTGATTCTTCTTCTCCCCCGCCTCGAAGAAGTCGGCGATCTTCCTCTCCCGCCAATAGTTCTGGTTCTTCAGGTTCTTCATCATCACAGCCATCCTGGCGGGATAGACTTAGACCTTCTAATGAATGAGGAGTGGGCATTGGGCATGGGGCATTGGGCATCGGGCATCGGGCATCGGGCATTGGGCATTGGGCATTGGGCATTGGGCATTGGGCATTGGGCATTGGGCATTGGTTATTCTCCTTGTCCCCCTCATCTCCCTCATCCCCCTCATCCCCCCTGCCCCCTGCCCTCTCCCCTTTTGCCCTTTTCTATGCAATATGAAGTTACTCAAACTAAACTCCAGAGGGATGTTAAGTGATACGCTCATTCTATAGTGTGTCAAGTAGTGTTACTTAACATTGGAGAATATACTCATGCATATATTGATGCAGGCAGCAGATTCAGTTGCAACAGGTGGCGGTCATTTTCCTTTTGCTTTCACCTTGGTGTATGTCGTTGGTTTTGTTGCTGCTGTAACCATTGGTTCAATAGCTTGGTACAACTCTAAACGCCCCGCAGGTTGGGAAAGCAAAGAACGTCCTGATTTTGTGCCTAAGGTTGATAAAGAAGAAACTCCGGGTCTGGGTGATCCGAAGTCATAATTTAGTCATTAGTCATTAGTCATTAGTCAGTAGTCATTAATTATTAGACTATGGACTTTTGACTATGATTAGTTTTGCACGTCAACCCAACGGTGGTAAAGCTTTTGAATTTGTTTGAGAAGTGCAGTGTGAGCCGGTTGAGTTGAATCATTCGGCTTCGCTATATCCTGCAATTGGGTCAGGAGTCTAGCTTCTTCGACGGCAACCTCGCCATCACTATAAATTAAGCCGCTGATGGCTTCAATTAGATTTTCACAATCTTCAAGGCTGGGGCGATCGCCTAAATACTCACGCACCCAGTCATAGCATTCTTTTGGCTGTACAGGAACGAATTCGTACAGCCAAGGCTTAATTTCTGGATCGTTAGCCAAACCTTTTGCTTGAGCTATTTCGCGGAGATATTGCCGTTCTTCTGGTTGGATTCTGCCATCGATCCAGGCGGCTCCAATCAGGATTTTAACTAAGTTTTTGACATTGGAAGGTGTAACCATTGCTGCCTCCTCTGGTAGATTCAGGCCTCCACCAAATCGTACAATCCCAAACAGTATTCACTCGGAATTATTGGTTTTTCTTAAGCGCACCATAAAAAAGCCATCCATGTCCTGTCGATGGGGCCAGACTTTAAACCAACCTTGAGGTGTGCTATATGCAGAAGCAGGCAACTCAAAGCCGCTTGGAAACTCAATTTGCCAATCAGGTGACTCAGCTAAAAATGCCGAAATTACTTCTTCGTTTTCTGCTGGATGCAATGTACAGGTGGCATAAACTAGTACACCACCAGGTTTGACAAAAGTTGATGTATGTGTTATTAATTCTTTTTGCAGCACCGAAAGTTCCCGGACAGATTCTGGTGTCTGTCGCCAACGAGCATCAGCATGACGGTGCATGGTTCCTAGCCCAGAACATGGAGCATCCAGTAATACGCGGTCTGCGGTGTTTTGAAATTGGTTGAAGTGGCGGCTGTCACCAATGTAAATTTGAATAGATTGTAAATTCAGCCGTTGAGAATTTTCTTGGAGTTTGCGAAGACGAGAAGAAGTGCGATCGCAAGCCCAAATTTTACCCTTATCTGCCATTAACTCAGCGATGTGGGTTGTTTTACCCCCTGGTGCAGCACAGGCATCAATTACCACCTCACCTGGTTGGGGGTCGAGCAAATGACTTACCAGTTGGGCGCTACTATCTTGTACAGTCCACCAACCCTCTTTGAAACCAGGTAGTTTTTGAATTGACCCACTATTACCAATAAATCGTAAAGCTTGGGGTAAATCAGGAATCCGTTTCACCAAAATACCAACAGATTGCAAAGCCGCCTCAACTTCTTCGATGGAAGTGCGAAGTGGGTTGATACGCAAGTCGATTGTTGGTGATTGGTTCATCCATTCACACAGTTGTTCTGTGTCAGCCAAACCCAGTTGTTCTAACCAGACTTGAATAATCCAGTCTGGAAAGCTGTGTAAAATACCCAAGCGTTCCACTGGGTTTTCTGGAAGTTGTAACGGATCGGTGTGGAGAGATGAGGGGGATGAGGGGGATGAGGGAGTTTTTTCTTCCCCTGCTCCCCCTGCTCCCCCTGCTCCCTCATCTCCCCCTGCTCCCCCTGCTCCCTCATCTCCCCCTGCTCCCCCTGCTTTTCTAAGATACTGTCGTAATAGACCGTTAACAAAACCCGTGAGTCCAGAAAAACCGTTTTCTTTAGCGAGTTGGACGGTGGTATTAACAGCAGCTGAGGCGGGAATACGTTCTTGATAGCGCAGTTGGTAGAAACCCAGATGTAAGATGGTGCGGAGGTCTTGTGGTTGTTGGTGAGATTTCTTTTTGGCGAGTTGATCGATGAGAGTATCAAGAGTGCGCTGCCTTCTGACACTCCCATAAACCAATTCTGTCAGCAAGCGGCGATCGTTATCAGCCAAATTAACTTTTTGCAGTACTCTGTCTAGGGCAACATCAGCATAAGCCCCCTTGTGAACATCTCGCAGGGCGATAAAAGCTAGTTGACGGGGGTTTGTCATGGAAATATTTATTTAGGTTCATGGCTACTCAGTACTTGAGACTACACCATTACTGAAGAGCCACGCTTACATGTGAATATTCTTTGAATAAAGTATATTTTTTGTTTGAAGACATTGTAATTATTCTGTGAATCTACATATAAATTCGACCGTATAAAAAAAAACATCTGTAAGCTATATGAAGGGGTTACTTAATAATAGTGCGTCAAAAATCATACATTTAAAATAAAAGCAAAATTAAAGACTTAAGTCATGATCATCAGTATAGATGTCTGTGACTGCACCATCTGCCGCTAAACGGGTTACTGGCGATTTTACGTAGAAATTTTTACGTATTTAATCGCGTGTATCTTCATGTGTTAAAGGCTACTTTTTTCTCAGGAAAAATATCATGAACTCATTGACTCAATTTTGGAAACAAGGCGTATTCACTCTGTTTGGTATAGGGCTATTAACTGCTCCTGCTCAAGCTATCAATATAACGACTACCACCGATCCCAATGTTTTAGTTAATAACATTTTGAGTTCTGGTATCACAGTATTGAATCTAACATACAACGGTGCAGCACTTGGATCTGGAACTTTCACAGACGGCTTGTCCTCAGGAATTGGCATTGACAAGGGTATCATTCTGACTTCTGGCAATGCTACTCTTGCCCCCGGGCCAAATAATCAGGACAGCGCAACAGGTAATAATGGTTTGTTAGGAGATACTGACTTAAACCGCTTGAATCCTGGATTTAGCACTCAAGATGCGAGTGTTCTCACATTTGATTTTACTTCGGATACGGGCGATCTCTTTTTCAATTACGTCTTTGCATCGGAAGAGTATAACGAATACTCCAATAGTAGGTATAATGACGTGTTTGGTTTCTTTTTAGATGGGAAAAACATTGCTCTGCTCCCTGTAACCGGCACGCCAGTTTCAATTAGCAATGTCAATGGTGGCAATCCGTTAGGTACAAACGCTCAGAATCCTGTATTTTACAACAACAACGATCTGTCAGATGGTGGGCCATTTTTCAATATCCAATATGACGGTTTCACCAATGTATTTACTGCTCAGGCTAAGGGACTGGCCGCAGGAAGACATAAAATCAAGCTTGCAATTGCAGATGCGGGGGATTCTAGTTTCGATTCCGCTGTGTTTATTCAAGCTGGTACTTTTTCTAGTACACGAAAAAGTGTTCCCGAACCCGCTTCTATATTGAGTTTATTAGCATTCAGTGCTTTCGGCGCTACTTCTGTCCTGAAGCGCAAACAGCAAAACAACACTGGAGCTAAAGCCTAAATTTTTCCTTACCCTATTTTGAAAAATGCTGTGTCTGCCATTGCAAGACACAGCATTTTTTGCTATCAAGACATATATGGGTCTACACTAGCGATTTCAAATTCACATGCTCTAGAAACCTGTTCTGCTGGTAATTTACCAAAGCTGATTAATGGTAAATAAGTGGGGTTTGCCATCAGTTCTTTTGCCAATAAGAACCCAGTAATTGTCCAAGTTTGATATTTCCGAGCTTGTTTGCCAATTAGTCGCCCTTTCTTACCGTCGTAATATTCTGGCCATTCATCTGTACTGAGGCGTCCTTGGGCAGTTTCAATAGCCTTTTGTGCAAGACTTGTTCTGTTAGTTTTCACCGCCGCCGCCGCTAACATCCACATTAAAACTGGCCAACTACCAGCATTATGATACGACCAGGGGATATTTTTGGGGTCACATCCAGTTACAATTCTGTATTCTTCATGTTCTAAAGCTGGGAAACAAATTTTCATTGGCATATCTCCCACCAAATCATCCCATCGATCCTCAATGAGAGTCATAATCGCTTGTGACTGTTCTTCGGTGGCTAAGTCTGAAATGATTGCCATTAAGTTTCCGAGTGAAAAGAAGCGAGTATCTAGCTGCGACGGCCCGACATTACCTGCTAGATAACCACCTTTTTTTGGCAGCCACTTATCTAATTCATAATAAGGAACAGAATCTACATATATGTTGAACAGATTAATAGCACCCTTGCCATATTCTTCACTTTTGAAGCGATAAATTGCATTCAGGCGATTAATATCTATCCAATAATGCTGGCGAATATGAGCGCATAAAAGAGGCAATCGGTTATCAATGGCTGCAACAATATCGGAATTCCCTTGGCAAATTAGCAGTTCCCGAGATGCACGCAATGCTGTGTAAAAGAGAACTTGTAGTTCTAGAGGATGCCCATAAATGCCCATACGACGGTCAATCATACAAGCACCATCTGGAACCAACAGCGTTGGGTACATATCAAAACGATTCGCCAAGCAGATTTCCATGATTAACCTGATACCATTTTGGAATTCAGGTTGATAGGCTAGAGAAAAATCTTTTGTGGCGACTACATAAGCACGCAACAAAATAATCCACCATAGGCAAGAATCTACGGGTGTAACTCTAGCGATCGCATGTTCACCAAAATCAGCCTCTAAATATTCTTGCCCATTGTCTGATACAACTTTAAAGCTAGCTGGGATTAATCCTCGTCCAGGCTTATAGGCATCTAATGCCCTTTCTTTAGGCTGTAACTTTAAGGTTTCTTCTAAGAAATTGCGAACAATATCTGTTCTACCTTTGATTAGAAAAATTAGAGCTGAAGAGACAAAATCCCGAACAAAGCACTGGTCATAATTGAGAGCCTCTACAGATGCATCATAAGCGGCTACCGTCCCAACGGGGCGACCCTGATAATAGAGAATTGATTTTTCTAGTGTTCGCCACGCTTCTTCGACTTCTTTTAAATTTTCAGTAGTTTCCAATTCGTTTACGTGCATCGCCAGAATAGCTCCATTTGGATTGTGAATTTGTGGTAGATGCGTCTTCATTTATTATTTTTGCCATTCTCAGCATAACAAAAACGATTCTTTGAATAGCAAATATAATTTTGAGAAAAATTAATCAACTAAGAACAAATAAATCTGCTGAAAATGCAGCTTTATTACTAGTTAATTTGCTTATAATGGATTACTCTTTTGGTGAATTATAGTTGTTGTTCCTCACCGCAAGCAGTAACATGATTTTAAAAACAGTCACACAAGATATATTTTTAGATTATTTATTGTTCCGTTTCATGTACAGAATCTTTGCTTTACCAAATAAAAACATATCTTCAGTGCTGTTTAGGATTTGCATGAAGTTAAAACTGGTTGCAGTATATTTACTTGAGCAGGATTAGTTTTTGACACTAAGAAGTCAGATTATTCCCCTATATTCTAATAATTTATAACGTTTTGTCAAAATATGCAAGATAAATGCTTGAAAAAGTCAAGATGTCAATACTTCTGAAGAGTTATATATTTTACCCTACTGACATTTGTGAGCGTTTAACTGCTCCTGGAATTCTTTATAAGCTTGATTAATTGCTTGCATAGAGGTTTTTGCGATATCTACTACGACGGCAGAACTATTGACATCAGGATGGATACAATCTTGCTAATCGAAGGTAAGCAAGTTTGACATCTTTGGGATGATACCTCTGATTTACACCCAAGACTTCCCACCATTCCCCAGATAGCACAGAGTCGAGAGTAAACTTATCAAAGCTTTGCATTTGACTCCAAATCTTGATGCTTCCGCCATTATCGCCACTTACCAGCGTCTTGCCATCAGGACTGAAAGCAACAGGACTACACCCAGAGAGAGTTTGTAGTAATTCCCCAGTGTGCAGGTTCCAAAGTTTGATAATACCGTCTCTGCTGCTACTGGCGACGACTTATTAAATAAATCGGGGAGCTAGTCTCGCACTTTGCATTACAAGATTATTTCATGCGATCGCATCTAACCAAAAAAGCTACAGCAGATTTCAAGTTGGTGAAGTACACAACGATTCGTCTCAAAGCCAGCTATAAAGCGTGTTTTAGTTCTGAATTCTGACTCCTGAATTCTGCTGTATAAAAATAAAACCAGGGTTGAAGCCATTACTACAAGCGAATCATCCTGGAAAAATGAATGACAATCAGCTTACTACTTGATGCTGATAGCAGTGTTATCAGCTTTGTGTCTAAACCTAAGGACTGAAAATGTGCATAAGGTACTCAGTAAAAGCATCCCGAATATGGAAGAAGGTTCGGGAATATTGGTGTGAGTAACTAACTGACCTTTGAGAAAAAATCGAATGCCAGAAACGCCGGCATTAGAAGTACCGTTATTTTCCCAACCAGTACCATTCCATGAAAAGTAAGAATCAAAAGTTGTTCCAGGTAACTCAGGATTACTAAATGGCATCGCACCTAGACCAGATGCGCCAAATAGACCGCTACCAAAGACAAGAGCATAATTGCCTTGTGCCAGCCTCACAGACAGTGGAACAGCTACATCTATACTGGGAAAACCCGGATTAAATGTGATTGCACTTAAAACCTCTTCTAGTAAAAATGGAGTTCCTTTTGGGAGTGCATTAGAGGTATTTAACGGAACAATAGCTCCAAAAATACTACCGTTGCCAAAATTAGGCTCTGTAAATGTAAAAAAGTGTCCCCCAATCTCTGTAACTTGAAGCGTGCTATCTACTTGAAACCTCCAGCCTAAGAAGTTATCTGCGTTAACAGCAAATCCTCCAAATACTCCAGTAGAACCAAGCGATGCCGATTCTAATATTACGGTTTGTGCTTGTACTACATCAAATGTCGAAAGTGTTACTAGTGCTGCTCCAGCAATAGCTACCGATATCTTTGTCGCAATTGTCATAAAAACTATTCTTTCATCTCTTGGATCTAGGTAATAATTAGTTTAACTCGGATTGATTACACGTAAGTAATTTTTCAGAGTGAGCGAACACTGCCTTAAGATAATGGTTAGACTTGAACTATAGCAACTGCTTCTTCTCGTGTCTGCCCGTAAGCCAGTACACCAGGAAAATCAATCACTTCTGCTTATTGCGTCCATCCTCTTCTTGTTCAATCTCGATCGTGAAGTTCATAGCGAGTGAAGGTATTGTATTGACATCCTCCCCACCGCATAGGCGGATGGGGTTTTCCGCGAATCTTGATAAAAGCGATTCCTGGATAAAACAAAAAATTTATATCACCTCAGTTGATTCTAACAAGCACAAAAAAGCTAAAGCCCTCAAACCTACCAGCCGCCGCCCTGCTAAAGAACTCTGTAGCGATCGCTGACTGTGCTATACATACTATATTCATTATGTCAAGCAAGCCTGCGCTTTTATCAAATAGGCGAACTTGAATAAAAAATGCATAGGCGATCGCATTTTCATCCTTATTTATAATCGATGAGTTGTGTAATGCATCAAATTGCTCGACAGTTCCCTGTCTCAAACTCAGCGATCGCCTCTTGTGCAAAAGCTTCCAGTTTGCCATCAGCAATGTCTTTCTCTAATTGTTCATCCCACCGTTGATAGTCTAAATCAGCAAACCATTCAAGGAGCTTCTGATACTCGTTAGGTGACAGTTGGAGAATCGCGGACTCAATTTGCTCAAGCGTCAGCATAAGGATACATCACCTTTAATCTAAGCAAATTATAGCTTGCTCAACTAATGATCTTGACCCAGGAGAACCAATCACTTCTGCTTATTGTGTCCATCCTCTTCTTGTTCAATCTCTATCGTTAAGTTCATAGCGAGTGAAGGTATTGTAATAAAAGCGATTCCTGGATAAAACAAAAAATTTATATGACCTCAGTTTCTCCTCACAAAAAAGCCAGAGCCTTAAAATCTACCAGCCGCCGCCCTGCTAAAGAACTTTGTAGCGAGTGCGGACTATGCGACACATACTATATTCACTATGTCAAGGAAGCCTGCGCTTTTATTAATCAGCAGATAGGCGAACTTGAAGAAGAAACGCACACGCGATCGCGCCATCTCGACAACCCTGATGAACTCTACTTTGGTGTTCACCAAGACATGATGGCAGCGCGGAAACAACAGCCCATCGAAGGCGCACAATGGACGGGTATTGTTAGCAGCATTGCCATTGAAATGCTCAATCGCGGCATAGTTGAAGGTGTCGTCTGTGTGCAAAATACCAAGGAAGACCGCTTTCAACCCATGCCCGTCATCGCCCGTACCCCAGAAGAAATACTAGCAGCGCGGGTAAATAAACCAACTCTTTCTCCGAACCTTTCCGTGTTGGAACAGATAGAAAAATCGGGGATGAAACGGCTATTAGTGATTGGTGTTGGTTGCCAAATCCAGGCGCTACGAGCCGTAGAAAAACAACTTGGTTTAGAAAAGCTGTATGTTTTGGGTACGCCCTGCGTAGATAATGTTAACCGCGCTGGACTGCAAAAATTCTTAGAAACCACCAGCCGATCGCCTGAGACAGTTGTGCATTACGAGTTCATGCAAGACTTCCGGGTTCACTTCAAACATGAGGATGGCTCAACAGAAACAGTACCTTTCTTTGGCTTGAAGACAAACCAACTCAAAGATGTCTTTGCCCCATCCTGTATGAGTTGCTTTGATTACGTCAACTCCCTAGCCGATTTAGTTGTTGGTTACATGGGCGCACCCTTCGGCTGGCAGTGGATTGTAGTTAGAAATGACACTGGTAAGGAAATGCTGGATTTAGTGAAAGACCAGTTAGACACCCAACCAGTAACGTCTAAAGGCAACCGGAAGGAAGCTGTACAGCAAAGTATTCCCGCTTACGATAAAGGCGTTACCCTGCCGATGTGGGCAGCAAAACTGATGGGTGTGGTGATCGAAAAAATCGGCCCCAAGGGTTTAGAATATGCGCGGTTTTCCATTGATTCTCACTTTACTCGGAATTATTTGTATGTAAAGCGAAATCATCCTGAGAAATTAGAAGCGCACGTTCCAGAGTTTGCCAAGCGTATTGTTGGGCAATATCAGTTACCAGAATAAAAATTGGGCATTGGGCATTGGGCATTGGGCATGGGGCATTGGGCATTGGGCATGGGGAACAATAACTAAATAACCCAAGTTGCTGAATTTGAATAAAAAAGTGCTACTTACAAATTCATATTTCCACTCAGTAACGCCAAATTCCGAGTTTCAATCTCGAAGTTCCGAGTTTCAATCTCGAAGTTCCGAGTTCAAAGGTCGAAGTTCCGAGTTCAAAGGTCGAAGTTCCGAGTTCAAAGGTCGAAGTTCCGAGTTTCAATCTCGAAGTTCCGAGTTCAAAGGTTGAAGTTGCGAGTTCAGAGGTTGAAGTTGCGAGTTCAGAGGTTGAAGTTGCGAGTTCAGAGGTCGAAGTTGCGAGTTCAGAGGTCGAAGCAATAATATTTCCCCCTGCCCCTCACTCCCCATAGGTGTCAACTTAACGTGAAACCCTTGTCAAGACATAATATTGAGTTCATTCACTTACCATTACGATCCGCATTACCCCACCCCGGTTTTGTCTAAAGCCAAAACCGCCCCTCCCCTTGGTAAGGGGAGGGGTAATGCGTATGTGGGACAAGCGTTTGAGCTTAAGTTGACGCCAATGCCCACTCCCCACTACTTCGGCTTCTCTACGAGACGCTACGCGAACGCTCAGTACAAGTCCCCATTCTCGACTCAGTTATAACTACTAGCTTGACGAGTAAACATTAAGTGATACTGTCCGCCTAATGCTATGAGTTCGTCATGAGTGCCTACCTCGATAATTTGACCGTGTTCTAGTACTACTACTCGGTCTGCTAGTTTTGCCAAGGCGAGGCGATGGCTAACTACAACGGCTATTCTTCCCCTCGCCAGAGTACGCAAAATGTTGTAAATCTCATGTTCTGTTTTCGGATCAAGGTTCGCTGTTGGCTCGTCAAGTATGAGTAGTTCGGCTGGAGACAGTCGCAATAAAGCACGAGCAATCGCTAATCTCTGCCATTGTCCCCCTGATAGATCAATACCGCCTTCTAGCTGTTTGCCTAAGAGGGTTTCCAAGCCTTGATCTAGCTTCTCAATTACTCTAGCCAAACCAGCCTCAGCGATCGCTTCTGTAATAGCGTCATCATCCTGCATTTTCGGTAAATTCCCAAAGGCAACATTTTCTCGTACAGTAGTCGGAAAGCGAGCGTAATCTTGCATAACTACGTCAATCCGCGATCGCAAATCTTCTAAGGGGAGCGAGCGTAAATCCCGCCCATTCCAAATAATCGCACCTTGGCTAGGATCATAAAGGCGACATAATAGCTTTGCTAATGTGGTCTTACCAGCACCATTCTCACCCACTAGTACAATCATTTCGTTGGGGTGAATCGTTAGGTTGATGTTTTTCAAGATTGCGCTATCGCTATTCGGATAGGTAAAGGACAGATTTTTGATATCAAGACCTGTCTGTGATGCTTCATACTCAGTTGCATTTAGACCTGATAAAGCTTGCCGATGAGCAGATGAATTTTTGCCATTTCTTTCAAAGTTCCCATTGTTAACAGCCGATTCCCTGACTTCTCCCCATGCCTTTGTGACTGACTTTGATTGCAACTCTGAATGAGAACGGGATAATTGCGGCTCTAACTCTAAAAGCTGGAAAATGGGCGTTGTTGCCAGTGCAATATTATATAACTCTGACCCGCCAGACATCAAATTATCCAAACTTCGACGCACTTCTAAAATTACCCCAGTGTAAAGTGCTAAATCCCCTAAAGTATGGGTTCCACCTAGCACTCCCTGAACTACGTACACATAAGTTAATGCAAAGCCTGAGCCACTGAGTAAAGACCAACTAATAACCGCCGTTGTCCCCCGACGGCGAATCTGTTCCATTGCTTTAAAAATGGTACGGTAAAGTCCGTGCCAACGTTCTAAAAGTAAGGGTTGTAAGCTAAACAAACGTAGTTCTTTAGCGTATGTCTCCCCAGTTAAAACCGTTTTATATAAGTTCATTTCCCGAAGAACACTCGCTTGGGTTTTTTCTACTCTCCAAACTTGCTTACGGTATTTTCTTTCTACATACATAGCAGGGATAACGCAGATAAACAAAATTAGTGGTACCCACCAAGCAAGGGACACCGAAAGGAGTATGGCTGGAATGAAGATAAAAATTCCCTCTAACATCGTCACCAGCCTAAGACAAAGCTCTGGAAGTCGTTGTACTCCCTTTTCGGTCAACTGCACCAAGTTGAGCAAATCGGGTGTTTCAAACAGGGCAATATCTTCAAAAGTGGCAACCTTCTCAATCACTTGTCCTTGGATAAAGCCTTTGACACTCCCCGCCATAAATGGACGGGGATTCTTGGATCTACGACATAGCTTGCTGAATCAGGGTTTCCCCAGATTGAGTAGAGGCTTCATCTCCCCAAGCGTTGCAAGCGATCGCCGCAAAGGTTCCGGTATGCCCTACCGTACCCAATCCCCGACTAAGGATTATTCTCGCTGCGTTTTCGTCTCTATCCATGACGCAACCACACAAACATACATGCGTTCTGCTAGATAGAGTTTTCTGAACAATTCCACCGCAGCTAGAGCATTCTTGACTACTGTATTGCGGATTAACCGCAACCGTGACTCGTTTAAACACTTTACCAAAGTATTCAAGCCAAACACGGAACTGATACCAGGATGCATCGTTAATGGACTTAGCCAAACAATGATTCTTCACCATATTTTTAATCCTCAAATCTTCGTAGGCTATCAAGTCGTTAGACTGAACTACGCACCGCGCTAGTTTTACAGCGTGGTCTTTACGTTGTCTACTTATTTTGAGGTGGCGTTTTCCTAAAATCTGTCTTGCCTTAACCCTATTTTTTGAACCTTTTACCTTTCTGGAAACTCGACGTTGTGAACGCTAGACCCCTAATTTTCGGTAAATAGGCTTTGTATTTTCATGGTGAAAACTCCTCTCTTAAGTTTGATGCTGCATCAATACATAAAAATTTTGAAATTATCAAGTTTTCTATTATTAACAGGCAAAACTAACTTTTATGTATTGACTCTCCTCTCCGCTATGCATAACGGCAGGCTTACGTCAACGGAGAGGGGCTGGGGGTGAGGTTATGCCGGATAAATCCGTAAGCGGCGGTTTGGTTCTTCGCCAAAACTATGCGACTTGAGGCGATAATGTTCTACCAACTCATGCTGCATTTTGCGAACTTGGGGAGAACGCGGCAATAAGTCCACTGGCTGTCCTTTTGGAATCACAATTTGCTCAACAGCAAGTCTAGCTTCTTCCAAGGCATCCATCTCATCATCGCTACCATTGTGCAAAAACAGTTGCAATTCTAGGTCATCGGCCATTTCCGGGTCGTCCATGTTCAGCAACCGCCGCAAACCACGGGTAATTTGGGGTATGGTGCTGGACTTAATCATGTGGATCGGTACATGACGGGCTTTGGCCATTTGGCGTAATTTGGCGTGGTTTTTGACGTGCGATCGCAGTGCTAAAATTGCATCAGCACTATCTATATCTTTTGTCAATACCACGGGCAAAGTTAGCACGCTAATTACCTGTTCTAGTTGATGGCGACTAACGCCATAGGGGTAAACGTGCAGTGGCAAATCTTCACCATTCGGCCCTGGCTGTCTAGTAGCAGCATCCAAATCAATGCTGTCAGAATAATTGAAGGATTCATCCAGCAAACGGTCAAATTCACTGCGTCCAGTTACCCGCTCTACAGGCAATTGCGGCAGTGCTACCATTTGTCCAGATGAACGCCAGCCATTAGAAGGTCGCGCCGGTGGGAAAGATTCTTCCACTGTCGCTAGCTGTCCACCGCGACCGTTAACAACAGCTAACTGCCTTGTAACAGCGATTTTACCGTGGTCATCAACGGTTCTCGTTTGTGGGGTAGGCTGACGCCCCCGCAGCAGATTATCTACTGTGTCAGCAACACTTTCGTGTACTGTCCAGCGTTGGCGCTCCAACATTTCCACAGCAATTTCAAAGGTAGGAGGGGCTTTCCGCTCCAAAACAGTCTTTTGAGAACCTCGCCGTCTAGCTTCATCGTCTCCCAGCGTCACAGCTTGGATACCCCCAACTAAATCAGCCAGGGTGGGGTTTTTAATCAGATTTTCGATCTGATTCCCGTGGGCAGTACCGACCAACTGTACACCCCGTTCCGCAATAGTACGAGCCGCTAAAGCCTCTAGTTCTGTGCCAATTTCATCAATGACAATGACTTCTGGCATGTGGTTTTCCACTGCCTCAATCATCACCTGATGCTGTTGATCTGGATGAGCCACTTGCATCCGCCGAGCGCGACCAATGGCGGGGTGAGCAACATCACCATCCCCAGCTATTTCGTTAGATGTGTCAATAATCACCACTCGCTTTTGCAGATCATCCGCCAAAACACGGGCAATTTCCCGTAAGGCAGTAGTTTTGCCCACGCCTGGACGCCCCAGCATGAGAATCGATTTACCAGTTTCTACCAAATCGCGGATCATGCCAATGGTTCCGAATACCGCTCGACCAACGCGACAAGTCAAGCCAATAATCTTACCCGTGCGGTTGCGGATGGCGCTGATCCGATGCAAAGTTTGCTCAATTCCTGCTCGATTATCTCCGCCAAAGATTCCAACTCTTTGAATACAATCATCTATCTGTTCTTGAGTAACGGGTACTTCGCTCAGATACTCAGCTTGATTAGGAAACCGAGCCTCTGGGCGACGGCCCAAATCCAAGACCACTTCTACTAAACTATCTCGTTTGGGATGACTCTCTAGTACTTGTTGCAGGTCTTGGGGCAAAATGTCTAATAACTTTTGGAGATCGTCTGTAATCGTCATGCTTTCTATGGTGACGTTTTTAGAGATAGCGAGGACATTTGCGTGCAGGAGAACCCGCTTTGGGTAATTTTCCGAAACGAGCAATTAACGCTCCTGCTGTGACTTGATCTGGGAAACGAGAGAATGGGCAAGTTTTACAGCTTGCCAAAGTAATACGTCATTTTCTTCGAGGCGAAGATTCGCTTGCACATTGGTGTTACTTACCTCCTTATTCTCTAACTGTTCGAGAATTGGTGACAGCAGTACGCGGGCGTAGCTACCGTAGGCGACCCCGGCGATGGAGGATGAGGGGGATGAGGGGGATGAGGGGGATGAGGGGGATGAGGGGGATGAGGGGGATGAAGAAGAATTTACTTCCCTATCTCCCCCTGCTCCCTCATCTCCCCCTGCTCCCCCTGCTCCCTCATCTCCCCCTGCTCCCCCTGCTCCCCCTGCTCTCTTCAGTAGTCCCATTGCCTTTAACTTAGCAACGGTATAACTATTAGTGCCGCCTGCTAACTGCACATATCCCGGTAACTTAGCTGCCAAAACTTTTTGCCCTAATTTCACCGAGGCTATTGTGGTGCCATCGCCAATATCACCACTCATAGGACGGCCGTCGGTTTGCCAAATTAAGGCACTCTTGAGTGGGGCAATCAGGTCATATACTGCTCTTAGGTAGTTAATCATCCCCTCGCCATCGGGACAGCTGATAGCTAGTAGCTTTAATTGATCAGCCCACGGTGAAATTGCCTGCCATAATTGCTCAAATTCTGTCAACCGCCCAACTTTTGTATGGATTTCTACGGCATCTACTCCCGTTGACATTACCAATGGCGCGATCGCTCCCGGCGTTGACATATATGAACTTGTATCAATTATACTATATGGGCAAACTGGTATACAACGACCGCAGCCATAGCACTTTTCTGATATTACTCCGGAAAAGTTTTCTTTGTTAAACACAATTGCTTGTGCCGGACAAATCCGTTCACAGGGTCTAGGGCAGTCTGTAGGACACTCAGTAGGATTAAATTCTGCTTTCCGAAAATGGGGGTCTTCTCCATCGTTCAGGCTTACCATCAAAAAGGGTGAGTTACCTTTGTAGCTAAAGCCTCGCTTTTGGGCATCCGTAGCCAGAGATTTGGCTACTTGTAGCCCTGCTTGCGCCGCTGCAATCACTGCTGGATCAGCTGCAACATCTATGCAGTCAGCGCCCGCCAAAGTATAGGCTAACGTTAAACTTCTGACTGCCGGTAAATGCTGGAAGCTGGCTCCGCAGATCAGCTTGAACCAGTCACCTTGCTTGAGAGATTGTAAAGGGGCGAACAGATCAGTCACTATTCTATTATGCGTTTATGCGACTAAAAATAGTAGTCCGCGATCAAGAAAAAGTCCGGATTTCTTGATTCAGGGCATTGGGCATTGGACATGGGGGATTGGGCGCTTGTACGTAGGTTAAAAGCTAACAATTACAGCTAATGCAGCACCTAAAACAGCTACAGGAACAACAAAAGTTAATTGGAGCGATCGCTCTTGATATTCGCAAGTCCTTGAAGTTTCAAGATATCTTCGCTAAGAGTGTCAAAGAAGCCCGCCAGTTACTCAAGGCTGATCGCGTGTTAGTGTATCAATTTACTCATCAAATGGGGGGTAAAGTCATAGCTGAGTCGGTATTATCCCAATGGACACCAACCTTGGGACTGGAGATTGAAAATACCGATTTTCAGCAAAGCCAAGGGGAAGAATACTACCAAGGAAAAATCTGGGCAGCGACGAACATCTACGAAGCGGGTTTAAGCGATCGCCATATTCAACTTTTGGAACAGTTTCAAATCAAGGCGAATTTAGTTGTCCCCATTTTGTTAGATAACCAAGGGACTTCAGCAGTTGAATGGGGACTATTCATCGTGCATCAATGTTCTGCCCCCCGCCAATGGCAAACATTTGAGGTAGAATTTCTCAACCAACTGACGGTGCAACTAGCGATCGCTATCCAACAAGCCCAACTCTACCACAACCTGCAAACCCTCAAGGCCGAGTTAGAAGCCAAAGTGGAGGAACGCACTACTGCACTACAGGAAAGCGATTGCCGATTCCGTGTATTCTATAACACTTTCCAATTCACAGGACTGCTAACGCCAGATGGCATTTTACTAGAGACGAACCAGACTGCGCTCACTTTTGGCGGGCTTAAGCTTGAAGATGTGATTAATCGCCCTTTTTGGGAAGCACACTGGTGGACGATTTCACCTCAAACTCAAGAAGAATTAAAACAAGCGATCGCTCGTGCAGCTCAAGGGGAGTTTGTCTGCTATGAAGTTGATGTTCTCGGCGCAAATAACCGAGTAGCAACAATCGATTTTTCACTGCGTCCGCAGCAAAATGAGACGGGTGAAGTCGTTTTGTTGATTCCAGAAGGACGAGATATTACCGAACGCAAAGCAACAGAACTTGCCTTGTCTGAGCGTGAAGTGATGTTGTACTTGATTGGAGATAATCTGCCTAATGGCGCAGTTTATCGGGTAATCCGCGAATTGGATGGTAGCGATCGCTTTTCCTACCTGAGTGAGGGAATTGAAAGACTGATGGAAGTCAAGGCAGAAGATGCACTCAAAGATTCATCTCTGCTTTATCGCCAGTTTATTCCAGAGGATATCCCCCGCCTACGGACAGCCGTTGCAGAGTCCCGCCTGAATCTGTCTGTGTTTGATATTCAACTGCGAATCCGAACGCCCAGTGGTAAACTCAAATGGTTTCATTTCCGTTCTACACCACGTCAGTTGAAAAATGGGCGTGTGGCTTGGGATGGACTGGTGGTAGATGTCACCGACCTCAAGCGCAGTGAAGAAATATTGCGTCAAAGTGAAGAACGTTGGCAATTAGCGATCGCAGGTACTGATGAAGGAATTTGGGATTGGGACATATCTACGAATCAAACCTTCCGGTCTGAGCGTTGGTTCACAATTTTGGGATATGAACCTAACGAACTTAGCAATTGTGATGATGAGTGGAGTATTCGCATTCATCCTGATGATTATACCAGAGTCATAGCTGCACAAAAAGCTTATTTGCTTAGGCAAGTTGCCGATTATAACCTTGAATATCGTCTGCGGTGCAAGGATGGCAGTTATCGCTGGGTGCGATCGCGGGCAAAAGCTATCTGGAATGAACAAGGAAATCCCGTTCGATTGGTCGGTTCACTTGGGGACATTAGCGAACACAAACAAGCTGAGGAAAAACTCCAACAAAGTGAAGCGCAGCTAGCCACTACTCAACAGATCGCCCATATCGGCAGTTGGGAATGGAACTTAGAAACTAAAAAACGCTCCTGGTCAATGGAAACTTTTCGCGTTTTTGGTCTAAATCCAACTCAAAGCGAACCCACCCAGGCAGAATTCCTCCAGATGGTTCACCCAGAGGATCGAGAACTGTTCCAGACCAATTTTGAACAGGCGATTGCCCAAGAAACCCCTTTCAATATTGAGTATCGAATTGTCCGACCCGATGGCTCAGTCCGCTACCTTGAGGCGAAAGCAGAGATAGTTTATAATCCCCAAGGGAATGCAGTTAAGTTGTTAGGATCTATCCTAGATATTACACAACGAAAACAAACTGAATTAGAAATCATTCGTAGTCGTGATCTTCTAGAAGCTGTTTATAATGAATCTGCTGATGCGCTTTTTCTTGTGGATGCAGAAACTTTACTCACCACTGACTGTAACGATCAAGCAGTAAAGCTATTTGCAGCCTCTAGCAAAGCTGAACTCACTAATATTGAAGGTCACACTCTGCAAAAACAACAGTTCACCCCTGATGAGTTAACCTCCATAACTGAAGAAATGAACCAGCAAGGGTTTTGGAGTCGAGAAATTGAATATGTTACCAAGCAGGGCAAATCCTTTTGGGGAAACATAGCAGCCAAACAAATCACAGTCGCTGGCAATGTGATGAACCTGGTACGAGTCACGGATATCACTGCGTTTAAGCGTGTTGCAGAAGATCGCAAGCAAGCAGAAGCAGCCCTGCAAGAAAGTGAAGCCCGGTTCCAGGCATTTATGGACAATAGCCCCGTGCTAGCTTGGATCGCTGATGCGGACGGGCGTGTACTTTACTCAAACCAAACATACCTGCGGATATTTAAATTACTACCCGAACAGGTGATTGGACAATCCATTTTTGATCTCTACCCAGATGAAATTGCTCGGCAGCATTTTGATCACATCCAGACAGTTATACAGACAAATCAGGTAATTGAGGCGATCGAAGTTGCTTCCCGACCAGACGGCACCCTTGGAGAGTTCTTGGTATATAAGTTCCCGATTCTAGGATTGTCTGCACAAAAGCTAGTGGGTAGGGTGGCGATCGACATCACAGAACGTAAGATTTTGGAGCGAGAACTGGCTCACAAGCAAAAGTTATTGGATAGCTTCATCAATAGCGCACCCGTTGGTATAACCATTCTGGATGGGGATCTGCGTTTCTCATTGATTAATGAAGCATTAGCAGAAATTAATGGCATTCCCGCAGCCGAGCATATTGGCAAAACTCTGTGCGAGATTGTCCCTGATTTGACACCAAGGCTCGAACCGATCTTTGAACATGTTTTAACCACGGGTGAAGCGATTCTGGATTTTGAGATCAGTGGCGAAACTCCAAAACTGCCCGGTGTAATCAGAACTTGGCTAGCTTCCTACTTTCCGATTCAGTCTGAAGCCGATCAACCCATTAGTATGGGCATTGTTGTAGTTGAAATCAGCGATCGCAAACGCGCTGAACAAATGTTACAACTACAAGCAGTGATTACCCGTAATATGGCAGAGGGAATTTGCCTAATTCATGCCACAGATAGCGTGTTTGTCTACGCTAATCCTAAATTTGAGCAGATGTTTGGCTATGAACCTGGTGAATTAATCGGTCAGCATGTGTCGATTGTCAACTACGGTGACGAACATACTACACCTGAAGAAGTTTACCAGGCGATTAGGACTGCTGTCTTGCAACACGGTGAGTCCACTTATGAAGTTTATAATGTTAAAAAAGATGGTACTCCGTTCTGGTGTAGGGCGAAAGCTTCCGTTTTTGAGCATCCTGAGTATGGAAGCGTCCTTGTGGCTGTCCAACAAGACATCACCGAGCATAAGCAAACGCAGGAAAAAATCAAAGCCTCTCTGAAAGAAAAGGAGGTATTACTTAAGGAAATTCACCATCGGGTGAAAAACAATTTAGGAATTGTCAGCAGTTTGCTGCAAATGCAGTGCAGACGTACACAAGATCCTCTGGTGACACCTATTCTGCGCGATAGCCAAAACCGCATTGCCTCCATTGCCTTGGTTCATGAAAAGTTATACCGCTCTGAAGACCTCGCTGATATTGATTTCGCTCAATACATCCCAGATTTAACAACTCATTTATTTGATTCCTATAACGTCAGTTCTAGCCAAATTCAACTGAAGATTCAAGTTGATAATGCTAGCCTCGACATCGAAACCGCCATTCCCTGTGGCTTGATTATCAATGAACTGGTTTCCAATGCTTTGAAATACGCCTTTGTTGGTAATCGTAGAGGGGAAATTGAGGTTAAGTTTTATCAAGAATCCGAGTCTACTTTGGCACTGATTATTCGAGATAATGGCATTGGTTTACCTGAAAATTTTGATAGCAAAAAGGCTAAAACACTTGGCATAACCCTTGTCCAAGGTTTAGTCAAGCAACTGAGGGGAAAGCTCGAAATTGACTCTCACCACGGAACACAGTTCAAAATTACTTTTACAAACAGCCGTGCATGAACACAATTGACATCCCATCAAACATACATACAAAGCAGACAGTTAGAATCCTCGTTGTTGAAGACGAATATATTCTTGCGATTAATTTGCAAGAAAGTTTAGAGTCTCTGGGATACACTGTTTTAGATATAGCCGATTCCGCAGAAGGGGCAATTGTAAAAGCAACCGAATTACGCCCAAACCTGATTTTAATGGATATCAGGTTACGGGGTGAAATAGATGGTATACAGGCAGCAGAGAAAATTTGGCAGAATTTGCAAATTCCTGCTATCTACGTCACAGGACATTCTGATAAAAGTACTGTAGAGCGGGCAACGCTGACATCCCCCTTTGGATATATTCTCAAACCAATTAAAGAGCAAGAACTCTACGTTGCCATTCAAACAGCACTCAATCGTTATGAACACGAACAATTTTTGAGTTCTGTGCTTCGAGGAATGGGGGACGGGGTGATCGTAGTCGATCTTCAGTTAACCATTAAGTATCTAAATCAGGTAGCTGAAGCATTGACAGGGTGGCGATGGAATGAAGCCAAGGGACGAATGTTAACCGAGGTGTTCAAGCTCGTTGATGAACAAACTCAGATCCCCGCTCAAAATCCAATTATCGCAGCTCTGCAACAAGAAACTACTATCTATCTAGGCAGTCGCATCTTACTAGTTGCTAGAGACGGGACAAGTATACCAGTAGCTGATAGCGCTACTCCTCTGAGAAATAATAATGGTGTAATTACAGGAGCCGTACTAGTTTTTCGGGATGACACGCAACGACGATTAACCGAAGAACAAAATCTCGCAGATGAACGTGCCCAACAACTAGAAATTCAAGTGGCAGAATTCCAACGGCTAAACCAGTTGAAAGAGGATTTTCTCGCAACCACTTCTCATGAAATGCGAACGCCTTTGTCAAACATCAAAATGACCATTTCCGTGCTAGAAAATATTCTTGATCGGCAGGGTATCTTAAATTCAAACGCACTTTCCCCATCTGAATCTGTAGCCCGCTACTTAACTATCCTGCGTGAACAGTGCGAACAAGAACTAGATTTAGTAGACAATTTACTGTATATGCGAATGATTGATGCAGATGTCTATCCGTTGGAATTAACTTCAATTCAACTTCAAACCTGGCTGCCTCACGTTGCCGAGTATTTTGGTGAAAGGGCTGGAGCTAGGCAACAGACTTTGCAAGTTAGTGTTCCTCCAAATTTACCACCTTTAATTTCAGACTTGGCTAGCTTAACCGAAATTGTCTCAGAGTTACTCAACAATGCTTGTAAATATACTCCTCCTGATGAACAGATTATGGTGAATGTTCGGGTAATCGACACCACAAAAAGTCTAATAAATGAGGATGCTGAATCTGGTGTATTAGATAATCTTCAAGTTTCCTACTTTCAAATCACAATTAGCAATTCTGGGGTAATAATTCCTAAAAAAGAACAATCTCGAATCTTTGAGCCGTTTTACCGAATTCCTCAAAGCGATCGCTGGGAACATGGCGGTACAGGATTAGGTTTAGCATTAGTGAAGAAGTTAGTAGAATATCTCCAAGGCACAATTGAAGTTACCAGTTCTCAGGGCTGGACAACGTTCACAGTTCAATTGCCGTTAACCCTGTCAGAGTGATTAGTGACACAACGTATCCATCAGCAGTTAAACTTTGATTCCCCCTTCAAACGACAATTTACCGAGTTTGCTGTTGGCTAACGCTCTTGTTGCTCGATGGGAATTTCGATCGCAAACTCTGCTCCTTTGCCAACAGATGAGTTACAGGTAATCTGTCCTCGGTGTTTTTGCACAATAATTTGATAACTAATCGATAACCCTAGCCCACTACCTTTGCCCACAGGTTTTGTGGTAAAAAATGGGTCAAATAAACGCGATCGCAACGACTCTTCAATACCAGGGCCATTATCTGCGATCGCAATTTTGACCATGTTCAAGCCTGTTAACTCTGTGTGAATCCGAATTTGGGGAGTAGGGAGTAGGGAGTAGGGAGTAAAAGATTGGTTCCCCACTCCCCACCCCCCACTCCCCACTTCCTTTTCTGAAGATTGGTTCCTCACTCCCCACTCCCGTTCGGCTACGCTCACGGCAAGCCCACTCCCCACTCCCTCTTCTATTGCATCAATAGCATTATTCAACAGATGCATAAGTACTTGGTTTAATTCACTTGCATAACAAGTGACTAGGGGCAAGTTACCATAATCTTTCACTACAACAATTGCGGGATGGTCTGCTGTTTCCCTGAGTCTATGTTGTAACATCACCAAAGTGTTTTCGATGTCTTCATGGATATTTACCCGCTTCATCTGTGCTTCATCATGCCGAGAAAAGTGTTGTAGCGCTAGTACAATTTCCCGAATGCGATCAGATCCTCTATACATTGCACCTATCAGGTTTTGCAGATCCGTAATCATAAAATTCAGGTCTATATCTTTAGCTATTTGCTGAATTTTTGATGTGGCTTTGGGATATTCCTGTTGATAAGCTTCAATCAGATTAATTAGGTCTTGCACATATTGACCAGCATATTGGAGATTCCCATAAATAAAACTGATAGGGTTATTAATCTCATGAGCAACCCCAGCCACTAACTGTCCCAGTGCCACCATCTTTTCGCTCTGAATCTGTTTAACTTGAGAGGCTTTCAAGTCGTCAAGAGCTTGTTGGAGTAAAAAGTTTTTTTCTTGCAGTTGAACTTGAAGCAAACGTAAATTAATCTGATTTTCAATTCGCAAGACAACCTCTGCCCCATGAAAAGGTTTTGCAATATAATCTACACCACCAACATCAAAGGCTTTTACTTTATCTACAATATCATCCAGGGCGCTAATAAAAATTACTGGGACTTCACAAGTCTTCTCGTCAGCTTTCAGCTGTTGACAAACTTGATAGCCATCCATGTCTGGCATCTTGATATCCAGCAAAATCACATCTGGCAAAACCATTTGGCAAGCAGTTAGTGCCATTTTACCGTTTAAGGCTTTGCGAACTTCAAAACCTTGTGCAGTCAACATTGCCGATAAAAGCCGCAAATTATCTGGCGTATCATCGACCACCAAAATATTTCTTTTATAATGGTTAGTTTGATTTAAATGCATTATGTATAAAAAGCTATATTTATAATAATTGAGTATAGTAAATACTTGTTTTAAATAATCCTAAAAAATTCTTATCAATTTCACCAGAATACTTGTATTTATAGTCTAACTCCCACAGTGGTTGGAGAGTTTTAGCGACTACCACAGCTATTAGTCAATTAGGAGCTTTGCGAACTTGATAGCCCGGTTACAGTAGTATAGTAGATAATACAGGCAGATTATCTAGCCGAGCGTCAAAAATTAAATTTTTCCAAGTGTTATTTGATAGCTAAGTAAGTAGGCACAATTAAACCGAACTGTGTAAATTTATGTAAAGCGCCAGAAACACTTTTAATATCAGCTTTTAAGCGATTTACATTTCTTAATCTAGTTATATTTTTTAGCGCCCACCTACTTACCATTGAGGTGCTGCGGCAAGTAACTTAGTAACCAATTGTTCTTCTATGGGTTTAGAAAACAAATATCCTTGAGCAAAATTACAGTTTAAAGTTCTTAATTGGGCTAACTGTTCTTGTGTTTCGACACCTTCTGCGATCGCACTCATTCCCATTGAGTTAGCAATGCCAATCATTGCTGGTACTAGCCCCATATCCTCTTTGTTTTCTTGCATACGTTTAACGAAAGATTTATCAATTTTGAGTGCATTCAAAGGAAAGCTGTGTAGGTAACTTAAAGAGGAATATCCTGTACCGAAGTCATCCATAATCAACTTTATTTTTCGCTGCTTTAGTTGGTGAAGAATTATTGCAATTGCATTAGAATTTTCCATAATTACACTTTCTGTAATTTCTAATTCTAAGTATGCAGGATTTATGTTATTTACATAAATTATTCGGTCAATTTGATCTACTAAATTAGGCTGTGAAAATAACCTAGCACTCAAATTGACACTCATAGTTAGAGGTTCTGGTGTCACTGGATGATGTTGCCAAATGCTGAGTTGATGACAAGCTGACTGTAATACCCAAGTATTGATGGCATTAATCAAACCTGTTTCTTCTGCCACAGGAATAAATTCTATGGGAGAAACCAGACCGCGAATCGGATGTCGCCAGCGCACCAAGGCTTCAAATCCAGAAATTCTGCCTGTAGTCAGTGAAACAATTGGTTGATAATAAACGAGGAATTCTTGTCTTTCAACAGCCCTTCGCAGATCATTTTCTAACTCTAAAAGCTGAATAGCTTCTTGATGCATCGCTGGATTGAAAACGTGATATTTGGCTCTTCCTTGAGCCTTAGCCCGATACATTGCCGTATCAGCATCCCGCAGCAAATATTCTGGGCGCTCGTAATCTTTATTGCCCCAACTAATCCCAATACTGGCATTCATAAATACTTCATATCTGGACAGCTTAAAAGCGAGTGATAGCTGTTGCAGAATTTGTTCGGCAACTTGGATTGCCATATTGATATGTGTGATATCTTCTAAGATAATTCCAAATTCGTCACCGCCCAGTCGTGCTAGAGTATTAATAGGTGTCAGACATGCTTGCAGGCGAGAAGCGATGGCTATCAGCAATTCATCTCCCACCAGATGTCCAAGGGAATCATTGATAACTTTGAAGCGATCGCAGTCCAAAAAAAGGAGTGCAAACTGATAACTAGATTCTTGCTTTGCCCGATTTAAAGCATTTTCTAGTCGCCTAATAAACAAAACTCGGTTTGGTAATCCAGTCAGGGAATCATGCAGCGCTATGTCTAACAGTTGACTTTGCAATTTCTGGCGGGAATTTATTTCTTCTTGGAGTTTTTGGAGAGTTTTTTCTAGCTCCCCAGTCCGCTGTTTTACCCGATCTTCCAGTTCGACATTTAGCTTCAATATTTCTAATCGCGCCGACCTCAATGCCAGTTGATTTTGCACGCGCACTAAAACTTCTTGAAACTCAAAAGGTTTGGTGATGTAGTCTACACCACCTACCTTAAAGGCTTTAACTTTGTCAAAAACATCATCTAAAGCGCTAATAAAAATCACCGGAATATCGGCTGTTAGCTCCCAAGCTTTAAAGGTCTGACAAACTTCATAGCCATCTACTTCTGGCATCATAATATCAAGTAGAATCAAATCCGGTAATACTGTTTGAGTTGCGGTCAGTGCCATTTGCCAGTTCAAGGCTTTACGAACGTTATACCCTTCCCTTGTCAAGATCGACGATAAAACCCGGAGGTTATCCGCCATATCGTCAATGATCAAAATATCTTTTTTATTAAGGTCTAAATGCTCGTGATTCATTCTACGTTTGTTTTAGTCAATTCCATGATTTTCTCAAACTGGTAGTTATTCGCTAAATCCCGGAGAACTTTGAAAACTTGACTATTATCTGATGGAATTTGCTTGAGTAACTCTAAAATCAGTTCATCGCTACAGCTAGCTGCGGCATAGTAAATATGTTGGAGCCACTCAGGGGACATTTCTGATAAATGGCTCAGGAGTTCGGTAACACTGATAAACATCGGTGTAGCTTCATCGACAACTGTTGTGTTTGTGTTTTCTACTTGGTTGGTATACTTTAAACCTAGATGTTGGCTCAGTTTTTCCAATAATACTTCTTGTATGAATGGCTTGCGAATAAAATCATCGCAGCCAATGGACAAAATTTTCTGGCGTTCTTCTTCAAAGGCGCTAGCAGTTAGGGCAATAATGATCGTGTTTGTATTAGAGCAACTCTGCTCTGCCCCAGACAAGTCATCAGGGGGAGCTAGGGCTGTTGGCGATCGCTTTGCGGCACTATTGGCATCATTTTCCATGACACTAGTTGCTTCTGGTGTAGGGGACGCTGTGCCTAGCTGGGTTTTGAATAGCGGTACAACGAGAACTTCGGACTCGCCGGAATCGGGGAACCCGGACGCAAGGTACTGGCTCCCTGACGACAGCAGCTGTTCCGATTTTGGGAACCTCCGCAACGTATTGGCTGCCCTATACCCTATTTGTTTAGCTTTAATTATTCTTGTCGCTTCGTAACCGTCCATAACCGGCATTCGCATATCCATAAAAATCAAGTGTGGTTGCCAAGATTCCCAATTAGCAACTGCTTCACTACCATCTATAGCTTCCCTGACTTCAAAGCCAACAAATGTGAGAATTTTAACTAACAACATCCGGCTTTCTTGGGAGTCGTCAACTACTAAGATACGGTATGCTTTCTCAGTAGGTGCTAAAGCTAGAGTTTGGTATCTAATTTGGTTTGTTGGGATTTCTCTGGGGCAAGTTAGAGCAATCTGAATATCAAAGGCAAATCTACTACCGACACCAGGGATACTGTTGACAGTAATATCTCCTCCCATCAGTTGCACGTATTTCCGGCTAATCGCCAAACCCAGTCCCGTCCCTTGTTGGGATTTTCTGCCGATTTCGGTTTGCTCAAAAGCTTCAAACAACAAGTCAAGTTCTTGTGGGGCAATACCGCAGCCAGTGTCTTGTACCTCGAAGAAGAGATGAGGGGGATGAGGGGGATGAGGGGGATGAGGAAGATTTTGCTCCCTCATCTCCCCCTGCTCCCTCATCTCCCCCTGCTCCCCATCCCAGCCCCCAGCCCCCAGTCTCACCCGTAGTGTCACCCTCCCAGTATTAGTAAATTTAATGGCATTTCCCAAAAGGTTGAGCAAGACTTGACACAGTTTATTTTCGTCCGTTTCTATGTATTTAGGAATGTTTTGTGCATATTCAAACACTAGTTCTAAATTTTTAGATGCAGCACTTGCGTGTTGCATCTCTTCTAACTTCTTCAATACATGAATTAAGTCAAAGCTGCTGGTGTTTAATGTGATTCTGCCAGCTTCGATTTTGGACATTTCTAGGATGTCGTTAATTAAGTTGAGTAGATGTTCGCCAGCACGATTAATAATTGCCAAGTTTTCTTGATGTTCGCCAGATAGCGAATAATCTCGGCTCATGACTTGGGTAAAACCGAGAATGGCATTGAGTGGGGTACGCAGTTCGTGGCTCATGTTAGCAAGGAATTCGCTTTTAGCGAGGTTAGCGGCGGTGCTTCGCGCCGCTTCACGAACAGCTGCTTGTTGTTCCTGTGCGGCAATTTTTTGCGACTGAATCAGTTCTTGTTGGGTGATTTGCAGTTGCTCGATAGCTTGCTGGAACTGTTCAGTACGTTTTTTTACTTGAGCCTCTAAGGTGCGATTGTATTCTGCTAATAAGTTTTCTGCTTGTTTGCGTTGGGTAATATCAAAAAATGTTGCGATCGCAAAAGCAAGATTTCCTGATTCATCATAAATTGGCTTTCCCAAAACTTCAATGGGAATAATCTTGTCAGAATGGCGAATTTCCATATCATCGATCCTGGTGCTTTCCCCAAGCAATGCTCTCAAAATCGGCAGGCGATCGCTGGGGTAAAGTTGATCTGTCCCGGCAAGGTAAGCTTGATATACCTCTGACAATTGTTCGCCGCTAACTTTTGCGTAGACGCGTAGCGGTGAGGGGGTCGCAGTCTTGGCGGTTCCCGTCGATTGCGACCCCCCGAACCCGAAGGGCTTGTCGTTAGACATCGCTCCTTGACCTAGAATTTGCTGCCCAATATTATTTGTGTAATAAGGTTTACCTTCAGCATCTATGATAAATACACCTATCGGCATGGCTTCTAAAAATTGAGTTAGCCGACTCTGACTGTGAGATAGCGCCTCATTTAAGACTTGCATCTGAGCATTCTTTGCTGACAAAGTACTAAAGGATGCTTGGAGTTCCTTTGCCATAGTTTCAAATGACTTGGCTAGTTCCCCTAGTTCATCCGAACGCTGAATTTCTGGTATTTGCTCCCATTCACCTTTAGCAATTTTCTTCGCTGATGTGTTTAATTGTAAAATCGGCTTGATTACCCAGCGACTAGTGAAAATCCCAATTATTGTAGCGACTAAAAAAGCAACTATGCACAGCAAAATAGTGATGCGGGTGTTGGCATTAATTTGCTCCATAAATTCGCCTTCGGGAATCACCGCCACAATTAGCCAATCTAAACCCAGTTCATCCCTCCAGTTTTTTACCTGCACAAAATAACGCATTCCATCGGCGGTAAAACTTAGCTGTTGCTTCCCAACAACAAACCCAAGACTGCCAAAGCGTTTGATCAAAGACTGGGTTGTGAGTCGAATTAAAGAATCTTCAGTGTCTAATGCCGATAGGCGTTTTGCTTGACGATTAATGATGGTATATGGTGACTCAGTACTAGAAGAAGCCACTATTAACCCGGAACGCTCTAAAATAAAAGTTTTACCCGATTGTTTGGTGTTTAAGTTGGCTAAAAAATTGCCGATTTGTGACAATAGCAAATCAACACTAATCACCCCAACAAGTTTCTGATTTTTATCGTAAACAGGATAGCTAGAAGATATGGATAGGACTTCTGGTTTATCTTCCCATTGATAAATTTGACTCCAAACGGGTTTGCCCATCTTAGCTGCATCTGCATACCACGCTTCTACACGAGGATCGTAATTTTTAACTTGTTGAAGCTGGCGGCGATTCCCTTTCAAGTCTGTATCGTAAACATAAAGTTTCCCGATGCCATGCTTTTCGGTAACTTCATTAATTAAGAGCGTGCCATTATCTAAACGTTCAATACCGATAAACTCACCTTTGGAATTGGCAAAGCTGTTGTAGCCAACATTAAAAACCTGCATTTGTTTCCAAAAATAATTTCCGGTGGTTTTAAAGTCTGAAAGGTTGAGCAAATCTAGCTCAACCGCATCTAAGTTGATTTGATTGATTTGCTTCGGGGTTGTTAAATGCCTATCAAGATGCTGTTCAATGCGAGCGCAGATTTCATTTTCTAGTTGCGTAGCAAGCTCCGTTACCGCTTTTTGGCCGTTTTGATACGAAAGATAGCCCACAAGTCCCACCGCCCCACAAATTTGCAATATAAAGGGCACAATCAGAACATACCTCAGGGGCATATTGGCATAAACTTTGCCAACTAAGCGATTAATAGATTTGACGGGCTGAAGTTTGGATAACATTGTTGTTTAATTCTTCCCCAGCATATATTAGGGGTATTGTTGCCATATCAGCTACACTTAATATCAGGAGAATTACGGCGTATTATGCTTTTAATATGACATATGTTTTTCTCTACTTAGTATAAAAAAATAAATAAATTTTACTTTCTACTTCTTTGAGTGGCTAAATTCCCCCAACGCCTAATTTTCAGACTTTGCGGCCGCACCTAAATTTACTCAGTTTTATCAGATTTTCTCGGATGAACTGAAATTTAACGGATAAGCTACAGTATGCCATTCTAAAATTCAGGTCGTCATTAGCAGCCAATCCTAAATTTAATTTTTAATTGCTGATGTCTTGATTTTCCAGATCAAAACCTTTGGACTTGTACAAAAACTTATATTTAAATACAACAATTTTAAAATTTTCATACAAATACAGAGTAAAAATCTAAAAAAATTTACTTAATATTTTTTATTTTAAATAAATGTTAATTTTATTGTGGAAGTATGTCAAGCTCATCGCCCATTTGTAAAATTTTTCCAGCTGACGATGGGGGTAATTGGGTATTGACACTCAATCTGTAAAAGTGATTAAAAGGCGATGAAGCAACCCAATTTGGCAGAGTTGCTTGTCGCTGGGTTGCAAAGATTTTTTGAAAGTTTGGGTAAGCTTTCCCTAAGTAAGAATCGCGTGTTGGGACTATACAACGCTGACATGGATTAACTCCAAAAAAATCCACATTTCCCAGTCGAAAGGAGACTAAATCACCTTGTTCACTAAATAGCCGATCTTCCCAAAATGCTGGTACACCATCAATCTCGATGTTGGCACGCATCCGACGGCGTATTTCATCTACAGTTAAACCGGGAAACCAAGAAGCTACTTCTGCCAATGTTGCTGTACTAATTACCGTTGGGCCAGGTGAGTGTGTATCGTCAGGAAAACCCATTATAGAGTTTTGCCTTAATGTGACAGCAAACTCAAAAAAATCACTCAAAATTGCTTCTAATGCTTGCCGTTCCTCATCCAGATGAAAAATTTGTTGTGAGTCACCGCCTGGGATCTGCAACGAGATAGTTCTATTTAAGAGTGCAAATTGCGCCCTTACTAAATTGATTTTAGCATGACGCTTGCCATTGACAAATCTATCCTGTTCGTCAAAAATGGCAAACTCGCGGTCATGCTGTAGTGCCCCACTGGCAAGAACTCTAGCGTTTTCAACTTCAATACCATCCAGTGACTTAACTGGATACAGTAAAATCTTGGCTAGGTAAGGCTTCATAGCAATTGTGGATTTTAGATTTTGCGAAAAGTCTGAGCAAAGTCAAGATTGGTAATTTAGCAGTCTTCAATCTAAAATTCTTTTGTTACTTATACGAGTGGCTAGTGTCGCAAGGCGGAAGTCACGCTGCGTCCCGTAGGGAAGGGGCTGACTCCCCTGATTTTCTGAGCAAGTAAGCACTCACGTTACTTGTTCAAGCAAGGGAGCGTCAATAATATTGTTAATTATGGATATATTGGCGATTTATCTATTCCTCCAACATGATCTAGAGGCCAGAACCGAACTACAGCCCGTCCAATAATATTCTCGCGGGGGACAACACCCCAGCAGCGACCATCATAACTATTGTTACGATTATCACCTAGCACTAAATATGAATTGGCTGGTATACTCTGGGGTTTCGCCAAAAAAGGTGGCTGTGGCCCTGATTGGCAAACATCAATAACTGTACTCTGATCAGAACCGAGGTAATTGGCTTCTGGGAGGGGTTTGTTGTTGATATAAACTTTGCCATCCTTAAGTTGTACTTTTTCTCCAGGTAAGCCAATTACACGTTTAATAAAAGCATCTTGGTATTGTTCTTTTTGTAACTCCTTTGTAGGTGAAAATACTACAATATCTCCCCGCTGCGGGTCAGCAAATTTATACTTCAACTTATCGACAATGATTTTATCTGCCTCCCACTGGTTTGGCGTACCATGCAGAGTTGGTTCCATCGATCCAGAAGGAATCCAGCGTGCTTCAGCAACAAAGGTACGAATTCCCAGAGCTAGAACAATGCTCAATACAATTGTTCTACCTAGCTCTGCGATCCAAGAATTATCGGGTTGTTGACTAGAGTTGTTATCAGACACTTTATTTTGCATGAAATTACTTAACGGAAGGAAAGATGTAGGTAATTAACTTGCCTAGTGAGACTTTATCTGTTAATCTTAACGGGAAAATTTTAATTTCCTAGTCATGTTCCCATCTTGACTACCAATTTTAGATTGTGGATTTGACGGGGTTCTTCATAAATTAAAAATAAACTTTTTTTTAACGCGCGGCAAAAATTGGTTACTCCGATCGCAAATAAGTTTAACCTAAAAGCATAATTATCTGTAATACATAGCTCCCTATCTCAACTTTGTTAACCTTATGTCATCTCCACAAATTTTACTGATTCGCCGCGCTCGCATAATTCTACCCAATGGTGAACTGATGATTGGGGATGTGTTGACCCGCGATCGCCAAATAGTCGAAGTTGCCCCAGAAATCTCCCAAACGGCACTAGCCACTGAAATTGACGCAGAAGGGTTAACTTTGTTGCCAGGAGTTATTGATCCGCAGGTGCATTTCCGAGAACCTGGACTAGAACACAAAGAAGATTTATTCACTGCCAGTTGCGCCTGTGCTAAAGGTGGAGTCACTTCTTTTTTAGAAATGCCCAATACGCGCCCCCTGACAACGACACAGCAGGCTTTAGACGACAAGCTACAACGTGCCTCAAAAAAGTCTTTGGTTAATTATGGGTTTTTTATTGGGGCAACAGCAGAGAATCTACCAGATTTACTTTTGGCAAAGCCAACACCGGGAATTAAGATTTTCATGGGGTCGATGCATGGCCAGTTGCTAGTTGATGGCGAAACAGCACTCTCTGCGATATTTGCTAAAGGCCATCGCTTGATTGCCGTTCATGCCGAAGACCAAGCTAGAATCAACCAACGCCGCCAAGAATTTGCCAACATCCACGATCCAGCTGTTCACTCGCAAATTCAAGATAATCAAGCGGCAATGCTTGCAACCCAACTGGCATTAAAACTTTCTCAAAAATATCAGCGTCGTTTGCATATTTTGCACATGTCAACTGCCGAAGAAGCAGATTTGCTGCGTCAGGAGAAACCTAGTTGGGTAACAGCAGAAGTGACACCACAGCATTTGTTGTTGAACACCAGTGCTTATGAGAAGATTGGCACTTTGGCACAGATGAATCCACCTTTGCGATCGCCCCACGATAACGAAGTTCTCTGGCAAGCTTTGCGCGATGGCGTGATTGATTTCATCGCTACAGATCACGCGCCGCACACCTTAGAAGAAAAAGCTCAAGAATACCCCAATAGTCCTTCGGGAATGCCTGGGGTGGAAACTTCCCTAGCTTTGATGTTAACTGCGGCTATGGAGGGAAAGTGTACTATTGCTCAAGTTGTTAACTGGATGTCAAAAAATGTAGCTGTGGCTTATGGTATTCCGAATAAAGGAGCGATCGCGCCTGGTTACGATGCTGATTTAGTGCTTGTAGATTTAAACACATACCGTCCAGTCCGGCGCGAGGAACTTTTAACCAAATGCCGTTGGAGTCCCTTTGAAGGCTGGAACCTCACCGGCTGGGCTACAACCACCATTGTCGGCGGTGAGATAGTTTATGACAAAGGTCAGGTAAATACGCAAGTACGGGGTCAAGCTTTAACTTTCTTGTAGAAATATTTATTTAACCTTACGTATTAGACAAATAATTATACATCAAAGCCATACTTGAACTGGCAAGATTTTCATCTATCCAGAGTCAAGACTAGACCAATGCGTTTTGGTTAAAGCTAAAAGGCGAAAATCCTTGTTTTTTTCCCTTACCTTTTTAACCAAAGGGTATTGACTTGTCGCTGTATCTGATTTTTCACGTTATGTGGAAAAGTCCACCAAAAACCTAACCCCCTAACCCCCTTCCCGACGCTCTAAGGGGAAAAATTCAAAGTCTCTCTCCTTAAAGGAAGAGAGAAATAGAAGTGAGGTTTTCCAGATGACCTGAATTGTCAGGTCGCTGTATCAGAAATTGCAACTTGAAACCCTGAATTTATAAGTGTTTCAAGTCAAATCTTCAATAACTACTCCCGTAGCTTACCAGATTACCTATTTATTCTTCTTTTCCCTGCTTGGCGTACTTCTCTAACGAGACGCTACGCGTTGGCGGTTCGTTAAATCTTCCAGCCGGATAGGTAGTATTGCAACAAATCTCATGATGCTTGACCTTCATCCAGGTCATGTATTCCCCAGAAACATAACCATAGAAATCATCAAAGAGAATTGCTATGTCCTTCAAAATTTTAGCTTTAGACGGTGGCGGTATTCGTGGAGTCGTTGCAGCACGAATACTTCAACAAGTAGAACAAGAAATTAGAAAGCAGGGGAAAGGAAACTTTTTACACGAATACTTTGATCTGATTTCTGGCACATCTACCGGTTCAATATTAGCAGGAGGGATTGCTGTCGGAAAGGAAAGCGGTGAACTCATTAAACTGTATAAAGATAGAGGTAAAGATATATTCCCGTTGGATAGAAAAGAGCGCTATAAAAACTTGCCGTCTATCATCAAATCAATTCTTGATGTATTTTCAGTATCTAAATATTCTCATGATGGAATGATTAGCGTCCTCAAAGATGCATATAAATCCACAAAAATAAAGGATATTGAAAAACCTGTTCTCTTGATTCTTGCTTACGATACTTTATATCGTAATACAACCTTTTTTACAAATTGTCATCCCGATCTGGGAGACAGATGGTACGATGACTGTTATTTATGGGAGATATGTACCGCTTCTGCCTCAGCTCCTACTTTTTTTCCACCATATAAATTAGAACCTGTAGATAAAGAAAAATTTGGTGATTGGGAATTCCCACACATTGATGGAGGAGTTTCTGCTAACAACCCCTCTCTTGCAGCTTTGAGTCTAGTTATGAGGATTAGTCAGTCTTCAGTCTCTCCAGAAATAAAGCAAAAATATAAACTTGATAATCTGCGATTAGAAGATATTTCTATCCTTTCTATTGGCACAGGTCAAACTGGTGAACCATATCAATATAAGCAAATAAGCAAATGGAAAGGCTTAGACTGGGTAAAAAATCTTACTAACATCTTTATGGAACCTACATCTGAGATTGGTAGTACGATTTGCCGGCAAATCATGGGTGGATACGATTCTAAACGTTACTTACGTCTTCAGTTTGACTTAAATGAGAAATTCAAACCCAAGCCAGAAGAGACTTATAAAGATCCTCGCATTTTATTAGCTCCAGAAGAGCGAAAAAACCTATTTACAGGGAAAAAAGTCAGTGAAGAAATAGATAACACTAATTCAGAGATTATTGAGCAGTTAATAAATACTACTTCTGCATTTATTGATAAAGGTCTTACGTATTATACCAGAGACAACTCCGGTTCTCAGATAAAAGAGGCGATCGCCTCTTTTATTAAAAATAACTAGTGCATCCACGTAGACATATTAATGTCAACTAACATAAGACAAAACATCTCGTATTTCTACGATAATTATGTATAAATACGAGATGTTTTATTTAAATTTATTAATATCAGTATTTATTGCAGATATGAAGAGAAAAACTTATTCCTATTTAAAATTATTTAAATTAATTTTCAGACATTTTATAATTCAGTATTTTTGTGTATATATTATGACTTTGATTTGGGTATATTGAGTATAAGGAAAAGTTAGACAACTTCTACAGAACTTGGTTGATCTTGTTTAACTTTTCTCTACTAGCTTTGGCTGCTAAGTAATCCAGATTTGTTCTCTTAATGACAGTAGAGAACCAATCGGGTAAAACCAAGCTGACTAAGTTCTGTGAAAACTCTCATTTAACCCAACAACAGTTTACATTTTCTTCATTCATAGACCATCTAAATCAGTTTTTTAAGTGATTATTGCAGCAATAAAGCTGCTGTTACAAAATTTTTTCATTTATTTTGGGTTGAGATAACAATGTTAGTGATTTACAGTGGTGAGCGTGGTAGTGGCAGATAGAACGAGTGTGGAGTTCTCCCTCGACTATTTGCAGAAATTTTCTCGTGTTGTATGTGCTAAAGAAGGTGACATTTCTCGTACTTAAGTCAATACGCTTGGGTTAAGAAGAATGCTACGTTGGGTTGAACATTCGTGTTACCCAACAAAGGCTTGATAATGTTGGGTTACCCTGCGGGAAGCCCCTTTGGGTCTACGTTCCTCAACCCAACCTACACTAGTTTTATTTTTTAGCCTTAACCCAAGCGTATTGGTACTTAAGTCGGGAGATGAGCTTAAATCGCGGCAATAACTTCGCTAATGGCACAATTGAATGGGATGAGTTCGACTTGACGAGTGCCCTCATTTCCATAAGTCAAGCTCACACTTAGATAGCTATCTGGCTTGTAGGGCAATCGTTTTGCCCATTCAACTGCCACAATTCCTGGTATGACTTCAACACCTTCCCAGTAACTTTCTAAATTCAGCGCTGCAACTTCTTGTGGTTCTAGGCGATATAAATCTAGGTGGTAAAGGGGGAGGCGTCCTTCCGTGTACTCATTAATCAGCGTGAAAGTGGGACTGACAATAGGTTCAGTGATTCCCAAACCCTTGCCAATACCTTGAACTAGGGTAGTTTTACCAGCACCCAAATCACCTTCTAGTAAAATTACACTGCCAGGAGTCAGGTATTCACCGAGAGTAATACCTAAGCGTAGCGTCGCCTCTGTATCTGCAAGAAACATTTTCATAATTAGTCATTAGTCATTAGTCATTAGTCATTAGTCATTAGTCATTGGTCATTAGTCATTAGTCATTAGTCATTAGTCATTGGTCATTAGTCATTAGTCATTAGTCCTTTGTTTAGACTAATGACTAATTTTCATTTTCCTTCATTTTGAATTTTGAATTCCCCGAAGGGGCTGGCCTCTACCGTACCACCGCAATAGCACTTGTGCTAATTTCTGCGGATTGTGACGCACAAAACCCGTTTCATCTTCATACAAAACATTAGCTAGAACAATCCTTCGCCCTAGCTGAGTTACGGCTTCTCTATCTAGGAAAACCGGATGGGAGTTTTGTTGGGCGTAGCGGATGAGTGATTGCTCTGAGGGGGATTTTTTGTGGATTAGCACAGCATCGAATAGCCGTCTTTGCCCACAAGCAGCATCAATTGCTCTGATATGATCTGCAACAGTGTAGCCTTCAGTTTCTCCTGGTTGAGTCATTATATTGCAGATATAAATACGGGGGGCATCTGTTTGAGCGATCGCATCGGCAATTTCTGGTACTAATAAATTAGGAATCAGGCTTGTATAAAGGCTACCTGGGCCAATAATAATGTAATCAGCTTCTTTAAGTGCCTTAATAGCTGCTGGTACTGCCGGAGGATTAGCTGGAATGCAGCCAATTTTGACAATTTTACCGCCAGCTTTGGGAATGCTAGACTCCCCATCAATGCGACGACCATCGGCTAATTCTGCCCAGAGGCGAACATCACTGAGAGTTGCTGGTAGTACTTGTCCCCGTACCGCTAGCACTTTGGAACTGGCTGCAACTGCTTGTTCTAAATCTCCAGTAATATCACTCATTGCCGTTAAAAACAAATTACCAAAACTGTGACCCGTTAACCCATCTCCAGCCCGAAAACGGTATTGAAACAATTCTGTTAATAACTTTTCTTCATCTGCTAGTGCAGCCAAACAATTGCGAATATCTCCTGGTGGTAGCACTCCAAATTCTTGACGCAACCGCCCAGAAGATCCACCATCATCGGCGACAGTCACAATAGCAGTAATATTAGCGCTGTAGGTTTTCAATCCCCTCAACAACGTAGAAAGTCCCGTACCACCACCAATTACCACTATTTTCGGGCCTCGGTACAATCGATGATGTGCCAGCAAGACATCGATAAGTTCCTCTCCGCCTTCTGTTCTTAGTACCTTAGTAATTGAGCCTACAGTGCGAGTTTGCCCCCAAAGCACTAACAGCAAGCCGCCAAGCAGCACCAAAGGCCCACTAACATAGTTGGGTAAAATGTTGGTGATTACTCCCAGGAAACCCCTAAACAACTCGATCATCCAAAAAATTGGGGTCAGCTTAATCCAGATAGCTAATCCCAAACTCGCCAGCAGTACACCCCCAATACTGATCAACAACCAACGTTTTACCGATAGTCCAGGGGATAACCATTTGAACCACTGGTTAACCCGATAGGAAGTACGAGAACGCGACTGCTTTTGCAGGGCGTTGAGGGCTTGTCTGAGAAAACCAATTGACATACCTGATTTACAGCAGTGCTACAAACAATAATTAACAGAAAATGTACACCACTTGGTTTAAAACACTAGGCGTGAAACTATTATATTTGTCAATCTCATTAGACTAAGAGCAAGTGGTCAAGATTGCCAGTATTCCTAGTTAAACAATACACTGGCTTGATAAAAGTGAATTTAATGGAAAAACGAATTTTAGGATTAGATCCAGGACTGGCAATTTTGGGGTTTGGGGTAATTACCTGCACACAAATTCCTAACAAGGTACAAGAGACTAGAGTAAATATGCTGGATTTTGGGGTAATCAAAACGTCGGCAGATGTAGAAATGGGACAGCGCTTATGTACCTTGTTTGATGATTTACACACTGTGATGGAGGAATTTAAACCGGATTTGGTTGCGATCGAGAAACTATTCTTTTATCGGATGTCAAGTACAATCCTGGTTGCACAGGCGCGGGGTGTACTGATTTTGGTGTTGGGCCAGCGTCGTCTTCCTTACATAGAGTTTACTCCTGCTCAGATTAAGCAAGCTTTAACAGGCTATGGCAATGCTGATAAGTTAGATGTGCAAGAGGCGGTAGCGCGGGAGTTGGATTTAGATGAAATTCCCAAGCCTGATGATGCTGCGGATGCTTTGGCGGTAGCTTTGACGGCTTATTATCAGCTATAGGTGTGTACACGAAGAAAAAAGTTCTTATATTAATTGAGAATACATTCGTTATACCAATTCTGTATACAGATGCGCCAAATTTATAAAGGAACGAACCGCAGAGACACAGAGAAGCCAGTGCGCCCTTGCGGTTAAGAGACTTGTTCGCGCAGCGTCTCCCCTTGGGAGAAGCAACTGGCGCGACACAGAGGAGAAAAAGCAAGGTTAAAAAATTCAGCGCAGCTTCATAAAGAAATGGTATTAGAATCAAGACGCTGTGGACTCGCTACCGCTACGCTATCAGTGAGAGATTCAGACCCGACACTGATTGTTTTGCACCAAATTTTCAATTTTGTGTGGTGTTTCATTGTTTATTCAGCGTTCGACTGAGCGCTCACGCCGAAGTCCACCATTTGCACGGAATTCAATTTCTTATTCTGCCGAAGTCGCGCATGTATTCTTTCTTGTTAACTAGTTCCGTGGGTTTAAGTCCCCCGGTTCAATAAAAAAGCAAGTTTTGTGTTGGGGTTATATCAAGTACGTCGGATTACTTATAATAAAATCTATCAATGTAGGTTGGTAGGTTGGGTTGAACGGCAGTGAAACCCAACATGAACATAGATCAAATGTTGGGTTTCGTTCCTCAACCCAACCTACAGATATTATAAGTGTTTAATCGAACCTGATATTAAATCCCCATTACAAAACAAAATTTACGTTAGCGCAGCGGGGCGAAGCCCATTACGAATTACGAATTACGAATTATTTAATAAGGATTTTGCTTAATAAGTAGGCTTGAGAATAAAACGCTCAAACTATTGAAATCAAAAAAATTATTATGCTTTAAATGCGTTTTTGTTAATAATGCATCTGAAAGCAAATTATGTTTAAAAAGCCAGCTAGCAACACAATAAAAGGACTTGAGAATCTAAGCCTCATGTTGGCAGGTAAACCTCTAAATTACAAGCTTGAGCTAAGTTATTTAAACATTAATTCTAATAAGCTAACTTTATACATAACTATACTCAAGCGTATCAGAAGTGGTACAATAATTATGAGTACCAATCGTACATAAACTTTAGACTTGCCGTACTTATAGAGGTACTAAGATATACAAAAACTTTCTCTGATACCCAATATAAAGTTATAAAACATACTTTAACTATTAACATTTTACTGAAAAAATGCAATACAGGATAGTGGCTGAAGATGCTTTAAATAAATCATTAGCATTTAAAAACAACTCATTTAGTTTTTAAGTAGTTCCGAAACTACATGTTGCAATAATGTCAAATTGAAGAATTATTATTTGATGTGTGTAAGCTCCTATGGTCAAGCGATCGCTCCAGGGATCACTCGCCGGAATTCAACAAGCTAAAAAAGCGTTTGCTCATAAGGGGTGGACACAAGAAAATTTGGCTTTTGAAGTCAACTTAAAGACTCGCCAACCAATTTGGCGGTTTTTTAGTGGGCGTCCCGTTGAACGTCATATCTTTATAGAAATTTGTTCTGTGTTGTCGTTGAATTGGCGGGAGATTGCGGCTAATCCTCCAGAAGAATTTCCTGAATCAAAAGAACTTGATGCTGCTGAATTTTTAGATATTGATGCTCTAGTACAAGAAGTGCGATCGCAACGCTTCGACAAAATTCAAGACCAGTGCGGCACTTTGCAGTTATTAGATGTTACTCGCCCCGTTAGAATCGACAACATTTACATCGATGTCAACATTTTTGAGGAGATTGCCAGCCTTCAGTGGTTAGAGTTTGCTGACTTGCAAAACTTTACATCAAAAGAATTTGATCGCTTTAGTTTAGGTGGAGTATCCCAGACACAAATGGCGGGGATCACGGCAGTTCAAACTTACTCAAAGCTGCGGGTGTTGGGTAAACCGGGAGCAGGTAAAACCACTTTTTTACAACATCTGGCGATTCAATGCAACCGAGGTAGATTTGCTGCAAATCGGGTTCCTATTTTTGTCACCTTAAGAGATTTTGCCGACGAATCTAGAGAAGCAGGAGAGTTCCATTTACTCAACTATATTGGCAAAGAATTCCTCACCTGTGGAATTTCAGATCCATCTGTGCTGGAAACTTTGTTGTTAGAGGGCAGAGTGTTGCTGTTGCTGGATGGATTAGATGAAGTACTCCATCAACACAGCATTGGTGTCATCAATGAGATTCGCAGACTCTCTGAAAAGTATCAAAAGAATATGTTTGTCGTCACCTGCCGCACAGCAGCTAAAGCTTTCAACCTCAGACGCTTTACAGATGTTGAAATTGCCCCTTTTACTCAAGATCAAATTGTTCGTTTTGCTCAGAAGTGGTTTACAGCAGTTACGAAAACGAACATCCAGGATAAACATGAACAGGCATTTGAGTTTATTGAGAAACTAGATTTGCCCGAAAATTTACAATTTCGGAGACTTGCTATCACTCCCTTGTTTTTGCATCTCGCCTGCTGGGTTTTTCATCACCAGAACAAATTTCCAACCCAAAAAGCTGCGTTTTATAAGCAGTGTTTAGACCTGCTTCTGGGCAAATGGGACGAAACTAAAGCAATTGAGCGGGATGAAGTGTACGAAGGTTTTTTATTACCACAAAAACTTAAGTTGCTGAGTCAGGTTGCTAGCGCGACATTTGAGCAGGGTAATTACTTTTTTGAACAACGCATTGTTGAGCAATACATTAGCGATCATATCGCTGATTTGCCGAATGCTTCCACAGAACCAGAGGAATTGGAATTAGATAGTGAAGGGGTACTTCAGGCGATAGAGTTGCAACATGGATTACTAGCAGAACGAGTGCGGGGGATTTTCTCTTTCTCTTATTTGACGTTTCAAGAATACCTGACTGCTCGAAGAATCGCTGCCAGTTATAATTTACAAGCATTAAAACAACCGTTAGAACGTCTGGTGACTCATATTACTGAACCCAGGTGGCGTGAAATCTTTTTGTTAACGGTTGCCATGCTACGGAATGCAGATTTTTTGGTACTGTTGATGAAGCAAGAAGTTGATGCGCTAGCGGCTCAAGATCCATATTTGCAAAAATTTTTAACTTGGACAAGTCAAAAGTCTCTCGCTGCTCCTGAGTCTGCTGCAATTCGCGCGTTTTATCTTGCCCTGGCTAGGACTCCTCACCTTACCCCGTACTTTGCCCTTGTCTGCATCTTCGATCAAGATATTTTTTTAGATGCGGCATTAAATAACCTAGTAATGGAATGCAAATCTAATTTTGCCGATGTCTATGGGTGCAACGATGCTCTGAGTAGTGCTTTAGCAATTGTTCAAGATGCTGGCTTACATCAAGCTTTACAAGAACTTAAAGACCTACTGCCCGATCTAGAACAAAGTAGAGAAAGGATTCAGACATGGTGGCAAACAAGTTATCCTGCTTGGATGGAACAGTTAAAAACTGCGATCGCCAAGCATCGAAACATTCAGCATCACTGGCATTTCAGCCCACAGCAACAGCAAGTATTACAACAATATTACGATGCCAATCAGTTGCTTATCGATTGCCTTAATAGCAACTGTGAGGTAACAGATATTGTGCGCCAGGAGATTGAAGCCAGTTTGTTGTTGCCGATAAAAGAACTCTCCGAGCGAGAATGGCAGGGATTGTGATGAGGCAGGGGGCAGGGGGCAGGGGGCAGGGGGAGCAGGGGGCAGGGGGCAGGGGGCAGGGAGCAGGGGGCAGGGGGCAGGGAGCAGGGGGCAGGGGCAATACGGTTCGGATAAGGTTTTTTGATGACACGCTGCTAATCGCAAAGACGCGATAAATCGCCGTCTTTACAATAATCAGTCCTTTGTCTTGACGGCGATTTATCGCGTCTCTTGCCTTAACCGAACCGTATTGGGGGCAGGGGGGGAGAGGAGATATATTTTAGAATGCAACAATGAGTCTTTCAACTCCATTAATGAGGCTCGGAACTCCATTAATGAGTCTTTGATATTCATTAATGAGGCTTGGAACTCCATTAATGAGCCTTTGATATTCATTAATGAGGCTCGGAACTCCATTAATGAGTCTTTGATATTCATTAATGAGGCTTGGAACTCCATTAATGAGCCTTTGATATTCATTAATGAGTCTTTGATATTCATTAATGAGGCTTGGAACTCCATTAATGAGCCTTTGATATTCATTAAACCTCTTGCGAAAATCCTTGATCCGCCAGGGACTCAAGTCCCAGGCTAATAGCAAAAGTCCGTTTAAACGGACTAAAATTATTGTTATTAGTCGGTTTAAACCGACTTGAGCTATTAGCCCGAAAATTTATTTTCGGGCGGATGTTCGACTTTTGCAAGAGGTCTATTAATGAGACTTATACCATTTCTTTGTGAGGCTGCGCCAAACCCTTTTCTTTCTTATACTTAAATATGGTTTAATACCGTTTCTTTGTGAAGCTGCATATATTTACCCCCGGCTACGCCGTCCCCCCTTATCAAGGGGGGACTACAGGGGGGTCTTATTATGTGCATCTTCATGCAGAATTGGTATAACGTATCTTCATACAGAAGATGTTTAATTATTCAGAAGACATAGATAACATTGCCCTGCTTTTATTCACTAAGAAAAGGAATCTATGCTTGGACACAACATTATTGTGATTGGCACTTCGGCAGGCGGACTCAAAGCGCTGGGCGCAATCTTAGGCGCTCTGCCTGCTGAGATTGATGCTGTCTTCTTCATTGTTCAGCACCTTGCAGCAGATAAGCCCAGCATTCTCCCCCAAATTCTTACAGATGTAGGCTCTCTCCCAGCATCTCACCCGGTAGATGGAGAGTCAATTCAAACTGGGCGAATCTATGTCGCACCGCCCGATTATCACCTGTTGGTCAATCAAGGCTCGATGTGTGTCGTGCGCGGGCCTCAAGAAAACCGCTTTCGTCCCGCGATCGATGCGTTATTTCGTTCAGCCGCCCGCGCTTATGGTACAAGGGTGGTAGGTGTGGTACTCACCGGCTATCTTGATGATGGCACGGTGGGGTTGCAGGCAATCAAGAAACGGGGCGGAGTGGCGATCGTTCAAGACCCGAACGAAGCAGAATACCCCAGCATGGCCAAGAGCGCCTTGCGGTATGTGAAGGTCGATTACTGCCTGCCGCTTGCAGAAATCCCAGACCTGCTAGTGCAGTTATCAAAGGAACCCGCCGCCCAGGAGGAGGCATATCCCGTGACCAAAGAGATCGAAATTGAATCCAAGATTGCTGAACAGCAGATGAATACCCAGGAGTTTTTAAAGAATGTAGAAGCGATCGGGACTAGAACGACTTACACCTGCCCTGAATGCAATGGCAGCATCTGGCAAATTGGCAAAGAACAGCCGCTACGGTTTCGCTGTCACACGGGGCATTCCTTTACAGCTAATGTGTTCCTGGCAGAGCAAACTCAGAATCTCGAAAATGCGCTGTGGTCAGCTGTGCGGGCAATGGAGGAAAAGGTTACATTCTCGCGTCAAATGGCAGAACAGATGAGAAACTACAATTTAACTAGTGCCGTAACAAAATATGAAGATCATGCAATGAATTTGGATAAAGAGGTGTCTTTAATTCGAGGCATAATTCTCAACGGCTTTGCCACGAAACGAACCATTGCTGCAATAGAGGAAGATCAGGCTGAGTAGCTGTAGGCTTAACCTTTTTTAACTAGTTCCGTGGGTTTAAGTCCCCCGGTTCTATAACCGACAAGTTTTGTGTTGGGGTTAAATCCCCATTACAAAACAAAATTTACGAATTACGAAAGCGTTGCGGGGCGTAGCCCATTACGAATTACGAATTATTTAATTGTTCCCCTCGGCAAGAGTAGATTTTACCCCGAATTAAATCGGTAGCTTTAAACATTTTTAGCTTCCATGTTGATGATCTAAAAAATACCTGATTTTACTTCATCAAGTGCTTGAATGGCATCATTCAGAACTAAGTCATTTGAGGTTGTAAAGTGCCTCGAACCTTTTAAGGGTAACGTCGCCCTCACTAGCAATGTGTGTAAGATGTAAATCTGCCTCGGTGAGGAGTATCATCGTTTCTGCACCAACTCTGCCAAAGTCAGGCTCTAACCCTAATGTCATCTCAATAAGATACGTCCATGTACCAGATTCAGGTGTGTAGCTGCGTACAATCCCTTCTCCACCAATAAAGCTCACCCATTGAGTAGCGCGAAACTTAGGCACTTTCATGAAGGTTGCAGTCATGCGTAAAACTCCTCAATTCATAGTTGATACTTTCTGTTTTAATAGAAAAAATTAAATATGTTTTGTATCTTTTTAAGTAAAGATGTTAAATATTATCTATAACTTTTGAATGTTTTAGATGCAGATTAAGCAATTTATACGTAATTCAAACATTTATTCAAACATAATATATAGCAGTCCTAAATAATATCATGTCCGCCAAATAACCATAAAATAACCTCACCCCAACCAATACTGCTGACAATTCAGGTCATCTGGAAAACCTCACTTCTATTTCTCTCTTCCTTTAAGGAGAGAGACTTTGAATTTCCCCCTTCCCGCCACGGGTTGGGGGTTAGGGGGTTAGGTTTTTAGTGGACTTTTCCACATAACGTGAAAAGTCAGACCAATACTGCTCGGGTTTTGGTGCATAGTCATTGGAGATCCCCCTTAGTCCCCCGATAAATTGGGGGAAAATAAGGCATTTTGAGCAAGCCAATTTATCGGGGGGTTGGGGGGATCGACTCAAAACCTACGCAGTATTGCACCCCAACCCCTCCTCGCTTGCGGGGCTACGGTGTACACACAAGTACTTTCGTTCAGAACACAAGTACTTTCGTTCAGAACACAAGTCTTTTCGTTCAGAACACAAGTCTTTTTTGAGCCTTTGATATCAAGTTCGGCAAATCACTTATACCATTTCTTTGTGAGGCTGCGCCAAACCCTTCTAACTTCTTTCTTTCTTTGTGTCCTTTGCGTCCTACCCTGCGGGAAGCCGCTCCGCGTCTATGCGGTTCGTTTTTCTTACTTCTTTTTTCTTTTTTGTATTTATATATGGTTTAGCGCATCTTCATACAGAATTGGTATTACGATATGTCATTGCGTTCGCCCTTGGCGTTCCCGAAGGGTATGCAACGAAGTGAAATGAAGCAATTCGCTTGCGGTTTGGAGATTGCTTCACTTCGTTCGCAATGACAACTAATCAGCCGAACATGATATGAGAGAATGAAACAGCTTTGCTTTTCAAGAGGGGTTGGGGAGATTAAATAATTCGTAATTCGTAATGACGCTCGTTCCGACGCTCGATGACTCGCTCATAGCGTTGCTATGCCGTTGGCGCAGCCTCTCGTAGAGAAGGCTTTACGCTGCGCTATCGCTTTGCGCGTCGCTAACGTAATTCGTAAATTTTGTTTTGTAATGGGGATTTAACCCCAACACAAAACAAAATTTTTATTGAACCGGGGGACTTAAACCCACGGAACTAGTTAAAAGTCTGTGGAGCCACTCTAAAAGACTTGTGTGTACACGGTAGGCTTGCTCTTAGGGGAGACAAAGCGACGATTGTCGGGGTGGGGTGCAATAACTGTGGGAATCAGAACTAATATCATGTCCACATAAATAGTTATGCTAACCACAGCCATTACACCCCACCCCCAGCCCCTCCCCGCCTGCGGGGAGGGGAGACAAAGCGACGATTGTCGGGGTGGGGTTCTTCGGGTTTAATAAGCAATCAAGCGGACATTATATAATTATGCGGACATCATATAATTTGTAAAAAAATAGCTCCCCAACTCCTCAAAGAAGTCAGGGATTTGGACACCGCGCATTTTCACAAATCAAATGTTGTATTGCTATATTTGACAACAGTACCCACAATTACGAATTACGTTAGCGTAGCAGGGCGTAGCCCATTACGAATTACGAATTACGAATTACGAATTACGAATTACGAATTACGAATTATCTATGACTCGTCCACTCAAGTTTACAATCATCAATACTAATTCAGTAAGTTCAATCGGTTTAGCTAGATGCATTTGGAAACCAGCATCAATTGCCCTTTGCTGCTCTTGCTCGGTGACATAAGCACTGATTGCTGCTGCTGGAATTTGTCCCCCAGCTTCAGCCTCAAGCTCTCTAATCTGACGAATCAGGGAGTAACCATCCTCTTCTGGCATCCCAATATCTGCTAGAAGCAGATCATATCTGCCAGGAGATTCAATTAGAGCAGCGATCGCTTCCCTTGCCGATGTAACAACCACTACTTCAGCCCCGAAGTCTTCTAACATCCACTTGATTAAGTCGCGGCTATCTAGTTGATCATCTACAGCCAAGATGCATAACCCTTCAAGGGTAAGGGATGGAGTTTTACCATCTAATGTAGCTGGAGTCTTTGATAAAAGGCTCGGCTCTAAATAAGTTGGCGGTGTAATTTCCGGCGGCATTGAGCGCAGAGGCAGCCTGATAATGATCGTGGTTCCTTTTCCCTTGCCTGGACTCTGTGCTTGAACTGTTCCACCGTGAAGTTCTACAATATGACGGACGATTGACAAGCCCAATCCAAGTCCCTGACTCGTTTTACTGCTGCTGGAATCTCCTTGGCGGAAGCGCTCAAAAATATATGGCAGCAAGTCTGCTGGGATGCCAATTCCTGTGTCGCTGACTCGAATCTCGGCGTGACTATATACAGCTTCGAGCATAATTCCCACTCGCCCATCGGCTGGAGTGAACTTAATCGCGTTAGAAAGTAAATTCCACAGAACTTGCTGTAAACGGTCAAAATCTCCGACAACTGTCGCCGAGTTCAACTGTGAAATAATTTGAATGCCTTTCGCCTCTGCGGAAAATTCGATAGACTCAATCGCGGCATTCACTACTGAAACTAGATCGATTAGACGAGTGTTTAAATGAAGTTTTCCGCTCGTAATCCGTGAGAGATCCAGCATATCATCGATTAACTGAGCCTGCACATTAGCACTGCGCTCCACCACTTCCCAGGCACGAGTGACTGCTGAAGAATCTAAATCGCGGGTGCGGAAAAGTTGCGCCCAGCCGAGTATAGTATTGAGCGGGTTACGAAGTTCATGGGAGAGGTTCGACAGGAATTCATTTTTGGCTTGGTTGGCATTTTCCGCCTCTTGACGGGCAGACTGCTCCTGTGCTAGAAGTTGCGATCGCTCTAATTCAAACTGCTTGCGATCGCTAATATCTTCAATCGCCAGCAAAATCTTTTGAGCCTCTCCTTGTTGAATAATTTTCCAACCATTAAGCAGCATGGTTTTCTGCCCAATCTGCTCAAAACGATGCTCTACCTCTAAGTTTTGAATACTGGTATCGTTGGCGAGAATGTCTTCTAGGATCTGTTGTAGTCCAGGTAGGTTCCACTGACCATTCCCTAGTTCAAAAATTAGAGATTGCGTTGTGTCTGATGGTGAAACCTGAAATGTTTCATAAAACGAGCGATTGGCTTTGTTCACCCGGAAATCAGAATCAAGCACGATTAACGGCACTTGTACCGTCTCCACAATCGCTTCAGCGTAATCACGGGCTTCTTCTAAGGTTGCTGCACTGCGTTTGAGACCATCAATATCTATTAACACCAACACTATACCGTCAATCTGGTTTTCTGTGGTGCGATAAGGGCGGATGCGGAGGTTGTACCAATGTCCCCCCAAAGTTTGGACTTCTAATTCTTTGATGCTGAGTGTATCAAGTACCTCTAAAATTAGAGTTTCTAAATCAGGAATATTCAGATTCGCTCTGATATCGCTCAAAGGCCGTCCAGCATCGGCGGGAATTAAATTGAAAAGCCGTTGCGCCATTGGCGTAAAACGTCGAACCCGTAAGTCCGAAGTCAATATCAAAATGGGAATATTGATACTGGCAAGCAAATTTGTGAGATCGTTGTTAACTTGGTGTAATTCCAGATTTCGAGAGCGAAGTTCTTCATTAGTTGTGTTAAGTTCTTCGTTGGTTGCCTGAATCTCTTCTTTAGCAGTTTCTAGCTCCTCATTGGTGCTTTGCAACTCTTCATTACTGGAGAGAATTTCTTCATTGGCAACTTTCAAGTCTTGATTGATGTGTTCCTGCTCTTGAATCACCGCTTGCAGATACTCTTGAGTCGCAGCCCGCTCTTGGTTTGCGGTTGCGAGTTCAAGTCTTAGCCGAACAATCTCTCGCTCTAAGTCTCCCAGTTCTTGGCTCTCAGGATTTACCGTGTTGAGGTTGCTAACAGTGGGTGGGGCTTCTTCAAATAAAACCAGAAAATAGAATTCTTCATTGGTCGAAGGCTTGAATGGAATCACCTCAATATTGATGATTTTTAAAAGATCGCCCTCTTCAATTCGTAACCCTTCCTTTCTAACTAGAATTTTTTGCCGTTGTGCTTGATAAATTGTGGCGCGTAGTTCGATGAGCAAACCTTCGCGCACCATTTTGAATAAGTTAAGACTTGGTTTACCAGGTGCAAGTTTTAGGTAGAGATCGATTTCTCCACGAAATTGCAGCACCTCGATCTTGTCGTTGATCACCACACCCACGGGGGCATAGCGATTCAAGATCAGTTGGTCAGTTTTTCTCTCTAAGTCAAAGTCATCCGATGGATTCTCATTGGTCAGCTTGGGTTCGTCCACTTTTACCATCGCATAATTGCTGGTAACGAACGATAGAATTGGACGATTTGCAGTTAGCTTCTTGGCATAAATTTTATACTTTTTATCAATCGGAGTAAACAACTCTGAATATTTACCCGTGCTTTCTGAAGTCCCTAGCAGCAAAAAGCCAGCCGGGTTGAGACTGTAATGGAAGATGGGCAATATCCGTTTTTGCAACGTTTCGTCTAAGTAAATCAGTACATTCCGGCAGCTAATTAAATCTAAGTTGGAAAAAGGGGGGTCGCTACCCAAGTCTTGTCGGGCAAACACACACAGTTCGCGGACAGCTTTGTTAATTTGATATCCACCACCTTCAATGGCATTAAAGAATCTGCGGCGGCGCTCTGGTGAGACTTCCATCATTTGATTCTCTACATAAATGGCTGATCTTGCTTTGTCAATCGCTATCTCGCTGATGTCTGTGGCAAAAATCTGGATCGGCGGCGGGGTGATTTTATCCGACAAAAACTCCAGCAAGGAGATGGCGATGGAATACACTTCTTCGCCTGTGGAACACCCAGCTATCCAAATCCGAATCGGCAACTCTACTGATTTGTTTTGGATGATACTGGGAAAAACTCGCTCTTTCAAGAGTTGAAATGCTTCGGGGTCACGGAAAAAATAGGTAACGTGGATTAGAATTTCTTCATAGAGCGCCTTGACTTCACCCGGATTCTTTTGCAAATACTCGGCATAATCCTCCAAGCGTTCTAGTTTATACAACAGCATTCGGCGCTGGATTCGGCGATCGAGGGTGTTGGGCTTGTAGTGGCTAAAGTCAACGCCAGTTGCCGATCGCAACAACACAAATATAGTCGCCAGGGCATCCCCTTGTTCGGGCAACTTCTCAATTGCGATCGCTGGCAATGGGTCAGAAATAAAAGGATTGCAACTGAGGTTTGCCAGTTCCTCGGCGATTTTTTCAGGCGGCAGAATAAAATCAACATTCCCGGTGGCAACAGCAGTATTGGGCATACTATCGAATTTTGCGGTGTCTTCACACTGAGCAAAAGTCACGCCTCCGGCTGCCTTGATTGCCTTTAGCCCCAGTGAACCGTCTCCATCGGCTCCAGATAGAACCACTGCGATCGCTTTGTTCCCTCGATCTGCTGCCAATGAAGTAAAGAACGCATCAGCAGGCATATATTTACCCTGAACTTTCTCTCGCGGCGTGAGTTGCAACACTCCATTAGATAAGATCATCTTAGTGTTAGGCGGAATAACGTAGACCTTGTTAGGTTCTATAGTCACGCCATCTTGCACTTCAGTGACAGGCATTTGAGTTGTTCTTGCCAAAATCTCGCTCAATAGACTCTTGTGGTTAGGGTCTAAGTGTTGAATCAGCACAAATGCCATCCCTGTATCGGTAAGCAAATATTGCAGCAACTGCGTAAACGCCTCTAATCCACCCGCAGAGGCGGCAATGCCAACGACGGGAAATAAAGCATCTGCAATGTCTTGCTGCTCTACATCGAACGCATCATTGGCGGTAGATTCAGATGCAGGTTGCTCAAAGGGTTGATCGGATGTCATAGGATAAAGTTTAGCACTGCAATGGTTTGGCAGAACAGGTTTATATTTTAGTTCAGTTTACTTACTTGCCTTGTATTTAATAATAGTTTAAATACAAATTAAATAAACAACCTAAGTTTCCTAAATCCAAGTCAGTGCCAATAAATAAGAAGCTAGAATAAATGCAATACCAATAATTCCGCTACTCAAAAGCAAAACTAATTGAGTTAAAATATACATTTGATAACTCCTGAGATTAATCCTATCGTTTATCAAATTTATTAGTAGCGTTTTCAAAAAAATTATCTCCACCAATAAATGACCCATATCATTACTTATCAAAAGTTAGACTACTATATCTAATACCAATTCTGTATGAAGATGCGCCAAATTATATGAGGAACGAACCGCAAAGGGCGCAAAGGACACAAAGAAAGAAAGAAAGAAAGAAAGAAAGAAAGAAAGAAAGAAAGAAAGAAAGAAAGAAAGAAAGAAAGAAAGAAAGAAAGAAAGAAAGAAAGAAAATTTGGCGCAGCTTCACAAAGAAATAGTATAAGACATTAAATAATTCGTAATTCGTAATTCGTAATGGGCTTCGCCCCGCTGCGCTAACGTAAATTTTGTTTTGTAATGGGGATTTAACCCCAACACAAAACTTGCTTTTTATTGAACCGGGGGACTTAAACCCACGGACAGGAGTTAATTAAAGCTAGTTAGCGTAAAGATGAGGATTATTAGCAATTGCTAAAATGCCAAGTACAGCAACAAAATCATCAATAACTACGGGTTTAGCAACGCATAGACTAAACCCAGCTAAGAGAGCACGTTGATACATATCTTCAGTTACAGCGCCTGTCAAAGCGATCGCTGGCACTGCTTTGCCTCGTTCTCCGGTAAGTGTTCGCACTTGGTGAATCAGAGCATAGCCATCCTCCTTTGGTGAGGAAATACCATTCAAGAGGATATCAGGTTGCCATTGCACAAATATTTCCAGAGCTTGTCCTAAAAATGCTGCTTGCACCTTCACACCATAGGATTGCAACATCGGCGTCAACGAATTGCAGAAATTGACATCATTATCTACAAGGAGTACTCGTAGCCCTTGTATAAATGAAGGATTAGTAGGAAATTTATTATTTATATGCATCAAAGTTTCAAAATTGAGGTTTTATTGAGCTTTAGAATGTCCTTAAGCAGTACATTTATTGTGCTTGCTTGAAGTTCAATAAATGTCTCATCAGTAGGCATGAACGGGCTATTACCTTTGAAATTCTCTACTCCCTTAGCAGCTTGAATTGCAGCAATTAGGATACTAGGAACTTCCAAAAATATCCCATTGCTTTTAGGGCAGGGAGCAGGGAGAGCAAAAGTCGTTTTGATTCCAAAAATCGGATAATTTATTTTTTGTAGTTCCCCTAACGACCAATACAGTTCAGTTAACGCTAAAAACCTTAAACTGTGTAGGTTGGGTTGAGGAACGAAACCCAACATTTCCGGGGCTTTGTTGGGTTGCGCTTTGCTTAACCCAACCTACAATTTTTCTACTTTGCTTAACCCAACAAAGCAATTTTTCACAAAGCCAGGCGTATTGCCCTAACGACACTAGCTTTCATGGCAGCATCGCCAATATCAACTATTTCTTTGATCCTTAAAAATAATTTTTGTTAACAATTTTTACTTTAGCATCCTATTGTTAAAGCTGATGTTTTAGATAGTGTATAAGTTGTATATTTTGTATAAATTTAGCAAAAATTTTTCTGATAAAAAATATTCAAATTATTTTGATGCCCGGTAACTACTGCTAACAATTATTAATTATGTCTAAAGGAGTAGAGTTTTTATATCGTTCAGTAGTATTTAAAACAACTTTCAACAATAGATACTTGGTTCTTATAGATGAGCGCAGTCTCTCTCATGAAATTTGCACTTGCGACTTCGGTTTCGAGGATGATATCGAACCTCTGGATAATTCATCCTTGGAACGGCTTAAGTAGGTAGGCGTAATTAAACATAAGATAAAACCTCACCCTCAATCCCTCTCCGTGAGTTCAAAGAGGGAAGCCGGAGGCAGGGTGAGGTTTTATATTTAATTTGACCCACTTACTTATACCATTTCACTTTCAGGTTGATACAAATATTAATTGTGGTTATTTATCACAGAGCTTTTCAAGTAATTGAACTACACTACTCCCTACTTCCCGTCTCATTTGTCAAGAGATTTTAACAGTGAACAGTGAACACTGAACAGTTATCAAGTATCCGCATTATCTCACTCGTTTAAGTCCCCCACCTACAGGTGTCAGGCGTTGGTGGCGCTTCTTTATCCCCCACCATACGCTTTCAGGACTGATAACTGATAACTGATAACTGATAACTGGTTTAATACAACTTACATTTTGCAAGGAGTCTTGAATTCTGCCTCCATTTCAATAACTTAACTTTTCTTAAGAAAAATATGATTAAGCAGTCAATGATTATTATCCTAATGGGTGTATCGGGTTCTGGCAAAACCACTATAGGAAAACTGTTAGCAGAGTCGTTAGAATGGGAGTTTAGCGATGCTGACGCTTTCCACTCACCAGAGAATGTTGAGAAAATGCGGCGGGGTATCCCTCTGAGTGAAGCTGACAGGATGCCTTGGTTGCAAGATTTGCAAACAGCCATAAAACATTGGCTGCAAGAAAATAAAAATGTGGTGCTGGCGTGTTCTGCTCTAAAAGACAGCTATCGGCAATTTTTGGTATTGGATAGCGAACGCATCAAGCTAGTTTACCTCAAAGGGTCTTATGAGTTGATTCAAATGCGGTTGCAAGAGCGTAGCAATCATTACATGAGCGAAAAACTCCTCAACAGCCAGTTTTATACTCTTGAAGAACCATTTAATACCATATCTATGGATATTGCACAACCACCCCAGGTGATTGTCCAAAATATTAGAACGGCTTTGGAAATTTAGTACAACCGGAAGATTAAGGTGAGTTCGACAAGTCTTATTTGATATCACGTCCGCATAAATAGTTACGCTAACCACAGTCATTACACCCCACCCCCAACCCCTCCCGAAGAGCGGGGAGGGGAGACAAAGCATAGCTTTGGCGGGGTGGGGTTCTTCGGGTTTAATAAGTAATCAAGCGGACATGATATGACCTCTCCCCCAGCCCCTCTCCGACACGGAGAGGGGAGCAAAAAGCTTAATTTTTCGTTGCTCCTCCCTTTCCGTTTCCGTTATATAAAACTTACCCAAAGCTACCTAAACCCAACTCTTGCGAAAAAGATTATAGATAGCTTTGGTGTTTACTTCCTACTTCACTCTGGCAGTGTCGGCACTCACCTTAACTTGTTGCTACTGATTTCTTTCCATTTCCGTTGCTAGAGTGAATAGCAACGAATGACGGTTGCTGTGAACTGGGAGTTGGCGAATTGCCTCGCAGTCCCTTACGGCGCTGAGTCTTAGGAACTCCTCCCGCCATGCCATACTCTACACTGCTTTTGCCATATCGAGTACCAACTCCCATCAGCATATGCTCTGTCATATCTCCCAACTCGCTCTCTGTTTGGAGCATTTCACTGTACAACTTATCCAGGTTGGAAAGGGCACTATTGTATGCATTTTCTTTAGCTCGCATTGTCTCGATGAGAGTTGAGAAGGCAGGTAGGGTAAGTCCATTGCCCACATCTAAATTTGGAGCAATTGAGTTCATGCCAGCTGCACGAAGCACTGCTTTTTGTAACACCGGAGAGCTTCTTTTTCTACGAGCCATGATAGTACACCTTGTAATATAGTACGGTTGATATTCTTTACCTTAAATAACTTCAGTATCAAACAGCCTGAGAGAATTCCGGGAAATCTGCAATGGTTTTTGCTACATAGCGATCGTTGTCATAAGTCAATACAGTTCAGTTAAGCATTTCTTTCTTCTCTTCCTTTGCGTTCTTTGCGTCCTTTGCGGTTCGTTAAAAAAATTGACTTTGACTAATATTTAAGCCTTAACTGAACCGTATTGTGTCATAAGTGCTTGATTTACTGAAATGAGAAAGCATTTAGACAAAATGAGTAAGCAAACTGGGGTTTGCTTGCTGAATCTACTGAAATGAGAAAGCATTTAGACAAAATGAGTAAGCAAACTGGGGTTTGCTTGCTGAATCTACTGAAATGAGAAAGCATTTAGACAAAATGATTAAACAAACTGGGGTTTGCTTGCTGAATCTACTGAAATGAGAAAGCATTTAGGCAAAATAAGAAAGCAATATGCCTAAATGCTTATTGAAATCGACTTGAGCTATTTTTGCGATGCAGTTACCAATCAGAGCGATCGCTATGCTTTGGGCCGGCTTCAGCCCTGGTTTTATGAAACTTAAATGCTCATTAACTTACAACACAATCGGTTACTATCTACGGTATGATAAAACTGATTTAAGTCTCATTAATTCTCGTTTGTTATCTCAACAGCAGTCGTCTAACGGCGAGTCTATGAATGTAGAATCCCCGTCCCTTTAGCGCGGGGAGTGTCAAAAGTCGTTGGGAAGAATCCCCAGTGATATGAACCGAGAGAAAATCTGTTTGATAAGCTCGATTTTGGGTTGCGAGTGCGATCTTTCAGCTACCCTGAAATTGAATATATAAAAGAGCAATTTTCAAATGACCATTTACTTTTATAAGGTTTGGCAGCCTTATGGCTGTTTTTCTAACTTTTCTCCCCACGGAATCCACATCCAGGGTACTTACTGGCCAACGGTTGAGCATTATTATCAAGCCCAAAAATTTGTTGGCAGCATAGATGCGGTTATTATACCCCTCATCCATGCTGCCGCAACCCCAGAAGAAGCTGCCGCATTGGGAAGATGTAGCACTCGCCAACTCCGTCGAGACTGGGATTTGGTCAAAACTGAAATTATGCGAGAAGCTGTACTCAAAAAGTTTATCACTCATATTGATATTAGAGAAGTTCTTCTGAAGACAGGCGATGAGATTTTGGTTGAAAACTCCCCAACGGATTCTTTTTGGGGCTGTGGTGCTAATAGAGCAGGTCTTAACCATCTCGGTAAAACTCTCATGAGTGTGCGTGAAGAAATCCGTAATTTACTATCCTTAACGGTAACTTACGAATAACTTCATCAAAATAGTTACATTCAACATAAAATCAGTAATTCGACGGGGAATAGTAAAATTCCCCAGCCAAAAACCTTTGAAAAAGTTGCCAATAATTTAGTTATTTATGTGAAAAACTTTTAATTAGTTAAATTAATGGGCTAGTACCGCAAGGCAAAAGTCAAAAGTTAACACTGAGCGACTTGCCTTGAGCGCAGTCGAAAGGAGTCGAAGTGTCACGCATAATTGTATTCCAAGCTTTTGCGCCATTTGAAATTGTATGTTTATTTACGCCGTGCTGTACTAGTGGGTAAAAAGGGTAAAAAAATATTTTTAATTTAACTAGTTCCGTGAGTTTAAGTCCCCCGGTTCAATAAAAATTTTGTTTTGTGTTGGGGTTAAATCCCCATTACAAAACTTAATTACAAATTACGTTAGCGTAGCGGTAGCGAGGAACGAGCGTCATTACAAATTACGAATTATTTAACGCACTTTTAAAGTCAATAAATTAAGTAACATTACTGAAATAGTTTAATGATTGAGAATATAAGATTAATAGGTGTAAATGATTAAAATTTTCTTAACTTTCGACTTGAAAGGATTTTTTGAAAGTATTTAATGATATAGCAAGTTTGATATCTCCCTAAATCAACTTTAGAAGGGTTAGAAGGATCAAGCAAAATATCTAATACTTTTCAAATATCCTCTGATCCATTTTCAAAGATATTTGCAACAGATGCACGCCCAGAGCAAACGCATTTGTAGCAGGAATTTTGGGAAATGGGATGAAAATCAAGGCATTGTTAAGTTGAAAATTCTTATCAGTGACAATTATAAAAAAATTATACTTCAGTCATGGTGTACATAGACAATGACATTTACCGATAAACCAAACGGGTTGCAGCAAAGCTTAGACCAAGAAAGTTTACTGCACCAGATGATAAACCAGATCAGGCGATCGCTCGACCTCCAAGAGATATTAACGACTACCGTTAGCCAAGTGCGTTTATTTTTGGGTGCAGATCGGGTAAAGGTGTATCGTTTTGATACCGATGGTAGTGGTGAAGTCATTGCTGAATCTATCCATGAGCAGCGTCTGCCATCCTTATTGGGGCAGCGCTTCCCTGCTGATGATATTCCACAAAAAGCTAGGGAGATGTTTCTCTTAGCGCAGCAACGTTCGATTGTGGATGTGGCAAATGGGAAGATCGGGTTATCGCCTCTACAGTCAAAAGAAACTGGCAAACTTCTACGAACTAATATCCACTATCGGCAGGTAGACCCGTGCCATATTCAATACTTAAAGGCAATGGGTGTGCAGTCTTCGTTGATAGTACCAATTGTAGATTGCGATCCACAAGAACAATCGGCAAAGCCTAAATTGTGGGGATTGTTGGTATCTCATCACAGTAAACCGCGAAAAATTTCAAAGCGGGAACTAAAAGTATTGCAGCAAGTAGCTGACCAAGTTGCGATCGCAATCGCTCAAAGCAATCTTCTCACCGCAGCTCGCACCAAGCAAGAGCGAGAAGCTACTATTAACCGAGTGACCACACTATTACATAAACTGCCGACAGTCCAATTGCAGGGGGCGCTAGAAGAAGTTATTACTGCCTTCAATGGAACAGGTGGCAGGCTTTACATTGAACAGAGTCAGGAACTATACACCTGGGGCGACCAACCGACACTCCCCTACGAGTTAGATAACAATATTATCGAAGAGCATCCCATCTGGCAAAACTGGATGGCTGAGTCTAAACAAGGTAATATTTGGGCAACATCTGACCTCTATAAAGAACCACATTTGCGAGTTTTGGCTTTAGCATTCCGTTCAACTCAAATTCGCGGACTTATGGTGATTCCCCTACATTACCGGGAAAAATTTATCGGTGTATTAAGCATTTTTCGCTGTGAATTTGAAACGGAAATCTTGTGGGCGGGACGATGTGAACAAAATCGGCGGCAAATGTTACCCCAGCTTTCCTTTGAGCTTTGGCGAGAGCAAAAAAAGGGGCAATCAGCTGAGTGGAAACCGGAAGACATCTCGTTAGCGCAAGCCTTGTACTATCATTTCTCAATGGCAATTCAGCAGCAGCAAATGTTTAAACAGGTACAAACCCTGAATGCCAACCTAGAACTGCGGGTGCAAGAGCAAACTTATGAACTCGAAAAATCATTACTGTTTACCAAAGTACTCAAGCAAGTCACAGAGCATATTCGCAGCACATTAGACTTGCAGACAACTCTGCAATCCATCGTTCGAGAAGTCCGTGCCCTGCTAAACTCAGACCGGGTGGTGATTTTTGAACTGAAGAGGAAATCGGTGATTGTAGAAGAGATTAATGGCAATTGGCAGTCAGTTTTAGGAATGAATGCACCACCCGATTGCTTTCCTGATCAGTATAGCTATCTATATAGTCAGGGCAGAGTCCGGGTAATTAACAACGTTTCGACAGCTTCTTTAAAGGATTGTCATCGAGAGTTTTTGCAGAGTCTGCAAGTGCAAGCAACCTTAATAGTTCCGATTAATATAGGTCTGGAAGTATGGGGGTTACTAATAGTCCATGAGTGTGAGACTCCCAGAGATTGGCAGGATGCAGAAATTGATTTATTGCAACAGCTAGGAGATCAGGCTGCGATCGCTATTCAACAAGCACAACTCTACGAACAAACCTGTAATGCTGAAACTGAAGCCAGAAATCAAGCTGCCCAGTTAGAGCATACCCTACATGAACTCCAAGAAACACAGACAAGATTGATTCACACCGAAAAAATGTCCGGTTTAGGACAGTTAGTGGCGGGTGTCGCCCACGAAATCAACAACCCTGTTAACTTTATCTACGGAAACCTGTGCCACGCCAGTAATTACACTGAACAATTACTAGAAATTTTACGTCTCTACCAGTTACACTATCCCCACCCTCATAGTGAAATTAGCGCCGCTATCAAAGCAATGGATTTTGAATTTTTGGTAGAAGACCTCCCGAAAATCATGACTTCAATGCAAGTAGGAAGCGATCGCATCCGCTCAATAGTGCTGTCGTTACGCAGTTTTTCCCGCTTGGATGAGGCTGAAAACAAGCGTGTTGACCTGCATGAAGGCATTGACAACACCTTGTTAATTTTGCAACACCGACTGAAAGGAAATGGTGAATTCCCAGGCATTGAGGTCATTAAAGACTATGGCAACATACCACGAGTAGAATGCTATGCCGGTCAAATGAATCAGGTATTCATGAATATCTTCAGCAATGCCATAGATGCTCTGGGAATGGGGAATGGGGGTAAGAAGGACAAAGAGAATGCCCAATACCTAATACCCACGATCCACATTTCGACTAGAGTCTCAGCAGACGACTCTCGTCTATTAATTCGTATTTGTGACAATGGGTCTGGGATGACTGAAGAGGTGAAAAAGCGGATTTTTGACCCGTTTTACACTACCAAACCTGTGGGTAAGGGTACAGGACTAGGATTGGCAATCAGCTATCAGATTATTGTCGAAAAACATGGTGGAATAATGGAGTGCATTTCAGAACCTGGCAAAGGTACAGAGTTCTGGATTGAAATTCCCGTCAAGCCACCAGCCAAAATAGATCGCTAAAGGTAGAGGAATCATTAAAATAATTCAAAATTCAAAATTCAAAATTCAAAATTCAAACATTTTAGACATTTCAGACGGAAATTTAAACCCCAACTTAGACTAATGACAAATGACAAATGACAAATGACTAATAGTAAAGTTTAGTTGCAAACAAAATCCCTCCCATCCAGAAGTGATAATCTAATAATTGAAGCTAAGAAAGCTTCCCTGGCAGATATAACAGCTGCATTTGGAATGTAGTAAGAGGTAAAAGACGCTGTTGAACTTAAATCTGTCTCGTCAAAACACAGCAACACCCAACGCGAAAACTGCTATTTCCTCAAATATGGAAGATTAGGGGGCGCTGTAACTGGTTTTCATAACTTGTTTAGACAAGCGATGAAAGTTAGTACATCCCTGGCTATGATAAACAATGAGAGGAGATAGTTCAGGGAGTAGAGGTTTGGGTGTTGTTGTGTTTAAAGAGAAGTCTGAGATAGGGACTCCTCTTGGTGTAAGATTATCCGAAGTTAAAGAGTGAATAGTTTAAATAGCGCCTTATGTCAATTATTGCGCTCAGAGCGTGGTATATACAGGATTATGAGCCGATTCCAGAACTGGAAAAACGTCCGCCAGACATTCGCTTAAGCAAAAAAAGCTTGCTCAGATCAGCATTGCGAGCAGACTTTTTAGAAGAAAGCGACGAAGTTAAGAAATCAACTTGGTTTGGACGCTATCTGGAAGGGGAAAATATTGAATTTTATATTGAAGGTAGTGGTGGCTATTGTGTCGCCAACATTGACTTAATTAGCCATGAAATCTATTTTACCAAACAGGCGCTGTTGGCTCAGTTAGAACCAACAATTTTTTTATCGTATCAAACAGAGTACGCCGCAGCCACGAATGTTCTAAGAGAAGAACTGCGAAAAAGTTTGGATAGTTTAAACAAGCGATCGCGCCTTCCCCTAACATTAGTAGAATCCTCTCGTCCCAACGGTGCTACTGTACGGATTAACCGGACTATCATGCGAAAGATCCGTAAGAGTTTGTTATTTATCGCTGACACCACGCCCATTGCTAGTATTGACGGTAAAGAAACTCTCCAAGTAATTCCTAGCCCGAATGTCTGTATTGAGATTGGCTATGCTATCCAAAGTAAGCGGTCTGAACAAATTTTACTAGCGCACATGCAACGCCCAGACTTTGAAGGGCAATTTCCCTTCGACTTACCGACACAGCAAATTTTGCAATTCCAAGACACTATAGAACTAAATAAAATCCTTACAGGAACGCTTCAAAACCAACTAGCACGATTCAACTTGTTTTTTTGAGCAATCCGTGATTTGACATCCTCCTCAGCCTGAAGGCGTGAGGATTCCAATCTAATCAAACAGACTTAGCTGAATGAATTCCTGGCGGGTTGACGCTTCACAGGATGCTGCTATCTTTGCGATAGTCTGACGCTTTCCTCCACGTCCGTTTTGAGTTTCCGAATGTCCTCCGGCAACTTTAATGTTAACTGCGGCGTTCACGTCCCTGTCGTGAGTAGATTCGCAATTTAAGCAAATCCATTCACGGATTGAGAGGTCGAGTTTACCGCCTCTAAATCCGCAACACGAACAAGTTTGGCTTGTTGGCTCCCATCTACTGATGACACGGAATTCGCGCTCGTACTTTTCGGCTTTTCCTTCCAAGAATGTTCTAAACTGCCTCCACCCTAAATCACTAATAGCTCTGGATAGCTTTCGGTTTTTGAGCATTCCTGAGACGTTTAAATCTTCTAAGATAATCGTTTGATTCTCACGAATTAACCTAGTTGATAGCTTGTGCAAGAAGTCTGTTCTAGTATCCTTGAGTTTGGCTTGTAGTTTCGCCTTGCGCTTACGAGCTACTTCGTACCTGTTTGACCCTCTTTTTTTGCGAGACAGATTTTTGCTAAGTCGGCGCAGCCTTCCAATACGCTTCTTCAATGGTTTTGGCGCGTCTACTTTCTCGCCAGTGCTGAGGGTAGCAAAGGTTGTTATACCTAAGTCCACACCAACAGCATTATCTAATTGTGGTAGGGGCGACGGCTGAATTTCTACTACAAAGCTCACAAAATACCGCCCTGCTGCATCTCTGTTGACAGTTACAGACGATGCCTCGGCAGACAATGCCCTTGACCAAACAATTTCTATCTGCCCAATCTTGGCAAGATAGACCGATGCTTGGCACACTTTAAAACCACCCTTGCGAAAACGAGCAGACTGAGCGGCTCGACGCTTTTTAAATTTGGGAGGTCGGACAGGTTTACCTTTGCGCTCTTTCTTGCATGACTTAAAGAAGTTTTGGTATGCCTGCTCTAAATCGTTTAAGGACTGCTGCAAGGGGATATTTGAGACTTCAGACAGCCAAACTCTCTCAACTGTTTTCTTGGCTTGAGTGATGAACAGCTTTTGTAAGTCTGTACCGCTCGGCTTCTTATTACCTGTTTGATATTCAGCCAAGCAATGAGCAAGTGCATCGTTCCACACCACGCGAACGCACCCAAACAACTTGCTCAATAGTAATTGCTGGGCATCAGTCGGATAGATTCGGTAACGATAACGTGCTTTCATAGTAAAATTATATCATTTGGTCTACTACTATGAACAAAGAATATAGACGAGGTAAACACAGCGTTACATCGCTTAAGTCTCATTTGGTCTTCGTTACCAAGTACCGTAAAAAGATATTTGATGCCCAGCGACTAGAGGTGCTGATTCAATCATTCTTTCAGCTAGCAAAAAAGATGGATTTTAGTATTCTTGAGGTTAACGGGGAAGGCGACCACGTTCACTTACTGGTTGAGTACCCACCAAAATATTCTGTATCTCAACTGGTGAACCACCTCAAGGGTGTATCTTCAAGGATCTATCGCAAACAGTTCACAGATTCCCCCCATACAGAGCATCTTTGGAGTCCTTCGTATTTTGCCTGTTCCGTGGGTGGCGCACCTATTGAAGTATTGAAGGAGTATATTAAGAATCAAAATTCGCCCTAGAAGGGCGAGGCTTGAATCCCATTCTTTTGGTCAATCAAAATAAACGAACAGGTTTACTTTGCAGCTTGGAAGTAATAGAACTCACCCGATCAACCACAGAAATCATGTATTTATAATCTGGTACTTGTCCATTGGGTACATAACCTACTTCTTGAGCTAAATTTGAAGGCGCATCGTTCATTACTTTACGGATGAACTCTTGACGGTTACGTTCTACATTAGGCCCAATCAAGACCACGCCTAATGGTACATAGTGAGGGTCTTTAAATAGGATGCGGAATTGGGTTGACCCCAACTGTGAACCGTAGAGACTCAATTCAGCCTCCGAGACAGCACAGGCGATCGCTTTTCCCTCAGCGACTAATTCCAGCGCGGCTTTGGGTGTGGGTGCAAATAGAATCTGTGCTAGTGTTATACCAAAAAGATTGTAAAGTGGGAAATAATATCCTGTAGCTGAACCTAACTGACCTAAAGCGATTGTTTGACCTTGTAGCTGTTTTAAGTCGGATATTGGATTGTCTTTGCGAACAACGAAGATTGAACGCAAATTACTAATACCTATTAAAGGAAATAGGGGAACATATTGGTGACGTGCGATTGCGATCGCTGCTAAACCTGGTGAGGCAAATGCCAACGACCAAGCACGAGCCTCAAGGCGCTCAACCGCTTTGTTTTCATTAAAAGCAGGCTCTAGCTGAATTAATGCATTTGTCTTCTCGCCCAAGTAATTATTAAATTTAGCATATTGGTTAATTATTTGTTCGCCTCCACCATAATTGATCACACCAATAGTTAATGTGCCCTCAAACTCCCGTGGTGATCGGCAGGCGGCAAACGTCAAACCTAGCAGATTAAACAGAAATAAACGACGGGGAAATCGCAAAAACATCACTAATTATGCTTAAGGAAATAACTTGGTCAAGACTAATTTAGATAAGTTTGACTGCTGCCTAAGTAGGTAATATTGCAGCAAAAAATTAATATTTATTTAAATATTGTTGAGATGGTTTCTAACAGGTATAAATAAATATTAGACAAACTCAGATACCGCCTTCGTTGGTTAGGTTATGTTAAACAAAATTACGTTAAAAAACTTAAAAATAGGTGCTAAATTTAACTTAATTTTAATATTAGTGTTCATAATCAGTATTTTGGGTAGTGGCGTTGCCTTATCCAGTGTACTTCAGGGAAGGGCGCAAAATGAAGTGGCTTCCCAAGCAGAGATTCTTATCCAAATGGTGAACGCAGTTAGAAACTATACACAAAATAGTATAGTTCCCCTATTGGAACCTAGACTAGATACTAACCCAACGTTCATGCCTGAAGTAATACCAACTTTTTCCTCTAAAGAGGTTTTTGAAAATTTTCGTAAAAACCCGGAATATAGAAACTTTTTTTATAAAGATGCAACACTTAATCCAACTAATTTAGCAGATAAAGCCGATAGTTTTGAAACTCAACTTGTAGAGCGTTTTCGCAACGAACCCAAGACTCTAGAAATTACTGGCTTTCGTACCTTGTCAGAACACGAAGTATTTTACATTGCGCGACCATTCAAGATTACACAAGAAAAATGTCTGCGATGTCATTCTATACCAGATCAGGCTCCTAAAAGTCAGTTGGCAACTTATGGCTCGGAAAATGGTTTTGGCTGGCAACTTAATCAGATTGTTTCTGCTCAAATGGTCTCTGTTCCTTCTCAAGATATTTTTGCTAATGCCAAACGAGCTTGGATATTGATAATGGGACTTTTAATTACGATCTTTGTGATCGTAATTTTATTAATTAACTTCTTAATCAAAAAATATGTAATTCAGCGCATCAGAAGAATGGAGAAAATAGCTCAAAAAGTTAGCATTGGTGAGATGAGTGATGATTTTGAAGAAAGTTCTAATGATGAAATTGGCGGATTAGCAGAAGCATTTAATCGCATGAAAGCTAGTTTAAAAATAGCTATGGAAATGTTAAATAACCAGAATTAAAAACATACATTTTGGATTTTATTTTATTAGGACTTACGCACTGTACAAATACGTTGTGATGTGCATTACCTATCTTGAGGAAGTTTTCAGGCTTTTCTTAATTATTCTGCGATCGTAAATAGACCATGCTGTAGGGGCACAGCAATGCTGTGCCCTTACGAAAGATATGGTTTTTAACCTTATACCAATTCTGTATGAAGATGCGCTAAACCATATATAAATACAAAAAAGAAAAAAGAAGAAAGAAAAACGAACCGCAAAGGACGCAAAGGACACAAAGAAAGAAAGAAAGAAAGAAAGAAAGAAAGAAAGAAAGAAGTTAGAAGGGTTTGGCGCAGCCTCACAAAGAAATGGTATTAATCCATATTTGGTATTTCTTGTCAATGCGTAAGTCCTAATTATAGCCCTTTCAAGGTGGGTAAAAATTTTGGTCAAAAAATTCCTCCTTAATCTCTTTACTCTGTGTTCTCTGCGCCTAATAAGGTTAAATTAATTACTTTTTAACCGCTCCAGACGCAGAGAGCGCAGAGAGAAAAAAGAGATTTTACCAATCACCTTGAAAGGGCTAGTCCTAATTATGAAAGATTTACGCAGAATCCAATCTACGCATTTGTCGCATTTTTTCTGAAATTGGTAGAATTGAAAAATTCAAGAAAGTAGGCGCTGCTGAAATTGCAAAGCTTTTTGAGTTTCAGGAATTTGTGATGCTAAAATTTTTACAAATTCTGCACGAGAAACTTGCCCAGAAGACCTAAGAGCTTTTTGGACTAAGAACGTAGCTATTGGGCCAATTAAATCAGTCAACTCTCGTTCGCACTGACGCACAAAGCTATCGCTGATTACTTGAGGTTCTTGGCTTGATAAATTATTTGACTTTATTTCAGACTTAACAGTAAGTTTTTGTAGTAAAGTAGGTTTATCTAGTAAAAACATTGTTTTCTTCTTAAAATCAATTTGTTGATTTCCTCGAAGATGAAGCGCCAATTGACTAATTAATTCTTCACAGTTGGGCGCTGATGCTGCAACCTGTCGTAATAATCTTGAGGCAACGGGGCCGACAAATTGCAAAAGAATTGTTTCCAACCGACTGTAATTTTCTGGTGACAGGATAAAACTAGGCGGATAGCCAATTGAGTTTTGTTGAGAAAGTGAAGCTTGAGGCGGTTGTGTAAAAGATAGTGGTTGAAGTGATTGCGCTTCTACTTTAGTATCGAGATGCTTAAGCACCCTTAGAACTTCAGCCGCAGACTGATAGCGCTGTTTAAAGTGGTGTAGCACCATCTTAGATAGCACAGATGCCAACTCAGAACTGACGTTAGCCTGATGCTGCCAAGAAATTTCCCCTGTATCTGGATCTTCCTCAAAGTTTATAGGATGTAACCCCGTTAGCGATTGAATACCAATAATGCCCAAGGAATAAATATCGCTGTTGGGGCGCGGCTTACCTTGCCCCTGTTCTGTAGACATATATCCTGGGGTGCCAATGGCAATAGTAGCCCCCGTGTGCCCTGGAACTGTAAGCAGTTGAGTTTGGACTTGTTTGACTGCGCCAAAGTCAATCAGCACTAACTTACCATCTTGTTGTCGCCTGATTATATTGTCCGGCTTGATATCTCGATGGATAACGTTGCGGCTGTGAATAAATTGCAAAATATCCAACATCTCTTGGAGAAGTTGAATTACTTGATCTTCTGTCCAAGGTTGATTGGGGAACAGTTCCGCTTTTAGAGTATGCCCTTCAATGAACTCTTGCACCAAGAAGAACTCTTGATTGTCTTCAAAATAAGCTAAAAGCCGAGGTATCTGGTCATGATTACCCAATTGTTCTAGTGTTTCTGCTTCACTGGTAAATAACCGTCTGGCAGTTTCGAGAAATTCAGGGTTACGAGTGACGGGCTTAAGGTGTTTGACAACGCATTTCGGGAATCCTGGCCGGTGGGTGTCTTGGGCTATGTAGGTTTGACCGAATCCCCCTTTACCTAACACCTGGAGGACTTGGTAACGTCCGTCTAATAATTGTCCTAACATTGTGTCACAAGCCTTAAGTCCTCAAATTAATCTTGGCACAACTACCAGCTTTAGTAAGGTTTCTTGAGACAGAAAGTAGGTAGTGCTGAGATTTCAAGCTTTTTTGAGGATTATACTTGTGAACTACTCAGACTTGCCTGCGGCTGAAGTCCGAGCTTCCCAATTCATCGGGGATAGCCTCAAAAACTCTGTAGTTTTTTTGGTCTTACATTCCCTCCAAGGGCAGAAGTCCTGGTTCCCAAGACTCAAATCTTTCTCTTGCGACACTTACCTAATTAGCTTGGTTTTCGCTTACGGCATTGGTGGTCAAGACACACAATATCTTACCAGAAAAATTGGGGATTCGTCATACATTAAGGAACAGGTTAAAAGATTAGGCGTCTAGAGTGAAGAGTCATTGGGCATTGGGCATTGAAAAGAGGCAGAGGGGAAACTCTTCTCGCCAGCAAGAACAGCAAGAACTGCCCCTTGCCCCCTTGCTTCCAACCTCCCGTATGCTTACCCTTTTCATTCGGGGGTTACGTGGTTAACAATGGGTTGAATGTTTTTTAAATAATTCAACTTTATGGCTAGAACTGCAAATGAATATGCCGTATACCTCCTACTGGAAAGCGGTCATCGGGAAGAAGTACGTTTTCCTACTATTCAAGAGTTTCAGAAGTGGTATAGTGGCGAACTTGTGCCAAAGTCTGCTTCTAATGACTTTATTAGCGTGCCGATCAAAAATATTCAAGGGGAATATATGGTAGTACGCCCTTCTCGGGTCGTGGCAATCCGGGTAGAACCAATTTTTAGTTCCAGTGTTGAAAGATTCAACTAAATGATGAGAAAAACCCTTGCTTTGCTTTCCTTAAGTCTGGGAATTGCCCTTGTAAACCCTCTCTGGTCTGCTGTTGCTCAGGTTCCTAACTTTCTGCCGTTGCCAGTACCCACAACTCCTGATCTTCCACCTCTGCCAGTACCAATTACTCCTGAGATAACGCCACCGCTAAAACCAATCGCTATCGGAACCGATTGTACGCTCCAGAAGACTTGTTTAGGTTGGGATGAGCAAATTTGGGGTCAAAGGGGTAAAGTAGGCGATCGCAACGCGCTGTTGGCTTCTATTGATAACAGTTTGGTTTACCTAACAAAGAAAGAGGCGATCGCAGCATATCAAAATTATCCGATGAAGGAAATTACCCTTGATCGCGTCCGTCGGAGTTTGCTACGCTTCCGCCAACTGGTTACCGGTTCTCAGTCAGCAGCGCAATTACAAGCTGCTGTCAGCCGAGAGTTTGTCTTTTACCAGTCTGTGGGAAACGATGGCAAGGGTACTGTTAAGTTCACTGCTTACTACGAACCTGTTTACACCGCCAGCCGTGTCAGGACTGCAATATATAAGTATCCTCTTTATCGGCTACCGCCTGATTTCAGCCAATGGTCGAAACCCCACCCAAAACGAATTGATTTGGAAGGGAAGGATGGTTTAAAAGGGAATAAGAGCAAATTGCGCGGTTTAGAACTGCTTTGGTTCCGCGATCGCCTAGACGCATACATGGTACATATCCAAGGTTCTGCCCAAATTAAATTAACTAATGGCAAAACAACATCAGTTGGCTATGCAGGTGGAACTGATTACCCTTGGACTAGTATCGGCAAAGAACTAGCGAAAGATGGCAAACTTCCACTAGCAGGATTGACAATGCCACGTCTGATTAGTTATTTCCGGGGAAAACCCCAAGAGTTGAGCAATTATCTGCCCCGGTGGGAACGATTTATTTTTTTCCAAGAAACAAGCGGTAGACCGGCTACTGGTAGTATTCATGTGCCAGTAACAGCAGAACGTTCCATTGCTACAGATAAGTCTCTCATGCCACCGGGAGCGCTAGCGCTGATTTACAACTCATTTCCCTATGCTGCCAGTGGTGGCAAACTAGAGAGGCGTACTGTCAGCCGCTTTGTGCTTGACCAGGATACAGGAAGCGCCATCAAAGGCCCGGGCCGGGTAGATTATTTCATGGGGTCTGGTAAACTAGCAGGCGATCGCGCTGGGGTCACTGGCGGTAATGGTTCACTATATTATTTGCTGCTCAAAGAATAAAGTTAGGAGTACAGACGCGATTAATCGCGTCTGTACAGGAGTTAGGAGTTAGGAGTTATTAATTCAAAACTCATCACTCCTCACTCCTCACTCCTCACTCTTTTTAATACGGCGGATAAGCAAAATCATCTTCATCAGCATAAACGTAAGAGTTGGAAACTCCTGCCATTGCCAATTTAGGCGTTTCTGATTTTACAGGTTCCTTCCCAAAATCTTTGTATTCTTCAAAAGTCTTACAAATCATTGCAGACTCAAGAGAATCGGAAGCAATTAAGTATTGTGTTAAAGTCCCTACCGTGGGATGTTTGTAGTCTACAGTTGAAGCTACGAGAACTGTATTTGGTTCAATACCTCTTTCTTCACACTCAATTATCGGGCAAAAAATCCCATGAGCGTGGAATAAAGGCCCTTTTGGTGTCAAAGGTTGCTTGCGATAAACAGCATAAGCTTTTTCTAGTTCAGCAACGAATCCACTAACTACTTTGCCTTGTTGATATTCGCAGTAGGTTTTGCTGAAACTCGCTCCGGCAGCACCATTAAGAGTTAGTTGTAGTGGTGATTCATGTAAAAACTTTTTATTCTCTCCCACTATAAAAATTAGATAGCGAGTAAAGGTTTTAAATTTAAGTTTGTCGGCTAAAAAAGCATCATAATTCTCTTTGAGCGTACCCAGTTTTAAACCACTTTCCCGGTCTTTGACAGACAATGGCCCCCGACGCACTATAACCACGCGTGGAGTAGTGGTAATAAAGACCGTTTCGACTCCAGAGCTAAATTCATGCTCCACTTGCTGCCAATTATCATCTGGCACAAAGCCGACAGCATTGGCATTATCCAGCTTAATTGCCAAACCGTGGGATTGCATACCATCTGTGCCATATCGAGGATTAATCATCTGACACCAGGGAAGGACTTGAGAAGGCGGTGCATTAAATTTATCGTCTTCAAAGTCGAAATTAGCAGATGCTTTCATCGTTTTAGGCTATCAAAGTGTTTTCTTGAACAAGTTTATCGGCAGAGCGCTGATTCTGGGGAGCCAGAAGCAGAGCTTTGGTACGAGCGTTACTCGTCCCTTGCGCGTCACCCTCAAAAGAAGGGCAAACATACCGTTAAACTAGCGTAGTAGTTTTTCCAGATTAAGACAGAATCAATCTATGTTGCAATCCCTGTTTCGTTTTGTAACAACAGATCCTTATTCAAACAGTGCTAGCTACTCAGCACTTATTCCTCAGTATTATTTCGCTGAACTCAAAGCAGCGAGAGTCTTTAAATCTGGCACTTCTAAGTTAGGTTGACTTATTGCTGAACCTATGGTATTAAGTCTTTTTTGGACTGCTCGACGGTTTACCCACACTGTTGATAGTCCCAGAGATTTGGCTGTAACAATATCGTGATATACACTAGCGGCAACGTGTAATATCTGGTCTAGCGGCAAATCAATTCTTTCAATAGCCAGTCTGAAGTTGTTTAAGGAGGGTTTGTAGCTTTTTGCCTGTTCTGCTGTGATTATCTGGTCAAATTCCACCTGCAAGTGCTTTGCTGAGAAAGCAAAGAGATCGTCATCTACATTTGAGATAATTACCAGCTTAAACTTTTGCTTGAGGGTTTTAAGTGCCTCAATTGTATCAGGGAAAGGCAGCCAATGCTGAATCGAATCAGCAAGGGAATTTAGTTCGTCAGCAGTTGGCTCAAAGCCAAATCGTTCACCAAATTTCTGTACTACTCTCTTCAAAACTTCCCGATATTTGATATAATAATCTCCTTTTTCCAGTTCTGCTTCAAATTCAGCAAACAGTTCCAGAATTTGAGCGTCATCCAAATTAGTGTTATGTGCCAGCAGAAGTGGCTTTAGCACCCCTAAGATACCGTTCTCCCAATCGATTAGGGTTCCGTAACAATCAAAAGTTAAAGCCTTATACTGATTAAAGTCAGTCATTTTTCATACTCCAGGTCTTGATTAATTATGTTCAGTTTTCACAAACCAAAAGACGAGCAAACCCATCTGCGTTGGCGCAGCCCGCCGCAGGCATCGCCATATTTGCCGCTCTTAAAGCCTCTGAACATTTCTTCTATATCAAAGCATTTAAGTAGGTAGACAATAAAAGACTAAAGTGTGTGAATATAAGTAAGTAGATTTGCACAACAAAACTAAACCTCACATCTTGCACCTGGAGTATGAATGTCAAAACCACAACTACGTGCAAGGGGAGTTAGGCGTTCAATTTCAAGTAAAAGAAGAGACACGACTATTTTGGGAAAGATAGACTCTAAAGCAGTTTGTGCCCCTAACTGGGGCATTAGTGGCGTTGAAGCAAGATGAGTGTAAAAATAAGGTAAAGTAGCAAACTTGATATAGTTGGTACGTACAAGCTGTAATTATATATACGTAAGTATACTATATAATATTAGAAAAATAATCATACAACTGTATATTTTTGCATTATCATCAATAATGTACATCTCAAAGCCTTATTTTAAGGTACATACTAGCTAATTCATGATGATTGCATTTACACCCTATAGCTTAGTCCAGCTATCTCCATCTCTATCTTGTAGCAAAAGTAGTATTTAAGCTCCTGGAAGATATAGGAATACATAATGAACCATGTGTGATAAATTTTTAATTGATACTGAATCAACACATATTTCGTCTGACGAAGTAGTTGTGGAGACTGCTAATCGGACTTGGTTACATCAACCCGAACATCCGGGGATGGGTTATTCCTTTACTCAAAAGATGATTGATGCAGACACCTTAGCTGAAACTCGAAAGCTTTTAAATAATGCAATAGTATGTGCTTGGTACGCAGTGAAGTCGGAGCGCAGACCACCAGCTCTAACCCCTACACGTTGGGTATGGCGACTTGCAGGTTTTTACCATTTGTGCCATTCCACACCCCAACTGATGGAGGAAGCCCAAGAGCGCTTCGCTTCAGCAGATCGTCAGAGTTTGGCACAGTGGGCTGTACAGAAAGCCAGAGAAGAGGCAGGTCACGACTTACTCGCTTTACGGGATATTGAGTCGATGGGATATAGAGCCGAAGCTGTTGTGCAAGCACTTGTTCCTCCGGCTGCAAAGGCGTTGCTGGATTACTTCACCCAGAGCGTTCAGGGATCAGATCCAATTGATTGCGTGGGCTATTCTTATACAGCGGAACGTTTAGGGATATGTATAGGGATGGGTTACATCCAGAGCGTGGAAGCACTGCTACCACCAGGTATCACAGCTACCCGTTGCCTGCGCGCGCACAGTGCTGTTAGCACTGAGGTGGAACACGTCAAGGAAACGCTTGCAATGATTGCTGGTCTTACTTGTGAAGAACGTGTTCGCGTGGCGAAAGCTTGTTATCAAGCTGCATTGTTGCGCTTCAGCCCACCTGAGGAACCTTATATATCAGATGAGGAGATTCAGAATGTGTTAAAACCGCTAAAAGCTTAGAAATGATCTAACAGCCAAGCGCAACTTTTTTAAGACAACTGAGAAAGTGTACAAATTAGCACAGTTAAAAAAAGATAATGGAAACAGCAACAGCAAAAACTACAGCCATTGAGCAGCAATCTTTAAGTTCTTATAATTCTGCTATCGAGCAGCAATCTTTCAGCCCTTATAATTCTGCTAGCAGCTTCAGCGAGAGCAGCTTAGAGACTTTGGATGACATGGAGTTTGAGTTGGAAAGAATCATGTTTGAGGAATTCGCAAAAGGATTAGCAAGCGATATCCCTATGGCTGGTTTCTAGTTTCGGCTTATCTACATACTTTAATGATAAGGCTTGAGTTACTAGTTGATATCCCTCAATTGTTTAGCTTCTACTAAGGGTTTGAAGAAGCTCAGATGGTAGTTAGATTCAAATACCGTAACAGTTAAACAGTTAGGGATTGACACTTTTGGGCAGATAAAACCTCCTGTTTACTGACCTGACGTTTCAATATATATTGCTGTAGGTTCCTCCAAGCGGTGAAATCTTTACTGGTTTTATATAACTCCTTGCCGAGGCTGTTTTTCCTAAGCAATTGCCCCCAACCCTTTCAGAGTAGCAATAGTCGCAGTAGTTAAACCCGTAACCCCCCTAATATTCATTCCTTCATAAAATTTCTTAGCCTTCAAAGTTTTCAAGCACTTGCCCGTGTTGATATCCCAAAGTCGAATTGTCCCATCAGCGCCACTACTAGCCAGAGTTCGATTATCTGGGCTAAAAGCGATTGACCAGACCCAAGCTGAATGTCCATGTAACGTTCTTTTGCATTCACCTGTATCAACGTCCCATAACTTAATTGTGTAATCGGGACTGCTACTAGCTATAATCTGACCGTTTCGACTAAAGACGACTGCTTTAACGATACCATTTGCACAAACCCGGAAAGTTTGGAGGCAAGCACCAGTACTAACATTCCACAACCGGATTGTTCCGTCATAGCTGGCGCTTGCCAGCAATTTACCATTCGGGCTAAAAGCAATTGACCAAACCCAATTCGTATGCCCTTCTAACGTTCCTTTACACTCACCAGTGCTGACATCCCACAACTTGACTGTCTGATCCCAAGCACCACTGGCTACTGTGTTCCCTTGAGGACAAAAGGCAACTGACTGGATTGCAGCACGATGCCCCTGGAAAGTTTGTAAGGCTTGTCCCGTATTGACATCCCACAACTTCACCGTACAGTCGTGACTGCCACTTGCTAAAGTTTGACCATCGGGGCTGTAAACAACTGACCATACTAGAGCATGATGTCCCAGGAAAGTTTGTAAAGCTTGACCCGTATTGACATCCCACAACTTCACTGTTCTATCGTCACTGCCACTTACCAATGTTTGCCCTTTTGGACAAAACGCAACTGATCGAACCGCAGCACTATGCCCCTGGAAAATTTGCAAAGTTTTACTCGTATTAACATTCCATAACCTCACTGTGTGATCGTGACTACTACTTGCTAATGTCTGACCATCCGGACTGTAAGCAATTGACCAAACTTGGCTAGTATAACCACTGAAAGTTTTGAGACATTGACCAGTATTAATGTTCCATAGCTTCACTGTTTGGTCTTCACCGCCACTGGCGAGAAGATCCCCTTTCACACTAAAGATGACAGAGCATACCCAACCCGAATGTCCTTGAAGGGTTTTTAGACATTGCCCAGTGCTAAAGCTCCATAGCTTCACTGTGTGGTCGAAACTGCCACTAGCGATGATATTGCCTTGAGGATTAATGGCAACTGACCAGACCGCAGCATGATGCCCTTGTAGAGTTTTAATGCATTCACCAGTGTCAAAGTCCCATAACTTTACTGTCTGGTCATCACTGCTACTCGCTATTGTCTGACCGTCCGGACTGATAGTGATTGATCGTATTCCATCATCATGCCCCTGTAGAGTTTTGATACATTCGCCAGTGCTGACATCCCACAATCTAATTGTGTTGTCATCACTGCCGCTCACTAGCGTCTGACCATCCGGATGGAAGACCGCAGAAATTACCCAACTTGTATGTCCCCGGAAAATTCTGAGACATTTAGTGGTGCTAACACTCCATAGCCTTATTGTATGGTCATCACTGCCACTTACTAGCATATTACCATCTGGACTAAAGGCTACCGACCAAACCTCACTATTATTGTGTTCCGAAAAGGTTTGCAGGCATTGACCTGTAATGACATCCCACAATTTCACAGTAGAGTCAGCACTCCCGCTAGCAAGGGTTCTACCGTCAGGATTGAAGGCAAGTGATACAACCCAGTTGGTATGACCCTTGCAGTTGAGGATCTGTTTGCCATCCGCAGTATTTCGTAAGCAAATCTCACCATTGCTATCCCCCGTAGCCAAAAGTTTGCCGTCGGGGCTAAAGGCTACGGACAAAATACCACCGAAGGCTTCAGCAAAGACAGACTTAGATAAATCAGCGTTTTGGAAATTTACATCGTGCAATTTCACATTCCGCAAGTCCGCTTGCCAAACCGTTAGTTCAGAAAAATCATGACCCCTTAAATCTATCTGTAGTTGACAAAGCAAATTAAGAATATTTCCACCTGTGTACCCTAGTTCTTGCGGCGATTCTTCCCGTAGCTTTACTAAAATTTTAGCTAGTCGATTTTCAATGCCTTTTTTACTTCTCAATATAGTGAGCAGCTCATCAAGAACCGGTTTGAGGATGAGGCGAATTTGAGCTTCTCTTATATAGTCTTTCGCACTCGCCTTGATCAGAGCGTGGCATCTAAAAAGTTCAATATTCTCAGTTGTAATCTCTTCACAGACTTGCTCTATGAATACCTGAGTTACATACTCTATGACTACAGGTTGTAGGGTGAAAGTTATTGCACTTTTCTCAACTAGCGATCGCCTTCCCAGAGATTCCACAGCCTCCATTAGTTTTGCTTGCGGTACTTGTGATATAATATCATCTCGCAATTCTGGAAGCGCCATTGGCTCACGATTAATCGCTAGCCAATACATTATTTCCTTTTCTAAATCTGACAAGCGCTCAAACTGCTGCTCTAAAATATCACGAATGTCGCCAAAAACAGATGTGTCTTGTTGCAAAAATCCAGTCACATTACCATCAAAAACATCTTGAATGGTTGTGGCAACTATCTTCAAGGCTAATGGATTGCCTGCATAGCGTTCAATCATTACTTTCCATTCATCCTCGGCCGCCGATAGCCCCTTGAGTTTTAAGATTTCTTGCCCTTCTGCCACCTTTAAACCATTCAGTGGTAAAGAGCGAACAGGTAATGCTTGTCCTTCTAGCAATGCCACTTCTCTGGGTTTTTCCCGACTAGTCATTACTAAGCAGCTTTGGTGAGTTGCTTCTCCTACCCGTCTTAAAAGCTCACCATATTCCTCATATCCTTCTCGATAAAGTCCAGCTCGACTCCCACTGCGGAGAATTGACTCTGCATTATCGAGTATCACCAAACAGCGATGATTTTGTAAATAATAGAGTAGGCGTGATACCCTCTCGCTAAAGCTTTCTGGTAAGTTTGCTTCCGTTTCCTGCTCGTCAGATAAAAATTGGATTAAGTTACCTAGAATAATTTTAGCAGGTGGAGCTTCTCGTAGCGATCGCCAGATTACATACTCAAAGTTGTCCTGAATCTGTTGAGCAAATTTTACAGATAGGGTTGTTTTCCCAATCCCTCCTATTCCCAATAATGCGACTAATTGACAGTGTTCATTAAGAATCCATTGCTCTAGGGTACTAAGTTCTTCTGTACGTCCATAAAAAACTGAGTTAAAGATAGCTTCTCCCCAATCTAGACGAGTATTTGAGCTTGAATAGTCGCTTTTATCTATTTTTAACTTAAAAGCTGAAAAAAGCTTCTCAATAGTCTGTTTGTCAACTCCTCCTTCCTGATTCAAGACTTTCGAGATGGTAGCGGAATATAACCCAGAACGCGCACTCATTTCTTCAAGAGTATACCTATTTCCAAAATTTTCCTTTGCTTCTGACTGATGCTTTGCTTCCTTAATTTTTTGTAACCCCTTCTTAGTAAGTGCAACGCCACGCTTGCGTCTCCAATTCTGTAAAGTCATGTATTAACTCACTGTTGCTGTAATCACCTTTGATTAAAAGGAATTATCTACTAGGTTGCTATAGATATGAGGTGATACCTATCACAAAGGGATAATCTCATGTTGCAGAGGATTTTAAAGAGGTGTATAGCCAAAATGTTTACTGATACAAGCCACCTTTGGCAATCCACTCGTTTCGGTAATTCAACACCGCTCGCTCAACAGAAAATCTTGTCTGTGAGGCATTGCTGACATAAACTCTTCACCCGAAAGCTTCTTGCACCACACGTAATGAATCTGGCATTACGTGTGAGGCTAGTTATTTAATACTTGCAATTTTCAGTAAGAGGTTTGGGGCGTAGAGCTTAAGTTCAATTTCAAAATCCTGATTTTCACTGGTAAAGACGTTTCTGAATTGGCAAGCTTGATAAAGAAAGTTCGTATATATCTAGCCTATCAATCAATGAATAAAACTGCTGCGCTTAAATTTCCCCGTTTGGCAACCTCCAGTAAAAAAAGGGCGCTTAAGCGAATTACCTTAAACTTGACATCAGATGAAGCTCAGAACCTTGAAAAGTATTGTGAACAGACAGGCAGACCAGCAATAGATGTAATTCGGGAACTCATTCAAGCCTTGCCTTGACCTGACTTTTCATGCCAAGTCTGAAAAGCCCCAGTCTAGAAGAGTCATGGCTAAAGTAGAAGGGGTTGCAGATTTGGATAAAGGTTTTTAAATTTACTCTGACAAGAGTAACTCAACAGCCGTAATCATAGATTAGATCCTCACGGCTGGATATTTGCTATTTGAATTCTGTTGTTGATCCAAATTTTGCCGCTTCTTAATTTAATTGTCAAGCAGCTTTCTTCACCTTGATAACCCACCTTATCTTGGCAGAATGCCTATTTCTATCGTTCTGATTAGATTTTTAATTAAAGCTTAATTGCAATCAGCTTAGTATTAATAATACTGAATAACGCCTTAACCTAAATTTGTACTAATTTTAACTTAACCTTTGCTTAAGCTGTATGCCTTAGTAAGAAGATTATGTAGTAACTATGGTTAAATACAGTATTCCTATCGTAATTTAGATGTACTGCAACCATTAATCCAGAGTTAAAAGCCAAATTGGAGGTTCTTACGAGTTGCTGTTTACTGCATTAAGGATTGTAGATTCATGAAACTGCAACTCACCCAATTACATATACTCTGAGCCAAATTAACTGGAGTGTAGACCCATGAAATGCACAGATGATGCAAGCATCATAGAAAATCAGGTGTCTACGCCTACAGCATAAAATTTGCATATTTTCTGTGGAGTTTTCTTAACTTACTTGAGGAGTTCAAATGCTTGAGGCTATCGCTGTTGCTTGGTTATTACTGTTTTTTGGCGATTTTCTATCTACATTCTTTTATCACGTACCCGAGCACGTTTTTGGTAGCCTACATTTAAAAACGCACCACTCCTGGAAGAAGGACTTTTGCCACTACGCTATTTTGACTTTTAATCCCCAGGTTTTATTAGATGGTATCTTGGGAGCTTTGCCTTATGTACTTATAGCACTAGTCTTGTGGTCTTTTTCTCCCATCGGCGTTATCTCTGGATTACTGCTTGGTCAGTTTCATGTATGGTGGAGACACATAAGTGTACTGGGTTGGCAAACTCCAAAGCCTGTCAATATTGTATGCCAAATTCTATTTATTACTACTCCTGAGAGACATTGGTTGCACCATCACAAAACTAATTTGGGTTTCGGTGATATTTTCACCTTCTTTGAACAACCTGCACAAGTGTGGTTACGCTGGCTTCGGCTACTCAGACTTCGTTTTCGCTACTCTCGGATCTAGGTGAAGCTACCGCTTAGCTAAAGGTATCAGGAGAAATCATCGGTTGGGTTGTTGGGGAAGAACAGGCAACTCTACTTGCGACTTTGCTCTCCTTTCTGGCAAAGCAGGAAGCTGAAAATCAACGTTTATTAGATATGTTGAATCATTCCAGCGTATTCTCATTTATCATTCCCACATACACCAGCGATCAAAAAACCATTGCTAATCTGAATCTGGATACGCTAGTCAAACAACTCAAAGAACACGTCATCACCAAAAACCCTGTGCTGAACCAAAACAGTAAAACCATCTTGGTTGTAGATGATGACGCTAACATTCGAGAACTGCTCCGTCAACAACTGGAAAACGAAGGCTACAACGTTCGGGAAGCGAAAGACGGCATGAATGCAATTCATCAAATCAAAACAGCCTCGTCCCGATCTGATTCTTTTGGACGTTATGATGCCCCAAATCAACGGCTTCGATGTGGCAGCCGTCCTCAAAAATGATCCCCATACCGCAGATATACCGATCATCATTCTGTCAATTATTGAAAACAAAGAACGGGGCTACCATATTGGCATTGATCGCTATCTAACCAAGCCCATTAACACAGAGAAACTCCTCAACGAAATTGGCTCACTGCTTTACCAGGGTACTTCTAGTAAAAAGGTATTGGTTGTAGATAAAAATGCATCAGCCTTAAAAACCCTATCAGATGTACTGCAAACTCAGGGATACAGCGTGATTGAAGCCTCTGAGCCGCAAGAATGCATTCATAAAGCCCTGTCAGCCAAACCTGACATGATCATCATCGATTCTATCTTCTCTCAAGAAGCCGATTTGGTGAAAACCCTATGGTTTGAAAAAGAGTTGGAAAATGTATTTTTTATTATGCTGTCCGAACAGTAATCGCTGTGACTGGGGATTGATCAAAAATTAGTTTAACCCAATGCCCCACTCCCGTTCGGCTTCGCTCACGGCAAGCCCACTCCCCACTCCCCATTCCCTCCTAATCTTATGACCCAAAAAATTCTAATTGTTGACGATAACCCTCTTTCCTTAAAAGCCTCCCCTGCCTCCCCTGCCTCCTCTGCCTCCTCTGCCTCCCCTGCTTGTTCAATCAGAAGGTAATTCTGGGAAACCTTAATTTGTGAGAGCGAGAGGCTTTTGCCAGAAGGAACTAGAATTAGGGAACACCTAGCTGGGTTCTTCTGACTTTTGAAATTAGGAGTGCATGTGTGCCAAAATCCCCTAAATATTTGCTGATTGGATCAACCGAGACTTACAGCGGTAAATCTGCAACTGTTCTGGGTTTGTCTCATCAGCTACAGCAAAAAGGACTGGATATTACCTTCGGTAAACCGCTTGGTACGTGTTTGAATTCGTCCAGTGGAACCGTAATTGAGGAAGATGTCCAATTCATCGCTCTTAGCCTCAATTTGCCGGAAAACCGTGTTGCACCTACAATGCTGGCTTTGGATGAACTAAATGTGCAAAAACGCTTGCGAGGGGAAGACAAAACCGATTATCAGCAGTCCTTAATACAGCAATATTTGCATAAATCCCAAGGAGATTTGGTGTTACTGGAGGGGCCTGGTGATTTGTCCGAAGGCAATTTGTTTGACTTGTCTTTGCTGCAAATTGCTGAAGTATTGGATGCTGGTGTGTTGTTAGTAGCCCGCTATAAATCGTTGCTTTCGGTTGAGTCGCTATTGGCTGCTAAAGGGCGTGTGGGCGATCGCTTGATTGGAGTTGTAATCAATGATATCCCTCTCACCCAACTAGAAGCAGTTGACACTCTCTTGCGCCCATTTTTGGAACAGCAGGGGATTCCGGTGCTAGCAATGCTGCCCAACAGCGATTTGCTCCGCAGTGTCAGTGTTGGCGAACTGGTCAAACAGTTAAAGGCTGATGTTCTCTGTCGCAACGATCGCATGGATTTGTTGGTGGAAAGTCTAGCAATTGGAGCGATGAATGTCAACTCTGCTGTCAAGTATTTCCGCAAACGCCGGAATATGGCAGTGGTAACAGGAGGCGATCGCGTGGAAATTCAGCAAGCGGCTTTGGAAACTTCTACCCAATGTTTAATTCTCACCGGGCAACTACCACCCCCACCGTTCATTCTCAGTCGCGCTGAAGAACTAGAAATCCCCATTTTGTCTGTTGATTTAGATACCCTGACTACTGTAGAAATTGTTGACCGCACTTTTGGTCAAGTCCGTGTCCACGAGCCGATTAAGGTTCAGTATATTCGCAAGTTAATGTCCGAGCATTTTGACATTGACCGCTTGTTATCCAAACTAGGTTTAACTCCCGCAGCGGCATTGTCTTAGATTCATTGCTCAGTTATCAGTTAGGAGGCTGTATTACTGGTAAGGGTACAGCTAGCTGGCTCACCGTCACCTCCCAAGGGACGGCGAGCTGTTTCCTTCCGCCCATAGCTGGGATGTGCTTAGTTGCAGCAGCTAATCCAAAGACAGGCATATTGCCGTAAATAGCCTTTTTACTAGTTAAAATTTTTGCTAGTCATATCGTCTACGTACAAAGACTTAGAACAGTGTTACTTTCAGAATCCGCAAGAACTGCTATAATCAGGCAAATTTCAGTATTTTACCGGAAAAGTGGGTTTAAAGCCCCGTGCTTCTAGCACGGCTTTTATTTAATTTCCGAATCATTTCTCTGAATACATCATTTTGAGTGCGGTCTGTTTGGGTGCAGTACTCCACAAGTATCTTATATTCTTCATCAGAACATCGCACAGTTAACTTTTTCATGCCGTCATATTGCCGCCAAATCATGATATTATAGTAGCATGAAAACATTAAAGTTTAAGTTGTACCAACACAAGCGTTTGAGATACCTCAAGCGATCAATTAATGCTGCTGGGGTAATTTATAACTATTGTATTGCTCTCCACAAAAGATATTATCGGATGTGGGTAAAACATTTAAACTGTGCAAAACTGCAAGCTCATATTGCCAAATTGCGGAAACGCAAAGAGTTTTGGCAATCAGTAGGTTCTCAAGCAGTACAAGATATTTGTCAACGCATTGAGAAAGCCTACCAGCTATTTTTTAAACACAGCAAAAAAGGAGTTAAACCCCCAGGATTTAAGAAGGTCAAGAAATATAAGTCATTCACTCTAAAGCAAGCAGGATATAAATTTCTAGGTGGTAGTCGAGTCAAGATTGGGAGTCGTGTTTATCAGTACTGGAACTCTAGAGAGATTCAGGGGAAAGTTAAGACGCTAACTATTAAACGCACGCCATTGGGTGAATTATTTATGGTTGTTGTCGTTGATGGTATTGATGAACCAGAAATCAAATTCACGACTAGTAAGATAGCGGGGTTTGACTTTGGACTTAAGACATTCCTCACCTGCTCGGACGGTTCTAAAATCGAATCACCCCAATTTTTCAAAGAATCACTCAATGCAATCAAGAGAGCGAATCGATATCACTCTAAGAAGCTAAAAGGCTCGTCCAACAGAGAACGAGCAAGGAAGAATCTAGCACGCGCCCTGGAAGACATAGCTAATCGCAGAACTGATTGGTTTTGGAAATTAGCGCACGATTTAACTAATAGATTTGATGTGTTGTGCTTTGAGACATTGAACCTCAAGGGCATGAAGCGTTTATGGGGGAGAAAGGTTAGTGATTTAGCGCTTTCTAATTTTCTGGATATCCTAGAATGGGTAGCGAGAAAGAAAGGCAAGCAAGTGGCCTATATTGACCAGTGGTATCCTTCTAGTAAAACTTGTTCCTGCTGCGGACACATTTTAGAAACTCTGGATTTATCAGTCAGAGAGTGGCGCTGCCCTGGTTGCCAATCTGTGAATGGACGTGATGACAACGCAGCCAGGAATATTCAAACCGTTGGGGCATCAATGGTTGGGTTAGGCGACGTAAGACGGTCGGAGACTGCAATCGCTGTTAGCAGCCCAGAATCCCTGCACTTCTAGGGCAGGGAGTATGTCAATCTCCTAAATGGCATTAGTTACGAAACACATTGGCTAGCCTGGTGTAACCAAGTAAGGGAGTTACTGAACCAAACAATCGAAAATTAGTAGCAATGTTTAACTCAAGTTTTCCTCGCATCTACACGCTGTTTGGTAGAATATCTGGGTCGTTTAATCTGATTATCTCCATCTTTGAGCCAATCAACAGACCTTATTAACCTAGATACATTAGCGCAAGAACTAGCGACAATCCAGCAAACGGGTTCTAAAAGAATTGCCTTGCTGGGTTCTCGTCATGTCCCGATTACGCATCAGAATCTTATTGAAATGATGACATACGCCCTAGTTTTATCGGGTAATCGAATCATTACTTCTGGTGCTACAGGTACAAATTCAGCTGCCATCAAGGGAGCAACCCGGGCTGATGCAAATTTGTTGACGGTGATTCTACCCCAAAGCCTGGAACGCCAGCCTTTGGAATCGCGCCAGCAACTAGAACAGGTAATGCATCTAGTCGAAAATCCCAGTAATGATACTCTGTCCCTTGCTGAAGCTAGTTACCTGTGCAACAAGGAGATTGTCTCCCGTTGCCAGCAACTAATCTGCTTTGCGTTTCACGACAGTCGCACCCTGTTGCAAACTTGTCAAGATGCAGAAGAACAAAGAAAAGTAGTGACTCTCTTCTACTTTGATTAGTCATTTGTCATTTGTCTTTTGTCATTTGTCTTTTCTATTTGACTAATGACTAATGACTGATGACTGATGACTGATGACTAATAACCAACGACTAATAAGTAATGATAATTTTTTTGTACTCGATCGCTGCTGCTGCCGTTCTAATTTACGTGCCATTTTTGCTAGTAGCTTATGCCCGTGTGCGTATTGGGTATGAAATGTTTTCTACTCCTCGCGCTATGTTTGATAAATTGCCACCTTATGCCCAACGAGCTACTTGGGCACATCAGAACACCTTTGAAGCGTTTATGGTGTTTGCGGCAGCAGCATTGATGGCTTATGTAACTGGTGTAAATTCAACTAAGGCACAAGTGGCTGCGATCGCCTTTGTGGTGGCTCGTTTGCTATACTCAATTTTTTATATTTTGAATATACCCCTTTTGCGTTAGCGTAGCTCCTCTGAAAGAGGCTCGCTGATGTTTGCCATTGGCATCCTTAGCTCTGGCACTCTCATCTTATTGAGCATTATCCAAACTAGTAGTTAATTGGGGAGTGGGGAGTGGGGAGCAGGGGGGGTAGGAGGAGAACTTGCAATAAGTCTTTCCCCTTGTCCGCAATTCCCAATCCAAAATCGTTCGACTGAGCGAAGTCGAAGTCCAAAATCTAAAATCCAAAATGTTTTATGGCTTCTACTTTTTCTTTTGACATTGTGAGCGACTTTGATCGACAAGAGTTGGTTAACGCTGTCGATCAAGTTATACGAGACATCAAAGGTCGTTACGACCTCAAAGACACTGAAACTACTGTCGAGTTAGTTGAAGAAAGCATTAACGTTAGTACTGACAGCGAGTTTACCTTAGATTCTGTACACACCATTCTGCGGGAAAAAGCCGCCAAGCGTAACCTATCCCAGAAAATTTTTGATTTTGGCAAGGTTGAATCAGCCAGTGGTAATCGCGTGCGTCAAGAAATCAAACTCAAAAAAGGCATAAGTCAGGAAATCGCCAAACAAATTTCCAAATTGATTCGGGACGAATTCAAAAAGGTACAAGCTTCAATTCAAGGTGATGCTGTGCGGGTTTCTGCCAAATCTAAAGATGACTTACAAGTAGTCATGCAGCGCCTCAAACAAGAAGACTACCCGGTGGCTTTGCAATTTACAAACTATCGTTAACAGATTTGCATGGTGGGTACTACCTATCCAAACTAAGTTTTACGCGGTGTGCAACTTTCCCTCAAACCTAACCCCCAACCCCTTCCCTCTTAGGGAAGGGGAGCAAGACTTAAAGCCTCTCTCCGCTTCGGGGAGAGGAATGGAAGTGGGGTTTTAAGAATAAGTTGC
>NZ_JAIVFQ010000059.1 GCF_020829495.1 Nostoc favosum CHAB5714 | reverse complement strand
GGGCATTGGGCATTGGGCATTGGGCATTGGGCATTGGGCATTGGGCATTGGGCATTGGGCATTGGGCATTGGGCATTGGGCATTGGGCATTGGGCATTGGGCATTGGGCATTGGGCATTGGGCATTGGTTATTTCTCTTCATCTCCCTTATCTCCCTTATCTCCCTCATCTCCCCACTCCCCATTCCCCACTCCCCACCTCATCTGAATCAAAAATAAATTTTTATTACAAAACCCCTAGAAAAATTAGCGATTAACACCTAATATGATTAAAGGTGTGTAAAAAATTGTAAACTAGGTTAACAACCCGGTTAACTTTCTGCTTATGGAAGGCTTTTATATAGCCATCTATAATACAGATACAACCTGTACTTATAAACATTTGGAGATTTGCTCTAATGACCATCGCAGTTGGACGCGCCCCTAGTAGAGGGTGGTTTGACGTTTTAGACGACTGGCTCAAGCGCGATCGCTTCGTATTCGTAGGTTGGTCAGGGATATTATTGTTCCCCTGCGCCTTCCTAGCACTAGGCGGTTGGCTGACCGGTACCACCTTCGTCACCTCTTGGTATACCCACGGGTTAGCCTCCTCCTACCTAGAAGGCTGTAACTTCCTAACAGTGGCAGTATCCACCCCCGCCGACAGCATGGGACATTCCCTATTGCTGTTGTGGGGGCCAGAAGCCCAAGGCAACCTCACCCGTTGGTTCCAATTGGGTGGCTTGTGGCCATTCGTGGCCCTGCACGGAGCCTTCGGTTTAATTGGCTTCATGTTGCGGCAATTTGAAATTGCCCGTCTAGTAGGTATCCGTCCTTACAACGCCCTCGCCTTCTCAGCTCCGATTGCGGTATTCGTCAGTGTATTCCTGATGTACCCCTTGGGACAATCGTCGTGGTTCTTTGCACCCAGCTTTGGTGTGGCTGCTATTTTCCGGTTTCTACTATTCCTGCAAGGGTTCCACAACTGGACACTCAACCCCTTCCACATGATGGGTGTTGCGGGTGTATTGGGTGGCGCTCTATTGTGCGCCATTCACGGAGCCACAGTCGAAAATACCTTGTTTGAAGACGGTGATGGTGCTAACACCTTCCGCGCCTTCAATCCAACCCAGTCGGAAGAAACCTACTCAATGGTGACGGCAAACCGTTTCTGGTCACAGATTTTCGGTATTGCCTTCTCAAACAAACGCTGGTTGCACTTCTTCATGTTGTTCGTGCCAGTTACAGGCTTGTGGATGAGTGCCGTCGGCATCGTCGGTTTAGCACTCAACCTGCGGGCTTATGATTTCGTCTCCCAAGAATTACGGGCGGCGGAAGACCCGGAGTTTGAAACCTTCTATACCAAAAACATTTTGCTGAATGAGGGTATCCGCGCTTGGATGGCTCCTCAAGATCAACCCCACGAACAATTTGTATTCCCTGAGGAAGTTCTACCTCGCGGTAACGCTCTCTAATATTGAAAGCCGACCATGACTTAAATCAGGGTTGTAGTTGCCAAAAATTGACACCAACCAGATTAAATAATCTCTTTGGCATAAGCTAATAAAGTGTCAATATTCCCCATTCTCCAGTCATCTCCCGCCTTTCGGTGGGGGATTTTTTTATTTTTTATATATCGTTAATATCTCTAAATTTATGTGTTATCTTAGATGAAGGTTATAAACCCGGAGCAAATGCTCTGCCCTTTTGAGACTAAGACCGCTTAGGCAACAAGGAGGTGATGCCCATGATAGAAAGTAGTAAATGCATGGGTCATCAGGTTGCAGTTAGCCGGCTGTGTGCCGGGGCTGTTCTCTAAAAGTTAGCCTTAGTTATCTTTGAGATACTAAGTTAGCTCAACTAGCTAGGCAAGCTCGGAGTTCCTTCCGGCAGTCTGGTTGCAACCTGAAGACCCGCTAGACCGCTCTGAGATAGATTATCTGATCTAACTCAGAGCGGATAGTTTTTTGTAGGTAACTTTGGTTTTATTAATGGTTGCTTTTGAAAACTTAGATGGCGATGCGTGCGGCGGCAAAGGCAACGTATTTAACTTTGATTAAAAATAAAAATATCTTGCATCAAACCTTGGGTTCTGACCAGATGTGAGCAATAGCGTCTATTTATTAAGTCTGATTTAAATATACACACATGCATTATGCTCTAGTTGATCCTCCCATTCTTTCTCTATGGAGAATAAAGGGGATTTTATCTAATGAAATATATAATGTGGCCCAAATAATGCAACTAGGAATTTTTTGAGATGGCACAACTACTCACTGAGGCGCAAATTCAAGAAAGTGCAAAGGTTCTGTCAGGTTGGACTGTTGAAGGCTCCAAGTTGCAAATTACCCGCACATTCAAGGATTTTATCCAAGCAATTGAGTTTGTCAATAAGCTGGTGGAGCCTGCTGAGTCGGCAGGACATCATCCAGATATAGAGATTTCCTACAACAAAGTGACGATTACACTCACAACACATGATGCAGGTGGGCTGACGCAGGCTGACTTTGATTTAGCGCAGGCAATTTCCCAAATTAACTAAGTGATTTCTTCTGACATCTTGCACTAGGGAACTGGAAGTCACCGTAAGGGGAGACGCAGCGCGTAGCAAGCTTTAAGACTACAACTAGGGGTTTCGCTTTGGAGTGCGCGGTTTTTGAAACCCTTGATTCATAAGCTGGTGTTTGCGATCGCAATAGCAGATAAACTACTCTGCATGAAAGCTTTGCCTACATTTGTGTAGCTGAGTCAATGTGGTTTAATTGGTGTGCGAATTTTAGTAGGGCTAAGTGCAATAAGGGATTTTTACTGACAATTTGCTAGGTGTCTAAGCTTTGAGCAATTTAGCCTGCGTAGGGAGCGAATGCCCTAAAGCCTACTCCTTACTTAAATATTTAGATAATTACGTGTGACAGTTATTAAGGCGATCGCTCCAATATTGCCATCTAGATCAGATGTTTTATAATGTTATGATATAAAGATATGTTTTTGCATAAGTTAATCACATAAGTTTTTAACCCTAAGTTAATCGTTTATTAGCTTTGCAAAAACTAAAATTGTAGTAGTGGCAACTATGCCTCATGCACAGGTTTCAATGAGATGTCGCATTTTTGAGAATTAGGTGCAACGAAACCAATTATCTAAACAAGGTGTGAGGAGTAAAGAGAAGATGTCTAGTATATTGTGGAAATCCTTAGTGGTTAGCCCAGCAGTTTTGGGAGCAACATTGTTAGTTTCGGCAACAGCGATTGCGGCTCCAAACACAACCACTGAAGTATCACCAGCCCCACAACCAGGTGTAACTGAAGTTGCCCAACAGCCAGAAATGTTGGCTCAAACAACCATTGATCAAGTTAATCGCTACAGCAACGAAGGCAACCAAAATAACTCTCAGTCTCAAGTAACATCGGTTTCTCAGTTTTCCGACGTACAACCCACTGACTGGGCATTCCAAGCATTGCAATCCTTGGTTGAGCGCTATGGTTGTATTGCAGGTTACCCAAATGCTACTTATCGCGGTAACCGTGCTTTAACCCGTTACGAATTTGCTGCTGGTTTGAACGCCTGTTTGGATCGAGTTAACGAATTGATTGCCACAGCAACAGCTGACTTGGTGACCAAACAAGATTTAGCTACCTTACAACGGTTACAAGAAGAATTTTCCGCAGAATTGGCAACCCTACGCGGTCGCGTAGATTCCTTAGAAGCGCGGACTGCTGAATTGGAAGCTAATCAGTTTTCCACTACTACCAAACTAGTCGGTGAAGCTATTTTTGCTGTTAGTGATGCCTTTGGCGATAACACTGGTGATGCTAATAATACTGTCTTCCAAAACAGAGTCCGTTTAGACTTACAAACCAGCTTCACTGGTAGAGACGTTTTGCACACCCGTCTCGCAGCCGGGAATGCACAAGCCTTTTCACTAATAGATAATGGTGGTGGTGTTATCGACACTGCTGAAGGCACACAAACATTTCAAGTCGGTAATGGCGAAGGTGGCAACAGTGTCAGCATAGATCGTTTGACCTATGAAGCTCCCATAGGCCCAGCCCAAGTTTACCTTGCGGCAAGTGGGGGACGACACAGCCATTATGCTGCTGTTAACAACCCTTACTTTTTCGACCAAACTGACGGTGGTAATGGTGCTTTGTCTGCCTTTGCTTCTGAAAGTCCCATCTATCGTATTGGTGGTGGCGCAGGTATAGCGCTTAATCTACCCCTTGGCAGAGGTGGCGGTATCCTGGGAAATAGTTCAATAACTGCGGGTTACTTGGCGTCCCAAGCTAATAATCCTGGTCTGAGTCAAGGTCTGACCAACGGCGACTATGCAGCTCTTGGACAGTTGAATTTTAGTGTTGGCGATCGCTTGGCCTTAGCTGCTACTTACGTTCACGGATACAGTGCAGGCGGTGCTTTATTCGACTCGGGTGAGGCATCAGACGTCAACACTGCTTTGGGAACAACAAGACCTTTTGCAGTAGGTACTGAACAATCTAACGCTTTACTAGGTGCAGCTTCCAGCAACTCCTACGGTGTGTCGGCTGCCTTTAGACCGAGCGACAAGCTATCAGTTAGTGGCTTCGTCTCTTACCACGATGTCACAGGCTTTGGTATAGGTGATGATTATGAAGCTTGGTCATACGGTGCTGGAGTTGCTTTAGCTGATTTTGGTAAACAGGGTAACGTTTTAGGTATTTTTGCTGGTGCACAGCCCTATTCCTTTAACCGGACAGGTGTTACTGCTGGTAATGATATACCCTATCACTTTGAAGGCTTCTACAAGTATCGCGTGTCAGATAACATCTCTGTAACCCCTGGTGTAATCTGGTTGACCTCTCCTGGTCAAAGCAACGATAACGACGATGCAATTATCGGTACGCTCAGAACAACTTTCACCTTCTAGAGTATTGACTCTTCACCGACAATTTTGAACTCTATTGTTCCCCGCCATCAGGTGGGGCTTTTTGTTTTCGGTAGCAACAACAAATAAACACCAGTAGTTAACCGAAGTATACTAGAAAAGTTAGGAGTTGTGACAATACGGTTCGGTTAGCTTGTTTACCCTGCGAAGATCCCCCCAACCCCCCGATAAATTGGGGGGCTAGTTTCCTCCTTTACCCCCAATTTATCGGGGGTCGCCACAGGCGGGGGGATCTTATCCGAATCGTATTGGGAGTTGTGAGTTATAAGTTATGACGGTTTTTATACAGCACTTTGCAAGTAAATGAAGTACACCCGTCTCCAACTCTCCTCAATATATCGCGGAGGGTGTGCGAGTGCTTGGGTGGGGTATTTTTGTACCTCACAAACTTGAAATATGCTGTATGAATAGACCACAGTAAGGTGGGCATTATATGCATACCCTACCAGCGACGAACTTCTAATCATTACGAAAGTTAAGGATAATTGTAGGTTGGGTTGAACTTTAGTGTTACCCAACAAATGCCCGAAAATGTTGGGTTTCGTTCCTCAAACGCCACATGCTTCAAGTCGGGAAACCCGCCCAACGCAGTGGCTCCCCAACCTACGCAAATTTATTTTTCTGGCTTAACCCAAGCGTATTGGTTTGGAAACCCGCTTATCCTACGGGAACAGCAAAGCTGAACAGGATTGGACTCAATATGGTTCAGTTAAGGCTAAAACTCTTAATTTTTTAACAAACCGCAAAGGCACGCATACTCCTACAAAGAAGCAAGCAAGCTACGCATAGCGTCTGTCTGCGACACGCTGTTCGCGTTCGTAGAGAAGGACGCAAAGAGAAGGAATAAATGCTTAACTGAACTGTATTGGGACTGGACTTACCGATGACTATTGACTAATGACAAATGACTTTTGACTAATAACTAAGGGCTAAATTATGCAAATTGCTCGTAACATTACAGAACTGGTTGGTCGTACACCCCTAGTGCAGTTGAACCGCATTCCCCAAACAGAAGGATGTGTTGCAAAAATTGTGGTGAAACTGGAAAGTATGAACCCATCGGCATCAGTCAAAGATCGAATTGGGGTGAGTATGATTAACGCCGCCGAAGAAGAGGGGCTGATTACTCCTGGGAAGACAGTATTGGTAGAACCCACCTCTGGAAACACAGGAATTGCCTTAGCAATGGCAGCAGCGGCTAAGGGTTATCGGTTAATTTTGACAATGCCAGAGACAATGAGTGCGGAGCGACGGGCAATGTTGCGGGCCTATGGAGCAGAACTGGAACTAACGCCAGGGATGGAAGGCATGAGTGGGGCAATTGGGCGGGCGCAACAAATGGTTAATACTACGCCAAATACTTATATGTTGCAGCAGTTCCGCAATCCAGCCAATGCAAAAGTGCATCGGGAAACTACAGCTCTTGAAATCTGGGAAGATACCGATGGACAAGTAGATATGATCGTAGCAGGGGTGGGCACAGGTGGTACGATCACTGGTGTAGCAGAAGTGATTAAAGCACGCAAGCCTAGTTTTAAGGCGATCGCTGTTGAACCATCCAATAGCCCAGTTTTATCTGGGGGACACCCCGGGCCACACAAAATCCAAGGAATTGGGGCTGGGTTCATTCCCCAAGTTCTCAAGATAAAATTAATTGATGAAGTGATTACCGTCACCGATGAAGAAGCGATCGCTTATAGTCGGCGTTTGGCAAAAGAAGAAGGGCTACTATCTGGCATTTCCAGTGGAGCAGCTTTATGTGCAGCAATTCGCGTTGCCCAACGTCAAGAAAATGAGGGACGTTTAATTGTGATGATTCAGCCCAGTTTTGGTGAGAGATATTTGAGTACACCGTTGTTCCAAGACCTGGAAACAAGGTTAGCCGCTAGCATCAGCTAACGATAAATTGAATTAATGGTCAATTCTAAGCACGTTTCTAACCATTACGAAACTCTCAAAGTTAGTCCAAGTGCAAGCCTTGCGGAGATTAAGCAAGCTTATCGCCGCTTGGTTAAGTTATTTCATCCTGACAGCAATCAGGAAACAGCCGATCAAGAGCAGATAATCCGCATCAATGCAGCTTATGAAGTCTTAGGCGACAACCAAAATCGCCGCGATTATGACCAACAACTGCAAGATGACTCTCAAAAATTAAATAGCGATCGCCAACAGCGTACAGCATCAGCACAAAAGCATTACCAGACAACACGAAAAACTGGACGCGATGTTGACGAGCAAGTTGAGGAATGGCTACGCAAAGTTTACCAACCAGTAAATCGCTTGCTTTGTACCATTCTTTATTCGTTAGAAGAACAAATGGAGCAATTAGCTGCTGATCCCTTTGATGATGAGTTGTTAGATGAATTTCAAGAATATTTAAAAGCCTGTCGAGATGACCTCAAGCAGGCACAAATTACTTTTCGCTCTCTACCGAATCCGCCTAGTTTAGCAAGAACAGCCGCTCACCTTTACTACAGCCTCGATCAAGTAGCAGATGGACTCGATGAATTAGGTTATTTTCCTTTGAACTACGATGAGCGTTATTTACACACAGGTCATGAACTATTCCGCATAGCTACGAGGTTACACTGTGAGGCACAAGCATCTGTTACATAGTCATTGGAAATTGGGCATTGGGCATGGGGCATGGGGCATGGGGCATGGGTCAATTTCGCTGCATGTCAAAGGACTAATGACTAATGACTAATGACTAATGACTAATGACTAATGACTAATGACTAATGACTAATGACTAATGACACATAACTTAAGAATTAGTTTATGCTGGAAGCAGAGAAAGATTAAGAAATTTTAAATTCTGCTCATAGTGTACTCATGCAATGTATTGTTAATCGCCGCGCCCAGTTTTCGGCAAGTCATCGTTATTGGTTGCCAGAACTGAGTGAAGCTGAGAATATTGAGAAATTTGCTGCTTGCTCTAGATTTCCGGGACACGGACATAACTATGTCTTATTTATCTCCCTAGCCGGGGAATTGGATGAATATGGCATGGTGCTGAACTTGTCTGATGTGAAACACGTAATTAAACGGGAAGTTACTAGTCAATTGGACTTCTCTTATCTCAACGATGTGTGGGCAGAATTTCAACAAACTCTACCCACAACTGAGAATATTGCACGGATTATCTGGCAGAGGCTAGCACCTCATTTGCCTCTAGTGCGTGTGCAGTTATTTGAACATCCTGAACTTTGGGCAGATTATATGGGAAACGCAATGGAAGCCTACCTCACGATTAGTACTCACTTTAGCGCCGCCCATCGGCTAGCTCATCCTAACCTCAGTAACGAAGAAAACACTGAGATTTATGGTAAGTGCGCTCGTCCCCACGGTCACGGACACAACTATCATTTAGAAGTCACTGTGAAAGGGGAAATTGACCCACGCACTGGGATGATTGTTGATTTAGGTGCTTTGAATCAAGTGGTAGAAGATTATGTGGTTGAGCCATTCGATCACACCTTTTTAAACAAAGACATTTCTTACTTTGCTGAAGTTGTGCCCACTGCTGAGAATATCGCACTTTACATTAGTAATTTACTGCGATCGCCTATTCAGGAATTGGGAGCTAAACTTTACAAAGTGAAACTTATTGAAAGTCCCAATAACTCCTGCGAAATCTACTGTACTGAGTCTGAATCAAATTCAGTCAGCGCAGCCGTGAATCAGCCAGTGTTGGCAGGCGTTTAGGTAATTGAAAATTGAGGCATAGGGCATTTTTAATAATTCGTAATTCGTAATGACGCTCGCGGACTCGCTAACGCTGCGCTAACGTAATTCATAATTATTAAAATTAGTCCTTTCAAAGTGACTCGTAAAATCTATTTTATTCTGTCTGTCTCTCTGCGGTTTAAAAGTAATTTATTTAACCGCAGAGGCGCATAGAACACAGAGTAAAAAAGATGGTAGGAAAGAATCCAAGGCTAAACAAGTTTACTAACTAAGCAGTTGAAACCAGGTAGCAAAGGACTTGTTAACTCATCTTGACTAAATAAAGTAGCTGCTAACTTTAATGCAGCCTGTTCACGTCGATAAATCTCAACTTTCTTTTGTATAGAATCGCAAATCCAATATTCTTGAACCCCTTGTACCGAGTACAGCTTTAGCTTTGTTTCCTTGTCGCGTTTCTCGTTTTTTTCGCCGGGTGATAAAACCTCTACTACTAACTCCGGTGCGCCTGTGAGGTGTCCAGCTTCATCTAGCAAGTTTTTTAAGCGTTCATGACTTGCCCATACCACATCAGGGATCACATTGTCAGAATCTGAGAAAATAATTCCAGGTGCGATCGCAGTCTGACCTAAACCAGTTTCATCTGACCAAATCTTAAGAACTGTAACAATATTGCCACAACTTGATTGATGATCCCAACTAGGTGATTTGGTCACAAATAGTTCTCCATCAATAATCTCATAGCGATTTCTGCGATCGCCAGCAAATAGTTCTAAGTCAGCAGTCGTCCAACGCACTGGAGTTGTTTGCATAGAAACCCCCTAGCATTTTTCTAAATCATATTTTAAAAATACCGACGACGAGCAGAATGTCGCAAATAGCGATAAATGCCCCAGGCTAAAACTCCGAAAAAGAGATTTAGGAAAAAGCGACTAATTATAAACCACAAAATATCAGGATCAAAAAGCTTCGACGGACTCAAGGGACTAAGAATCCTGGCTAAGAGAAACAGCCCAAAAATAGCATTTCCACCCAGCACGAGGGCAAACAGCACTAAACTCCTCTGCCAGTAACGGTGTTGGGGTGTATGGCCTGAGATTAGGGTAATGGCGGGTTTGCCTTGCACTTTTCGCAGTAATTGTTCTAGTCGCCAAAACATCCACAAGAGAAACGGGAATAAACCATAACTCAGGAAACTTAAAGGTAGTGAGTAACGCCAAGCACTAGATAAAACATTAACTAAGGCATGACAAATTACAGAATTTAGCCAAGCCCTAAAAATGAACTTTTTGTCTCGATTTAACCGAGTGTTGGAGGAAATATAGATTCCTAAGGCATATCCCCAAGGTGCAGAGAACATGGCGTGGACTGGCATACCGATAGTACGGTCTAGAATTGATGCTGTATCGTGGAAAAGGTAAATCCAATTCTCTTCGGCAGTGAATCCAAGGGCAACGGCTATGGTGAAGAGGAAAACGGTAGATGCAAATAATCGATACTTGCGTTGCAAATAGTAGGTTGGGACAACAACCGCTACAAACTTGCAGCCTTCTTCAATTGGGCCTACTTCCACAAGCTGCCGCAACGCTATACCAGGAAGCGTAGACGCGTTGGCAAAGCCTCTTGTAGAGAAGCAGGTTGTCGGCAGACATCGCTTGATCTGCTGCCAGTCTACAATCCAATTAGCTACAGTTTCAAAAACCCATTCGAGGCTAAGGGCTAAGATACCAGATATTGCGCCGATGATAAAGAACATCAGCAACTTTAACAGAGGTGGGGCAAATGGCACCCGACAGTAGTAGTAGCCTAGCAGCAGCAAAGGTGGTATTGCTGCCCAGAGTAGTAGAGAGAAATCAACCACTCACCTGAGCGATCGCTGTGCGGTGACGGTGGGTATTGTTAGTGATTGTGGGAGTTTGGAAACCCGCCTCAACAATAGCTTGCTCAATGTTCAAAGCGAAATATTCATCTAAATACGGTTCAGTACTTTTGAGCAACGTCAAAATGTAAGCTGGCATTTTCTGGTAAACTTCAGATTTTGGATTCATGTCCATGATTGCCAAGTAGCCACCTGGACGCAGCAAGCGCCGCATTTGGGCTAAAATCTGTCGGGTTGCTGACTGGGGTAATTCGTGGCACATCAGGAAAATGGAAACTAAATCAAATGAGGCATCAGGTAGCCCGGTAGATTCCGCTTGGGCATGAAGCCAGTTAATTTTAGCTTGACGTTGCCCAGCGCGGTAATTGGCAACTGCTAAAAAGTAAGGAGATAAGTCTAAGCCTGTAATTTGAGCATGGGGATAAATTTCTTGTAGGGCAAAGGTACTCAAACCCACACCACAGGCCAAATCTAGGATGTCTTGGGGTTGATTGGGGATTTGCACTTTGAGGATATCGTGGTAACTTTGGCGCAGTTTAGCATCTCCTTCTGCTCCAGCATCTTGCCAAATTCCGGCATGGACAGTACGGGCAGCAACTTCTAGCTCACAAGCTGCTTTCCAACTTAGGTTTCCACCTTCATAGGCATGGAATGACCGCAAATAGTATTCTGGGTAGGAAAGCTGAGGATTTTCTACTTGAGCTAGATCAGCCTTCCAATCACGCGCCTGTAGTGTTTCGACTTCTTGCGTCCAAGGCACGCCAATTCTTTCGGCACGTTTAATCATCATTTGTCTAGCTTGATGCTTGGCTAAGTTGGCTAACGGCTGGATTGCCAGTATGCCATTCACCAAGCGGGAAGCTAAACCAGGATTAGTGTTTACAGCAGCAGTCATAAATCAGTTTGCATTTAAAAGCCTTTTCTACTTATGACATACTTGTTGGACACCAGTCTAGAAGCAATTTGAATTGTGGGAGTGGGGAGTGGGGAGTAGGGAGTGGAGGGAGATGAGGGAGATGAGAGAGATGAGGGAGAAATAACTCATGCCCAATGCCCAATGCCCAATACCCAATGCCCAATACCCAATGCCCAATGCCCAATGCCCAATGCCCTATTTTGCAGTATTTGGCTTGAGAGCTAACAACATCTCCAATTCACTGGTAGATTTATCAGGGCTAGTAGCGGTAAAAGCTAGACCGCGAATGGAACCCAGCATGGTGATAGTGTTGGCGTCAGATGAGATTAAACTCTTGATTAAGGGCACAGTTTGAGTTTTGTCCATATCTAAATAGAAATAGCCGCCGTTGGGCTTTTGCAAAGAACCAGTGACGGCTTTGAAGGTATCGCTATTGTCGAGAGATGGATTATTGCGATCGCCGATCGCTTCAGCAACTGGGCCACCAAGAGCCACAAATACAGTGTCTTGATCGAGCCAACCATGTGACAATAAAGCTCCCTGTCTGGGGATTTGCCATTCCGTTACGTCTTTCCCACCGATATTTGTATTGGCGACGTTGATTTGTTGTGTTTTGGCAAGGGTATCCAATTTTGTCAAGGTGGCTTCGGCAGTTTTGCGATCGCTAGTATCAAATACTAAAGCACCTCCAAAACCAACATTTGTTAACACCCCTTGATTAGATGGAATCGCACCAAAGGCAAATTCCCCATTCATCCAGCCAAAAATATCTTTATCCAGGTCAATATTGACAAATTTCAGTTGTCCTCGCACCTGTTCAAGACCTTGCTTCATTTCTGGATAATTTTTTGACTCTTCTACTAGTGTTTCCCAGCCACGGCTGATACCATTTCCGCTAATCAGGGCAAAAGTACCAGTGGGAAATTGCCCAACTATATTTCCCGGACTTGATTGATACTGAAATTTATTTAGTTGCGGATCTAAATTGGCGATCGCTTTTACCCGCACTCCCCCATTATCAACACCAACGCCCGCCATCACTGATTTTATCTGCTTGAGTTGCGCCAGAGCTTGTGGAGGTAACTGCTTTACCTGCGGGTTTCCGGCTGCTAATTGCTGTACCATCCCTGCATAGTCTGGTATATAAATTTGGGCGAGGCTGTTTTTGACATCCACTCCTTTAAGAATGCTGCTAGCACCTTCTTTACTGGCAAAAGAAGACTGTCCCTTAAACGTGTCTATTGCTTTTTCTACAGCTTGCTTTTTCGGGGCTAATACCAAGTGATTATTATTTAAAACTACGCTATACGTCGGCTTGCCATTTTCTGTAGTTTCAATAATTTTTTGACCTTGATAGTCAGATTCCTGGAATTTAACTCCTTTTTGTGACTTCAATTTGTTAGCAAAATTCAACGCACTGAGTTTGTCCTTGATTCCTACCACTATCAGGATATTCGGTTCCTGCTGTAAATTTGTTGTTATATTAGGTGTCCCAGAGGGCACGTTTAATTGCGCTGGTTTCACAGGATTTGGTGGTAGTACAGCAATCATGACACCACCAGCCCAAGGCTTTATGTCTTTTTCATAAGAAACGTTACCGTCACTGAACATTTGCTTATTGAAATCTTCCAGATTTTTTGCCACTAATTTTTGTGCTTCTGGAGTGCCAAATTGTTGTAGCTTTGCCCAGGCTTGAGGGTCAGTAGTAATATAAGTTGCCATCAATGCTGTTGAAGGTACTACTTTAGCGCTGCCTATAGCGTCTGAGCTACCTCCTGATGGGGCTTTAAAATACGTATAAGCCGCTATACTTCCTGCAATAACTACAGCAGCACCAACAGCAGGAATGAGAAACTTGGATTTACTTTCAGGCATTTTGTTATCCTCTTTTGCTCAGATTGTCACCGAGATTTATACAAGTGTCACTGTAGAGTTTTCGGATTTATTAATAATTTCCGCTCATTGATCGGTATTTACTGATAAAATTAGTAGTCCTATAAGCTAGCAGTGTAAAATAAATACTCTAAAAAATACTTCCACGAGATGAGGAGCGAATCGGCAAATGATATGCTGTTCATTTCAAACAAAATAGCCTCCTCAACAGAGGCAAGCTATCCTAAGTTATAGGACTCCTGTCTGATTTGTCAGCAAAATTTCAGATAAAACCCTGATTAACGGGCTTTTCAGTCTCAGTATGTTTTCAAAAATCAAATCGGAGTCCTATATAAGAATAATTAGGAGTGTTTGTACTTAATAAAAATTTATCGAGGTGCAAGAGACTCTTGACTCGATGACAAAAAAGTGCAAAACATCAGTAAAAGTAAATGCGGGAGGGATATGGAAAAAAGTCCAAGGATCGGCAGCCGACCTTCGGAAATTCGGGTGAGATTAATAATCCCCCAATCCCAAAAGGGAATTCTCACCTCCATAATGCCCTGTTCATTTGGGAAATATATTTAGACACCGCTATTTTGCTTAACTACGTCCAGCCAAGCCAGACTTTTCAGGATTACAAGGTCAGTAAGGATCAATGTCGAAGTCTTATTTTGATACAGATAATAACGTACACAAACCTTTTGAGTTACCGGGAGCAAGACCACACTACAACCCCGATCGCCCCGGACAGGTAGAGCATATTTTTCTCGATCTCAGCTTGGATATCCCAAAGCTTTGCTATCAGGGCAGTTGTAGCATTCGCCTCTTACCAATCCGTAATGGCATTGACCGTTTGACTTTGGATGCTGTCAACCTGAATATCGAGTCTGTGCAGGTGGACGAGGTGCCACAAAATTTTGACTACGATGGGGAACAGCTTTCCATCCAACTTGCTGAGGTGACCCAAATTGGTAAACGCTTGCTGATTGCGATCGCCTACTCGGTGGCAAAACCGCAGCGTGGTCTTTACTTTATTCAACCAGACAAGCACTACCCAAACAAGCCAACTCAAGTTTGGACTCAAGGAGAAGACGAAGACTCTCGCTTTTGGTTCCCCTGCTTTGACTATCCAGGACAATTGTCTACCTCAGAAATTCGCGTTCGTGTCCCCAACCCTCTCGTGGCGATTTCCAACGGCGAATTGATTAACACCACAGAAGATGGTGATTACAAAATCTACCATTGGTCACAGCAACAAGTTCATCCTACCTACTTGATGACTTTGGCAATAGGTGACTTTGCCGAAATTCAGGATGAGTGGAACGGTAAACCAGTTACCTACTACGTAGAAAAGGGACGGGAGGAAGATGCTAAACGCAGCATGGGCAAAACTCCCCGCATGATCGAATTTTTGAGCCAAAAGTATGGCTATCCATATCCTTTCCCGAAATACGCTCAGGTTTGCGTCGATGACTTCATCTTTGGCGGGATGGAAAACACCTCCACAACACTGTTAACAGATAGATGCTTGCTAGATGAACGTGCCGCTTTAGATAACCGCAATACCGAAAGTTTAGTCGTCCACGAACTCGCGCACCAGTGGTTTGGTGATTTGGTGGTGATTAAGCATTGGTCTCATGCTTGGATTAAGGAAGGGATGGCTTCTTATTCTGAGGTGATGTGGACAGAACAGGAATATAGTCTAGAAGAAGCAGCTTACTATCGTTTATTAGAAGCTCGTCGTTACTTAAGTGAAGATAGCAGCCGTTATCGTCGCCCGATGGTAACACATGTTTACCGAGAAGCTATTGAGCTTTACGATCGCCACATTTACGAAAAAGGGTCTTGTGTTTATCACATGATTCGGGCCCAATTAGGAGATGAATTGTTTTGGGAGGCTATCCAAACATTTGTTCAAGATAATGCCCACAAAACCGTAGAAACAGTAGACTTACTCAGGGCGATTGAAAAGGCTACCGGACATAATCTTTTATTCCTCTTTGACCAATATGTTTTTCGTGGTGGTCATCCCGATTTTAAAGTAGCTTACTCTTGGGATGGGGATGCTAATTTGGCAAAAATCACGGTAACTCAAACCCAAGCTGCTGAAGGTAAAAATGGCAGTAAGGATTTGTTTGATTTAAAAATACCTATTGGTTTTGGCTATACCCAACAGGAAGAAGGGAGGAATGAGGAGTTAGGAGTAGAGACGCGATTAATCGCGTCTGTACAGGAGTTAGGAGTTAAAAAGAATTCCAAACTCATAATTAATAACTCACAACTCAAAACTTTTGTAGTGCGGGTAAATGAGCGTGAACAAAGCTTCTACTTCCCCCTAGAAAATAAGCCCCAATTTATCAGCTTTGATGTTGGGAATAATTATCTGAAAACAGTAACTTTGGAGTATCCAATATCAGAGTTAAAAGCACAGTTAGAATTTGATCCCGATCCGATTTCACGTATTTACGCAGCAGCAGCTTTGGCGAAAAAAGGTGGATTAGAAGCAACAAAAGCATTATCTACATCGCTAAAAAATGACCCATTGTGGGGTGTGCGTGTGGAAGCGGCGAAACAACTAGCGCAAATCAATTTAGACCAAGCCTTTGATGGCTTAGTTATTGGGTTAAAAGATAAAAATGCTTACGTGCGACGAGCTGTAGTGGAAGCACTTGCTGAAATTAAAACTGCTGAAAGCTATAAAGCTGTCAGAGGGGTAGTGCAAAAGGGCGATCCTAGCTACTACGTGGAAGCAGCAGCTTCTCGTGTGATCGGGGCGATTGCATCTGCAAACTTGGAAGAAAAACCCAAGGAAGACAAGATATTAAAGCTGCTGAAATCCGTTTTAGAAGAGAAGGCGGGTTGGAATGAAGTAGTACGGAGTGGTGCAGTTGCCGGTTTAGCTGAATTCAAAACCTCGGAAGCAGCTTTAAATTTGCTAATCGAATACACCAAACTCGGTGTACCACAACCCCTACGTTTAGCCACAATTCGCGCTTTAGGAAAGATTTCTGTAGGTCAAAGTCCGGTTAATTTGGAACGAATTTTAGAAAAATTAACAGAACTAGCCAAAGAAACCTTCTTTTTAACGCAAGTGTCGGTAGCAGCAGCATTAGGACAAATGGAAACACCCAAAGCAGTGGGGATTTTGCGATCGCTAGTTGAACAAACAGCCGATGGGCGTGTACGTCGCTATGCTGAAGAAGAAATTTCTAAGGTGCAAAAGAATATTGGTTCAGAAAAAACCTTACGTCAATTGCGTGAGGATTTTGACCAACTCAAACAACAAAATCAGGAATTGAGAAGCCGTCTAGAAAACTTGGAGGCAAAATCTAAATAGCAGTACACAATCATTAGAAGTAGCTAATTGGTAATTGGTAAGTGTGGCAAAATCACTACCAATTACCAAATTTATAGCACTTATAAATAATAATTCTGTTATGAGTCGCGGGTTGATTCTTCCACCTAACTATACAATTCTAGGACTAGTACAGCACGGCGGAAATAAACCATTGTCGTTACCCACATTTTTGTAACAGTCAAAGTGTCGCGCTCATCCGATATCCCACCCAGAACTTAAGTTCTGGGCTGATAGCTAAAGTCCACTCAAGTGGACTGAAATTTTCCCTTTTATATATAGCTTTTCCTAATCAAATGAGGTATATCAGAGCAAGCTCCTCACTTGCTCTTAGAAGGTGGGGTTCTATACCTACTCAACTGAGAACCGCTATAAGATAGCCTTCTACATGGCTGAAAATTTTGTATTTAGTCCTCTTGAGAGTCCTCTTGAGAGGACTTTAGCTATTAGCCTTGGAATTTATTCCGAGGCGGGAATCGTAACGAAGATTAAATCCAAGACAGTAATAGTACTACTACTATATATAAATGTTAGTAAATAAAGTTACTTACTATTGCAGTCTATTTAAATTTGCATAATCAGACACAGGTAGATATTTATATTTTTATAAATAATAGTTAAGAAAAGATAAAATCATCTGAAATGTGGATAATTAGTTGTAGTTTTATAAAGTATAATTAAGAAAAAGATAAACAAATCTTAGGCAGTAACATAGGCTAAAATCACCACGAACAGTATCCCAAAAGGGTAGAGTTCTAGTTGTTTTAGACAAAAGACTACCGCTATCCTGAACTTGCAACTAACTTGTGGGTTAGGAGAAAAACAATCATTGTAAATTTTTCAGTTGAAGAGGCAAATAAAGGCGTGGGTCAGTATCAACCTGCTCTGCTAAAACTCTATAATCCAGAGGCGATCGCTCGCTACTATAGTTACCGTCCCTGGCTAGCGTGGGGGCGACTCCTGAGAATTATCTTCTCTTTTGCGGGATTTATACTCAGTCTCAAGTGGGACGAATGGCAAGATAAAGTTGAGCAGAACAAGGGTAAACGAGCAATCCAGTTGCGAGAACTGCTCACCCGCCTCGGCCCGACTTTTATCAAAGTTGGTCAGGCCCTCTCTACTAGACCTGACCTAATACGTAAGGATTTTCTAGAAGAACTGATCAAGTTACAAGATCAGTTACCACCTTTCGATAATGCGATCGCTTACAAAATTATCGAAACTGAACTAGACCGTTCCATTCACGAAAGTTTTAGCGAACTGTCACCTAACCCAGTAGCTGCTGCTAGCTTGGGTCAAGTATATCGTGGTCGTCTAATCAGTGGCGAAGAAGTCGCAGTGAAGGTGCAACGCCCCAACTTACGCCCGACTCTCACCCGCGACCTCTATTTATTGCGGTGGGGGGCGAGTTGGGTAGCTCCCTGGTTACCTCTCAATCTCGGTCACGACCTAACTTTAATCGTGGATGAGTTTGGCACGAAGTTATTTGAAGAAATCGACTATATAAATGAAGGTCGCAACGCCGAAAAATTTGCTAGCAACTTCCGCAACGACCCCCAAGTTAAAGTTCCAGGAATTTACTGGCGTTATACTAATACCCACGTTTTAACCCTGGAATGGATTGACGGCTTCAAGTTGACAGATACTAAACGCATTCAAGAAGCAGGTTTAGATCCAGAAGCGATTATCCAAATTGGCGTTACATCAGGATTGCAACAGCTTTTAGAACACGGCTTCTTTCATGCTGACCCTCATCCCGGCAATTTGTTTGCTGTCCCCGATGGTCGGATGGCTTATATTGACTTCGGCATGATGGATCAGTTGGAGGAAACCACCAAAGAAACACTGGTGGATGCACTAGTGCATTTGGTGAATAAAGACTACACCGACCTAGCCGAAGATTTTGTAAAATTAGGATTTCTGACTCCAGATACGAATATTTGCCCAATTGTGCCAGCATTAGAAGCGGTGTTGGGAAACGCCATTGGCAAAAATGTCAAGGATTTTAACTTCAAAACTATTACCGATGAATTCTCGGAACTGATGTATGAATATCCTTTCCGAGTCCCGGCGAAGTTTGCTTTGATTATTCGTTCCTTGGTGACTCAAGAAGGTATTGCCCTGAGCCTCAACCCGAATTTCAAAATTGTTGAAGTGGGTTATCCCTATATAGCACGGCGGTTGCTGACAGGGGAATCGCCGGAATTACGGCGACGATTATTGAATGTCTTATTCAAAGATGGTAAATTTCAGTGGCAGCGATTAGAGAATTTAATTGCGATCGCTCGGACTGATAACAACTTTGATGTATTGCCCACAGCCCAGATGGGGTTCCAATATTTAATTTCGGAAGAAGGCAAATTTTTGCGGCGGCAGCTGGTGCTTGCTCTCACCGAAGATGACCGCCTCCACACCGAAGATGTCCAACGCCTGTGGAACCTGGTTAAAGATGACATAAAACCAGATCGTTTATTAAATGTAGCGATCGGCATTTTAACAAACTTATCCAGGGAAGGCGCAGCTGCTATCCTGCCAAAAGCTACATTCCTTGGGCCTTTTGCTGGGAACCAGTCAACAAACAAAAAGTAAAAAATCTTTATTTAATATAAATCAGGAGTTTTCATGTACTATTTTCCTCTGCAACCGCCTTATTTTCTGTTACTTGTTGGATTTCTGACAGCATTAACATCTGGTTTGGCATTATCTGGTACTTTGAAAGTAATTGTGCAGAAATGGCCAACCGAACGTACAGAAGATACTAAACCGCGTTCCTCACTAAAACAATTACTGGTGCCATTTATCGGTATAACTGGCGGTACTTGTCTATTTCTGTCTTCAGGCTTAGAAATATTTGGTTTTCCCACCTCTTTAGCTTTAGGAGTCGGTTTACCAATTAGTCTGTTTACTTGTTTATTAGTTTGGTTGCAGTTGGGAAGTATGATGACCTTTATAGAACGCGAAGGTATGCAATCTTTAGATTTAGATTCTATGCAATAATTTAAAACAATATGGTTACAACGCTTTTCAAGTAATTGAACTACACTACTCCCGACTCTCCTTCTTAATCATGGTCTAAATACCTGAAAATAGCTGTAAGTTCTTATTAACTGAACTGTATTGAGATATAGGACAATTCACTAATACACAAATCAACCTAAATGCTCACCATCGCTGGTGAGCATTTATATTGTTAGGATGATGATTTGTCAAGGCTTTGTCGAGATGCAATTAATCACGTCTTCACATCTGTTAGGGCTTGAATGGAATTTAGTAATTGGATAAAAATAAGTACTATTACAGTAGTCAGTATCCACATTATATATGTAAATATAGTATTTGATTTAAATCGGAACAAGCTGTAAATTCTGCTGTCTCTAAACGTATTTTTGATATCAGTTGTCAGTCAAACTTTATTTAAAAATAAAACCTTATGCAACAGGAAAAACCAGACGTTTGTTTTTGTAGTTTAGCTTTGGGTAAAAGATATCGCTCTCATGCTTTCCTATTAGCTCAAGATATTGAAAAACATTCGCCAGGAATATACTTAATTGTCTTAACAGATAAACCACAAGAATTTAAAAAATATCCTAATGTTTTAGCATTTAAACATGAACAACAGAGCATTGGTTGTTACCACGATAAAAGGTTTGTAATTGCCAAAGCAATATCACTGTTTAATACTTGCATATTTGTCGATGCAGATATCAGAATATTAGAGAAGTTACAACCAGACATGAAATGGCTTCCTGGCATAACAGCAAGAAGTTGTACCAGTATTGTCAAACATAATCACGCATATATTAATTCTGTAAATGATGCTTACAAGGCAAATAGAACTAGAGATTTGACCATTCTTAGCAAGCTAGCACAAAAGCTAGACCTGGATTTAGAAGATACTAATATCCAGTTTGTGATGGAAATGTTATTTGTAGTGACAAGGCAAGATGGACGGGAAATCGAATTTCTCAAGCACTGGGAAACCATTGCACTTTACTGTGAGTTAAATGGTTTTTATGGTGCTGAGGGTTATGCAATAGGATTAGCTGCTGCTAAGGCTGGATTACCAGTTCGATGGGATGCTATGGATGGTATTGTCTATTTCAAAGATTGGGTAGAACGACAGAAAATCAAAAAAGGACAAGCAAATCCAGATACAACGCTAATATATTTTCAACAGCATGAAGCCATTGAATACCGCCAAAATTCAATTTCCCAAAAGCTGGCACGTAAACTAAATAAATTTATCGGCTATTACTATCGTTCTTTGTGTTTAAGACTTGCGACGTTGAATAATTTTAATTTTTATTACGATAGAATATTGTAAAAATAATCTGTTCGAGCTTACTAAAAAGTTCAATATGACAAACTTCGTAGAAAGTTTTAAGAATCTTTGCTATGTTATTAGTACCCATTAATTCTATCCTTTAAATTGCGGTAATTTAGCTTAATATTATTGACTCTTTGCTGAATAAAACTCCTAGTAGACTTTTGCAGAAGCATTAGCTGGCTTGGGCGGGTAAAGCTTTGAGGACGTTCTTCAGGTGATTTTAAATATCTATAATGCAAAAACACATCTCGATATGGAATATTAACATCTTCACCAGCGCAAAGTTGAGTAAAGTTTGATGAATTTATACTCATATAGTGCAGATATGTCAGCCGCCGTCCTTGGTCATAAAGGATGTTATCTACTACATCAAATTGAGAACTCCAGTGATTACCAGTTGACTGTTTGCAGTCATGAAAAGCAAAATTATAATATGAAATTCCACTTCTCAATACCATATAGTTAAATAAAGATTGGTCAGGGCCTAAACAACACATCACTTCAGCTTCACCCGCTATTAATTTGTCGATAAAGTCGGCTCTTATAGCTGGGGAAAAAATATTCTTTTTAGTGGCAAACCAACCAGCACAAAATACTTTAGATTGCAAGTTATCTGAGTTGAAAACTTGCTGCATCTGTTCTGAGGAACCATCAAAAACAAACTTTAAATCAGATTTATACTGAAAATCATTGACTACCCAATCATAGGCATCTAATTTTTCATATACATAATCTACGGGCCCCATTAACAAGGTATCTGCATCAAAATAAATAAATCTATCAAAGGGGCCATCCACACCACATAATTTGCGGTGCATTGGTAGCCGATAGAGTTCTGGAAAGCCCCACCCTCGCCAAGTTTTTTGTGCTCTAGGATAATTTTTCCATATCTGAGTAGCAAAGTCATCCCAGTAAGCTATGGAATCAGAATCTTCAAATAAGGTGACATTATCTCTAGATGCAATCTCTGCCTTTACTTTGTCTAACTGCTCATTATATGGAATTATACAAACAGGAATTTTTCTACCAGCATTAGCTTCTATACTGTTGAGCAACGCAACTAATTGGTCATAGACGACATCATTGGCTAGGATGTAAATGCCATCAATCATTGGGATACTCCTAATATTAAGTACGGGCAGAAACAAAGGGAAATAAACGGCGAGTCAGTTTGGGGATAAAGGCGAATTTACCCTCATGGAGATAACGATAGTGTTCCCACAATTGCCAATAGGGACTACCAGTTTTCATCCGTGTACCAGCCCAATGCAGATATTTTAGTCTTTGTCCTCGGTCATAGAGGGCGTAGTCTTGCTGTTGGAAATTTTGCGAACCTGCCCAACTACCAGGCCCTCCTCCAGGAATTTTGACAAGATTACCACGCTTGGAAATTAGTTTGAGAACAAGATAATTTAAAATGGGTTGGTCTGTAACTCCTTCAGAAAAATCAAAATATTCGCGATGTGCAGCACATTCGCGCAAAGCTTCATCCATCTGTTGTTCGGTAATAGTTCCTTTTCTCGAAGCCCAAAAACCGCTATTGAAAACGTCTTCAAGTTGAGCATCTGAAAAAATTTGCTGCTCTTTCACAAATGTAGAAAAGATATTTCGCAGCTTGTCATTGGCATGATGGTAATCACAACAGAAGAAATCAACTTCTGAAAGCTTGTCTAAATTGTCGGCAATTTTTTCAAAAACAACAATATCCGTATCAATATAAATAAACTCATCTAAAGGGCCAAACCACGCCACCAGTTTACGCATTTTGTTGGGTAAGGCAAGGAAATCTCGATCAAAAATTTCACCGATGCGTTTGGTAAATTTATCAATAAGTTCTAAATCTGGAAAAATTTTTACTTTATGCAAAGTAGCAAGCTGTTCTGCTACCTTATGATAATTTTCATTAAAAGGTATGAGATAAACGGTAACTTCTGGGTCATAGTAACGAATGCTATTGAGTAAAGCGATCGCATTATCGATAACCCGGTCATTGGCAACAATATAAATGCCCCTAATCATAAATTATCCTTGGTTAATTAACTTAAGTTTTCGCAAAGCTCTTGTAAGTAAATTTGGTACTGGAGCGTCATTATAACTTTTGGAAGGATTCTTAAAAACTGGACGCTTTTCTGGTTCGTGTAAGTAACGATAATAGAGAAATAAATCTCGATAGGGAAACTCAATATTTTCTCCAGCACAGACTGCTTGATTGATATTAGGAGGAATACCAATGTAATGGAGATAAGTCAGGCGATTACCTTTGTCATAAAGAATTTTATCTTTTTCTTCAAAATGATCAGAAGTAACAGAATTACCTGTAGTTTGATAATTGGGTAAGTTATGGGCAAAGTTATAAACTGGTATGCCAGACCTCATAAACATATAGTTTAGAACTGGTTGGTCTCCTGTTGGATAGAGTATTTCTCTCTCCCCTGCTCTCAAATTAGCTAATAACTTATTTAATTTATCTGGTTCAAACAAGCCTTTTTTAGAAGCGTAAAATCCTGAACAAAATATTTCTGTTCTGATCCGATTTTCATCAAAAACTTGTAGTAGTTTAACTGAACTAATGTTATAAACTTTATCTGGATGTTTAAACTGGAAATCGTAGACAACACAGTTATATTCATCTAATTTCTGAAAAATCAAATCTAGTGAATTCATCACTAGAGTATCAGCATCCAAATAAACAAACCGCTCAAAGGGCCCATCAAACGCACAAAATCGCCGATGACCACCATAAATTCTGTATTTATTTTTGTTCATACTAGCAGGACTGGCCTCTAGCATAAATTGATCCCAACGGTTGATTGATTCTTGATTATCGTAAAGGAATACATTAGGGCGTTTAGCTATTTCGTCAGCAATTCGCTGTGTCTGATCATCAAAAGGATAGATACAAACAGGAGTTTCCGGCCCCAAGATAACATCAATACTGTTGAGCAAAGCTACCAGTTGATCGAAAACATAATCATTGCCAAGGGTACAAATACCATTCATAATTTATGAGTGTTGTTCAACAAAGTTTGACAACCAGTTAAGCAGGTTTAATTTGTGTAAGATGATTTGACGTGCTTCTGCGATCGCATCCTTAGCCTCATACCAAGCATCAGGCGTAGCTGTCACTTCTTGAATGTAGGCAATGCCTTTTTCATCTAAACTGGGCAACCGCAAAAAACTACCCGGTGGCAATAATTTATTAGCAGCCGGGCCGCCATAGTATATTGGCAGACACCAGGCAAGTAAACTATCCCAAAGTTTCTCACTTACATACCAATTATTATCAACATAATTTTCAATTGCCAGATTGTAATAGTATGGTGCCATGCCATACCACTTATTACCCAGTTCTCCCGACTTTTTCGCCCATTGGGGTAAGTTACGCCCATACAAATCAAATTTCATACCACTAGATTGTAGGGACTGTAAAAAATTTAAACGTTGGCGATGATTAACTGTACGGCTAATTCCTGATGTAATCCAACTACATGAGGCAACCTTTTGGGGAGGTGGCATTTCATTTAAATCTTGAAATGAATTTGAATGATACCAAATAGCAGGCATATAGTCGGGAGTGGGAGCAAAATCATCAGGGCCAGAAACATAGCCGCAATACTGCTGGGCTTGTTGATAATTATGATTATTTATTTCTACAATTTCATCTAAAGGCGGTTCTCTTAGTAAATAAATAATTTGCTCTTTACTCACATCACGCAGTAAAGAATCAATATTTACTACTGATTTTTGCTGCCGTTTGCGAAAACTATCTAACCAGGATTTTTGTGGCGATGCTTGGGGAAAATCAAATTGATACATCAGCAGAAAATCTGGTTTGGCTGCCAGTGCTTGCATTTGCATATTGCCCCAAACTCCAAATTGATTCGGAGTTTGTTGCCACAGCCAATCGGCTCTAGTTTCTAAACCTCGATAGCTGCTAATCATACCTACAGTTTTCATAGTCATTTTAGTTATTAATCAGTTATTATTTGTCATTAGTTATTTTGCCCATTTTCCCTTATACAACAAGTTGGGGTAACAGAGATTCATCAACATAACTAAGAATTTTTGCCGCTCGATTTTCCCAGGAAAACTGCTTGACAAAATTGATACTATCTGTATAACCTTCTATTTTTCTGGGATGAGTTTCTAAAACCCGCTTTAGACATTCGGCAAATTTGCTGGGGTTATCTGGCTCACACCAAGCAGTAATCGACTGAGTATCTTGAAATTCAACTAATGATGGAATTTCTGTTGCTACAATGGGAGTCCCAGAAGCAAAGTAGTCAAACAGCTTTAAGGGAGATGTGAAAGTTGCCGCTTTTCCCGAACAATGAGGGTGAGCTAAAACATCGGCTGCTTGTAGCAAAGATGCTAAATCATTATGTAATATATAACCCAAAAATTTAATATTAGAAACTTGTTTTTCTTTTACCAATTGCTGATAATATTCAACTTGTGTTGGCTTACCACCTGCACAAACAAATTGCACATTAGGCATTTCGTTAGCCACATCAATTAGTACATCAATACCTTTAAATTGCTGTAACGCTCCCGCATAAAGTACCAATTTTTGGCTTTCGTCTGGCAATAGTTTTTGACGCCATTCTGCTGCTTTTTCTGGTTGTCTCTCCATAAATAAGCGATTAAAACCATTGTGCAGTTTAATCACTTTTTCTGGTGGCATCCCATTTTTAATCATGCTTTCGCGGATAGTATCTACAACTGTGACAGCAATTTGTAACAACGGATTTGTAACAATTTCTGGCTCAAATGGTTTATCTTCGTGGTGGTGGTGTTCATAAATTGCCGGAATGCCATTTTTGATGGCAGCTTTGATAAAATTCCAGTTGCGACTGTGGACAATTTTAGTAGTTGGAAGTATGTGAAATGGTAAATAATACTTGCTGGCAATGGTATTAGAGTCAGTAAATTTGCTCCGAAAATGGTCAATCGGCCAAGGCATTGGTAAGGGAGCAACTTTTAACTTGTCATGAAGGTTGTAATATTTAATAAGTTCTGTTGGTGTTTGTCTCGGTTGAAAAGGACGAGCTAAATTAGCTGGATTAATAGCTTTTGCTCCTTTTTCAGGATATACCAAAACTGTTGAGTATCCCAAGTTGGCAGCGCCGTTAGCTGCATTTGTAGACTGCACTAGGTGAGCCTCTGGCTGCGGCAACTCTTCACCAATGAAAAAAATATAGTGTTTTTTTAAAGCATAATTTCTCATAATTTTAAACATTAATACTATTCTCAAAATTTTCTAAATGGTCGAGCAGATATATAGCATATTTATAACTTTCAGTAATTAATCCCTTTTGTTCTTCTGTGGTGTATGTCAAATTATCAGCTAGAGAGCGGAGAGAGCTAAGTATGAGATTGAGAGAAATCCGAAACTCAATGGATAGATGATTAAAGGTCTGATAATAGGTACTTATAATATCTTGATTTTGTTCAGAAATTGAGATAATTTCCCCCTTTGTTTGCAAGTTAATAACATCCTCAAAAACATCTATGGTGTTGAGAATCCTCCATGCTGATTTGTAAGAGTCTTCAATTAATTTCTGCTGTTCTTGGGAATCGTCTACCAAATCATCAAGTAATAAGCGCAGGAACCCAATCATCGAGTTCAACTGTGTCCGAATTTCGTGAGAGATGCGGAACAAGCTTTGCTTGTGTTTAGTAGCGGCTTCAGGATGTTCAACAAATTTATTTGAGTTTAGGCGCATTGCCTTAAGAATTTTTGTCTGAATCAAGTTTTTGTTAGGGCGATCGCTAAATTGCATTGAGTACAAACGCGAGTAGTAACCACCTTTTTGTAAAAGTTCTTCATGGGTTCCCACTTCTACCACCTGTCCTTGATCTAATACGGCAATTTGATTGGCTTTTTGGACTGTGGAAAGGCGGTGAGCAATTATAAGGGTTGTGCGATCGCGACTCAAATCATCAAGCGCAGATTGTACTAAGCGTTCGGAAACGGTATCTAAGGCGCTGGTGGCTTCATCTAAAATCAGAATTTCGGGATTTTGAAGCAGGGCGCGGGCGATCGCTAATCTTTGCCTTTGTCCACCAGATAACATGACGCCGCGATCGCCAATCAAGGTATCAAATCCTTGAGGCAATTTGCTAATAAACTCATAGGCATTTGCCCGCTTGGCTGCTGCAAGAATTTCATCCTCAGTAGCCTCTGCTCGTCCGTATGCGATGTTATTCTTTACCGAGTCATTAAAAAGAAAGGTATCTTGACTAACAATCCCCATTCGCTTTCGCAGGGATACAACATCGAACTCCCGCAAATCAGTACCGTCAATAGTAATACTGCCAGCTATTGGATCATAGAATCTGGGCAAAAGGTCTGCTAAAGTTGATTTACCAGCACCAGAACTGCCTACTAATGCTAAGGTCGTGCCATGCGGTAAAAATAAATTCACATCTTTGAGTACCAACTTTTCATGACCAGGGTAGGCAAAGCAAAGAGAATTAAAAGACACGCCCTCAAGTAATTTTGTATAGGGACGCTTACCCTTATCCATGAACGGCTTATCGTGCAGGCTTAAAAACTCATTCGTCACATCTACACTGGCGGCGGTACTGGCAAAGTTGCTGCGAATAGTATTTAGCTGAGAAATTAATGGCAGCACTCGCAGCAGCACTAATAAATATGTTAGGAGTACAGTGGAAAGAGAAGAAACTTGGGAAGCAAAGAAGGTTTTGCTCAAAAGTACAATCAGCAGTAAAGCTGTAATACCCATCACCTCACTCAGAGGTGTAATCGCTTCTGAATTAACCTGAGATTGGAAATCTGCTAATTCGCGATCGCGAATTAATTTTTTAATCCGTTGATATTCTTTTTCTTCATTTCCCGTCGCCTTTACCAGTCGGATTCCGTTCAAAGTCTCCAGCACAGAGATTGAATATGCTCTAGACATCTCACTAAGCTGTTTCCCAAAATTTCTAGATCGGGAAATTGCATACTGATTTATTAACGTCACCAACGACAGCAAAAGCGTAGCAGCAATTGTCAGCTGCCAAGATATAGACAGCAATAAACTGACAAAAACTAAAATTGTGATTCCCAGGATAACCATCCTGACTGTACTACCTATAGCAGTTGCAGCCCGACCAATTTCTCCACCAAGACAGTTGATTAAATCACCAACCTTTGTCTTGGCATAATAATCTATATCAATTTCTAGTAATAGCCTTAACCCGGTTTCGCGCATATCCGATGTCAGCTTTCGGGTTAAAGAACTCGATGCTAAGGCGCTGGCATAAGTAGCTAAGTTTTTTAAAAAAATTGTGAATATAATCGCCCCAGCCATTACTACTATCCGGTAAGATTCTGGAGTATTATCAAAGGGAGATACCAAATTTTTTAGGATGGGAGGGGCAGTACTTAAATCTACTTCTTGTCCCACAATTTTTAAAATCACTGGCACAATTAAAGCTGTGCTAATTCCATTAAATAAGGCTCCAGAAAATCCTAACAATATTGTCAGCAGAATCAAACCTGGATAGGGTTTAGCGAATCTTAGTAGTAGTTTTCTGGTAGACATTGGGTATTTTTATGCCACTTTCACTTATTAATATAATTCACAAATTACTTGTTAGATTGGCTAATTATCAGATAAATAAAACTAAATAATCTTCATTTCTAAACTCCGTTAAAACACACTTAAACCTACAACACCAGCTTCCAGATATTTTGCCAGATAGTATCTAGAATCGATTTGGCACATAAGGCAATGAAAATCTCTTTTTTAATGCCCAATGCCCTATTAATATTCACAACCGAGCAATTACCGACTTCAGTACAGAAGCCATAGCCTCTATGCTATAGTGTTCCACACATCTTTCTCTTGCCTTGATACCTCGCCGGTTTGCTGACTCTAAATTTTGAAAAATCAATTGAATTTGTTCAGCAATCTGTTCAGGGCAAGCAGGCTCGACTAAATAACCAGTATCACCTAAAATTTTGGGAATATCTCCAACTCGTGTTGATAATATAGGTTTAGCCATTGCCATTCCATCTGTCAACTTTAGGGGAAATTGAGCACGAGTTTCTGGGGTATCTCGCTGGGGGACGACTACAATGTGAGCCGCCGCTACCAAATCAGGCATAACATCAGCTGGATACTTTGGTAATTTGATAATCCAGCGTCCCCACTTTTGTTGAAGTTGCTGATCATAATCATCATAAGGACTGCCACCTACAATGACTAGTCTTAAGTCTGGCTGATTAATTTTATCGAGTGCTATGAGAACATCTTCTAGACCTTTATAGGGTCTTGGCGCACCAGGAAACATTAAAATACGATATTGAGATAAACCATAACGGCTTCTACTAGACTCAGCATCATATTGAGTGGGATCAAATAAAGAGGTATCCTTGCCATTGGGAACAAATGTCCCACCAAAACGTTGGTGCAAAAATTCGGTATGTACTGTCACTGCATTAGCTTGATTCACCAAAGCTTCCATCCATTTCAAGTACAAAGGATGATTAGGTAATCTCAAAACACCGTCTTTTTTAAATAAGTCTTTTGCTAGCTGTTTGAGTGTGGGACGATATTGCCATTCATCGCCGCCATACCAGCTAAGTTCCCAATCATCGATGTCTAAAATTACTGCTCGGCGAGTGTATAGTTTCTTTAATAGTGCGACTCCAAAACTAGCTGGTTGAGGCTTAATTGCATAAATAATATCTCCATCAATATGTTTTAAAATTTTACCTACGGATTTAAAAAAACTTGGATAATTAATCCCTTCTACAGCATATACTTCAGATTCTAAGGGAATTGCTCCGTACAACTCATTACCAAATAAGAAGCCCAGGATTTCTACTTCGTATCCCAGCCTAATCAAGGCTGCTTTTAATAACGAAGCACGAATAAAACCATCATTAGTAGATAAATTCCAGACAAGCAACGATACCTTTAATCTATCTTTCATAGATGCTAAATTTCCTACTTATGAATGCATCATTTCTTACGCCAGGGATTTGTAACTTGATTTGGTAAAAAAACTTGAGCGAATCTGTCGAAAACCCTTGTATATAAGGAACGAGTAATGTTTTTAGCATATTGAGGTCTATAAGGATAGGTACAGTGAAGAACTTTAATTGTATCCTGAATATTGTAAGCATCCTGCCACTTACTGAGATAATTATAGGTTGGTGGCAGTATTTTCATGTGAGGGCGTACAGATGCGATCGCAGAAGCAAAAGCTCCTTGATCTTTTAGGAGTAATTTATCTTGGTTATTTTTGACAATCTCAAAATAACGTTGAAATTCTTCAAAAAATACCTTGGTTACTTCTGTTTTCCGAAAAGCCATAAAACCGCCATTATATTGCACACTATCTGCTTGTAATGGTAAACCTATAGATTGCAGAATTGGCAAAACATTTGGCAAAAGGTCTTCTTGTTTACCACGTAATAAATTTGTAGCCTTAAGAATAGAAGGTTGCACATCTTCAGTTAGTAAAAAGTCATATTCATCTAAATACTCAAATACATCATTGATATCCGAAAGTAAACAAATATCAGAATCTAGGTAAATCGTTTTATCAAACTCAGAAGCCGCATATAGAGCCAATTTTGCTTGGCGTGATGCTAAAACAGTATTTTCATTTGCAGGCGCTGGCTTTAAAATTACATTTTTGAACGCCTTTAGCAAGGGATAAAGAACTATTGGAACTTGGTCAATTAAAATAATGATCGGTTCTTGATGAAACTTTCTAACCGCCGCTAAAAAATGAATACAATCTTGAAAAGAGTATAATCCAGTTAAAATTGTAATAAATCCTTTAGTTGGTGTTGACATAAATAAAATGATAATTGTTGTTTAATTAGGAAATTAATATGGATTTTTCCGAAACTTTACTCTATTTTTAGTTATATTCAAATTAAATAGAGTAGAGATCAACAAAATATTAACTTGAAAAATTATTATTTTTACGTAAAAAAATAATAGAATAAATCTAACTTTTTATTTGTTGGTATTCCCAGCGAAATTTTACTGATAAATTCATCTGAAGTTGATTTAGTTTAAGTATAATTACCTTGTAAGCACGGTTGTATAATATCATCATGGTTAATATTGCACTATAGCTATAATAAACAAAGTATAAATACTTAATATAGCTTGTGCAGGTAGCCCTATTATTCACTGGAATGTAGGATTGCTACTCAATACCAAACATTTATGTTGTAAGGGAGGCAGAGGTAATGCAGGTAATCCGTCTGGAAGCACTCTCAGACAACTACATATTCTTGTTGCATGACGAGAAACAAAATATCGCTGCTGTTGTCGATCCAGCCGAGTCTCAACCAGTATTAAAGAAACTGGCAGAATTACAAGCTGAGTTAGTAGCAATTTTCAACACGCACCACCATAACGATCATGTGGGTGGTAATAAGCAATTAATAGAACAATTCCCCCAACTGATAGTTTATGGAGGAGCGGAGGATCGTGGTAGAATTCCCGAACAGCAGGTCTTTTTGCAACAAGGCGATCGCGTCGGGTTTGCAGATCGCATAGCTGAAGTTATCTTCGTTCCCGGACATACCCGCGCTCACATCGTTTACTACTTTCCCCCAGAAAAAGCTGGTGAGACAGGCGACTTATTTTGCGGCGATACCTTATTTTCTGGCGGTTGCGGTCGCTTGTTTGAAGGAACACCGAGCCAAATGGTAGATTCTTTAAGCAAGTTGCGCTCTCTACCTGATGATACACGCATCTGGTGTGCCCACGAATACACCTTGAAAAATCTGCAATTTGCCCTAACTGTGGATGGCAACAATACCGACTTACAAAGACGCTTCAATGAAGTAAAAGCTTACCGTAGCCGAGGAGAAGCTACCATTCCCTCGCTGCTGGGAGTGGAGAAGCGAACAAATCCCTTTTTACGTTGGGATCAGGAATCATTACAATTAACTGTTAAGAGTAGCGATGCAGTCCAAACCTTTGCGCGGATACGAGAAATGAGAAATAACTTTTAGTCATTTGTCATTAGTCATTAGTCATTTGTCATTAATTATTCTTCCCCTGCTTCCCCTGCTTCCCCTGCTTCCCCTGCTTCCCCTGCTTCCCCTGCTTCCCCTGCTTCCCCTGCTCACTCATCTCCCCATTCCCCAATTCATTCAATTTTCTCTAATAGTTGCGATCGCACCCTTCCTTTCGCTACGATCTGTAAGCTTTAGGGTATAGGCAAAGAAGCTTGGAATACAGCACTGACATTGTGAGCTATCTTACCCAAACCCAAATTAATCAGATTTTACAGGAAAAACGATGGCGAAACGCGTACAGTTAGTTTTAAATCAGGATATCAGTAAGCTGGGAAAATCTGGCGACTTAGTGGAAGTAGCTCCTGGCTACGCTCGTAATTATCTGATTCCCCAGAAATTGGCAACCAATGCCACTCCTGGTATTCTCAAGCAAGTAGAACGCCGTCGTGAGCAAGAGCGTCAACGGCAATTAGAACTCAGACAACAAGCTCTTGAGCAAAAAGAATCTTTAGAAAAAGTTGGCAGCTTGACAATTGCCAAGCAAGTTGGTGAAAACGAAGCAATTTTCGGTACTATCACCACCCAAGATGTTGCAGATGCGATTAAGGCAGCCACCGGTCAAGAAATCGATCGGCGTGGAATTACCATCCCCGATATTAACCACCTTGGTACTTATCAAGCCGAAATCAAGCTGTATTCGGAAGTAGCGGCACAAGTCGATATTCAAGTCGTCGCTAGCTAGGAGACAGCAGAGGGAGCAGAGGGAGCAGGGGAAGCACGCTAACTCTTGTACAGACGCGATTAATCGCGTCTCCCTTGTACAGACGCGATTAATCGCGTCTCCCTTGTACAGACGCGATTAATCGCGTCTCTAGCTTTCATCTCAAAACTAAAATCGTTTATGGCTGAAGAACTGAGTTTTCACTTGTCTGGTAGCGATCGCCTCCCACCACAAAATATTGAGGCGGAAGAAGCGATTTTGGGAGGTATTTTACTAGATCCAGAAGCGATTAGTCGAGTTAGCGATCGCCTCCTTCCAGAAGCTTTTTACATTAGCGCTCACAAAGATATTTATCAAGCAGCTGTCAGGCTCCACGCCCAAGGTAAAGCCACAGATTTGCTCTCAGTCACAAGTTGGCTGACTGACCATGAAATGCTAGCCCGCATTGGTGGTAGAAATAAATTAGCAACTCTGGTAGACCGCACAGTGTCAGCCGTCAACATCGACGCTTTAGCAGGGTTAGTGATGGACAAATACCTGCGGCGGCGCTTAATTAAAGCTGGCAATGAAATTGTACATCTTGGTTACGAGACAGAAACAGAATTACCAACTGTTTTAGATCAGGCAGAACAGAAAGTTTTTGGCGTTACTCAAGAGCGTCCCCAATCGGGTTTAGTTCACATTTCTGATACTCTAATTAATAATTTTCAGGATATTGAAGATCGAAATCAAGGCATCGCCTTACCTGGTATTCCCTGCGGATTTTACGATTTAGATGCCATGACCGGCGGCTTTCAGCGTTCTGATTTGATTATTGTCGCTGCTAGGCCTGCAATGGGAAAGACAAGCTTTTCGATGAATATTGCACAATATATTGCCAATTACGAAATTATTATCAAGCGTGATAACATTGACGAGCGGAAGAAACTACCAGTTTCTATTTTCAGTTTGGAAATGTCCAAAGAGCAACTGACGCAACGGTTATTAGCTAGCGAAGCGCAAATTGAAAGTAGTTATCTGCGGACTGGACGCCTGAGCCAAACACAGTGGGAACCTTTAAGCCGTGCTATTGGTATCCTTTCGGAGATGCCGATTTATATTGATGACACACCGAATATTACAGTTACACAAATGCGTAGTCAGGCAAGAAGACTGCAAGCAGAGCAAGGAACACTGGGTTTGATTGTAATAGATTACTTGCAATTGATGGAAGGAGCAGGCGATAATCGCGTTCAAGAATTATCAAAAATTACGCGTCAACTCAAAGGTTTAGCGCGTGAACTATCTGTACCAATTATTGCCCTATCTCAGTTAAGTCGAGGGGTGGAAGCACGCACTAACAAACGCCCGATGTTATCTGATTTGAGAGAATCTGGTTGTTTAGCAGGCGATAGTCTCGTGACATTAGCAGATAGCGGATTGCAAGTACCAATTAGGGAATTAGTAGGTAAATCTGGTTTTGCAGTTTGGGCATTGAATGAAGCTACAATGCAGCTAGAAAAGGCAATTGTTAGCAATGCTTTTTCCACAGGTATAAAGCCTCTGTTTACTTTAACAACTCGATTGGGCCGAAAAATCCGTGCCACAGGTAATCACAAATTTTTAACAATTAATGGCTGGAAAAGACTTGATGAATTAACTCCTAAACAACATCTATGTTTACCAAGACATCTCCCAAGTCCTGGTAAACAAACCATGACTTATGCGGAAGTTGCATTATTAGGGCATTTAATTGGTGACGGTTGTACATTGCATAGTCTTGCCATACAGTACACTACCAGAGAGATAGATTTAGCTCAGAATGTTGCTTTCTTGGCAACAGAAGTTTTTGGAGATTCAATTGTTCCTAGAATTTCACCTGAACGTGGGTGGTATCAAGTTTACTTATCCGCAGCACAGAATCTAACTCATCGTGTGAGAAATCCAATAGCCAAATGGCTAGACTCTCTCGGTATTTTTGGTTTAAGGTCTTATGAAAAATTTGTACCTCAAGAATTGTTCTCACAACCCCAAGAGTCAATAGGTTGCTTTCTAAGACACCTTTGGAGTACAGATGGCTGTATAAAATTGGTTGCAGGAAAAAACTTAAGACCTATTGCATATTATGCAACGAGTAGCCAGAGACTAGCTTTTGATATACAGACACTTTTGTTAAGACTTGGTATTAACGCAACACTCAGGACAGTTCCTCAAGTTGGGAAAGGCAGAAATCAATATCATGTAATAATCACTGGTAAGCCTGATCTCCAGTTGTTTATTATTCATGTTGGAGCAGTTGGAGAATATAAGCTACGTTCACTCCAAGATATTTTCCAACACCTTGAAAACAGTATTCACAACCCTAATAGAGATGTAATTCCGAAGGATGTTTGGAAAATAGAGGTTGTACCTGCGATGCGAGCTATTGGCTTCACCACACGGATATTACAAGCCTCCATTGGAGTTTCGTTTTGTGGCTCTACTCTTTACAAAGTAAATTTAAGTCGAGAAAGAGCTTTAAAAGTAGGCAACATTGTTCAATCATCTAAACTGGTTACTCTTGCCAAAAGTGATGTTTATTGGGACGAGATACTTTCAATTGAATATAGCGGCGAGGAAGAAGTCTTTGATCTTACAGTTCCTGGTTTGCATAATTTTGTTGCGAATAATATCATTGTCCACAACTCAATAGAACAAGATGCCGATTTAGTAATAATGTTGTACCGCGACGAGTACTACTCTCCCGATACTCCTGATCGCGGGATTGCAGAAGTGATTATAGCTAAACATCGCAACGGGCCTACTGGTACTGCGAAACTTTTATTTAATCCTCAGTTTACAAAGTTTCAAAATTTAAAAATTTAGCCATTGAATTGGGGACTGGGACTGGGAGAAACCAATTCCCAATGCCCAATTCCCAATGCCCTAGTTTCTACTTAACTCCAAGCAATTCCACATCAAACAGCAGAGTTGCGTTGGGTGGAATCACGCCACCAGCACCACGAGCGCCATAGCCTAATTCAGATGGGATGATTAACTTACGAAGACCACCTACTTTCATGGTGCTAAGTCCTTCATCCCAACCTTTGATTACCTGTCCAGCACCGATTTTAAAGCTGAAGGGTTGGCCGCGATCGCGTGAACTATCAAACTTAGTACCATCTTCTAAAGTGCCGACATAGTGAACTTCAACCGTTTGTCCAGGTTGAGGAGTCGCCCCAGTCCCCTCTTTTAACTCGACATACTTTAATCCAGAGGGGGTGGTTACGGCATTAGCATCAGACATAGTATTGCTCGCAATTAGAGTATTATTTTCAGTTACAGTTGGGGGCGCTGGCGGCGTTTGGGTTATCTGGGCAGCAATGGCAGTATTCTGTTTACTGCCTACTTGCCCTACAATCAATAGCACAACACACACCAGCATGAACGCCACGCTGAGGAAAATTGGTTTCAAAATCAGTTCTCCTTACTTAGGTATCCTGGCAAAAACATTACCAACAGGACACAATTAGTTTAAATCAGAAAGGACATCCTAACGCCAAAGCTTATTTTCTAAATCGCGTAATTGACGCTCTAAACGATCAATTCTACCGCGCAGTTCGTCCACTTCCGACTGGCGAGCTACCCCCAAATCTTGCATCATATTTCGCATTTGCCGTTGCATTTGGACATCGAAGTTTCCCTGCTCCGACTTTAACTGCTGGGCAATATCATCTATAACTGCCTTGGCTTGCTCTGGATTGAGCTTACCGTCTTTAACTAAATCATCGCTGACTTGGCGCAGTTTTTCTGCTACTAAAGATGTTGTGCCAAGACCCACCATCATTAGCTGTTGCAACCAGTTGTTGCTCTCCATACTCCCTTCCTCTTACTTATTTCAAACCAGCCGATCCTTGCTCCTGAGTGTAGGCAATCAAGCTATGCTAAAAGCGTGGTTATTCTAGCCTACATCTCTATTTTGGCAAATTAGCAAACACAGAGATCACAGGGTGTGCTTATAGAACGACTCAAGTTTAAGGTTGCCCCGAATTTAAGGGAAAATTTTATTCAGAAGGACGCACAAATTTGGACAATAGGGCTGGCTGAATATCCTAGATTTCTCGCTCAAGACGTTTGGATGAGTCTCAATGACCACACAGAAGTTACCCTCATCATTTTTGGGGCAACACTGGAGCAGTAGAAAGCCTTACCCCAAGCAGATTTGCAGACTATTAAAGATAAATTCATCAAAGCACTGAGAGAATCTTATCCAGTAGTGGAGTCAGCAAAGTATCAAGTACGGAAATTTCCCCATTTCTAGGTGAAAGATTACTCTCGACTCCAAGAGTTGGGGCTTAACAACAGGCAAGCTTCCGCCACAGTTACTAGTGAAGCGATCGCCCCAAAAAATTATAGGAATCCAACTTAATTATTTCACGGCAATTCAAGTCATTGGTCATGAGTCATTAGTACCAATGACTAAATCGGCGGAAATACCGCCGATTCTATTTGAGTTTTGCGGAGTATAGTGAGAACCAAAACTTGAAAAGCCAAGCTTTCAGTCAACTTGGCTTTTCAAAAATCAAATCGGATTCCCATCATAAAATGAGTTAAAGGTTAGATAAACCCATTGCTTTTAAAACTTAAAGCATCTTATTGGCATCTCCATTCTTAAAAGTAGGGAGGAGTTAAATTTTTGCACGCCAATTCTGAAAGGCTATCTCGTAATCCTCTGATTTACTCTGAAAAACACTCCACCAATGAAAAAATAGTCCTAACCCCCATCCTAATGCTGGGAAGATAGCCCAAAAATAACTAGGACTAGTTATTAAATTCAAAAGAATAAGGAATAAATTCACCGCTACGAAGCTAACCAAATGTGTCCTAAAAGCTCTGCGTCGGAAAGTATTAAATGTGCGTCGCAAACGTTCCTCTTCTTCTTGAGCTAACCACTTATTTTCAGTTGCTTCCAAAATATCAGAAGAGATACCTAAGTCAGATGCCATTTCTATAAGCTGTTCTCGTGAAAATCCACCTTCTTGTTTACGAGCGAGTGCTATTTGAAGGATTTTTTGCACATCTTCTGAATCGTAAGTCATTTTAATTACCTTATAAGTTTGTGTGTAAATGCGCCTTTGATTTCACGAGGTTTTCGATAGGTTTCGTTCAATTTAGTTAGCGAAAGCCTCTACATTTTGCACCCAATACTTAGTTCAATTTACACGCTTATTATTTTCTCACAATCGATTTAGAGCTACTGTATTTGTCAATACCTCTATATCGCTTTTCTGACATTAAGCAAACATTATCTGAAAGTTGAATGCTAGTACTGTCAGAAAAGACTGATTTAAATTATGAATTACTAATTATTAATTATGTTGACGTACTTTTTCTATTTAGATTGTATAGCGATCGCTCCTACGATTGTATAGAAAAAGGAGCGATGCATCCAGGAGTGCCCATAACTCATCCGCCCAGACAATGTACATATAATTCTCTACTTGTATAAAAAAATATATATATACAAACTTTTATGATATCAATAAGAAATTTGATTTTACATACGTCTAACGATAGATAGATTTTATTAAATAAATAGTTTAGATTTGTAACAGATTACACAGAACTAGGTAAAGCACATGGCCAATATAGTTGATACCGCCGCTAATAATGGTTCTTTCAACACACTAGTTGCAGCAATCCAAGCAGCTGGTCTAGTAGATACACTGAAAGGCCCCGGGCCATTTACCGTCTTCGCACCCACTGATGAAGCGTTTAATAAGCTTCCAGCAGGTACAGTAGACGCATTACTGAAAGATATTCCCAAGCTCACAAAAATCTTGACCTATCATGTAGTCTCAGGAAAAGTACTAGCTGCTGATGTAGTTAAGCTGAAGACAGCTACAACAGTTGAAGGTTCAGATGTAAAAATTGACGCTTCTAATGGCGTTAAGATCAATGATGCAACTGTTGCAGCAGCAGATGTTGATGCTGATAACGGTGTCATCCATGTGATTGACACAGTTTTGATTCCTGCATAAGCAAACATCAGAATAGCGAATGCTATTTGTGGCGCGGCGACTAACTATAGTCGTTTCTCCATTACAGTCTGGTTGAATGTTTTTTAGTAAACACCAACTACCAACAAATCCATCTAGATAGTGTCTAGATGGATTTATTGTTTCATGCGTTTAGATTTAATTAGGTATAATCAAATTTTTAGTTTAGCCAAACCCAAATAACGGATACCTTCGGGGGAAATATCAAAACGGCAAGGTAAGACCTCTAAACCAAGAGCGATCGCATCCCGTAATAATTTACCATATATAGGATCTGTGCGATCGCCAGGGGAAAACTCAGTACAATCACCGCGATTGATAAAGTAAAGCATCACCGCACGAGTTAGAGGTAGCAGCGCCATTAGTTCTCGCAAATGCTTTTGTCCTCTTGTAGTTTCCGTGTCGGGAAATAAGGCTAGTCTTCCTTCAGACAAAGTTGTATTTTTCACTTCTAAATAAATCAGGCGTTCCTCATCACTCCCCGTTAAGAAAAAATCCACTCGACTTTTTTTATCTAGCCCATAAACCACCTCACCCTTGATTTGGCTATAGTCGCCCAATTCTGGGAAAAGATATTTCGCCAAAGCTACCTTTACCACCCGATTGGGCAAAAAAGTATTTATGCCTACCCAAGTCGGCTCGTTGTCATGTACCTGAATTAGTTCTAAAGTGTAAGCCAATTTGCGGTTAAGATTATCACTTTTGGAAAGCTGTACCGCACTTTGGGGAGTAGATACTCCAGTCATTGGCCCTGTATTTGGACAATGTGCTGTCACTATTTCGCCAGAAGTAAGTTGAACATCAGCAAAAAACCGCTTGTAACGCTTGAGTAAAATACCGGGATACAAAGGTGGGTAACGGTAAAGCCAATCTATCATTATAAAACCTTGTTGCTGCTAGTAAATATACGTCGATTCCTTACCCACCTACCTCTCAACAGCAAATCTTTTCAGCAGCTACTCTGCCCCATAACAGAAATTGAGTAACTGCATATATCATAAAATGCGAATTTTTGTAGTTAAATTGACAACATAGTAATATAAAGTAGCATATACTAGGTATTATAATCCTCCCATAAAAAAAAATTTGGGAGAATTCCAACATGCAAGGAGGTAAATCCTATGCAAAAAGTGTGGACAGCAACGGAATTAGAATATGCTTTTCTGTTTACTCTAAGAAAGGTAAATTCGATCAATTTAGAAGGTTTCAAGCCATTTTTTAGTAATATGCCTATTGACCCTTATATCAAAGGCAACTATCGTTTAAGAAGATTATCTCGGTTCACAGTTTCTGGAAATGAGTTAATCAAATTACCTCATGGCTACTTCTTTCAAAGTAAAGAGTATAATCCATTATTGGGCGACTTAAAAAGAGAGTTTGCAGAATTAGATGATGCACTCATAGAACTCGATATTTTTAGAAATCTTGTCTTAGCATTTAGTGATTCTTGTAAACTTCATCCTGAAGCTGAAATCGGAGTTCATCAAATTAGAATTATTTGTTCGCCAGATAATTTTGGTAATCCAGCGCCTGAAGGTATCCATCAAGATGGGACTGATTTTATTGGCGTTTTTTCAGTAGATAGAGATAATATTCAAGGTGGAGAAACACATCTATATACTGCCAAAAGAGAAAAACCTGTGTTTAGCAAAGTTCTAAATCCGGGGGAACTATTATTGGTCAATGACCATGAGTTTTTCCATTTCGCCAATCCCATAAAACCACAAACTGACGCTCAAGGAAGTTGGGATATTTTTGTACTGACTTCTCCTAGCTTACTTTCAGGATAATTTTAGTTAACTGTAAATATTTTACAATTTACGAGATATGGGGAATTGAATGTAGTCATTTCCCCAGCTTTTTTATTTTGAATTGTAAATAATCGTACTGATAATGGTTTGTCTAACTTGATGGCTAAACTTCGCCATATGAATTAATAAAGCTGCAATTTTTTCTATCTTGATATCACCTGGTATCGGAACTGTATCCAGTCCACAGCCACAAACTGCTGAATATAATAAATTTGTAATATTATATGTTTGCTTGTTATACCAATTCTGTATGAAGATGCGCTAAAAAGTATTTAAATATAATAAATAATAAATAAAAACGAACCGCATAGACGCGGAGCGGCTTCCCGCAGGGTAGGACGCAAAGGACACAAAGAAAGAAAGAAAGAAAGAAAGAAAGAAAGAAAGAAAGAAGTTAAAAGGGTTTGGCGCAGCCTCACAAAAAATGGTATTAGTCCTGTTAGCTAGTCCGACATCTTCACAAACTGGAATCATAAATCCAGAGTAACCACAGATTTTTATTGATACATTTTTTAATATACGAGAAGTAAAGGCACGCTGAATACTTAAAATATTAAAGGTGAGTGTATAGGTGAGGCTACGAAACAAGCGTGCTGGAATTCAACTAACTGAATCAACCAAACAAATGCCATGAATGACGAATTCTACAATAGAGGATTGGAAAAGGCTAGGCGAAAAGACTACGCTGGAGCAATTGAGGAATTTAACCATGCTTTACAACTGACACCTTACTTTACCGAAGCTTACTTGCAACGGGGTTTGGCATATTATGACTCAGGAGCAATCCTTAAGGCTGTTTCAGATTATACCGAAGCCCTGAAGCTGAATCCTGAAAGTGTAGAGGCATATTATTGTCGTGGATTGGCTAGGATGGCGCTGAAAAATTTGCCAGGGGCGCTAGACGATGTTGAACGCGCTATTCGTCTCAATCTCAATTATGCTTCTGCTTATTATCTGCGGGGGATAGTGCGACGCAAACAGGGTTATATTCAAGACGCGATCGCTAATTTTAAAAAAGCTGCTGGGTTATATCTAGAACAACAGGATAAAGACAATTGTCGTCTGTGTCTGGAACAAATTAAACAGCTACAACCCCAAGAATTACCTACTGTACAGCAATCACGTTCTCCAAATGCGCCCATATTATCCACAAATGAATATTTCACGCAATTATTAGAAAAGGCTGAAAAGGGAGATACGCAAGAGGCACTCGCCGATTTAAACTGGGTATTAAAAGCCGATCCACAAGATGCCCAAGCTTACTGCTGTCGTGGGGTTGTGCGTTGCAAAATGGGTAATTATCGAGAAGCGATCGCAGATTTTAATCAAGCATTGCGATTAGATTTTCAAGATGCCATCGTCTATCGCAACCGAGGTAAAGCGCGTTCTATATTGGGCGATCATCAAGGTGCGATCGCGGATCTTAATCAAGCACTTGAGATGCAACCCGAAGATCCCTTAGTCTATATTGCCAGAGGCAATGCTTATCGAGCAATGGGTAACTATCTCGGTGCAATTCAAGATTACAGCTACGCGCTACAAATAAACCCTGATGATGCTCAAGCTTATTACAATCGCGGCATTGCCTATACTTGCATGGAAGAAATGCAAAATGCCCTGGAAGATTATCAACGGGCGGCGAGTATTTTTTGTGAACAAGAAGACTGGGGAAATTATCAACAAGTCTTAAGTAGCCTAGAAAAAATCCAAAAATTTAGTCCAGAGTCAAAAAAGCAAAAATATAACCTACTACGTCAGCGACTTTTGCGAATGGTTGGCGGATATTGGGAAATTGCCGAAAGATTAATTCAGCAGAAGCAGGATTACCATCCTGGGATGTCAGACGAGTGGTATTTGCAAAAAGTGATTGATGATTTAGAACGCGATCGCGGTAGATAAAATATAAATGTCACTATATACGTAAATTCACCCGTATAAGTGTACGGGTGAAAATGCAGTCAATCACTTTTTATTTTCTAATGAAAGTAAAAGCACTTTATATTAACAACGTTTCAAAGTTTAATTAGAAGTGCGAGTTTTGACGGCGACGACGCAATCCAAACATACTAACTGCTCCCACTGCGAACATTGACAGAGTAACAGATGGTTCAGGAACGCTAGCGCCAATTAGCTCTTTAACATTCTTCTCACCGATATCAAGAACGACGACAACATCATTAAAGTCACGATCAGAACCTTCGTTCCACTTACCAGTTGCGGAATCTATACCCGAAGAACCCCACCTCATATCTTGCACCTACCGAAAAAACTCGGAAAAAGCAGATAAAGATTACAAAAATGTAACATTATAAGCAGTGTCATGGTTGCTCACTACTTAGATATTTAAAGAACTATAAAACTAGTGATGTTACTTAATTTTTCCAGAAAGACGATGGCAGGTTTTGTCAGGATATGATGTTCCAACTAGTGATTCGTTGATCAGGCGATCGTTAATTATGAGA
>NZ_JAIVFQ010000058.1 GCF_020829495.1 Nostoc favosum CHAB5714 | reverse complement strand
AGCATTGTAAGAGTGATAAGATGTCTGGCATGGGTGGCTTGTAGTTTTTGAGTTGTCGTTGTGAGAGACAATAACTCTACTACAAAGCGCCCTACCTCTTCATGCTCTTATTTTGGCAAAGGTATTGCTAATGACAAATGACTAATGACAAATATACATTCCTGGTTAGCTAACGCATCACTAATCCTCATTCCTCTCCTCGCATACAACAGCCGGACTTGTCACTTTCTCTTGCCTTTGGGAAGGCGATCGCATTCCCAAACCAAGTAAATTGAGCATTTCTCGATCGCTATCATAATCTGGACAGGGAGTTGTCACTGTCAACATTTTGTTGTCATCGCTAGAAAAGATAGAATTGGCTCCTGCCATAAAACAGAAAGCTTGTTCAACTTGAGAAAGTCTAGCCCTACCGGCACTCAGACGCACATCGGAAGCTGGCATTAAAATTCTGGCTGTGGCAATCATCCGCACAATATCCCAAATGGGAACATCAGGCTGATTTTCTAAGGGTGTGCCTGGTACTTGTGAAAGAATATTAATTGGTACGGACTCTGGATGCGGATGTAAGTTTGCCAGAGTTTGTAACATCCCAACCCGGTCATCGACAGTTTCGCCCAAACCAAGGATACCGCCGGAACAGACAGTAACATTTGTCTGACGGACATTCTCAATTGTGTTCAAGCGATCGCTATAAGTTCTCGTGGTAATAATTGTGCTGTAATATTCCTGCGAGGTATCTAAGTTATGGTTGTAGGCGTAAAGTCCCGCTTCTTCCAATTTCTTGGCTTGATTTGCCGTCAACATACCCAGAGTGCAGCACACTTCTAAACCCATTGCGGTTACATCCTTGACCATTTCCAAGACTTCCTCAAATTGTGAGTTATCCCGCACTTCGCGCCAAGCAGCACCCATGCAGATGCGACTAACACCAGTTTCTTTCGCTTTCTGAGCGATGTTAACTACCGTTTCCTTTTGTAGAAGTGCTTCCGCCTTTACCTCTGTTTTATAGCGGGAAGATTGGGCACAGTAACTGCAATCTTCTGGGCAACCTCCCGTTTTAATAGATATGAGCTTACAAACTTGTATTTTTGTTGGGTCATGATATTGGCGATGCACGCTAGCAGCTTGATAAATAAGCTCTAGCAATGGCGTGTTGTATATCGCCCGAATCTCTAATTCCTGCCAATCGTAGCGTATTCCGTTCATAATTTACTAACGTTTGCTAACAAACTGAAATCTTCCTGCTTCACCTCGGAGAAGTCGGCTTCACCCGATCCACAGGCTGACACGACGTGACTCGCCGTGTTTTTCAAATTGATTGACGCATTTAAATCTCTCTCACATTCAAAAGAGCAGTATTCGCATTTAAAAATACGTTCACTGAGCGCAAGAGATTCTTTCTTCACTCCACATCTAGAACAAGTCTTACTGCTGGGGTAAAACCTATCCACAACTACCAATTCACTTCCATAGAGATTGGTTTTGTACTCTAGCTGACGACGAAACTCATAAAATCCCATATCAGCGATCGCTTTAGATAGCCTATGATTTGCCATCATTCCCGACACATTTAAATTCTCAATCACTATCACGCTGTGGTTCTTGGCTAGATAAGTAGTGAGTTTATGCAATGAATATGCGCGGATCTCAGCAATACGTTGGTGCAGTCGTGCAATCTTAATTTGTGCTTTCTTGAAATTAACTGAACCGATTTGTTTATGACGGTTTAGCCATTGAAGTCGAGACAGTTTTGCCTCCAGTTTGCGGTATGATTTCGCGCCGTCAAACACTTCTCCAGTTGAGAGCGTGGCAAGGGACTTAACGCCGAGATCAACACCAATAACGTCAACAGCTTTAGGTGTATTAGTTGGTTCTACCTCAATCCGAAATGAGATATACCAGCGATTAGCAGTGCGACTGATAGTGACAGATTTTGGCTGAACTTGCGGTAAGTTCTCATAGGTCTTGAGTACCCCTAACCGAGGAAGCTGAATCTTGCCAGTCCCCCGAATCCAGATTTTTCCGTCTAATTCAAATGAGTCACTCTGCCCTTTCTTCTTAAACTTAGGAACGCCAGACACTTTTTTAAAGCACCTATCCCAAGCTGTTCGCAAATTACGTAATGCATACTGTGGCGCACACTTTGATGATTCAAAGTACCAGGGGTTTTGCGGCTTAACCAAAGCCACCAACCATTTGTGCAAATCAATAGCGGAGGGAAATTTAATCTTTCCCTCTGGGTTTGATTTGTTGTGGTCTAGTATCTGCTTGGTTAAAGCTAGCCCCCAATTCCACGCATGACGGGCTACGCCACAGTGCTTTAGTAATTCTGTGCGCTGTTTATTGTTGAGCTTTAGTTCTGTTTTAAATCCTATTATCATAGAATTATTCTACAGACAAATGCCATACAATGCTAGATGAATATTGCTAACAATCAGGATTCCAGACCAAGAACTACAAGTCCTTGAAGCATACTGCAAGCATTCATCAAGGAGTAAGACTGATGTGTTACGTAAGTTTATTCCTGGGCTGTCAAGGAAAGTGAGGAAAAGTGAGTAATTGTTAGCTTATTGGTTGCTGTTAATTATCCTTCTTGTAGACTGGGTTAAATCTTGAGCTGGCTTTTGGTTGAATTTCCTGCGGTACAGCGTTTGGGCAAAGCGATTTTATCGAAGTTATGCCGCGCACTATGCTTTGTCACCCATTGGCTCTCAATCCTTTGGCTCTAGATATTAGACATCAGCTTATCAAGATTTTGGTTGAATGGCAGATTACCAGCCAAAATACTCAGCCTATCTGTTGCAACTAAAGCGAAAGCATGACGTTTTCGCCAAAGAACCCATACCTACACCACTGATTATCCAAATTGGAACATAATAATACAACTCATCTCACTGCTGCTAAACCCCGGTATGAGAGAATTTACAAAATCTAGAGAATGTTTTAGGAAGAGATCGCGCCGATTAAGTAATTTATGATATCCGAACTGCCACTAATTACAAGCGATCGCCTGTTCTTACGAGCGGCTATCCATGAAGATATACCCCAAATTCTCAAATACTTCATTCATAACAAAACCTATCTCACTCCATTTTACCCTCTTTGGGCTGATGGTTTTTTCACCCAAGAGTATTGGCAGTATCAGATAGAGAACAATTTTCTGGAATTTATTAATGGTCAATCGTTAAAGTTATTTATTTTTACCAAAAAAAATCCTACCGTAATTATTGGAACTGTAAATTTTAGTAATTTTGTCCGAGGAGCCGCTCATTTTTGCTATGTGGGATATAGCCTTGCTGAAAGTAAACAAGGTAAAGGATATATGACAGAAGGGCTAAAAGCCGCTATTCAATATCTTTTTGAAGAGTTAAATTTTCACCGAGTCATGGCTAATTATATGCCTCACAATCGGCGCAGTGGCAATGTACTCAAAAGACTAGGTTTTGTTATTGAAGGATATGCTAGAGATTATTTGTTAATTAATGGGCAATGGGAAGATCATATTATGACAAGTCTGATCAATCCTAATTGGCAAGTACCTAAATTTTAAAACAATTCTTAATTGAATTATTAGATTTATAAATTCCGAACTAACTCTAGCTCATATATTTTTCATTATGGTGTAGTGTTTCGCCTAAAATTACAAATTACGAATTACGAATTACGAATTACAAAGACTGACGTATTTGCTCCAAACTTCGGTTGAGCCAGTCTTCATACCAATCATAAAAACTTAAAGGCTGCTCCTCATTGCTATTTGGATAAGAATCATCAGGGTTGATGTCATGGAAAGCATGACAAAAACTCAAAGAAGCAGGATATATCCCATTATCATTAGTACGGTCATCTATCCAGATTTTTCCTGACTGCTCCCCAGTAACGACTAACATCGCATAAATTCCACAACCATAATTTGTAATGGTGAGAGTACCCTGGATAAATTTATCGTCGAAGTAGTCATCATTGTTGGGAACCAAACCCGTATTATTCTTGACAATTAAATCCAAATCATTCCATGCTTCTCTCAAGGGAAATGGTTTAGAAAGAATTTCATAGTTCTCTGGGTATACTTTTTCTGGAATGACATCTTCAGATTCAATTCCTGATAGTCCAGATAAGCCGTATCCTGGCCCCGCACCACCATTACCAATTTCTAAGAGAAAGTTTCGATATTCACTTGGTAGCGTAATATTGTATCTAGATTCAAACACTTGAATATCCTTGTCACTCAAGCAAGGTTTGAATTGATATTGGTGTGATTCTGAGCCAAAAACCTCAAATGTAGCGTCTAAAATAGCTAATTGAGTTAAATTTTTCTTTAATTGCAAAACTTTATCCATTATGCGGTCTAGATTTTGATGGGGGCGCTGCCATATTTTAGATATGGGTCGCTTTTTGCGTCTATGCTGATGCCAAAGCCAGAGGTAGTATTAAGGGAAGAATGAATTAAGCTTTGCTCGTAATGACTCTGGCTGAAACTCCAAACTACAAAAATTCTAGCAATCCTTTTCTCTCCCTCAACTACGAAAGCGCCTTGGAATCTCTAGGCGACGACTACTACGACGAGGTTGCAGCAGAGGAATTTCCTCAACACCTCTTGCGTTGGCGTAACGATGCACTACTACCCCGCTTGGGTTTAGACCCCCAACTAGTCAAAGATGAAGATTTTATCACAGCCTTTGGCAAATTTCAGGGGCGTAAACCCTTGTTGGCACTACGTTACCACGGCTATCAATTTGGTGAATATAACAGACAGTTAGGTGATGGTAGAGGCTTCCTCTACGGACAAGTACGCGCCACTGATGGCGAATTGTACGATTTTGGCACAAAAGGTTCTGGAAGAACACCTTACTCCCGTGGTGGCGATGGTATGCTGACGCTCAAAGGTGGGGTGCGGGAAGTTCTGGCTGCGGAAGCACTACACCAATTGGGTGTACGTACCTCGCGCTGTCTGAGCATGATTGAAACAGGTTTACCCCTCTGGCGAGGCGATGAACCTTCGCCTACCCGCTCATGTGTGATGATTAGAATGAGCAGTTCTCATATTCGGTTTGGCACTTTTGAGCGACTGCATTATTTCCAGCGTCCAGATTTAACTAAGAAGTTATTAGACCACGTAATTGAGCAGTATTATCGACACTTAAATGCTGAACAAAATAAATATGTCTTGTTTTACGCCGAATTAGTGAAACGAGTTGCAGAACTAGTAGCGCAGTGGATGGCGGCTGGCTTTTGTCATGCAGTCCTAAATACTGACAATATGTCGATTACGGGAGAGAGTTTTGACTATGGACCTTATGCGTTTATCCCAACTTATAACCCATCCTTTATAGCTGCATATTTTGACTATTATGGACGCTACTGTTACGGTAATCAACCAAGTATTTGTCAGTTGAATTTACAAATGCTTCAGGAACCTTTAAAGGCGATTATCGATAAAGACGAAATGGAAGCTGGATTAGCAATGTTTGCTGAGTATTATCAAGCTGAATACAGTTCTTTGATGTTGAAAAAGTTAGGTTTTGAGGATTTGCCACATCCAGAAGCTGGGGAACTGTTGAATCTAACGGTTGAATTTTTGAAAGATAGCCAAGTTGGTTATCACCAGTTTTTTGATGAAATGGCTCGGACTTTTTCATCTAAATGGCGAGATGATCCAGGTTTTGTGCTAAATAATTCAGATATTGTGCCAGTACCGGGTGCGTCAGGAGTTTTTGATGATTGGTGCATACTGTATCATAAAATTTTGAATGATTTTGATAGCGATAGCACCGATGTAATTGCTCAAACTCTAGCTGTTCATAATCCCAAAACGGCATTATTAAGACCTGTGATTGAATCTATTTGGGAACCAATTGCTCAGGAAGATAATTGGCAACCTTTTTATGACTTAATTAAGGCAATTCAGTCTAGGGGGTAGTCAAAGTTAAATAGTCGTGTTTACAGACATCCCGCCCGGAACTGAAGTTCCAGGCTGATAGCTTAAGTCCACTCAAGTGGACTAAAATCAACTACTCAGTCCGCTTTAGAGGACTTTCGCTATTAGCCTTGGAATTCTATTCCGAGGCGGGATAGCAACGAAGCGGGGATTGTCAGATGTGGGTAATAAGCTAATGAGCTAGGACTTACGCAAAAACCCTCTCAAACTCTCATTCCTCCGTGACGCGCCAGTTGCTTCAAGTCGGGGAACCCGCCCAACGCACTGGCTTCTCTGCGCCCTCTGTGGTTCGTTTTCCGTTACCTGTGCGTAAGTCCTATGAGCATTATATTTAATCTGGCTAACTAAACTGCTGGGCATAAAACCGCGCATAGCGACGTTCTAAGGCTAATAATTCTTCATGGGTTCCCGATTCGACAATTTGACCTTGTTCGAGAACTAAAATACGATCGCACCTCCTAACTGTCGATAAACGGTGAGCAATAATAAATACTGTCCGTTTTTCCATCAATCTTTCCAGGGCTTCCTGTACCAGCGCTTCTGACTCAGAATCTAATGCTGATGTCGCTTCATCGAGAATCAATATTTGGGGATTGAGCAGAACAGCACGAGCGATCGCAATTCTTTGTCTTTGTCCACCAGATAAGTTTACCCCACGTTCACCCACCCAAGTTTGATAACCTTCTGGCAGTTGGCTAATAAACTGATCGGCATTAGCAATTTTCGCCGCCTCTTTAACTGCTTCCATATCAAAAACATCTTGTCCAAAAGCGATATTTTGGGCAATTGTCCCGGAAAACATGATGGTTTCTTGAGGAACAATCCCAATTTGTCGCCGCAGACTATGCAGCTTGACATCTCGAATATCAACACCGTCAATTAATATTTCACCAACTTCGGGGTCGTAAAAACGGGGGAGAAGATTGACAAATGTGGTTTTACCAGCACCAGAAGCACCCACAAGAGCGATCGCTTCGCCTGGCGATACTAATAAACTGATATCTTTTAATACAGGTTCACCTGGTTTATAGGCGAAGGAAATATGACGATATTCTACTTTGCCTTTGACTGGGGGGAGAGCGATCGCATTTACCTTTTCTATCACTGTCGGCTGAATTGCCATCAATTCAAAAACGCGGTCAACAGATGCTTCACCCTGCTTAAATTCGTTGTAGTTGTTAGTAGTATGACCAATGGGATCAATTAACAGCGCCGCCGCCGCCAAATAACTGAAAAAATTCGCCACTGTTAAGTTACCTTGGGAAATTTGCCACGCTCCCACAATCAGTAACGATAATGCACTTAAAGCTTCCAGAAATCCGACAATGGGAATCTGAATCGCTTTCAGGCGTTCGGCTGAGTATTTTGCTTTGAGACTGCGTTCTGCTTCATGGCCAAAGCGGGCGATTTCGTAATTTTCGGCAGCAAAAGCCTGTACCAAACGAATACCGTTGAAAACTTCCGCGAGGATGGCTGATAAACCCGACACGCGATTTTGACTTTTTAAGGAATATTTGCGTAACCGTTCACCAAACCAGCCAACTAAAATACCCATCAACGGTGCAACTATCACCGTTGCTAATGTGAGTTGCCAATTCAGATAAATCATGTAAATCGGAATTGCTAGCAACTGCAAAATGCAGGGGATAAAGTCGTGAAATACTTTATTTACCACTTCGCCAACGCGGTCAACATCTTCGGTGAGGCGGTAAGATAAATCACCTGCTTTTGCCGTTTCAAAATAGCTGAGATTTAGCTTTTGAAGATGTGCGTAGACTTGCTGACGGAGATGAAAAGCAACTCTCAAAGCAGCTTTTGCCATGTACATATCTTGTATAGACTGAAACAAGCCTCTAACAAGAAATACTAAAGCACAGCTGCCAGTTATTTGAGCGATCGCTACTACATTACCTTGGGCAAAGGGAGTTGCCAATTTCCCGGCAAGATTTATCAACACTAATGTCGCCAGCACGTATCCCAAGATACCAATAAGTCCCTTGGTGATGGTTCGCCACTGGAGTCGGATATAAGGCAGCAGTTGCCAGTAATTAGAACGCGTTTTCAAGCTCGAAGATCCACAACGATATTTTACTTTGTTTGACGCTAGCAGTTTTTGGTGAGTTTCTGAACACTTAACTAATTAGTTACAAACTGTTTTAGCGTTCTTCTATGATTGAAGTGGAATGTTCATTCGAGGGGTCTTGCTTTATGAAACTAGAAGAGTATTTCAACAGCTCACTACATATCAAGCAACAAGATAATCTTACTCAAATTACCCTCTAGTTTAGACGGTGCGTTACGCTGTCGCTAACACACCCTACACCCTACTGCGTTCTAAAAAATTAGCCCTATCCTTGTAAGTAAGGAGAGGGCTGAATTAATCTTAAAATACTTCCTAATTTTCCGGTTGAATTACGAATTACGTTAGCGCAGCGTTAGCGACGTAGGAGCGTCATTACGAATTACGAATTAATATCCGCCTTCTTCTTCGTATTCTGGCTGTCTTTCCTTGACTTTCTTGGGAATATTCACAGGCTTCGGCGCATCTTCCCAAGCATCGCCTTCTACATCGTCATAATCATCGTATTCATCAACATAAGGCTTGGCTTCATATTTTAGCGGCTGCGGTTGTTGATACCTGTCGCTGCCTGTTGCCTCGCTCCAGTTATCTTCTTCCTCATCTTCTTCGTATTGAATAGATTCATACTGCCGCGCCTTCATTACCTGACGCTGTGGCCTTTCTTCTTCCACATAGTCTTCTGTCCATTCCTCTTCTCGCGCTACGGGTTCGGGGGCGCGAACTTTTTGCCTGGGTGGCTGTAATGGCACTCCACTAGGCAGTTGATTAGCTGGTGCAACTTGGCGCGGTGGAGTATAGCCGTATTCTTCTTCTGCATCGCGCTCCCACGGGGCTTTGCCGATACCCAGGCGCTCTAGTAAACCAACTGTCAACTGGTTTACCCGTTCTTCGGCTCCCTCAAACACAATCAACCGATTGGGGCCAGTGCTGACAATTTCATCTACTGAGAACTCGTAAGTACTCAGAAATTGATCGGGAATTTGGGGCAATCCTAAAGAAGCAATGACTATGGAGTTAAGCTTCCCGGTTTCGCCGTTGAACTTGAAGCCCCGAACCTTGCCTAAGACTTCACCTGTTTCTGTAATTACTTCCCAGTTAATCAGATTACTCAGAGATTCAACTTCGATATCTTCTATTACATCTTCGTTATCAACCAGGATGACATCACCAATCTGGCTGATGTTGTTGAGGTACATATAGCGCGGTATGCCCGAAATAGAGATCAGGCTGTCTCGCAAACCAAGAGCCACAACCTCTCGTTGATCAATATCAACCCAGACTTGACTGATGATGCCTAGCCGCTTGCCGTTGTCGCGGGTAATCACCTGGGTATTTAATATGTCGGAACGCCTAATTATCTGTTCAGAGGTCATTCTATACCGAGTCCTGATCTCCAATCCGGTTTATTATCCATACACTATTATTAACAAAAACTCAAGCAGATGTATTGGATGATTGTAACTTAATCCCCAAAACTTGAGTATAAGCTCCTCGTGCTTGAGTAACACCAATTGTGCGTTCGGCTGATTCTATCATCGGACGACGCAAACTCACAACTATAAATTGCGCTTGTTGTGACTGTTGTTTAATCATTCTAGCTAATCGTTCTACGTTTGCCCCATCTAGGAACATATCTACTTCGTCAAAGGCGTAAAATGGCGATGGGCGGTAGCGTTGCAGGGCAAAGATAAAGCTCAAGGCTGTAAGTGATTTTTCTCCCCCAGACATGGAAGCTAGGCGCTGTACGGGTTTACCTTTGGGATGTGCGACTAAATTCAGTCCACTGCTAAAGGGATCTTCGGGATTTTCGAGTTGCAGGAAGCCGTCACCGTCGGACAGAATAGCGAAAATTGATTGAAAGTTTTCATTGACAGCATCGAAAGCTTCTCTAAAGGCAAGTTGCCGCAATGTTGTAAAGTTTTCAATCCGCAAAAGTAGTTCGGTGCGTTCCCCTTCTAGTGTTTCTAATTTTTGCGTCAGTTCTTGGAGACGGTTTTGGGTGCGTTCGTATTCTTCTAACGCCAGCATATTAACAGGTTCCATTGCCTGTAAGCGTTTGGTAAGCGATCGCAATTCTTTCTGCAATTCCTCCAAATCTACCTTATCTGGAACTTCCGGCAAGGGATTTGGTAATTCTGCTCCCACATCTCGCAACTGGCTTTGTAATGCAATTAGTTCTTCGCGCCGTTTCTCTTGGGTTTCTTGGAGTTTTTGGATTTCCCATTGCAATTGTTGTTGGCGCAAAAGATGCGATCGCACTTCTTGTTCTGTAGCGTCGCGTTTTTGTTTCTCTTCTCCCAAATTTTGTTCCATTTGACTCAACAATAAACGGGTTTGGGTGATTTGGTTGTCTATCGTTGTGATTTGTGTGGAGACGCGATGAATCGCGTCTCTACAAGAGGTTTGTTGGGTTTCATATTCGGTGATTCGCGTTTCTGCTTCTTGGATTTTTTCTTGCAAACGTTGTTGCTGATTTTCTAAATTTTTTAATCTTTGTTCAGCTTCGCGTAACGCTGTCTCCCGTTGTTGCAATTGTTGCTCTTGAATTTTAATTTTCGCCTGGATTTGTTGCCATTCGCTGGGCGTTTGGGATGCTTCCAACTCTGCTAAAGCGTGTCGCAATTGTTGCAACTGATTTTCTTGTCCCGGTAATTCACGCTCCAAAATTTCTAATCGGGATTGAGCTGTGGCTAATTTTTCGCTGTTTTGTGCGAGTTGCGATCGCGTCCCTTCTAATTGCGCTGTTAAATTCTTAATATCTTTTTGCAATTGTTCCAATTGCAACTGCTGTTCGCGCCGCGCCTGACGCGCTTCTGTGAGTTCCTGGGTGAGTTTTTTGGTTCTGGTTGACAAAGTAGCGATCGCTTCAGTACAACGCTCTAAAACTCGCTCAATATCCAGCAAGCGACTTCTTAAAGCGATCGCTTCATCAGATTCTGCTGCTTCCGCATTGCCAAACCGCAACGCGGAACGCTGGCTGTTACTACCACCAGTCATTGCACCGCTAGTTTCCAGAAGTTCCCCGTCTAAGGTGACGATGCGATACAATCCTAAATTTTTCCGCGCCGCCTCAAGGTTGGCAAAAATTACCGTGTTGCCGAAAACATAGCTAAATACATCTTTGTAACGGCGATCGCAATCGACTAAGTTCACAGCATAATTAACGAAACCGCTAGCAAAACGCAGCGTTGCATCTTGAGTAAATTTGGGAGCGTGAATTTTATTCAGTGGTAAAAAAGTCGCTCTCCCTGCACGTTTCTGTTTGAGCAATTCAATCCCTGCGGCGGCGATGCTGTCATCTTCCACCACAATATGTCCCAAACGTCCACCGGCAGCCATTTCTAAAGCTAGCTGATGGCGCGGTTCCACCTTTCCTAACTGCACAACTAAGCCACAAAGTCCAGGCATTCCCGATTGTAAAATGACTTTACTCGCTTGGGTTCCTTGGACTTCTTGCTGTGCTTGCGCTTGCGCCTCTATTTTATCCAACTGGCGTTGTTTTTCTCGTTGTTCAGAAAGTAAGCGTTTTTGAGTTTCCTGTTGGATTTGCAGTTCTTGTTCTGTGGCTGAGAGATTTTGGGCTAAATTTTGGATGGGTTCGCTAGAGGCGTTAAATTCCGTTTCAATTTGACTACACTCAGTTTGTTTTTGGGCTAATAGCGGTTCGTCGCGTTCAATTAACTGGGTTTGCTCTTGGATTAACTGCTGTAACTGATTATTGCGTTCCCTGAGTTGTGCTTGTTCTGTGCGTTGCGGTTCCAAAGTTTGCAGCAGAGTTTCAATTTGACGGTTGAATGCAGTTTGTTGCTGCACCCACGCTTCCGAAGCCGAGGCGATTTCTGCGGCGGCTTCGCGGGAAGTTTGTAGCGCTTGCTGCGCCTCATTTCTTTGTTGCTGGGAAGAGGCGATGAATCGCGTCTCTACAATCTGTGTTTCGGCAATTTCTTCTAAGGAATGACGGTGTTTTTGAATTTCTTGCTGAGTTTGAGTCAGACGTTTGGCAGTTTCTTGAGAAGCTGTTTCTAATTCCGTTAACTGACGCTGGAGTTGTTTCCGTTCAGCTTCTTGGGTGGCGAGGGTAGATTGTACTGCCAAAAGTTCCTCTTCTCCCAATGCTTTTACATGGGCATTGAGTTGTTCAAGTTCAGCCGTTTTTTGGACGATTTGGGAATTTAGGTTTGTGAGTTGGGTAGTGAGTTCATTAAAATTGCGATCGCCTGTTTGAATTTCGTTAACTAACTTTTCTTGTTGTGCTTGTAGCGATCGCCATGATAAAACAGCTTCCCAAGATTGTTTAGCTAGAAATTCCGTGCGGAGTTTTTGATATTTCTCAGCTTTAGCACGATCTTGGGAAAGGCGATCGCGTTGTGCAGTTAATTCCGTCTCAATAATCCGACAGCTATCTTCCTTTTCCTTCACCTCATCTAAAGTTGATTTAGCTTGGATGATTTTGCGATCGAATGCCGCCACCCCAGCCAATTCATCAATAATTTCCCGCCGTTCCCGCGCATTCATCGAGATAATACTGGTGACATCCCCTTGCAGCACCACGTTATAACCTTCAGGATAAACCCGCAGGTTACTTAGTTGTTCATGCAATTCCGTCAGCGTGCAAGGTACACCATTGATATAGTAATTCGACGTGTAACTTCCTTGGTGAGTGACTCGCAGCCTTCTAGTGACACTCCATTCGCTTGGGGAGTGGGGAGTGGGGAGTGGGGAGTGGGAATTTTTTTGATCTTCATCTACTTCTTTTGTGCCTTCCTCACTCTGAGCTTTTGCGGCTTTGGGTGAGTCCTCTCCTGACAAATCAAACGTTACGGTGACGCTAGCCTCAATAGAAGCACGTCCTTTAGCCGTTTGAGTGTTATTTACCAAATCCGGGAGGCGATCGGCTCGCATTCCCTTAGAACTGGAGAGTCCGAGGCAAAATAGCAGTGCATCTAGAATATTAGACTTACCTGAACCATTTGGCCCAGATATGACAGTACACCCCGGTAGCAAAGGGACTGAGGTAGTGCCACCGAAGGATTTGAAGTTCGTAAGTTCCACGCGCTTGATATGCACCATAGGCGCTGGTTCATTGGGCTAATGAAGAACAAGTGTATCAACTAATTAAAAATTCGCAAGAGGGTAGGGGGAAAATTAGGGATTATCGAACCACAGAGGCGCAAAGAACGCAGAGAGGGGAAGGAGAATTGTGGTTCAGAGAAAACACAATACTGATAGAGTTAGCACAAGCACGAGATTTCATTGCAGGCGCTCAAAAGCAACTATATCAAATCATTCCAGTTTTAGTTGAGATAACTAACTGCCAAGACGAGCAACTAATGTAACAAGTTGTTGTTGGCAAAGCGATCGCTATCAATTTATTACTATTTATTGCAAGAATATTTTACAAGTATGTAATACCAATTCTGTATGAAGATGCGCTAAACCATATTTAAGTACAAGAAACAAGAAAGAGAAACGAACCGCAAAGGACGCAAAGGACACAAAGAAAGAAAGAAGTTAAAAGGGTTTGGCGCAGCCTCACAAAGAAATGGTATAAGATAATTTTATAGGCAAATATAATAAAGTAAATTATGCAACTAGAAGATTACTTCGACTTTCAGCGACCTGATGATATTCGACTCAAAGGTACAAGAGTAGGAATTGAAACTATACTCTATGATTTCATCCATCGGTGTCGGACTCCAGAAGAAATTTCCCAAAGTTATCCATCAGTAACTTTAGAGCAAGTATATGCAACTATTCTCTATTACCTGCATAACAAGGAAGCAGTCAGTGCTTACATAGCTAATTGGCTAGAACATAGTCACCGAATGCGAGAAGAACAGCGCCGCAATCCACCGCCAGTTGTAACCAAATTGCTAAAACTGAAAGCTGAAAGAGAAGCAATGAAAAAAATACATGACTCTCAAATATCTTCTTGATGAAAATGTTGATAAAGTCTATAACCGCCAATTTCTCCAACGCAACCCTAACTTAATGATGTGGGTGGTTGGTGATCCTGGCGCTCCTCCCAGAGGCACATTAGATCCAGAAATATTATCCTGGTGTGAGGAATATAACTTTATTTTAGTCACAAATAACCGTACATCTATGCCTGGACATTTAGCTGAACATATCGCGCAAGGGCGTAATATACCAGGTATTTTTATTTTGAATGAGAAATTAACCATCGGTCAGACTATTAGTGAATTAAGTCTAATTGCTCAAGCATCTTTTAATGATGAATATCAAAACAAAATTATTAATTTACCACTACTTTAATAACGATGTTACAGATTGTAGAAGGTATCCTCCAACAAGCACTTCCCGATAGATAAATAAACTCATGATAACTATTCTTTGGGGCGTGACTACTAATTAACTCACCCTTATTTAAGCAAAAAAACAGGGCTTACGCAGATGTAAGTCCTGTTTAAATTTTTTGATGATGTAAGCTGATTTAGCTAGTCCACGGTTAACTGAAAACTTCAGTTATTCTTTTATGACTTTTTCATAGCTTCAACTTTTGCTTCCACTTTCACTGTCTTCACACCTTGAACTTCTCTAGCCAAGGTTTCAGCTTTCTGGAGTTCTTCAGCAGAAGTTGCTGTGCCTTTGAGGATAATTTCACCCTCTTTGTTTTCAACTTGTAGCTTATTGCCTGGTAAGCCTTTATTCAACTTTTCACTAACTTCAGTTTTTAAGTTGCTCTTAGCTTTTGTTGCTGCCGTTTTTCCAAAATCGCTTTTAACTTTAGTATCTGTGCTAACTGCTAAAGGAGTCGTTTGTATTCCGGGAATTTTGGCAATAGTTTTATCGGCAGTTTGATTTATCTGAGAAGCTGGTGTTGCTGGTGCTTGAGCGGCTTCATTAGTAGTGCTAGAAGTTTCCGAACCAGTTTTAGGAGCCTCTTGGCAGCCAAAAGTACCAACTACCAAAATGCTACTAACTAGCAATAGAATTAGCTTTTTCATTATCTTCTCCGAATTGAATACTAGAAGCGATTAATTGAGGTGTGTCCAAATAATTCGTAATTGATAATTCGTAATTCGTAGTTCCACTTTTCGGGAGTTTGTACCCTCCACTGTCTTTTTGACCACTAAATTGAAAATTTAGTGTTGGTTCTGTATCTTTTTAATTACGAATTACGAATTACGAATTAGTAATTATTTGTTCGTGGTGAGGAGCAGATGTTAAAAAGCAATTAAATGTGAAGTAGCAAAAGTTCCCAAGCAATTGCTCAGGTTACTGGAAATTGAAACTTAGACGATTTCTTGAGGCTAAGATTTTGCAGCCATTTCTGAGAAGCGCCAATTCAATTTTCCCGACGGTTGCTAACCAGGATGCCTCTGCATACAGTCTGTAGCTCTCTATGAATTTAATGTAGATGTCCAGTAGCTCTTTCAATGGTAGACTGTGCAGCCTTACAGTAGTGACTCGATGTTATCAGATTTAAGTCAGTTTGGCGATGTCTAAGCCTATGCAACTCAAAACTTCAGCATTTTTGCAATCCTGTGGCAGCAAAATTACCAACAAAATGTTACTTTAGAAAACTATGCCTTACTTATCAATGCCCCAAATATCAGGAAATATTAGCCAATGCCGTACCTTACTTCCGCCCGCGAAATTAGTGCCATTGTCGCTGAATATACTAACGCTAAAACGCTGTGGATAGATACAGAAGTAGCTGACTATAAAAGTCGTAATCCCCGACTATCGCTGATTCAGGTATTAGATAATCCCAAAGATATGAGTGGCGATCGCGTCTACCTTTTAGATGTTCTAGTTCAGCCTAATATTATAGCTGAATTTATTGAAGAAATTATGATAAATTCTGCTATTGAAAAAGTTTTTCACAACGCTAGTTATGATCTAAAATTTCTCGGTAACAAGAAAGCCAAAAATATTACTTGTACTTTGGAAATGGCAAAAAAAATTCCCTACTATCTTTTACCATTACCTAATTACCAACTCAAAACCATAGCTAGATCACTTTGTAGGTTTAACAATATCGATAAACAAGAACAAACAAGCGATTGGGGAAAACGCCCCCTGACTGAAGAACAGATAGAGTATGCTTACTTAGATTGTATTTATCTGGCTCAAATCCACTCAAATTTATTAGATTTACAAGCCCAAGCCAGCCCCGATCCCGCAACGGAAGACTTAATATCACTAAGTACCAGATACTCGCAACTTGAGCAACAATACAAGTTGTTGAATTCAGAATTTGAGCATTTACAAGAACGCATGAAAAAAGCCATGCAAGCTCAGGATATATCTGAAACTGCCTATTATAAGCTGACTAGTTATGAGCGTACTACAGTCAAAGCTACTTTTACAGAATTGGCAAGGCTAGCACAAAGTGAAGGTATTAATTTAGATTTTCCAATCACACTAACTCAGAAACTCCAAAAAGATTTAGGGCAAAATCTAGAACAACTCTCTGTCGATATTGAAAAAACAACCTCTTGGCGGCTAAATTACAAAACTCAAGAAAGTGATATTGAGGATGATTAAATTGTTTAGTTGGCTACAAATGCCAGAATTTCTGGAGTTATTATTTAGAATAAATCTTAATATTTAATTCTTAAAAAAAGTATTCTAAAAAACACTAGCAACAGTAGGTTACTGCTCATAGAGCCATTGTCAAAAATTACAAATATGACAATAGCAAAAGCCCAAATTGACAAGTTTTATACTTTATATTTTCTGATTTTTCCTTAATATAACTATTAAATAAATCTATTGAATATCAGGGGAATTAATTAATTGACTGGAAATGTCTATCAAAAGTGAGAATAACTATTGAGTTAAAGAATGAAAATCTAGATTTTGGTACTAATTGCGTTCAGGTATTATGGCAGTTTATATTAAATTATGAGACGGCGTTTATTTAAACAAAAGCGAACAAGGGTAAATCAAGTATTTACCATAGCTATTTTTACTACCTTGACAGCAATTAGCAGTGTTTCTTGTAGTAGGAATGACAATGTTTTGGTGACAGAAATAGGAGTCAGTCAACCTAGCCGTCGTTCAGCTACAGCTTCCATTGGTGGGGAATTCTATCTTCAGGGAAAGAATCAGCATTTAAACGGCGATTTACAAGCTGCGATCGCTTCTTATGGTAAGGCAATTGAGCAAAATTCTCAATATGGCGCTGCCTACAACGGCCGGGGATTAGCCTACTTTGATTTGGGAGACAAGGAAAAAGCGATCGCAGATTACAATCAAGCCCTCCGCATCAACCCTAACGACGCCGAAGCCTACAATAACCTGGGAAATGCCCGCGCCTCACTAGGAAATAACAGAGAAGCAGTTAAAGATTACAGTGAAGCGATTCGCCTTAATCCCAACTATGCCGAAGCCTACAATAACCGGGGAAATGCCCGCGCCACCTTGGGAGAAAGAAGAGGGGCGCTAGATGATTTTGACCAAGCGATTCTCCTCAACCCCAAATATGCGATCGCCTATAATAACCGAGGAAATGCCCGTGCTGCCAATGGAGAGCCACAGGGTGCGATCGAAGATTACAATCAAGCCATTCGCCTCAACCCTAACTTTGCCTCTGCCTACAATAACCGAGGAAATGCCCGCGCCACCAATGGAGACAAGCAGGGAGCATTGAAGGACTTACAACAAGCAGCAAGCATTTTTCAAAGTCAGGGTAACAACGACTTATATGAACAAGTGATGAAAAATATTAAAGAACTTGGGCAGTAGGGAGTGGGAGAGACGCGATTAATCGCGTCTGTACTGGGATGAGGGAGCAGGGGGAGCAGGGGGAGCAGGAGAGGCAGGGGAGGCAGGGGAGGCAGGGGAGGCAGGGGAAGAAATAAGCAATGAATGCCCAATGCCCAATGCCCAATGCCCAATGCCCAATGCCCAATGCCCAATTCCCTATTCCCTATTCTTCAATAATCGGGCTGCGGAGGTCTTCTACCAGCGCTTGAATTTCTGCTGGAGGAGGTGGCGTTAGGCGCGAAACCACTAGGGTAACAGCGAAGTTGATTAGCATACCCAAAGTACCAATTCCTTCGGGAGAAACACCAAAAAACCAGGGTTGCATACCCCCAAACTTGACACCGATAATGTAGATTATCGTAAAAATTAAACCCGTCAACATGCCGGCGATCGCACCTTCAGAATTGGTGCGCTTGTCGAAAATCCCCAGAAAAATCACCGGAAAGAAACTAGCGGCGGCTAAACCAAAGGCAAAAGCCACCACCTGACTAACAAATCCTGGCGGATTCACCCCAAAATATCCGGCGAGGACGAGGGAAAAGCCTACCATGATCCGCCCGACAAACACCCGTTTTTGTTCTGAGGCTGATGAATCTATGATCCGGTAGTAGATATCGTGGGCGATGGAACTGGAAATTACCAGCAATAAACCTGATGCTGTAGACAAAGCAGCTGCCAAACCGCCAGCCGCTACCAAGCCAATCACCCACGGAGGGAGGTTAGCTACCTCTGGGGTGGAAAGCACGATGATATCTGGGTCGATCTTTATTTCATTAGTGTCTTTATTTGGAGTTAACTGGAGACGCCCATCCTTATTTATGTCATCAAAACCCAAAAGTTTAGTTTTTTCCCACTTGGTCGCCCAGTCTAGCTGCTGCACTTCTGCAACTGTACGATTGTGCAGGGAATCAATCAGGTTGTAGCGGGCAAACATGGAGAGGGCTGGAGCAGTTGTATAAAGAATGGCAATAAATAGTAGTGCCCAACCAGCAGAAAAGCGAGCTGCACGCACACTCGGTACTGTGTAAAAGCGGACAATAATATGGGGTAAGCCAGCCGTGCCTACCATCAAAGCAATGGTGGTGAACAGCACATCTAGCATCGACTTGTTTACAAATGGCTCAGTGTACTGCTTAAACCCCAGGTCAACTTGGATTTTATTGAGTTTGTCAGCAATATCACTGAAGGGAAATGCTAGCTGAGGAACAGGATTACCAGTGAGAAACCAGGCGATCGCGATCGCTGGAATCAGGTAAGCAAAAATCAACACACAGTACTGTGCTACTTGTGTCCAGGTAATGCCTTTCATCCCCCCCAACACAGAGAAAAAGCCGACAATCACCATACCGATGATTACGCCTGTATTGATATCTACTTGTAAGAAGCGGCTAAAAACAATGCCCACGCCCCGCATTTGTCCAGCAACGTAGGTGAGGGAGATAAAAATGGCTGCAACTACTGCCACCAGACGAGCGATATTAGAGTAGTAGCGATCGCCTACGAAATCTGGCACTGTATATTTACCAAATTTCCGTAGGTAAGGAGCCAGCAATAAAGCCAGCAGTACATAGCCACCCGTCCAGCCCATTAAATAAATAGAACCGTCGTAGCCTAAAAAAGAAATTAGCCCCGCCATTGAAATAAACGAAGCTGCGGACATCCAATCGGCGGCGGTAGCCGCACCATTAGCAATTGAAGGTATCCCTTGACCTGCTATAAAGAAGTCTTTACTATTTTCGACTCGTGATTGCCAACCAATATAAATGTAGGCGAGGAAGGAAAGTCCAACTAATACAATAGTCCAAATTTCAACTGACACGGTTTTTCCTCACTTCTTAATATTGTATTTTTGGTCTAGTTTGTCCATTTGAAAGGCATAAATGAAAATTAAGGCCACAAATACCAGGATTGATCCTTGTTGCGCCATCCAAAAGCCAAAGGGTACGCCAAAAAACCGTATCGCATTCAAAGGTTGAACCAACAAAATACTAAAAACTAGGGAAACCAATGCCCAGACAATTAAAAGATTACGAATTAAAGCAGTATTAGCACGCCAATAAGAACGGCGCTGATCCTCATCCATCGTTGTTCATCATTGCGTTAGTGCATCAAAATAATACCAATAAGCCGTTGATATCCTGCCTAATGACTGTATTAATTTTTAAATTATTTAGTAAATAATATTTGCTACTTAAGTATTAAAAAGAACTAAGTAATATTTATTTTAGAAAGTTTGTGGTAAATAAATGTTGGTTTATGAAGCTGAAATATCTCATAAATCATTAGTAATATAATAAATTTATATACAAAGACTTTAATGTAGACTACGTATTATTTTTTAGAAAATTTACACCCTAAAATGCTATACTATATATTGAAATTTTGCAGCTATACAAGCAATTGAAGCTCCTAAAAATAAATAAAGTTAATTTTTAAAATATACGAATAATTACTATAGACTTTTACTGAGTAAGTTTAATAACATTTGTATAACGAGCTTGTTATTACAGACATGGGGCATCACCAAAATATAGTAAATTATTATACAACTACTGTCTTACCTAGCTTTCCGATGTATTGCAATGGGTATAGATGATAAATTTTATCATCATGGTGAGAAAAAGCTGATTTCAACCAACTGATTCGCTTCATTCTCAACAACCAGCATCTCCATAGATTTTTTAACTAGTTTTAGAAGCCGCGCAAAAATAACTTATCTAATTTATTTGTGAGCAACCTTTATTCTCAAGGTTTGCAGTTTTTAAATTGGATAACTTTTTCGTGCGTGTCTTCAGAAAGTGCAGATTTCAGCTTTAATCCTACCACAAGCCAGAATATATGTTTATCCAAACACTAATCACAGACCCGATTCATTTTTTCAGAATCGTTGTAATTGTCATATTCTCCATCACTTTGCATGAACTTGCTCACGGCTTGGCTGCGATGAGTCAGGGAGATAACACTCCCCAACAAACTGGTCATCTCACGCTCAATCCTGTAGTTCACATGGGTAAGGAATCGATCATTTTTCTCTGTCTCATGGGTATAGCTTGGGGACAAATGCCCGTCAACCCATCTAAGTTTCGCTCTGGCAAGCTAGGTAATATTTTGGTATCAGCCGCAGGCCCATTGTCGAATCTTGCTTTAGGTATTCTATTTATTGGGATGCTTAAATTTCTCTCTAATCCGAGTCTTTCAGAACTTTTGAGTGGGGAATTTCTTTACTTAGCAGCTCAAATCAATTTGACCTTATTTTTGTTTAATCTGCTGCCAATTCCACCACTGGATGGTTTTCATGTTTTCAGTGAAATTTTTCCTCAGCTAAAGCCACTGCAATATAGCCAATTCGGAGTTTTTGCAATGATGCTTCTATTTATAATTCCAGAATTTGGGACGGGGCTTAGTGACATTGCTCATTTAGTTATCCAGTCGGCGCTCGGGGGAGAATCACCAGTTTTTTAAGCAAAAATAGATTATTTATATAGTAATCCTATTTGATTTGTGATAATTGAAAACCACAGAACCCCGGCTTTTTTGAGAAGTCGGGGTTCTTGTTGTTCACGAAGGATTTAGGATAGCTACCTTTTTACTGTAATATTCAGTCTTGGCATAGATGCTGATAATACTATCACCAACTGCAAAAAAAGTACCTTGTTGCTCATCTTTAGAGAATTGCAAATTTGGGTATTTAGCAGCAGCTTCTTCAGCAGTCATGGGTTTTACTTTCATTTCTTCTGGCAATACTCCATTACAACCAATGTAAAATACTAAGGGAGATATCCTGTGTTGGTAGATATTCTCTACATATTCTTCTAACTTGGTATTCGCTGCCGTCAAAGCTGCAATCATTTCCTCTTTGCTGATCTGCTTACCAGCTTGTTTATGCTGCAACAACTGCGCCAAACTATCAGCACCAACTTTCTTAAGAATACCTACGACTATGCCATTTTGCTCAAGCCCAAGAAAATCATCACAAATTGGTTTCATCAACTCGTCAACTTTTGTAATGTTGGTGCGTGATGATAGTAGCCTGTGCCTAAAAGCAATATTTTCATTCAATGCGATCGCAAAAGTAGGCTTGATGATAATTTCTCCAGTGATTTTATCATAAAGACGATACATTCTATTCAGAAATTTGTTAGCAGAATGAAACTTGCTGAGGTTAAGAATATCTTGACTACCGATGTCAATTTTATAACTCAATCTTGAGTCAAGAGTACCATTAACTAGCGCTTCATGGATGTCTGTGTATTCATTAGTTGTAGGGAAGTTGATGTAAACATTTTTAGATAGATAGTGCTTTTTCAACTCATCTAACTGCCCTGCTACAAATACATCTGATTCCTTTCTTAAGTGAGCAGAAATAATACTAGTAAGTACTTTAATTTCTGCGAGTTCATTGAATAGTCCATCAATGCTGCTATAACTACTATTTGCAGCGACAAGCGGCAAGTTATCTAATTGAATGGTATGTTCAGCACGGAAATCAAAATCTTCTGCATCCAACACACCCTTTTCTTTGAGCAAGTCAAAGGCTTTTTTACTGCTGATTTTGATTTGTAAGGACTTGACGTTGATTTTGCCGTCGCTAACAATTGTGTAATTATTAAAGCTATTGAGGTCATTTACTAGCAAACCCGCTACCTCAATAGTGGGGGTTTGGTCTTCAAATTTGGCAAGTTTGACTTTACGTTTGATAAGCATATTGATAGTAGCAGTATTGCGATTAAACTGAAACTCGCCCATACCAATATACTCAGCATTATCTATATTTTCTGTTCGCAACCAAGGCTGAAGCAGTTCTCCATTTTCGTTTCTCACACCTTTAACGCGCTTGATACCTGTTCTTTGATAATCTTTTTGCAGGTGCTTGATATTGACGATAATATTGTTGCGATATTGTGCAAGAATTTGGATTAGTTCTACGATAGAAATTTTATTCTTCGTCATATTGCTACCTTCCATATCAAGGTCAAGAATCTTTTAAAGCCACGGTGATTGAGGTTTATTACTCTTTAAAATTAAAAGTAAACTGTTAAACCGTGGATAATTGAAGAGCAAACACACAATAAATTGATGCCAAAATGCTAAAGTTGGCATATACCACACAACTATTGTGTGTTCATGATTGCATTCACGAACTAGCTAAGATCGCATTTATTTACTACAAACTTTGGGCATCGCCTGGGAAACTTTGCGTTGCATACTCATGGGATATTTCTTTATAGTACAATTGTATCATAAAAATGCTAAGTTGTGTAGGCGTAGCCCGTGATAGACATCGCCCTGCAATGAGGTGTTATGGGATTGCTGACGACTTCTGCCATACTGCTGAATAACGCCATATAACGAATAATCCTAAAACACAGCTGGTATCTTTTTTTGCGGTCTCCCCGTATGGGGTATTCTGAATTCTGTCTTCTTCTCATTAATCTTGGGTAAGAGTCTTATGCTCAACATAATTTTTATCAATATCAAAAGCTCTAGCATTAAACAGCAAGTAGTAGTATAGTAGAATGCTAGTTGATAGCAAGAATATTTCATCAAGCCAAAATTGACGGTTATAGGCAAAAGGAAAAGTTAAAGGTTTATTCCTTTATCTTTTCGGTTTACCTTGCCAAACTAACTTGGTGAACTATTAGGTATGGAGGAATAATGTTTAAACGTCGCACGATATTATTCGGTCTAATTGCACTTGGCTTAACGTTAGCATTTAGCACACAAGTCTATGGACAATCCACTGCTGGGCCAGAAGCTTGGCAGACAGTCTACAAGGAGGCGGTTGCCTCGGCAACAACGACAGTTACAGCTTCGACTTTTATAGCCCGCTAAAATTTTTCAACTTGGCGGGTTTTTGGAATGCTTAGACCTCTGGCTAGAAAAAGTTCTGAGTAGACTTATCTTGAGAATCAAGAGCAAGGAATTGTGATTTTTTGGTAATTCCTGCGCTGCTCCCCACCTGACTATATCTCTAACTCGTTAACTCCGATTCTGCCATAGCCAAATATTTCAAACACCGTGAGGAGTTTTTTATGTTCAAACCTCGCGCAATTTTTAGCGCCTTAGCTGCAATTATCCTAGCGCTTGTCATAGGTACACAGGTGCATAAACAACCCGCAGTTGCTTCTTTTGGGGTGTGTAATCCAACTTTACATAACCTACCTATATGCCCAAGCACAGCACCGTCAAAGTCAGCTAGTTTCCTTGACCCAACTGCGAGAATCAGCAATCCAAGAAATATTCGCTTGGGTGAAAAAGTCTACGTCGCGCCATTTGCCGAGTTAAACGCTACTATTGCCCCCATTAGCATTGCGGAAGATTCTAACGTCCAAGACCAAGTGAGAATTATAGCTTCGGGAACGGGAGTGAAGATTGGGCCGCGAGTAATTATGGCACACATGGCCACTATCAAAGGTGCAGCCAAAATCGGGACTCAAGGCTCAACCGGGCCTTTTAGCGACCCGATTACCCATACTCAGTTCAACAACAATATTCCAGAGACATTTCTCAGCTTCAACTGTGAAATAGATGGTGCAAATATAGAAAGAAACACGGTAGTTAACTTTCTCTCGCGGGTTGGCCCTGGTGTTACCTTACCTGCTGGTAAAGTTGTCCTGCCAGGTAAAAACGTCACAACTAACCTAGAAGCTACTAGCGGCAGTTTGGGGAAGGTGGCAAACCTGACAGAAGCCGATGTTGCATTGCTTGAAGGCATCATTGAAGTCAATGATGCATTGGCCAAAGGTTACACAGAATTGGCCAGAGCAGACTTGTCAAATGTACAAGGCATAAATTACGCTCCAGTCACATTTTTTAACCCCGGAGGTCTGCCGCAGATAGGTGGGAGTGTCACTCGCGATCCGAGCTTCCGTAACCGCATCATCGGTAATGTCGTTCTGGAAGATTCTTTAGCAACCCTCACCAACAAAATAGGTAATAGAATTTCCCTGCGTGCTGATGAGGGTCAACCTTTTAATGTCGGAGAAATTGCTGGTATGGCAAACGATGTTGTCTTTCACGCTTTAAAAACAACTAGCCTGACTCTTGGTAATAATATTGGCTATGGGCCTCGTGTTCTAGTTCATGGCGGTAGACAAGTTGTCAATGGTGTTGCTAATGGCCCTGAAACCAGGATAGATGATTTGGTAGGGCTAGCACCGAACTCCGTTGTATTCCGCTCAATCATTGGCAGGAGATCAGCAGTTGGGCAAAAAAGCGCAGTCTTTAATTCTACAGTAGCTCCCAGAACGGCTATCGGTTCTCGAACAATCTATGCTGACAACGGCAACATGATTTCATCTGTGGAGTGGTAAGGAATAACTTTTGCATAATTATGAATCTGAAAATCTTGCCGCTAGTGCAATTACAATGCCTACGATTGATTCTGCTGTTTACTTTGATATTCGGACTGATGCTAAGTCTTGATGACAGTTCATCTTGTGCCGCACAGAAGGTTGGGAAACCTGGATTTATAGACCCTGTAAATGCTGACATCACTTCCAATCAGCTTCAGGTGGTAGAACCTCCAGTCACCGGACTTACTTCTACATTGTCGGATGAGATCAAGGAATTACCTACAGAGTTAATTCGCTGGTCAACTTACTGGCAACTTTGCTGGCAACCATATCCCGAAGCTAAAGAATACGAACTACAAGCGGTGCTTATGGAAGGCAAGTCTCCAAAATTGCGACGTCAAAGCGATCGCTGCTTTCGTATACAAACTGCATCTAATGAAAACCAAAAATCACAAGGACTTCTCAACCGTGAATTAATCTTGTTGATGCATAAAATTCAGCTTGGTTATCGAGTGCGAGCAATCTTAGATGACAACCATGTGAGTCAATGGTCTGAAGTTATGGCGGTCGGTGCAACTAACGTTATTTGATATTCTCAGGGCAACAGAGGCGATCGCACCTCAGCCGCTAGGCAGGTGGGGTAGTTTACATAACTGACGTGCATAAGCGATCGCCTCTGTTGGTGTTGAAACTTTCCCCTCAGCTTGTGCTACGCCAATTTCTCTCAACAGTTGGCCGATAATTGGCGAAGCTGGAATATCTAATGCTATAATCAACTCCTTCCCGCTCACTAGTGGAGTGGGATGAGCGACCAGATCATCAGGGTTCAGGTAGCGGTTGATTAAAGGTGCCCAAATAAGGCAGCGTTTTGCTTTGGTTTCCACTGCTGTGTGTAGTGGCTTGTCACCAGACATCGCCTCTACCAAAATATCAAGTGCTACAGCTAAGACTGCCATAGCAGGAAACACAATATCTGCGTCATGGAAGAAAAAGTATTGTTCTCGCAAGGACATATCGACTACTTGAAGCTGCGGTAACAGTTTCAAGGCAGTGGTTACACACCGGATTTCGGCACGACTATAAGTCAGTTCCTGTAGTTCTATTTCTGCTAATTCTGGATCTGGGTTGACAAGACAAGCAAGTTTGGCAATACCTAACCAAGTAGTTTTAATACTATCGCGGACATATTCTTGCAGTTGTGCCCCTAATTGTTGCCAATTTTGGGTAAGTAAGGCAGCTGCTTCGTCAACTGCTGCTAATTTGAGCAAGCTTTCACGGGTGGCGTTTTTGAAGAAAGGGGCAAGTAAACCATCTTCCCAAGCACTTGTAATCCAAGGAGTACCCTGAGAATTTGCCAGCAGATAGCCAATTTCTACCCTAACTCGTTCGGCTGCAACTTTGCTGATATGTGATGCCAAAGAACGAATTGCGGCTTGGGTAGCTGGCTCAATAGTAAAACCTAGTTGGGCGGCTTGGCGATAACCTCGCATTAACCGTAAAGGGTCATCTTCTAGGTTCGCAGGTGATACCATTCGCAAAATGCCCTGTTGTAAGTCTGCATAACCTTGCAGAGGATCGATGATTTCTTGCGTATGGGGATTATAAGCGATCGCATTTACTGTAAAATCCCGTCTGTGCAAGTCAACTTCTAAACTATCTCCTTCCTGTTGGGCAAAGTCAGCCGTGGCGTGGGGAAAAACCACACGAGCAATTTGTCGTTCTGCATCGAGTAACACAAAACCAGCTTTGTAATGATGAGCGATCGCTCTCGCTACCTTTACCGCCTTAGATGGTATAACAAAATCTAAATCCAGATATTCGCGGGTTCTGCCAAGAATAGCATCCCGTACAGCGCCACCTACCATGTAAGCGGGTTGTGGCAATAATTCCAAGCTGAAAGGCCAATTTTCGGGAGCTAGAGTAGAAGGAATCGATTCAAGCATTGTAATAAAAATCAACCCAGCAACTCATGAATAACAGTTGGGCTTAAGTTAGATTAACAATAAAGGCCCCTGGAGTTGGTTCTATTATGTGTATTTGCGTGAATTGCCACTATGTAGACCGATGTGTTACCTATCATGCTGTAGAAGGGCAGCACCAACAGCCTCACTTGACAGAAACACCAAATTTTGATCCGAATGAACCTTCTATCAATGTCAACATTCGGACTAAAGATGATGTAATTGAAATGGAATGGGATGTTGTTGGTTGTCTAAGCTTTAAGCGAGAAACGGGTAAATGGTCGAAATTGCGTCCTGGTGAATTAGTGCCCACTTGATAGAAAATGATTGGTGTATCTTACAGCTATTTTCAGGTAAACAGACCAGGCGGTAGGGGCACAGCAATGCTGTGCCCTTACATCAGATGTGGTTCAAATACATGATTTCTGCTGTAATGAGATTTTATTTATCAACGATCGCGAATTCATGGTATAGAGAGGAGATGTCAGGAAAGCGATCGCTTTTAGAGAGTGAACAGCAAGCGAATATTTGCGATCGCCTACGGCGGGAGAAACAGCGCCATCGCATTCTGATTTTGTTGAAACAGCAAAACCTTTGCCCTGAGACTTTTGTCCGTAGTCTATTCAATTAAGAACCGCTATGTTATATGCTTAAATAAATCACGTTAACTCTATAAAAATAGATATTTTAAGTAACTTTGACAACGGAACTAAAAGACTTTGCAATAAATAAATACGCTTTGGCACTACATACCACCACACCAGAATTAGGTTTGGCAATTAGTAACTTTGCTGGTGAAAATCGCTCTAAAATTTGGAATTTGGGGCGTGATTTATCTAGCTTAGTGCATCAATATTTAATTGAATTTATCAAACCGCAAACTTGGGCAGATTTGTCCTTTATCGCAGTTGCAAAAGGCCCTGGCGGCTTTACGGGAACTCGGATTGGCGTTGTAACTGCTCGCACTTTAGGGCAACAGTTAGATATTCCTGTATTTGCGATTTCAACTTTGGCTGCGGTAGCTTGGTCAGAAGCAGGCAAAAGTCAAAATCCAAAAACTATTGCTGTGGAAATGCCAGCACAACGAGGTCAAATTTTTGCTGCTATTTATCAGTTTGAGCTAGATGTTTCTAAACTAAGAGTGTGTTTGTCAGATAGAGTATTCACACCAGAAGCATGGCAGGAAACCTTAGCGAATTGGAACACTAATTATCAGTTGATTCAAGCTCAATCTGGTTTAGCAGCAACGGTGACAAGTATTTTGGAATTAGCTAATCTCGATTGGCAAGAGGGCAAGTGTCCTAATTGGTCAGAGGCTTTGCCATATTATGGGCAGCATCCAGTACAGGATGCATAATGCTTCTAAACTATTTATAAACATAAGACTAGCCATTTCAAGCTAGGTAAAATTTTTGGACAATAATTCCTCTTTTCTCTGTGTTCTCTGCGCCTAATAAGGTTCAAGAAATTACTTTTAAACCGCAGAGGCACAGAGAACGCAGAGAGGAAAACAGAGATTTTATGGAAACTCGTTGAAAAAATTACAGCTTCTCAATGAGAATGCTTCAGTAAATTCGCTGAAATAACTTAATATTATTTTTCAAAAACCCTCGTTTCATTCGGATGATAGCAATAGTTTGCAGAGAATACGATGTGGAAAATAATTGCTATGTGTCTACAGCAAATAGAGCTATTTTTATAACACAAAGTAAATTTATGAATTTGACAGAATTAAAATGGACTAAAAATGTAAATCATCAGGGTGATGATAAATATTGGGCTTATCAAAATATTGACCAAAATTTAAATATTTTTCGATTAAATTAAAAAATCGCATCATAGTCCATCAATCTAAAATCAAAATAGCCACAGCCAAAGTGGGAGAGTAAGCAGCAATAGTATAGCCCCAGCAGCTAAGGCAGTAACTGCCAAATCGCGATCGAGATTGAATGCCTCAGCAATTACGAGTGTGGCGAAAGCTGGAGGCATGGCCATTTGTAAGACAATTACCTTTGCGATCGCCCCAGTTATTCCAAACAGTGGTAACATGCTACCCAATATCAAGGGAACTAGCAGCATTTTGATTCCCAAGCTCATCCCTACTTGTGGTAGGCTACCCCAAGATTTGAGCAGCGCCAATCGCATTCCAATTAACACCAGAGATAAAGCTACACCACTCCAAGCAAATTTCTCTAACCAGAATTCCGCGACTGTAGGAATTGTCACCTGCCGAAATAGCAAGCCAAATCCGAAACCCCACAGCGCAGGATTAATTAAAATGACCCTAGTAATCTGCCAATGATTCTGGACACCACCGCCAAAACGCGCTGCTAGTAACACACCCAAGCCATAAGTTCCTGGGAATGAACCTAGCAAATCGTAGAATAACGCCCAAGCAAAGTGTTCCTTGCCTACCATTGCTAAGGTAATGGGAAAGCCAAGATAACCTGTGTTACCCAACATTGCTGCTAATATCAAGCTAGCCTGAGTTGGTGGTTGAGGGACGGTATTTTTAAAATAGGCTTGTGCTTTAATCCCCACCCAAGCTAAAAATGCTCCTAGTAAAATGGCTAAGTAAGCGATCGCAGGTGCAATCCAAATTTGCCCTGACAAGCTAGATTGACGCAAAAACGATACTATGCTTATGGGTACTCCCACCCAAAAAATAAATTGTCCCAAACGTGTAGGAACTGTCACAGGAAGTTTGCGTCCGAGAATAAAACCTACCAGGACTAATCCTCCCAGCTTGACGTATAGTTCTAAAAGGTTTATCAAGATTGCGCCTAAGAACCACAGATGTAAAATGCTACCTGTTACGTTTACTTTTGTCCAGTGCAAAATCTGTTATGGTTATCCCACAAAAACAGGAGTTTCCCCTTGAATAAGGCTGGGTTTTCTGGAAAACCGCAAAACTCATCGAATGACCTTGGTGATGATATTCCAGTGGCTGTACGCGATACTCCTGATGCAACACCTAAAATTTGGTTGCAACCCCGAATTGTGCTGATTGGGGGAGTAGCGGGATTTGTCTTGCTGGGTTTAATTAGCGGTTTTTTGTTTTTCGCCACTGCACCCAAAAAAACCGCCGATTCTCAACCCTTGGTCACTAGTTCTACACCCACACCAACTACAGAATCTGGTAATTTCAACACTCTGTTAGGGCATCTGGCATACCCAGAAGCCCCTGAATCAGAACTAGTAACCATCTTTGCAAATAGGGGCATTAAAATGCGAAAAGCTGCTGCCCAAAAGTTTGAGGAGATGGTAGCAGCAGCGCGGCGTTCAGGTGTAATATTAGTACCAATTTCTGGCTTTCGCTCAGTCAAAGACCAGGAGCCATTGTTTTTTGGTGTCGGTGCCCAGCGAAATCAGACGCCAGCAGAACGAGCTGCCCTCAGCGCTCCTCCTGGTCATAGCGAACATCACACAGGGTATGCTGTGGATGTTGGAGACGGGTCAGTACCAGCAACTAATCTCCAAACTAACTTTGACAATACCAAAGCTTATCGGTGGCTGCAAGCAAATGCAGCGCGTTTTGGCTTTGAAATGTCATTTCCTAAAGATAATGTTCAAGGTGTGAGTTATGAGCCGTGGCACTGGCGTTTTGTAGGCGATCGCGACAGTTTGGAAATGTTCTACAAAGCCAGAAATTTGAAGCCTACTCAGGTGTCTCAATAAAAGCAACATTTTGATGAGGCAGTCTTGTAGATTAAAAAAGTGTCTAATATGTCTAATCAGCAGCCTAAAGATAATACTACTGAAGATGACTTGACTAAATATCAGAACTTTGACATTGAAAAACAAAACTATAGATTGGAGGTTATCAAAACTTGGATATCTGGTTTAGGCTTGTTAGCTACAGTTTTCGCAGGTATTGGACTTTATTTTAACTACAATTCAGAGAAACAAAAACTAGTATCAGAGCGTTTTTCAAAAGCAGTTGAAGCAATGGCAGCAGAGAATAACGACAGGAATTTAGTTGGTTCTGTAGGTGGTATTTATACCCTGGAATGGATCGCTAATAATTCTCAAAAGGACTATTGGACAGTCATGGAAGTTCTTACCCTCTATGTCCGAGAAAAAGCAAAAATTCCAACACAAAATACACTAAACCTACAAAAACAAGAAAAAAAAGATCAACCGGGAGTACAGCAAAATATTAAGGCAGATGTTCAAGCGAGCTTGAGATGATGGCTGTGGACTGTAGATAATACCTCCAATGAGGATGAGTCCGATCGCAATTAATACAAGTAATTTATTTTTCATTTCAGTTGATATCCCTTGAATAAATCGTTTTTCGGTAACCTTCACAAGGATATAACGTGCGATCGCATCTCAGTATTACCCGTAAGGGTAGTTTTTTTGAATTACCCTTATCTCCCCTCTTCCTAATTTCTGCGCCTGTTTCCTGAATTTTGAGTATTTTGTTTTAACTCATCAAGCGCTGGTTTCTGATACTTACCTGGATATTTGCGCTGAAAATATTCTTCCATAATTTGTAAGATCATCGGCGCAGCAATGCTACCACCACCGCCGCCGGAATGTTCAGCAAATGCCACAATCAGAACTTCTGGCTGTTCAGCAGGTGCATAGGCTCCAAACCAAGCGTGATTTTGCTTAACACGGCCCTTCCACGCTTCAGCAGTGCCACTCTTACCAGCGACTGGGGGAACTGTTGGCTGCTTCAAAGCCTTACCCGTACCTTCAGCTACTACTTTCCGTAGTCCCTGACGGAGAATACTTATGGTTGTCGGCTTCATATTTAAAGATTCTCGCCAGCTTTTTGCTTCTTCATTGTCTTTAAGCAAATGCGGCTGGACTCGGTAGCCACCATTAGCAGGCACGGCAAACATGATGGCAACTTGCAACGGTGTAGTTTGTAAAGCACCTTGACCAATTGACATATTAATGCTATCGCCTACAGTCCAAGGTATCTTCCAAGCTTTTTGCTTCCATGCCTCATCTGGAACTAAACCTTTTGCCTCTTCGTTGGCAAACTCAAAGCCGGTTTTTTTACCAAATCCATACTTGCGAGTCCATTCAATTAAAGTTGGGCCGCCGACTTTGCGACCAATTTGATAGAAGAAGGTATCACTACTCCACTGTAATGCGCCGACAAAACCCAATGGGCCGAATCCGGCGTGATTCCATTCACCAAATCGGGTGCCGCCAAAGTTTAAGGAACCGTAGGTTTGCAAGACTGTGCTAGGAGAAAATTTACCTGATTCTAACCCGGCTGTGGTGGTGACAATTTTGAAGGTGCTAGCGGGTGGAAAAGCGCTGAGGGCGCGATTGACCAAAGGATGATCTGCACCTTGTACAGTTTCCCAATCTTTTTGGGTGAGTTTCTGCTTCGAGAAAATATTTGGGTCAAAGGTAGGGTGAGATACCATTGCTAAAACAGCACCGTTCTTTGGGTCAAGTGCCACGATCGCACCGTTGCGATCGCCTAAAGCTTTTTCTGCTGTTTTTTGCATATCTAAATCTATGGTCAAGTGCAAATCGTTACCAGCTTTTGCCTGTTTCTCACCCAAAACCCGGAGTGGCCGACCTGCACCATCCACTTCTACTTGCTGTCCGCCCCATTCGCCCCGCAGACTTTTCTCATAAGCTTTTTCAACTCCCATTTGACCAATCACATCACCCAATCTGTAGCCTTCCTGCTTCTTTTCTTTTAACTGCTCGGCGGTCAGTTCTCGCGTATAGCCTAATACATGAGCTAATTCTTTGCCGTGGGGGTAGTAACGAACGGCTTCTGTAGAAATTTCTACATCTTTAAGTTCGCTTTGATACTCCTTTAATGCTGTGATTTGTGCTTCGTTCAAGTCACGAGCAATCCGTATGAGTGAAGAAGAGTTAGCACCTGCCTCTTCTAGTTTCTTTTCAATCTCTTCTTGGGGAACGTCGAGAATTTGAGATAGACGCGCTCCCACAACTGACCATGCTGGCTTGGTATGTGCCATCGGCCACAAATATACAGAGCGAGGATAGCGAGTACTGGCTAAAAGTTTGCCGTTGCGGTCAAAGATATTGCCTCGTTCTGGTTGTTTGGGGATCATCCGAATTCGATTTGACTCGGCTCGTTTGCGGTGGTTTTCGCCTTCTGTAATTTGCAAATATGCCAAACGAACGCTGATTCCTGTCACCATTGATAGAGTAAATATAATTAAAAATATCGGCTGGAAACTCTGTCCAACTGTACGTGTATTTTGTTTTCCGCCAATACGTGTATCTTTTTTGCTGCCAATTGATGGGAATAAAGACATAAGACAAATAATGATTCCAATAGCGGTATTATCTGTATACAATTACCCTAAACTCACGCCCAGTACTGGGTATAAAAGAATCGGGCAAGTATATTCTTGAACAATTGTTTTTGGCGGATACAATAAACCAAAGTGTAAAATCTAGTCTGCCAATAGACTACTGACAAAATCACGTAATATCACGGCATTCTACTGAGGATTATGGCTCAAATTGTCATGCAGAATCAAAGGGGGATAACAACTTTTCAGCCACTTGATGTTGAACTGCGTAATGTATTCAAGTTTTTTAACCAAGAACCAGCAGTACATGGAATAGATTTGGATGTCAGACAGGGAGAATTTTTTAGTATTTTAGGCCCCTCCGGTTGTGGTAAAACAACAACACTACGTTTAATTGCTGGGTTTGAAATCGCTGACGCTGGTAAGGTGTTAATTCAGGGTAAATCTATGACTAATGTGCCGCCTTACCGCCGACCCGTCAATACTGTATTCCAAAGTTACGCTCTATTTAACCACCTGAATGTTTGGAATAATATCGCCTTTGGACTGCGGTTAAAAAAAATCCCCAAATTGGAAATTGAAACTAGAGTCGAAGAAGCTTTAAGAAGAGTAAAAATGGAAAGTTTGCGATCGCGCTTTCCCAATCAACTCTCTGGTGGTCAACAGCAGCGAGTCGCTTTAGCAAGGGCCCTAGTCAATCACCCCACTGTCGTATTACTAGATGAACCTTTAGGGGCGTTAGATTTAAAACTACGTAAAGAAATGCAAGTGGAGTTATCAAATTTACACAAAGACTTGGGATTGACCTTTGTGATGGTGACACACGACCAAGAAGAAGCATTATCTTTGAGCGATCGCATTGCCGTGATGAACCAAGGCAAAATTGAACAAGTTGGCACTCCCAGCCAAATTTACGAACGTCCTTGCACATCCTTTGTTGCTGATTTTATTGGTGATACTAATTTATTCAGTGGTGAAATCGTAGCCGTAGACTCCTCTAATATTAAAATTTCCACAAAAACGGGACTCTCAATTATCATTAGCCGCGCTGAAGATACACCATCTGAATTATCACAAGCGGTGGTAGTCAGCGTGCGGCCTGAAAAAATACAGCTTTCGCTTTATCCACCCAATTTGCCAACTAACTGCTTTGAAGGACGGCTTATCAATGTTATGTATTTGGGCACACATGTTAATTATGTTGTGGAATTAACAAATGGCATTAGCATAAATGTGTTGCAACCTAATACTTTTGGCGTTTTAGCAGACCGCGACACACCGATCTACACTTGGTGGGCAGAAAATGATTGTTTAGCTATTAGTCAATAGTTATAAGAATCTGCCTTATATAAGATTAAATAATGGAATAAGACCTTGACCTAAGAGGCTCTTGAGCAGGAGGAAGGGATCAGGGGTAAAGATACTGTAATTCATCTGCCACAAGGGTTTCAACAGCCCTAAATTTATTTATGCCCAAAAGTAAAAATATTTGTTTCGAGATGTGTAACACGAGAAATAATCCGTCCAAACTTTCAGCAGCCCTAAATTTATGTATGAGAATTTCCCCCCAAGCTAAGAGCTCCCTGCCCCTTTTCCTCTTGTTGACCCTGTACTAGGAGTATTAACCCATGTCAATTTTGAAAAGAGTTCCTTGGGTGTCCCTGGCGCTAGTAATGCTTAGTTACAGTAGTTTGGGCTGGGTAATATCTGAAACACGCGCTCCTCTGTTTGTGTGGCTGGCGACTGTGGTTGCTATCTTGCTTTTAATAGTAACGTTGACCATTCCTTGGCTAAAAATGACATATTATTTGAATGTTTTGCTTAAATCAAATACTAGGTCTTTCGGCGTTGCCGTCTTAGGAGCTTTCTTATTCTTTATTATGATTGCCTGGTTTCGGGTATTTCTTGATACTTTGCTGATCATTTCGGCAACTATATTAGTCAGGATAGACTTTCAAATGGCAGGTCTTAGGGAAGGGCTAGCCTTTTGGACTGCCTCTACCTTTTCATTAGCAGGTTTGGCCTTGGGTGCGCTAATCCATAAGTTAATATATTCGTGAATTTCGCTAATTTTCTTAAGTCATCGGCTTTTTTCTATTTATCCAAAAACGGTATCGTAAACTACTATTTTTTAGCGATGGCTACGCCCCCGTTTATTTATAAATCCTGTATTCAACCTCATCAAGAAGATAACCACTCTTGTTAATCTGTTGAAACTCCCGAAATACTTTACCCCCAAGACTTTCTGCAATTTTCCGACTGGGGATATTTCTTTTATCAACAGGGTAGGAAAGATAATTGTATTCCAAATTTTTATCCACCCAGTCTTTTAGTGCATGAATTGCTTCTCTACCAAAACCATGACCATGAGCGGATTTTTTGAGCCAAATTCCTAACTCCGGTGTATGAGTATCAATAGCCCCAACCTCGCAAATCCCTAAAAACTCTAAATGATCCTTCTTGAGAATTACCAACACTAAATTAGTGTGATTTTCTCGTTGTAGAATCATATCTCTGATTATCTTTTCGGTTTCACTGAGACTCTGGACTGGTTTCGGATACATAAAGGTAGTAATTTCGCTTGTAAATTCTCGAAATACATCTTCTGTATGTTCCAACGAAATCGTTTGTAAAATCAGTCTTTTAGACTCTAAACTTACTTTTTCTAAATTCTCCATAAGTTACGATTAAATCCCCGCCTTGTGACCATGATAACTGATAACTGTTGACTGTTCACTGATTTAATACTTCAAAATGTAGGCTGTTCAAACAGCAGTACAGAAAGGAAAAAATCCATCACAAAAATTGATATCCAACTAGTAACCACTGCTTTTGTTGCCGATTCTCCTACTTCTTTTGCTCCCCCCTTAGTAGTTAATCCCCAACTACAGCCAATAACCGCAACCAGCACACCAAAAATAAACCCTTTTAGCAAAATAATAAACAAATCTGACGGTTCTAAAAAATTTCTGACTGATTCTAAAAATGTTTCAGGAATAATTTTGTAAAAATATGATGCGGCAAAAGCTCCCCCAAAAATGCCCGTAACTAAAGCCAAAATCGTCATCAAAGGCACCATTAAACTACAAGCAATTACTCTAGGAACTACTAGATAATCAATTGGATCAGTTTTGAGCATATAAAGTGCATCAATTTGCTCTGTGACTTGCATTGCACCGATTTCTGAAGCAAAAGCAGAACCTACTTGTGCCGCCATAATACTAGCAGTCAAAATTGGAGCCAATTCTTTACAAAAAGCTAAGGCAAAAGCACCTCCTACAGCATTGATAGCTCCAAATTGGACTAATTCTCTTGCCATCTGAATAGTAAAAATCATCCCTGCAAAACCGCTAACAAGGAGAACTGGAGAGATAGAATCTGGCCCTGCGGTCACGAGATGTTGCAGAATCTTGCGATAGTACGTTTTTCCTTGGAGGAAATGTAGCCACACTTGACCGAAAAGCAGTACTGCTACAAAACAGCGTACAATCCAAGATTGCTCAAAATTTGTTTTTATTCGCAATTTTATCGTCCTTAAGACTGACTAATTGTTGCACATATCTTATATCAATTCTCCAAAATAAGACTAATAAGACTACAGATATAAAAGGGGAAACCCAGCCAGATGTAATTTAACTTTCTCAATTACGTAGAGTATTACGAATTGGTATTTTGGTGTAGAAATTGATTTCATTAAATAAATCCTTGGGTTAATATCGTTCCTGCAAGAGGAAATGATATTAACCCAAGGATGTGAATAAAAATAAAATGTTTTGACTTTGACTATTCCCGAAGTACGTAGCCCACACCACGCACCGTATGAACCAAGCGTTTTTCATTATTTTCCTCTAGTTTTAGGCGCAAGTAGCGGATGTACACTTCGATGATATTGGAATTACCCATAAAGTCGTAACCCCAAACTTTTTGTAGAATTTGGTCTTTAGTAAATACCTGACGGGGATGGGAGAGCATATATTCTAACAAGTCAAACTCTTTAGCTGTTAACTCAATTGCCCGTTTACCCCGATAAACTTGGCGAGTCCGGTGATTTAAACTCAAGTCTTCAAACTGAAAAATATCCTGATCTGTTTCTTGAGTACGGCGTAGATGAGCGCGGATTCTAGCTAGCAGTTCCTCTATACTAAATGGTTTAACTACATAATCATCAGCTCCTGCATCCAAACCTGCAACGCGATCGTTAACTTCATCTTTTGCTGTCAGTAAAATTACTGGTATGGAGATCCCAGTTGCCCGCAAGCGACGACAGATTTCCAAACCTGACAGCCCTGGAAGCATCCAATCAAGAATGACTAAATCTGGCGATAACTCCCGTGCTAACGTTAAACCAGCGATGCCATCATGTGCCACGTTTATATTGTAACCTTCGCTACTTAGTTCTAATTCAACAAATCGCGCCAGTTTAACTTCATCTTCAACTAAGAGGATATTTGCTGCCATATTTGTAATTTTAAAGCGGATAGGATGACAATCAAAGTGCTACTTTAACCTGACTTTGACTAGCTATGTAAGTAGAGTGATGGTAAACACACTCCCTTCTCCTAATTTTGATTGCACAGATACACTACCACCCATACCCTCTACAAGAGTCTTAACAATGGATAAACCCAAACCACAACCGCCAGTAGCATGAGAGCGGGATTCATCTACGCGGTAAAATCGCTCGAAAATACGTGTTTGGTGCTGTAAAGGAATACCATAACCTTTGTCACAAACTTGAATAATCGCTTTGTTATGAACCTGATTTAACTTTAAAATTATAGGCGTATTAGCTTCAGAATAATTAATAGCATTATTAATTAAATTGAGCAATATTTGTTTAAAACGGCTGTAGTCTACTTTAACGCCAATAGGATAAGTTGTTGATTCAATTGTAATTAAGCGAGCGCTATATTTTTGCGCCATCACCACGACTTCTTCAACTAAATCATTCAACACATAAGATTTCATCTGAAAATTCAAATACCCACTATCTGCTCGTGCTAAATCAAGTAAATCTTGTAGCAAGCGAATGGTACGTTCGGCTTCTGAGGCAGCAGTTTCTAAAGCTTCTTGTTGAATTTCTGTTAAGTTATTCTGCCGTCGCAAGACGCTTTGTAAGTAACCATGTACAATCGTTAATGGTGTGCGTAACTCGTGAGAAACATTACTCACAAATTCTCGTTCTTGCTCCCAAGATTGCGAGAGGCGCGATAACAACATGGTTAAAGTTTGAGCTAATTCTTTGACTTCGCTGGGTGCATTATCAACATATAGTTGTGCTTTTCCTAAATCTTTTATAGAAATCACAGAAGTCATCTGACTTAGCTGGCGCAGTGGTTGTAGAGAACGCCTAATATAAAATGCACTTATAGTTATTATTACAATAATTGCCAAAATACAGCTAATATTCAAACTTTGCAGCATTGCCATAAACATTGTCTGTTCACGAGTAATATCATGTGCTACAAATAGCTTACCCAGATACTTACCCTGCACTTGCAAAAAACCACTACTCATAACAAAGTACCTTTGATTAACTTTGTAAATTTGTGGTTTAATCTGCATATTACTAAGGGACATTAACTCAGTCACCGTAGAGTTAGATAAGAAATCCAAAGTAGCAGATTTTATCAAAATTTTATTATCAGGACTTTTTAACCATAAAAATAAATTGGTATTTCCCAAGTTATTAATAGCCTTTTGCAATCCAGTTTCTGGTTGCATCATTTCACTGTAAAGTTGCACATCGCGCGGCAAGCGTTCAGTGATTTCTTCTATATTATGCTTCCGACTATCAATCAAAATTTGCTGCATTTTCCAACTAGTCCATGCAGCAAAACTACCTAATATTAAAGTTGAAAATGTAGCAATCCCAATGGTTAGGCGTAATTGCAATGAAAAAGGATCAAGATTTATCCAAATCTTTGTGGGTTGCTTCACTTTTAGTTTTGTCTAGGGAATTGAAAATATTGTTAGTTCTATTCATTATTGATTTTTAGGTAGAGATAGTGGCTGGATTGTACAAGATTTAGTATCACATTTTTGTTCATAAAGCATATTGATATAGCGTTCTTGCCAAGTGAGTGGGACTTCTAATAATGAGCGCGTTCCTGTTATCCCCTGCCCGATAAATAGTAAGAGAGCGAGGCAACTAACAATAATGTGAACGTTGCGCCAGCGATTGGTCTTATCTTTATAAATGTCTGGCAAAATGGAGAGTGAAAAAATCATCAGCAGAGCAGAGGTTAGCCCATAATAATAGTGAGAGATATACCATTGGTCAGTTTTGCGGTAGATACCATCTTGACATCCAAGCACTACTAATGCAATTCCTGTGAGGGTTGCAAATATGCCACGCCAGTTTTTCTGCTTTGCCTGATAGAGTAAATACAGAGAAGCGATCGCAGCCACAAACAATAACCCGATAAAGACTACCTGAAATGGTGCTTTAATCCAAACTTGATTGTCTAAAATATTACTAAAAATATCGTAGGCAAACGCTATTAAAATAATACCTACAACTGATCCAGTTAGCCAGCGACCCAACTGGGTATGCTCTTGTCCTACAGTGGCGGGAATTTTACTCTTACCTGTGGCTAAAGTTTGCAATCGGCGTTGACGGACTTGTAAAGCGCGGTTGACAATGACGCCAATTAAAGGAAATACTACGAGGACAGCGATCACTGGATGTAACAACAAGATAGCATCTCTAAATTCCATATCTGACCTTTCGTCAAAAGTTACAAATTAGTTTTTATCGAACAGAATTCAAGAGTCAGGAGCAAAGCCGGAGGCGGAGCGTAAAACCAACGGCATAGCAACTCTTAGAGACGCACTCGCTATCGCTTAGTACAGCATTTCCTTAATTCGTAGCGAATTAAATTTGGCAATACCCTGCAATGGCAATGAATGCGTCGGCGGCCTTGTTAATGCGTGGGCTTGCATTGTTAATGCGTGGGCGGCCTTGTTAATGCGTGGGCGGCCTTGTTAATGCGTCGGCTTGCATTGTTAATGCGTGGGCGGCCTTGTTAATGCGTGGGCGGCCTTGTTAATGCGTCGGCGGCCTTGTTAATGCGTCGGCTTGCATTGTTAATGCGTGGGCGGCCTTGTTAATGCGTGGGCGGCCTTGTTAATGCGTCGGCGGCCTTGTTAATGCGTCGGCTTGCATTGTTAATACATCTCAATGCAATGCCAATGCGTTCCCCTGCATTGGAAACGCTACGCTTTTACGCAAAACTGTACTTAGTGCGAGTCCGCGTCTCGTAGAGAGCGTCTTAATTCTGACTACTGAATTCTTCTTCAATTATTTATGTCTACTAGGACTTACGCACTGTACAAATGCGTCGTGATGTGCATTACCTATCTTGAGGAAGTTTTCAGGCTTTTCTTAATTATCCTGCGATCGTAAATAGACCATGCTGTAGGGGCTAAGCTTTTGCTGTGCCCTTACGAAAGATATGGTTTTTAACCTTAATCCATATTTGGTATTTATTGTCAATGCGTAAGTCCTATCTACCTACTTACAACTAAGAATTACTTGACCTCATCAGCTTCAAACTTTGTTACTTTACCTTTTTTAACCGCAACTACTACATCAAAGGTAGAACAGTAAGAAAAGGTCACATTATTGGCTTTATTGTAAAGATTAACCACCATACCTGCACCACCGGGTTGAATACCTAGCGGTTCAAGATCGCCAAAAAAGAAACGACGTAGTTCATCACCACCACCAAACTGACCCTTATGCTTGATGACTAAATCAATCTTTTGTTGAGTAGTCAAACCTGTAGCATCTTTCTTTTCTGCGGCTGATGCTTGCACCAGTGAAGGACTCACAATTTTAAGTGGAACATCCCAGACTGTTAGCATACCAACAAGAGCAACACCTGTGAGCAGAGAAGAAGCAATTTTCATTTGTTTTTCCTTGTGTTGAAGTTTCCCGATGAACTAAAGCATCTCATCTGCTACTGAAGCTCAAGTGAAACTAATCTACTAATTGTCTGAATTTATTCCTTATAAAAATTTAGTTTAGACTCAGCAGATTCTCAGGAAACTCTGATATTTTCAATCTCAGCCTGCTTTAAGTGTTTTCTCAGATTCATCTCACCTTAAATTACCCAAGTCAGCTGAGTATAGTAAAGAGTATTTTTTGCAGCAGTATTATTATGAGCAGACCGAGAAGATGGCATCCTTTTATCTATAAAATTCCCGGCCAAACCTATCTCTGGCTAGCAATTTTGATTTTTGGAGCCTCTAGTGCAGTTACCCGCAAGCTGACACAAATTGGCGCTCAACATTTCATGGATGGTCGAAATCCGATTTCTCTATGTAATGTTTTATTCGTAGGGAATCTGTGTGCCTTGATAGTTATGTTACCTATTTATAGGCGACAGTGGAACAAAAAAGCTTTGCACCAACTGTCAAAGAAAGATTGGTTGGCACTGATAGCGATCGCTATTTTATCAGGAGCGCTTGTCCCTGGCTTAATTTTCCAGGCATTAGCATTAACAGGGGTCAACAATATTATTTTGATTGGACGCTTGGAACCACCTCTGGCTATGGCTTTATCAGTCTGGTTACTCAGGGAACGGGTAAATCGTTGGGAAGTTGTAGGAGCGATCGCTGCATTTGTCGGCGTTACTCTAACTATTTTCCTGCAACCCTCAGAGACGACTACGATCAACATGAGTGTTTTAAGATTAGGTATTGGGGAATTATTGGCGGCGATCGCAGCTATAGCTTCAGTAGTTTCAACAATTATTGTTAAAGAATGGCTTTCCGATATCCCAGTGGGAATCTTTAGTATCTTTCGTACTGCTCTAGGAACTGTAATATTTTTCTTTAGTGCTTTAGTTCTCTATGGCAGCGACCATTTTATGGATGTATTTTCACCTTTCCTGTGGCAGTGGATGCTTGTTTATGCTGCTGTAATTGTGGTTGTAGGTCAATCATTTTGGCTCAAGGGCTTGAGAGCTTCTACTGTCTCAACGGCTTCTTTAGCTAGCTCCTTTACTCCAATTGTGGGAATCTTGGCAGCTTATTTGGTACTGGGTGAAGTCCCTACCTTAGCTCAATATATTGGTGGTAGCTTGATTTTAGTTGGCATATTCCTAGGCCAAGTTGGTGTTCGCTTTCAGATTTCTCGTAAAGTTGCAACTCAAGTAGAACAAGGTATGGGATTTAAAGGGATCTGAAAAGTGCTGAGTTAGGAGACGCGATTAATCGCGTCTGTACAGGAGTTATATCATGTTCGCTTGATTACTTGTTAAACCCGAAGAACCCCACCCCGACAATCGTCGCTTCGTCTCCCCTCCTGCTTGCGGGGAGGGGAGATTTTGGGGAGCCAGTGCGGTCTTGGGGTTCACCTGCGTGGAGCCGGATAGCGTGTGGGGTGCAACGACTGTAGAAATCATAACTAATTATGCGAACATGATATTATTTCTCGCTTGTTTTGCCCTTTGAGCAAAAAGGCCTTGGTGAAAGGATATGCAGCTTTTTTAATTCTTCTGGGTGGAAAACACGCGCCAGATAATAAAGACCGTAAAACCTAGATAGGTAAATACTGTCAGCCATTCTTGCCAGCTACCAAATTCATTATTCATCAGCAATAGCCGGAAAATTAATATTTTTAGCTTGAACGGCTAGAAGCCCCACACTGTACCTGTACTCAGGTCAGTGTTGGGATGAATAGCCGGACAAAAAGATTGCGTCCCCCGACCAATATCAACTGTCAGTTGATGAGGAAGTGGGGATA
>NZ_JAIVFQ010000057.1 GCF_020829495.1 Nostoc favosum CHAB5714 | reverse complement strand
AAATGGTCGGCATGGGGCATCGGCACGACCTTAAACGGACGGGGAGCGACCATAAGACTACGAAGAGTAGCTAGTTGCTGTGAGCCGCCAAGAATCACCGCACCTTTAGGTGCGGTGAGTATGTCAAAAGTAATAAGTATTTACCTTGGACTTCTATACATCTATGCAATTCATGGGATAAATACCCGTCCATTGAAGAAATAATTTTAGAAGCTTTTTTGAAAGTAGCTTCAAAATCTGATTCTAGACCAGGTTTAACATGAAGCATAACTGCCTCAAGAATCATAAAATTTCGTGGTGATAATTAAGCTAATGTTAAAATAATTCGTAATTCGTAATTCGTAATTCGTAATGGGCTTCTCTTCGAGACGCTAAACGCGAACGCCCCGCTGCGCTAACGTAATTAAGTTTTGCAACGGGGATTTAGCTTAGGCATCAAAACTTGCCGCTTAATAGTTGCGGGGGACTTAAACCCACGGAACTTGTTAACGCGATGTGCAACTTAATATTCTGACCTCTCTCCTTCCTTTTAGGCTATCCATTACCCCTGGTTAGTTGTTTTGTTGCTAAACCGCCAAGTCATGATTATTGCAGCGATCGCTAAACCAATAGCCAGTCCCCACCAAAGACCAATCGCTCCATACCCCGACCAGATTCCGAAAGTATAACCAGTGAATAAACCAACACACCAATAAGCAAAAATACCAATCAACATAGGAATTCGAGTGTCTTTTAGTCCGCGTAATGCTGCCCCCGCAGTAACTTGCACACCGTCAACTATTTGAAAAATCGCTGCCACTCCCAGCAATTTCACTGCAAGGACAACCACATCTGCATTGTTTGGATCGTTAATGTCAATATAAAGAGAAATAATCGACTTTGGCACTAACCACAATGTAATGCCTACAACACCCATAGATAGAGCTGCAAAGGCAATGCCTACATATCCAGCCAGACGAGTAGCAAGCAGGTCATTCTGTCCAACTAACTGCCCAACACGTACTGTTGTGGCTAGAGAAATGCCTAGTGCAAGCTGGAATGATATCGAAATTGTTTGTAAAGCAATTTGATGGGCAGCAAGAGCGTTTGTTCCTAATTGTCCTATTATGAAAGTAACAACGGTGAATAGTCCCCCTTCGACCGCAATCAGTCCCCCAATGGGCAATCCAACCTGAAAAATCTCGCCAATGATCCGGCGATGCTCTAGGGGAAAAGCTTTTTTAGATGAAGCTCGAAAAATACTGTAAACTGCAAAGCGAGGCTGATTACATATATAAACTGCCAAAGCAACAAACATACTCCAAAGTGAGAGTGTGCTTGCCCAACCGATACCAGCTAAACCCAGCGCCGGAAATCCCAGTTTGCCAAACATCAGCACATAGTTAGCTGTGATGTTGAGCAGAGTACCCAAAACCACAGTCACCATTACTAATTGCGGTTGCAATAGAGCAGAAAGAAAGCTTTTAAGTACTCCAAAGCCTAAAGCAGGAATAAAACCCAGTGCGATCGCCCTTAAATAAATCTCTGCTAGTGCTACTGTCTTAGCATCCTGCCCTAGTAGAAGTAGTAAAGCACCTGCATTGTAAAGCAGCAATGTAATTGGTATTCCTAGTACCAAAGATATCCCTAGTCCCAGGCGGACAATTGTGCCAACTTTTTCTCTATTTCCGGCTCCGTATGCTTGGGCAGCTAAGGGACTGACAGCAGAAACTATACCAGTAACGATCAACAGACAAAAACTAAAGATAGTAACTCCCAAGGCTCCAGATGCAATAGTCTGACTTCCCAACCAGCCCATCATTACCGTATCCACAAAACCAGTTGCAGATTGAGCCAGTTGTGCTGCTGCCAAAGGTACGGCTAACACGAGACATTTTTTAACTTCAGAAAACATAGGCTTATAACCCGATGTGAAGAACAAAGGGTTTTTCCAAAATCTAAACCCATGTTCAGAAGATGCTGCTCCTGTGAACTTGAATCTATCTTAATGGAGTAAGAGAATTCGCGTTACAGTCTTACGGAGTAAAGACTAGCGGGAGATGAATTGCCACCACCTAACAACTAACGCGACAGTGTTTTATTCTTTGGTTGATTTTGGTTCTCAACGCAATATTTTAGTTGCTCGACTGTAGTCATATAACTAAGCTGATTTTAACATTTTTGAGGGGTCTAAGTCCCTCGCTTCTAAATCGCGACAAGTTTTGCGGTGGGGTATAAAATCCCCAGACGCTCTCGAAGAGACGCTAAAAGCGAACGCGGACTCGAAGAGAGCAACTCTTGGAGACGCACTCGCGTTCGCTAATGCAAAACAAAATTTACTGTCTTCGCAGCGGGGCGTTCGCGTTTAGCGTCTCGAAGAGAAGCCCATTACGAATTACGAATTACGAATTATTTTAATTGAATAATGCCTTTATCAAAAACGCGATTATCAGTAGCGATCGCACTTACTTCTATTCTATTTTTATACACCTCATAAGAGGCAAAACTTAAATCACTAGTAGAATACTTTGTCCACTCAGAACGCCCTACAGGACGATTGCCAGCACCTGCGCCACAAATTAAATAAGTTGTACCATTAATAGCACGAGTGCGTTCATAATTGTGTTCGTGACCATTGATGTAAAGTTGAACGCCGTATTTTTGAAATAGAGGAGTGAAAGTTTTAATAAAATCTGGATTACTCCCATACTGACCCGATGAATAAATTGGATGATGACCAAATACAACTTTCCAAGGAGCTTTACTAAGACTTAATTCTTTTTCTAACCAAGTTAGCTGGTTTTTCCAATCAGCATTACTATTAGTATCTAACGCAAAAAATTGTACTTTATTACGTTTAAATGTATAATAACGTCCCTTCATATTAAAGCCAGCATACTTGACTTGTGGATCACCATTGGCAGTACGAATATCATGATTACCTAAACAAGCCTGAAATTTTACACCAAGCTTTAGCAAAGCTTGATAAGGACGCTCAAAAACTGCACCAATTTTCTCAATTTCGCCGTTGTTGTAAATATTGTCTCCAGCTAAAACGACTAAATCATAAGGATTTTGTTTATGATATGCATTCATTGCTCCAGCCACAGCATACTGTCCTTTAGCGCCAGTCCCCGTATCAGCCACAGACACAAAACGTAATAACAAGTCTTTTTTGGCTGGGTTGGCGGCTATAGCGGTTGTTGAATCGGTAATATCAGCAGTTTGATGATTTTGACGAAACGTCCAGCCGAAAAATCCTGCACTAATGGCGCTGAGGCTACTTAAAAATAAAAATTGACGACGTTTTAGGTTCATAACTCACCAAATTTAATAAATAGTCAGTTTAGCTGAAGCAATGTGCAATGAAGTGATACATTAAGGCAAAAGAAGGCAGCACCAGTAATAATGTACGTTGTTTGTCTTTAATTCGCTGCTTTTGGTGAAAGTTCCATGTCACAAGACAATCAGTCAAAACCGACGGATGAGCAAGTAACTCAACCTCCCCAAAAACCTTACCAGAGAGTTCAGCCATTTTGGAAGGCTAAAATTATCCAACTTCTCCAAGGGACGATTGGGGTTTTAGAAGTAACCGTGGAGAAACTAGAGACAGCACCCCCATCAGGTACTGAAGAAAAACCCGGCTTTTTCCAGCAGTTTCAGTTGTGGTGGGGTGGACTGTTAAGGACAATCCGCTTGTTTTTACCATCAAATTTGTCAACAAAGTTATCAGATACCGCTTTGACGGGAATTGTTACTGGAATTGCTGTAATTATCGTTTGGACAACTACGAGTGTCTTTACTGGTAAACCTACTGAAATAGCAACTGTTCCACCCGTTGAAGAGGTTCCTGCACGAACACCGACACCAACGATAACTACTCCACCTGAGTCAGTTACACCAGAACCACAGCCGCCACTGCCACCAGAGGAAATTACGCCGCCAGAAGTAGAAACTCCGCCACCACCAACGCCGGAAGCGGAAGCGGAACCCGAACCAATTCCCACGGCAACGCCAACGCCAGCCATAGAATTAACACCAGAACAAGCGTTGATTGCGGCTATTGAAAATCAGGTAGCTGAAATTAGCGATCGCATTGCCTCTGGTCTGATAAAGTCAATTCAAGCCAACTTCCGCACCAGCAATCTTACAGTTAAAATTAGTGATGATTGGTACACTCTCAAAGAATCTCAGCAGGACAAACTAGCTGCGGAAATATTACAACGCTCTCAAGAACTTGATTTTACCCATTTAGAAATTATCGACTCCCAAAATAGGCTGATAGCGCGTAACCCAGTTGTTGGTACTGAGATAGTAATTTTTAAACGGCAAACAGCAAGTGAGAATAATTCGTAATTCGTAATACTTCGGCTACGCTCAGTACAAGTTCGTAATTCGTAATTTAGACGTTTAAATTTAAGTATTTATGTTAGACAACGTTTCGCTAGTATTGCAAGCTTGTAAAAACTTAAACATCAGCTATGAAATTATTCATCCGGCTGAAAACTTAATCAAAATAAAACTCAATAATAAACACCATTATTTTTGTAACTATAGCACTCCGTTGATTAATCAAGCAGTATCACACCTTATAAAAGACAAGGAATACACTTACCATGCTTTAAATAAAAAAGTTAAACTTCCTCGGACATTAGGTTTTCTTTCACCTTTTTGCGAACTTCAGTATAAGATGTACTTAAAATTCCCAAGTTTTCAAGATATTATATTAGAAATAAAAGATAAATTTGAAACACCTGTTATTGTCAAAAGGAATTCTGGCGCTGGTGGACATAACGTTTTTCTATGTCAGAATACAGATGAAATTGAAACCGCTTTAAAAGAGATTTTTAATATCAATTATAAAAAGTATGATTACGTTGCGATCGCTCAAGAATTTATTCACATAAAATCTGAATATAGAGCGATTTTCTTAAATAAAGAGTTAGTTTTGCTCTATGAAAAAGATATAAGTGATGCAGAGTTTGCAGGGAACCTCAGCCCTCTGCACTGGAATGGTGCAAAAGCAAAGTATATCAACGAGCCACAAATATTGTCAGAGATTGCTAATTTCGCTCAACCAATTTTTGAAGAATTAGACCTTGATTATGGTGGTTTAGATATAGTCTTAGATCGAGATAACCAATATTGGTTAATTGAAGTCAATTCTCACCCAAATTATACTATTTTCACTAGAGACAATGGAGAGGAGCCTGTGTTGAAAGTTTTTGAAAAAATGCTTATTAGCCTAGCCTCGAAATAAAAATTCAATATCCTAATACCATTTCTTTATGAAGCTGCGCTGAATTTTTTAACCTTGCTTTTTCTCCTCTGTGTTGCGCCAGTTGCTTCTCCCAAGGGGAGACGCTGCGCGAACAAGTCTCTTAACCGCAAGGGCGCACTGGCTTCTCTGTGTCTCTGCGGTTCGTTCCTTTCTAAATTTGGTGCATCTTTATACAGAATTGGTATAACTCTCAATACTGCTCGATTAAGAAGAATAGTAGCGACTGTCTTGAATGTCAACTGCGATCGCAAAAAAAAGCTGAAAACAAGTTGACGCAACTGGGGAACCGCTTCGCTGATTCGGTGGTGCCTGGTACGGGCATCGAGATTTTGCATTAACCAAGGTTGGAACGGTCTACTACTTCCTCTAAGATACAAGGTTGGGTTGAACATTCGTGTTACCCAACAAACCCCCCAAAATGTTGGGTTACCCTGCCTTAAGCCCCTTTGGGTCTACGTTCCTCAACCCAACCTACACATTTTTATTTTTTATTCTTAACCGAGCAGTATTGTATAAGCGCCCTAGTTGTGCAAATTAAATGCGCGACAGCTTATGTCAAGTTGAAATTGACGGGTTAGCACGACACCGAGAGAGTATTTAATAACTTCCCCGCGTTTTCTATCTCCGTGTCGATAGAATTTTTGCCGTTAATGCTAATCACTTCCCCAATATCGATTAGTTCTACTTATACCTGAATAATCCTGAGAAAAAATTGGTAAATCGTCAGGATATTACTTTTGTAGCCATGTAAATGTGACTATGCCAATTATAAAGATGACATTCACTGAAGGATGTTTATACTGTGTTATAAAAGTTACTTTTAAAGCCCATCAAGGTTGAAATGTTAACTAAGTAGTCGAAATATTGAAAACCTAGCTGCCGACTTGAATAGCTATTGGTTTAATCAAAAGTTTAGCAGCCGATTAAGTTCAGTAATGCTGTATCCAATTAAACCCTTACAATTAATTTCAAAAAAAAATTGTAATGGAACGTTCAACCATGTTAGTTCATCGTAAATCACGGGAACAATAGCAACAGTTGAATAGCTGACCGTAATCTAAGCTGACCGAAATCTATTGTTACCTGGAGCCATTGAGACGATCTTTATGCCAGCAACATCTTTTTATGCAGATGCCCCCTACAATACCAAAAAGTCCCGCCAGGCTTTGGACTCGGATCTCACGGTTGATGACAGTGAGTTATCGGTAGATGATTTACAGGAGCTAGAGATGGCTTCTGCTGACAATGCTAACTTTGCTACTAACACTAACCGTCGGAGTACAGACCTAGTACGTCTATATCTTCAGGAAATTGGTCGGGTTCGCTTGTTAGGGCGGGATGAAGAGGTTTCAGAAGCTCAAAAAGTCCAACGTTACTTGCGGATGCGGATAGTGCTTGCTAACGCCGCAAAGCTTGGGGATGAAGTGATTACGCCCTATCTAAGGTTAGTTGAAGTTCAAGAACGCCTTACCTCAGAACTAGGACATCGCCCGTCTTTGGAAAGATGGGCTGCTACTGCTGACATAATTTTATCGGATCTCAGACCAACTTTGGCAGAAGGCAAACGTCGCTGGGCTGAAATCGCCAAGTTGACGGTAGAAGAGCTGGAGCAAGTTCAGTCCCAAGGACTGCAAGCAAAAGAACACATGATTAAGGCTAATCTCCGCCTAGTTGTGTCTGTTGCTAAGAAGTATCAAAATCGCGGTTTGGAATTGTTGGATTTAGTCCAAGAAGGCACACTTGGTTTGGAGCGGGCTGTAGAAAAATTTGACCCCACCAAGGGTTATCGCTTCAGTACCTATGCTTACTGGTGGATTCGTCAGGGAATTACACGGGCGATCGCTACTTCTAGTCGCACCATCCGCCTCCCTGTCCATATTACCGAAAAGTTAAACAAAATCAAAAAGGCTCAACGCAAAATTGCTCAAGAAAAAGGTCGCACCCCAACTCTAGAAGATTTAGCAACTGAGTTAGAGATGACACCGACCCAAGTACGAGAAGTTTTGTTGCGGGTTCCTCGCTCCGTTTCTTTGGAAACCAAAGTAGGTAAGGATAAAGACACTGAGTTAGGCGAATTACTCGAAACTGACAGTGTAACCCCAGAAGAGATGTTAATGCGAGAATCTTTACAAAGAGACTTGCATCATCTTCTGTCAGATTTGACTAGCCGGGAGCGTGATGTAATTTTGATGCGGTTTGGTTTGGCAGATGGTCATCCTTACTCTTTAGCAGAAATTGGCCGCGCTCTCGATTTATCACGGGAACGAGTCAGACAAATAGAATCCAAGGCTTTGCAAAAGCTACGTCAACCCAAGCGTCGCAACCTCATCCGCGACTATTTAGAGTCTCTAAGTTAGTCATTTGTCATTTGTCATTTGTCATTAGTCATTTGTCATTAGAAAACTACACTTGACAAATGACTACGCACAAATGGCTAATTTTATCCCATATTTAAAGCCTTTTAGAGGCTTGTAGCAAATTATTTGCATTTAATTGTACAAAATTTTCCCCAGACCTTTGCTCAAATATCTTGAAGGTGGGGATCAACTAAGCAATTCAAAATTAACTTATTCAAAATTCAAAGTCAAGGGATGCAATCGTTACAAGTATCCTAACTATTAGCTGTATGCAAATTAAATGCACTACAGCTTATTAGTTGAATTTTGAGCAAGATTTGATGAATTGTTCTTAAATATTTAGCATACATTCTCAATAGGCAAGGATTGTTGCAAATTGCTCCCAAGATTTGTTATATTCTCAATTAACGAGCTTTGTTGAGAAATATTAGTATGACTGTCTACACAACTACTTCACTCAAGGCAGAACTGAACGAACGAGGCTGGCGATTAACTCCCCAGCGCGAAACAATTTTACACATTTTTCAAGAACTTCCGCAAGGTGAACATCTGAGTGCGGAGGATCTTTATCATCGGCTAGAAACTGATGGTGAAGGGATCAGTCTGTCAACTATTTATCGGACTTTGAAGTTGATGGCAAGAATGGGGATTTTACGGGAACTAGAACTGGGCGAGGGACATAAGCATTATGAGATCAACCAGCCCTATCCCCATCACCACCATCACTTAATTTGTGTTAGATGCAACTCAACTATTGAGTTTAAAAATGACTCAATTTTAAAAATTGGGTCGAAAACCGCTCAAAAAGAAGGTTTTCACCTGCTTGACTGTCAAATGACTATCCATGCAGTGTGTCCCAAGTGCCAACGGGCACTGATGCCGCTTTAGCACTTAGGTAGATAAAAAACAAAACTACTCAAATTAACCAAATAAATGGAATTTTGAGCAGTTCGTAATTTGATGTTACTGGAGGCAAGCAACCAGTTGGGGACTGATACTAACAACGCCAAAGCGGATGTTAAAAGCGTCCGCTCTTAAGATCCTTGAGACTGATGCCGTAGAATTCTTGGGCTTGTTTAATTGCTTTTTTGGTGTCAGCTGCCATCACACCGTTCAGCTTGCCTTTATAAAAACCCCGCTCCCGTAGTCGCGTTTGGATTTCTAAGGTATTAAATTCGCTTTTGCTAGCAGTATTAACTGAGCTATATAACTTAGCTCGCGTAGTTGGGCCAGCAACGCCACTTGCTGCCAAGTAATTAGCTGCCTGGAATCTCCTTACAGCATCGGCAGTGTAGGGGCCATAGTAGCCATTTGGCTCTCCCTCTAAATATCCTGCCTGGATCAATTGTTCTTGAAGTACTCTAACTGGCTCACCGCGATCGCCTATACGGAATTTATCTCGATTGACTACCTTTTGGGTTTTGGGAGCCTCTTCTCCATCACCGATGCCAACTCCCGGCAATTTACCTAATGTTGCTGGGCCAGCAACTCCATCAACGCTTAATTTGTAAGCATCTTGGAACCGCTTGACAGCTTCTTCGGTAATTGGGCCAAATATTCCTGTGGCGTTCCCGTAATAAAAGCCTGCAACTCTTAAGCGTTCTTGTAAAGCCCTGACATCTTCACCTTCATCCCCCTTAGCAAGGTAGTTAGGATTGCGGCGTTGGTTAGTTGCTGAACTAGCTGAACTAGTAGTGCTGGGCTTTTTAGCTTGTGCGCTTCTTACAGCAGTCGTTTTTTTAGTTTGTGTAGCCCTAGTTGTGGGCTTTTTCGCTTGCCAACTTTCTAATTTTTGCAGGGTGCTTGCTCCAACAATGCCGTCCACTGGTAAACCAGCGGCCTTTTGGAAGCGCCGCACAGCTTCTTGTGTGGATGCGTCATATACTTGGGTAACAGAAGCTTGGTAAAAACCTGCTGTTTTCAACTTTTGTTGTAGATTTCTGACAGAAGGGCCTTGATCGCCTTTTTCCAGTGCCATGACGCTGCTAAGGGCGCCAAGAATAGACAAGGACAGAGCAAGGGGCAACATATACTTCCAAGCCCTACCAGAAAGCCGTTTCCAGTCTGGTGCAGCTGCTTTGTTAAACAAAGAACTGAGGGAGACCAATTCACTGGGTGTGCTGTCTTCGTAGGCGAAAGCTAGGTGCAAATACGCAAGATTTTCCATATTTGTTTCCTACACCATTGATTTTTCTTCGATCACTGCTTCAGCTTGATGTACTAGGTTCCTCAAAGCTTCTAATGTTCCTATATTTACATCCTCCCACAAATTGCGCTTGTGTGCTTCTAATAATTTTTCTGCAATATCACGCAGTGCATAAGGGTTCTTTTCCTGAGTAAATTCCAAGACTACTGGATCGAGCAGGTAAGCTTCTACTATGCCTTGATACATATAATCTTCGACACATTTAGCTGTTGCATCGTAGGCGAATAAAAAATCTACTGTCGCCGCCATTTCAAAGGCTCCTTTGTAACCGTGGCGCATGACTCCCGCAATCCACTTGGGATTAACTACGCGAGAACGATACACCCGTGCGATTTCTTCTTTCAGTTGGCGGACTCGTGGTTTAGCGGGTATGGAATTATCACCAAAATAAGTTTGGGGATTTTTTCGCTGTAGAGAACGCACCGCCGCTGTTAAGCCACCCTGAAATTGGTAATAATCATCAGAATCGAGTAGATCGTGTTCACGGTTGTCTTGATTATGCAGGACAACTTGCATTTGGGATAAGCGTTGCTTGAAGGCTTCGGGGGAGGGGAGGGGGGATGAGGGGGATGAGGGGGATGAGGAGGATGAGGAGGATGAGGGGGATGAGGGGGATGTTGCTCCCATTACTCCCTCATCTCCCCCTGCTCCCTCATCTTCCCCTGCGCCGCTTCCTGAAGAGTAGGCGTAAGAACTCCAGTTGATGTAGGCGCGGGCTAAATCTTCGTCATCTGTCCAGTTTTGCGATTCGATTAAACCTTGGAGTCCTGCGCCGTAAGCACCTGGGCGAGAACCAAAGATGCGATAGCGCGATCGCACCACTGCTTCTTCTAAAGTTAATCCTTGGCTTGTCCACAAATCAGTTTCTTGGCGAACTGCATCCGCTAGGGGGTTTTGTTCTGGTGGTTCATCCAAGTCTGCTACTGCTGATACTGCTTGAGCGAATAAATCAATTAAGTTGCCAAAAGCATCCCGGAAGAATCCAGAAATTCGCAAGGTGACATCTACACGGGGACGCCCCAAAATCGCTAGAGGCAAAATTTCAAAATCCACTACTCGCCGCGCTGCACCATCCCAGACAGGTTGGACTCCGAGTAAAGCCAAGGCTTCGGCTATATCATCACCGCCTGTTCTCATGGTGGCTGTTCCCCACAGTGATAAACCTAGTGTTTTTGGATACTCACCATGCTCTTGTGTGTAATATTCAACGAGGGTTTCAGCAGCTTTTCTACCGATATCCCAGGCTGTTTCTGTGGGAATGGCGCGAATATCGACAGAATAAAAGTTTCTCCCTGTTGGTAGAACTTCTGGGCGGCCGCGTGTGGGTGCGCCAGATGGAGCGCTGGGGACGTAACCGCCATCGAGTCCATGTAATAAATGGGTGATTTCTTGGTGGGTTTGTTGTAAAGCTGGAAGGAGGCGATCGCGTATCCAGGTAGAGACGCGATGAATCGCGTCTGTGCTGGGGGGGGAGACGCGATGAATCGCGTCTGTACAAGATTCCTGATTTCTAAATTCTGAATTCTGAATTCTGAATTCTGAATCCTGATTTATTAGTTGTTCTACTAAGAGGGCGGCGTGTTCTTCTAGGACTTCGACAATATCACCAAGGGTACGGCATTCTGTGCCATTGACTATTGAGTATTCACCACTAGGCATTGACAAATCGGCTGTGAGGGGGTCGAAGTCTAGTCCCCAATCTTGAGCTATGGCACGGGTAATACCTGAAGAATGCCGATTGGGTATGCGAGCGATCGCTACTATTAAATCTCGTAGCTGCCGTCCTTGGGGACATTGCCCAAAAATATGCAACCCGTCGCGGATTTGGGCTTCTTTCAATTCACAAAGATAGCCACCGATGGAATTCAAAATTAAAGATTCCGAATTAAAAATTTCTGTTTCATCGAAAGCGGCGGGAAACTCCATTTCCTCCTGGGTGTTCCGGGATAGTCGCCCCGTCGCTTGGGGCATTGGGCATAGGGCATTGCTAACTTCTTCCCCATGCCCAAAAACTCCATCCCCTTGTGGGTGGAGTTTTTTATTTTGGATTCCTAAATCTAGATGGAGATTTTCTTTGATCACCAGTTCGCGGATGCGATCGCGAATCACTGGCAAACGCGAAGGATCTAAACTGTCTGCTTCATAATACTCATCAATTAAATTTTCTAACTGCTGCAAAGAACCGTAGAGTTCCGCACGAGTCATCGGCGGCGTTAGGTGATCTATAATCACCGCTTGAGCGCGACGTTTGGCTTGGGAACCTTCACCAGGGTCATTGACAATAAATGGGTACAGGTGGGGAAGTGCGCCGAAAGCCACTTCTGGATAACAATTGCTGGATAAAGCCACACTTTTTCCGGGTAGCCATTCTAGATTTCCGTGTTTTCCCACATGAACTACAGCATCAGCACCAAAAGTTTCTCTGACCCAATAGTAGAAAGCTAAATAAGCATGAGTTGGTTCTAAATCCGGCGCATGATAATTCAAACTGGGGTCATTATCATAACCCCTTGCTGGCTGAATTCCCACGAAGACGTTGCCGAGTTGAATTCCAGAAATGGGGATTGGGCATTGGGCATTGGGCATTGGGCATTGGGCATTGGGCATTGGGTATGGATTCTTCTTATCTCCCTTATCTCCCTCATCTCCCTCATCTCCCTCATCTCCCTCATCTCCCTTCTTCCCATGCCCCATGCCCCATGCCCCATGCCCTATTCCCCACCTTTCACTAATACCTTGCTGAACTGCTGGCGGCAATGAAGCGAAATATTCTTGATACTCTTGCCAAGAAACACTTTGGTGTACCGGAAGCGATTCTCGACCTTCTGGATCATTGGTTATGCCATCTGTCAGCCGTTGAATCAACTCATCTCCTTGAGCAGGTGGATTTTCTACTTCATACCCTGCCTGATGTAAAGCTTGAAGGATTTCTACACAACTAGCTGGAGTGTCGAGTCCTACACCATTGGCGAGGCGGCCATTGCGGTTGGGGTAGTTTGCCAGAATTAGGGCAATTCGCCGTTCTTGGGGGGGTTTGGAACGTAGACGCGCCCAATTTGCTGCTAGTTTAGCAACGAACTCGATGCGATCGCTCACTGGTTCATAAATTACCACATCTGTCTCTAGATGGGGATTACGAGTTTGTACGGCTTTAAAAGACACAGCACGAGTAATAATCCGCCCATCTACTTCTGGTAGCGCCACATTCATCCCAATATCGCGGGGAGAAAGCCCTTGAAACTGTGACTCCCACTGCTCAATTGAGCCGCCACTGAGGATAACCTGCAACACAGGTACATCTAATTTTTCCCATAGTTCAGTTTGGGGTGTTTCGCTTTCCAAGCGTGCTAGAGAAAAACTGGTGGTATTTAGCAGTACAGCGATTGATTCGGCTTCTTTGGGTTGAAAAAATTCACTCAACTCAACTTGCACATCAGGTTCACGCAATGAAGAAACAAACACTGGCACTGGTTGTAAATTTTTCTGTGCCAAAGCTTCGCATAAAGCATCAATGACCTTAGTATTTCCCGCTAAATAATGAGCGCGGTAGAAAAGGATGCCAATTTTGGGGATTGGGGATTGGGCATTGGGCATTGGGCATGGGGCATGGGGCATTGGGCATGGGGCATGGGGCATTGGGCATTGGAAGCCTTGAGGTTCTGAGGTGGATGAACGAGTATCTGAGGTGGATGAATGAGTATCTGAGGTGGATGAATGAGTATCTGAGGTGGATGAATGAGTATCTGAGGTGGATGAATGAGTATCTAAGGTGGATGAATGAGTATCTAAGGTGGATGAATGAGTATCTGAGGTGGATGAATGAGTATCTGAGGTGGATGAATGAGTATCTGAGGTGGATGAATGAGTATCTGAGGTGGATGAATGAGTATCTGAGGTGGATGAATCTAGTTCTAACTCTTCCCTTCCCCAGTCCCCAGTCCCCAATCCCCAGTCCCCACTCCCCACTCCCCATTCATACAATCCCACACGCGGAATCGGCCGAGGTAACGGCGGATTGTATGTAGTTAACAGGCAAGTGTCAGAGATAAATTGCAGAGCATTAACGAAATTTTCTACGCCGCCTTCGCTAAAATACTGCCATACCTGGTTAACAATACCCAAAGGCACGGTAGACTGGGAAATTAAATCGGGATCAAAAGCGTCGTCCCCTGGCATTACAATGAGGGTTCTACCATTACGTTGCACAATTTCTTGCACTACTTCTAAGCCATAACCCCAGTAGGAGCGTCCTCCTAACAGGCGCAAAATAATTACTTCGGCATATTCTAAAACTTGCTCTCCATAAGTATCTATACTTAATTGTTGCTGCAACTGCAACAGGTTAGCGACTCTTAATGCAGGAAAGCTTGCGGGTAATTTTGTCACCGCAGCTGCCAAGGTTTGAATGTCGGTATCAGCAGCCGTAATCAACACGAAAGGCGCTGGAGTTTGTTCTAAAAGAATTAAACCCTCTGACTGATTCCATCCACCCGATGTGCTACTTATACGATGCATAATCCTGTGTTACCGTTTTAAACTGTTGGTTAGTACACAATCAAAACAAACTTTTTTCCCTGCATTCAGCCCCCTTTTACCAAAATGATTGAAAATGCTTAGTTCTCCTGATTTGAGCTTTTCTCGAACCTTGCCTATTGTTGTATTTAATCAGCTTGGGGAATTGTTGGAACAGATGGCTCAAACGGTGGGAAGTGCCGCTCTGATACTGACAGAAGCTGTGTTGATGCGAATTTGCATACCTGTGGAATGGCAAAGGCAAAGGTTTACGTTGGTGGTTTCTGAGCAGTTTAGTGCGCTTCTGGTAGGAAACTTAGCGCAGGGGGAGCAGGGGGATTGGGGAGATGAGGGAGATGAGGGGGATGAGGGAGAACAAGTACCCACTCAGGACTCGGCGCTTAATGCTCAGTTGACATTTAATTTAGAGGCGATCGCAACATTTGTCTACGAATTGAGAGACTTGTTTGAGTGCGATTCCTCCACTCACCAAAATCTCGAAGGCTATCGCCAAATTATTCGCCCCAATGATGCCACGCTCCAAAGTCAATTCTCGCTGTTGTTATTAGAATATCTCTTAACTCAGCCAAGCCAAGAAATAATAGCACCTCTAAGCTCAACTGCGCCGACAGTTTATATCTGTCAACCAGTGGAAGATGCTTTAAAAAAACAGATTTCCCAAGAGCGGCTGTTGAATCAGGTAACAACGCAGATCCGCAAAAGCCTGGATTTGCCAGTGATTATGGCAACAGCAATTACACAAGTGCGTGAGTTTCTGGAATTAGACAGATTAGTGATCTATAAATTTGCAGGTTCCAAAGTCAAGGCTCAATACCAGTCTGACACTATTCCTCTGAATGGAACGGCACTGGTAACAGACATGGAACTATCGGTTGGGGAACCTGCCAAAATCTCTTTTTCTATACATGAGAGTAACGGTAAACACTCGCCTCCTGCGTTAGTCAATAATCAACCATTACTAGAAGACTGCCAAAACTATGGAGGTTATATTGTCTATGAAGTCCGGGCTACAGATGCTATTACATCGGTGTTGAATTACACGGAAAAAAATTGCTTTATCCGAAGCTCTCAATGTTGGGAAAAGTATCGCCAAGGCTTTACCTTAGCTGTGGACGATGTTGAAAAAACTTATGCTCTAGAAGAGTGTTTGTTAAATTTTTTGAGGGAAAGCCAGGTTCGGGCGAAGTTGGCTGCACCGATTATATTTGAGGACAAATTGTGGGGATTGCTGATTGCTCATCAGTGCGATAAACCCCACCAGTGGAATGATAGCGAAAAAAACTTGCTGATTGCGATCGCAGAACAATTAGCGATCGCAATTCACCAAGCTGAGTTAATGCAAACGCTCACCCAAGAAAAACAAACTCTCGAACAACGAGTTATTGAGCGCACAATGGCTCTGCGCGATGCTCTCCTCGCCGCCGAAGCTGCTAGCCGCCTCAGAAGTGAGTTTCTCGCTACTATCAGTCACGAATTGCTCACGCCTTTAACTTATGTTATTGGGATGTCGTCTACATTGTTACGTTGGCCTTTGGGTGAATTGAGTCAACGACAACGGGGTTATCTGCAAACAATCCACGACAGTGGAGAACATTTATTAGAAATGATTAATGACATCCTCGATTTATCGCAAATCGAGGCTGGTAAGATAGCTTTAAATATTTCGGAATTTTCTTTAGTGAATGTTGCCGAAAATGCTCTTGAGTCACTGCGAAAAAAAGCAACAAGCGAACAAATCAATCTCCAACTTGATTTGCAAATCGATCCCAGGCGCGATCGCTTTACCGCCGATGCCGAACGACTAGAACAAATTCTCTGGAATCTGTTAACTAATGCGATTAAATTTACCCCCGAAAGTGGTAGCGTTACCTTACGTCTTTGGGTGGAAGATGATACTGCTATTTTTCAAGTAGAAGACACCGGGATTGGTATTCACGAAGAACAATTACCATTACTGTTTGAGAAATTTCAGCAACTCGATACACCCTATCGCCGCCGCTACGAAGGCACTGGACTTGGACTGGCTTTAACGAAACAACTCGTAGAACTCCATCGGGGACGAATTGAAGTAGAATCAACTGTAAGTATTGGCTCAATTTTTACTGTATGGATACCAACTCAGGCTATGAGAGTGGTGAGTTAGAAGTCATTCCAATACTGCGTAGGTTTTGAGTCGATCCCCCCAACCCCCCGATAAATTGGGGGGCTAAAAATGCCTTATTTTCCACCCTTTTTAAGGCCATACAGTTCAGTTAAGCATTTCTTTCTTCTCTTCCTTTGCGTTCTTTGCGTCCTTTGCGGTAGCCTCCGGCAAGCCGATGCAGCGTCTACGTTAAAAAAATTGACTTTGACTAATATTTAAGCCTTAACTGAACCGTATTGCTTTTTAAGGGGGACTAAGGGGGATCTCCAATGACTATGCACCAAAACCCGAGCAGTATTGCGATGGGATGTTTTTTTTTACTGGAAGTCCCTAACTAGAACACTAATTCAGTAATATTAAAAGAACCTCTCCCCCAAACCTGCAAAATTTGGGGGCTGGGGAGGGTTAGGTTTTTGATTGTTGAAACTCTAGTAGTTGTACTCTGGCTTGATATCTCGCAGCATCAGTTCATCAAGCGCTTGTTGGGGTGTCACTTCACCCTGAAGTAACCGATAAACTTGCTCAGTAATTGGAACGGGAATGCTTTGTTGCTTGGCTCGTTGCATCAAAACCCGGCAGGTGTTCACTCCTTCAGCAGTTCCTTGCAAATTTGCGAGAGTTTCTGTAAGTGACTTACCACCAGCTAGCTGATAGCCGACTTGATAATTGCGACTTAAGGGACTATTGCAGGTTGCTAACAAATCTCCTAAACCTGATAAACCATAAAATGTTTCTGTCTTCGCACCCCAGTTGTTGCCGATGCGAACCATTTCTGTAAGTCCACGGGTGACTAAAGCAGCTTTGGCATTGGTTCCCAGTTGTAAACCATCGCACACACCGGCTGCGATCGCAATCACATTTTTCAGTGTTCCCCCCAATTCCACTCCCAAAGGATCAGGATTGGTATATACCCGGAAACGATGAGAAGAAAATACTAACTGCACTATTTCCGCAGCCGTGGGAATATTACTGGCTACCACCGTGGCTGCTGGTAATTCCATTTGAATTTCTTTTGATAAATTAGGCCCAGACAAAACAACCACTGCATGGTTAGGGAATACTGTTTGCCAAATTTGCGACGGCGTGCAGGTAGTTTGAGGGTCTAAGCCTTTCGTCGCTGTGACAAAAATTGTCTCTGGAGAAAGAGGGAAAGACTGGACTTGGGAAGCAACATCCCTCACACCAATCATCGAGATAGCGGATAGGATTATTTGGACATCTTTTAAAACTGCTTGGATTTGGGAACCTTGACGCGACCAGACGCGCACCTGATGACCATTTGCTGCGGCGAGATTTGCCAGAGATGTACCCCAAGCACCTGCACCAAGAATTGCAACGGAAACTTTTGAGTTGGAGTACATCTGCTCACTCATAACTCCTAATTCCTAACTCCTAACTTTTGAGCGGGGATAACGTTCCATTAATTCCCTGACTTGTTCGGCATGGTATGAGCTTCTTGTCAATGGTGAAGAAACAACTTGTAAAAATCCGATTTCTTCGCCGAATGCCTTCCAAGCAGCAAATTGTTCTGGATTAATAAATTCATTTACTTGCAAGTGTTTTTGACTGGGTTGGAGGTATTGCCCAATTGTCAAAATGTCGCAATCTACGGTTCGCAAGTCTTGCATGACCTGGCGAATTTCCACATCAGTTTCACCGAGTCCAACCATGATACCAGATTTAGTATATGTGCTCTTGAGAACTTGGCGAGAGCGGTGCAATAATTCTAAAGTGCGATCGTAGTTTCCTTGGGGACGCACCCGGCGATACAGGCGTGGAACAGTTTCCGTATTGTGGTTTAATACCTCTGGCGCAGCTTGTAGAATCAACTCTAGAGCATTCCAATTACCGCACAAGTCAGGAATTAGTACCTCAATTGTGGTGTTGGGTGAAACAGTGCGAACCGCATTAATACACGCTATAAACTGAGACGCACCACCATCTGCCAGATCATCTCGGTTTACAGAAGTGATCACAACATGGTTAAGTTTCATGCGGCGAACAGCTTCTGCTAGTCGTGCAGGTTCCGTGGGGTCTAGTGGTTTGGGTTTTTTCTCAAAATCAATATCGCAGTAGGGACAAGCGCGTGTACAAGCCGGGCCCATAATCAAAAACGTGGCAGTACCGGCATTGAAGCATTCACCAATATTAGGACAGGACGCTTCCTCACAAACTGTATTGAGGGCTAAATCCCGCAAAATGTCTTTAACGTTACCGATGCGCTCACGCCCAGGTGCTTTTACCCGCAACCAGTCTGGTTTTACAGTCACAATCCGCTTTTACCACTAGAGTTATACAAATTCAATCGTAGCAAGCAAAGCCTTGGATGAAGTGATCATATATATATAGATGTAATTCTGTCATTTGGCACGGGTTGTGATATTCTTAATTTACAATGGCATTTTTATGCCGGGATGTGGCGCAGCTTGGTAGCGCACTTCGTTCGGGACGAAGGGGCCGCTGGTTCGAATCCAGTCATCCCGATTTGTTGTTGTCGAATAACTCATTATTTGTCGTCGTTAACAAATTAATGTCGTGATTAACGAATTAATATCGCTGTTAACAAATGAATGTCATCAAAGTTGCTCTTGCAACCGTTAACAAATTAATGTCGCCGACTGTCTTTTTTGGGGCTGGTTCAAAAAAATCAGCATCAAGTCGCCACTATAAGGAGTAACCCCCAACCCTTGTACAGACTGGTGTATAGATATTTCCCATGAGAGTAAAAAATCTAATTGCGTTTTTGCGACACAACCATAAAAACAGCCCACCTCCAATTACTACAAGTGGGCTGTTGTTTTAAACAAAACTTCAAGTTAAGTGTTGCGGCTCATATTAAATAATTCGTAATTCGTAATTCGTAATTCGTAATTCGTAATACTTCGGCTACGCTCAGTACAAGTTCGTAAATTTTGTTTTGTAATGGGGATTTAACCCCAACACAAAACTTGCTTTTTTATTGAACCGGGGGACTTAAACCCACGGAACTAGTTAAAATTAGGCTAAATATTAACGAATGATTGGAAGTACTTTACTAAAAAATCAAGGCTATTCCATTCTAAAATGCCACATTTTATACTTACGGGTTAATTATTACAAAATGGGCATTTTTCAGGGTTAGGTTAGTTGCTAAATTATTGTTTTTCACAAAAGATTCGTAAAAACTATCCCAAAAAAAGAATGAAATAGCTCTGGGAAGAAGGGGAAACGCTACGCGTAGCAAGATCCTTGCAGGGAAGTGGTGAAACCGCAAGGGCGCAGTGGCTCCCCAACCTACGCCAATTTTAGAATTCAGACCCTGATGGCGCGCTGGCAAGAGTGAGAACTCCAGTAGTATTAAGAACTATTGTATTATTTCCCTGCCGACGAAAACTTACGAAGTCATCTGAAGCAAGTCTCCGTGATAATCTCGGTTGAAATGCGGTTCTTGAAGAATTATATAAAATATATTCTCCATCATAATCACCAATTTCTCCAGGTTGTAAAACTTGGCGTTCTGCCAGTACGGACGCTCCAAAATTATAAAAAGCTCTCGTCTCACCTGAATCATTGATAACTTGAAAACCTCCAGTAATTTCAGAGGCTTCGTCGGAGCTTAATTCAGATAATGAACCGTCATCAAGGTCATCAAATCTAATAGAAAAAGAATCTTTTTCTGTTTGAGAAGTTGTTTTCAGCATTAGGGGGTTCCAAAAAATACTTCACTTAATAAAACATAATTCAGTAGCCAGAACTCAGAATTGAATTCTGTTGTAACTGGTGGATAAATAAACGGGTTTAAGCCCCCCACCAAAATAAAAATTTGGTGCCTTAGTAGAAAGTGACGTTTTGAATCCTCTACTAATTGATTCTGAATTCTGAATTCTGAATTTTGTATTATTATTGAGGATTGTGCCAAACTATAATAATTTTGTCAAGCACCTTAAAACTATTTAATAAATCTCTAAAAATAATAATATATACGGCTGGAAATCGCTTCTATATAAGCAAAATCGGCCTCCGCGCACTAATGCGAAAATAGGGTTTTTAATTTTATTTGATGAGAGTATTTTGAGAAATTTTACACGCTGCTTTAACTAATTCTGGCGAGAATCCAGCAGCCTGCCAAAGCAATTATCGTTTTTCTCTGCGCCTCTGTGTAAGATTATTTCATATCTGACTTTAAATATTGATTATTACAATATTCTTTCGTAGCTGTGACAGAAAAATAATCCTGTTGATTTCCAACAATCGGGTAAATGTCGCATCCCATGTAAAAAAGCTATATACTTTATTCTGTAAGACTTATAGCTATTTTATATAAACGACAATAATTAGTTATTCGACATTAGATGTTAACTTTATGTTGCTCCAACATTGAGCAAGATACTGCCTTGTCTACGCTTCTCTCTAACTCGAAGCACTGGTATAAAACCTCAACGCAAATCGCCAAAACCAAGTGGAAGCGAAAAACAACGCTACTGCTAATATTGCCGCACCTATCAACCAGCTAATTTCACTCCGGCCCAGTAGCGCTTGGGCTGGTACAGTAGTTAAAAACGCTACTGGCATCACAAAGGTGAAGAAAAAGCGGTAAGCAGTAGGATATGCGGCGATGGGATATCGTCCAGCTTCCAACAAACCACGTAAGACTTCGGTAACGTTGTATATTTTGACGAACCAGATGCTCATCGCTCCCAGCATAAACCACAGGCTGTACAGAATCACAAAGCTGAACAATAACGGCAGCACACCAAGTAGATAGTCGTCTATCCCTACACCGAGGCGTTTACCTGCGTAGCCAATAATAATACTACCAAAAATTATATCCGGCAGTCCCCAAGGTGAAAGGGTATGGGTGGAAAGCCAAAACTGACTGCGGATAGGTTTTAATAATATAAAGTCTAAAGTGCCTTCTTGGACATGGCGGACAATGCGATTCAAGTTCGACGCCAGAAAAGTAGCAGAAAATCCTTGTAGTAAGGTAAAAATTCCTAGAACTACTAAAGCTGCTTCCCATGACCAGCCACTAAAAGTATAACCAGTCCGGTAAAACAAGAATAATCCAAAGAGGCTACCCGCGAGATTTCCCAAGCTGCTGAGGGTAGCTATGAAAAAGTTAATCCGATACTCTAACTCAGCTGCGATCGCAGCACTCCAAAATAGTCTTAGTACTTTCAAATATCTTTGCATCTTGCACCCTTAACCCAAAATGTATCATCTGTAATCTGTAACTAGATTTCCAAAGATTACACAATAACTTTACGTAAATTTAATATTACTGACGTACAGAATTAGTTAATCGCAGAATTAGCCATTTTTACCAAAGAAGTGCGATCGCCTGCTTTTATACCAACAACATATTGCACACCCTGCTGTCTCCAAGTCAAGGTAGCATCTGAGCAATTAGCACCACAAGTAAAATCCACAAAATACCCAGTGATGCCCTTAGCTAAGGATACAGGTTTCCCAGTCAGGCGGGGTGTTTTGCGGGTTACGGCTTCAGCATAAACAACGCCCAAACGACAGGCAGTTCCACCAGTACAGTCGGGAGTAAAACCCAGTAAAATTTCGTACTTTTTTTGCGTAGCAGCTTCTATAATCGCGTAAATTGGATTTTCCCCATCCGACTCAGGAATAAACTTCGGCAATAGAATACGAATCTGAGTCTTCTGCTTTAATTTGGGCAAAATAGATTTAAAAACTGGGTTTGACGGGGTTTTACTCTGCTGTGCTATGAATTGAGACTGTTTATTTACAGTAGCTATGGCTGACGTGTGAAAGCTGCCAACGCTGACTAATAAAAATACGGCACACACAGCACTGGTATTTTTGAAGCTTAAAATCATCCTTTAAAACCTATTTCATCTAAAGTATTTATTTGTAATACCCATTTTGAAGATTAAATTACGTATTTAAGAGCGGCTGGAGTCAGCTAAACTGAAGAAGAAATTGCTTAATAAGTTTTAATAATTTTGTTATGAGTACTGATTCACCTGTTAATTCTCCCGATAAGTCTGAATCCAACTTAGGGAAACGTTTGAGAAACTTTTTAATTGTAATGGTAGCGATCGCTCTTAGCGTTGCCCTTGTCTTAGGATTGCGAACTGAAACAACCTCGGCAACTCTAGCCAAGTTAAGTGATACGTCCACACCGTTAGATGTAGCAATCAGCAACGGCAAACCATCTCTAGTAGAGTTTTATGCTGATTGGTGTACTGTCTGCCAGAAAATGGCACCAGATATCACTCAACTAGAAACAGAGTATGCTGACAAAATGAATTTTGTGATGCTGAATGTGGATAATACCAAGTGGCTACCAGAGATGTTGAAATATCGGGTAGATGGGATTCCCCATTTTGTATTTTTGAGTCAGCAAGGGGAAACCATCGCCCAAGCGATCGGTGATCAACCCCGGACGATTATGGCTAGCAACTTAGAAGCTTTAGTTACTGGTTCGTCTCTCCCTTATGCTCAAGCTAGTGGGAAAGTTTCCAAATTTTCAGCCCCAGTAGCACCAACTGCTAATCAAGATGACCCCCGCAGTCATGGCAGCCAAGTGGTAAATTAGCACTTTGGAGGCATGGGGCAGGAGAACGTCAACTACCTAATCCCCAGAGAGGACTGGTCGCTACAACTTCCCCGATTTTGCTTGTGTCATAGCTGCCGAGAACTTCAAATTGCGAGTGAACCAGCCGATGTCCTAAAGTACTGAGCAACTGCTGTACTGGCGCTTCTTCCAGATATTCTTTGAGAATCACTAAGTCATATCGTGACTGATGCAGAGGAATAAATCCTAGCCCAAAGGTAGTAGCTACAGATGCCGTACTGATACCTGCATCGGCAGCCCCCAATGCTACTACTTGGGCAACATCTTGGTGGCTTTGAACAATACAGTCAAAGCCTTGGACAGCATGGAATGGCACTTGCTCCTGTTGAAGTGTTTGTTCCAAAAGTAAACGACTACCGGAACCTGGTTCACGGTTGACAATAGTTCCTCCCGCTTGCACTAAGTCGGCAACTGTTCTGATTCCCATCGGATTACCAGACTGTACCATCAGTCCCAATACACTTGGGTTAAGCATTTTTTCTCTTCTCTCTGTTTCCTCTGCGCCTCTGCGGTAGCCTGCGGCAAGCCGATGCAGCGTCTACGTTAAAAATTTGACTTTGATGAAGAGTTTTAGCCTTAACCCAAGCGTATTGCCATCAGTCCCTCTTCCCAAAATCCGAGCGTAATCACAACTGCTTCTTTTCCAGAAAGAACATCACGGACAAAGTTTCAAAAAGCCGTAGCGGATTTAACTCGCATCTACCAAGGCAAAAGCACATCTTTGAATGTATAGCATTTTTCCTCAAAGATATTTTGTGCGATGGCGTACCCGCCCTTTCCGGTGGCGATCGCACCCTTGATTCCCTCTAAAACCAGAATATCATAAATATAGCCAGTTTTCTTGCAACGGGCAAAAATTTCTGCTCTGATTCATCTGCCACTTGCACAAGAGTTATTCTGGCTGCTTAATTCTTTTTTTAGTAACTTCGCTTTATACCAATTAATTTGGTTGAAAGCAGCGATTGATACAGTTTTAGTAATCGGTTTCAGCTTTGATGCTTGATAGGAAAGTAACAAAAGCCGTAGAAAACTTACCAACAAATTCTGCCGCATGGGTAAATTTTACCCCAACTAAAAATTGTTAATTTTACTCAAATAAAAATGCACACAGCATTAGCAATGCTGCGTCCTCTTTACTGTGCAGAAATGAGATGAAATATAGTTATTAGCACAATAACAATGGAGAGAGTAATGATTACCGAAGAAGACTTAGCCCAACAATTTACTCTGATTATTGAGCAAGCTCACCCAAGAGCATGGAAATTACTACAGTACTGCTATATAAAAGTGCTAAATTCTAAATCAAAAGGAGCATGTATACTTCATGCCAAATATATAAGGATTTACTGTCCTGACAGACTGATTGCTGCTGTAGTAGCAGAAAAAAATTTACTGATAGAAGTGGCAGAATATCTGGGTCTAGTTGAAGTTGTTTGCGTGAATGCTACAAATTTGTTACACGATACCAAATCGCAGATTAAGAAGATTTATCCTAAATTGTGGTTAGATTTGCAGTGGATTGTTACGCAAAAGCAAGAATTATGAAAATTGGAATTTTGGATAATATTAATCCTGCTAAATTCTCAGGTTGTTAATTTCTTAAAAGGTACAAAAATATTATGATTAAGCCCTACCTATCTCCAGATGATTTGCCTTCCCATCTGACAATTCAGTTGAGTGAAATCCTGTTCAGACAACTCGAAGAAGCAACGAAAAAAAACTTTTTCTTAGCGAGCGATCGCATCACACGCATTTTGTTGTCAAGTTGCCATTGGTATTTCAAAATTAATAGTGGGATTCTGATGTTAATTATGATTTGCCCTGATATAGAAAGTTATCAGAACATCATGAGAACTATTCCCCAATTCACCGATATGTTAAAAAGATTTACTAACAGAGGTCGAATTACTGTTAGCCCTCCAGCTGACAAAGGTATACCGTGGGTACTCAGCATAGATGAAATCTTGCCTGAAGAAGACTCACCCACTACCTGATAAATATATTATCTTAGGACTTACGCACTGTACAAATGCATTTGTACAGTGCATTAACGAGCTTGAGGAAGTTTTCAGGCTTTTCTTAATTATCCTGCGATCGGAAATAGACCATGCTGTAGGGGCACAGCATTGCTCATAGGTGTCAACTTAACGTAAAACCCTTGCAATGACGTTATATCAAGTCCACTCAATTACTAATTAAGCCACTAATTAAGCCGTCGGAACCCCACCCCGCTTTTGTCTAACGACAAAATCTCCCCTCCCCGTGAACGGGGAGGGGATTAAGGGGTGGGGTAAAATGACTGTGGAATGAAGCTCTCTGACTTAAGTTGATACCAATGAGCATTGCTGTGCCCTTACGAAAGATATGGTTTTTAACCTTGACTCATATTTGGTATTTTTTGTCAATATGTAAGTTCTATATCTATCCAAAATAACTCACTTGGTTTGGGCGTACCAGATAGAAATAGTGACTTAATTGCTACAATTGTGACCCTCTTAAGTTCGACGAATTTGTTATGCAATATTAAGTCACAGATGACCTTAAAAGATTGCATTCACTACTGCTGACATGTCAACACTGCGTTTTCTACCGCCTTTTTTAGCTGCTAGAATTAGTCCCGATTAACAATTCCCACTGCTATTAAGTCAAGTTACTTGGGTATGATGGATTCATGGCTCTCGTAACGTTGTCATACTTAAGTATTTTTATCTACTGACAGGATACCGTTAAGTGGGCTTTCTTACTTTTCAGACATCCTCTAAGATTAAAACGTCAACAGATTTCAAACATCATTCAAGCAAGGAGAATAAGATGGCTAACACAGATAATCAAACTCTTGTGATTATCGCTCCTCTGACTGGTAGCACTAATCCAAACACTGCTCCTGCTCAGATATTGGAAGTTACTGGTCAAGGAGAGGTCACCGTTCCCACTACTTTAACTGAGGTGCAATTGGGGATTCAAGTACAGGGAAAAACCTCAACCGAAGTTCAAGAAGAAGTTGCTCAACGTTCAGCAGCGGTAGTTGATGTGCTGCAAAAGCTTGGGGCGCAAGAACTTCAAACTATATCTATTCAACTAAATCCCGTCTATAGCTTTGAAGATAATACTCAAACCCTAATCGGCTTTAGAGGACTTAACACACTTCAGTTTGAGTTACCAACGGATCAAGCTGGGGCAGCAATTGACACAGCTATCCAAGCAGGTGCGAATCTAATACAGGATATAAGCTTCACTGCCTCAGACGAAGCATTGCAGCAGGCACGCCTCCAGGTTCTTAGCGAAGCTGTTAAAGACGCCCAAGCTCAGGCTGGGGCTGTTTTTAGTACCTTGCAGTTAACCCCCGGAAAGATTATTGACATTGATATTAACTCAGCTAGCAATCCTAGCTCATCTCCTTTGGTGTTTGAAGCAGTAGGTAGGGCGGCTTTTGCAGCAGATACTACAACTCCTATAATTGGTAGTCCTCAGACGATAGAAGCTAGTGTTTCTCTAGATATCGCTTATTCTCCAAATTCAGCAGGCACTCTCACTTCGGCTACTGATAATCTCACAGGTGCGATTAAGCAGGCTCTTGCGATCATCGATCCCCTGACTGGTAGCACTAATCCAAACACTCCTCAGATATTGGAAGTTACTGGTCAAGGAAAGGTCAGCGTTCCCACTACTTTAACTGAGGTGCAATTGGGGATTCAAGTACAGGGAGAAACCGCAACCGAAGTTCAAGAAGAAGTTGCTCAACGTTCAGCAGCGGTAGTTGATGTGCTGCAAAAGCTTGGGGCGCAAGAACTTCAAACTATATCTATTCAACTAAATCCCGTCTATAGCTTTGAAGATAATACTCAAACCCTAATCGGCTTTGAAGGACTTAACACACTTCAGTTTGAGTTACCAACGGATCAAGCTGGGGCAGCAATTGACACAGCTATCCAAGCAGGTGCGAATCTAATACAGGATATAAGCTTCACTGCCTCAGACGAAGCATTGCAGCAGGCACGCCTCCAGGTTCTTAGCGAAGCTGTTAAAGACGCCCAAGCTCAGGCTGGGGCTGTTTTTAGTACCTTGCAGTTAACCCCCGGAAAGATTATTGACATTGATATTGACTCAGCTAGCAATCCTAGCCCATCTCCTTTGGTGTTTAATCTAGCAGCAGATAAAGCTTTTGCAGCAGGTAGTACAACTCCTATAATTGGTGGTACTCAGACGATAGAAGCTAGTGTTTCTCTAGATATCGCTTATTCTCCAACTTCAGCAGGTACTCTCGATCTAGCTCTTTATGGATTCTAGTGATCTGCTTAGGAACGTGAATTAAATAAAATACAAAACTTCATCAATTATCTAGCTTCCCTCTCCAATATATCGGCTACGGTGTACACACAAGTCGTGAAATTCCACCTGACGCTTGGTTTTGCCCTCTAGCTTTGGGCTGTTGGATTACTCCCGAAAGCGCGTCATTGCGAACGCGAGTGCGTCTCGTAGAGAGGAGGAACGACGAACGCAAGTGCGTGTCGCAGACAAGCAATCGCTTTAATCACGGGATTATGCGATTACTTCGTTCCGCTATCGCTGCACTCGTAATGACAATTTAAAGGGTCTAAAAAGCTTGAAACCCTTGCAGATAGTACTTGTGTGTACACCGTAGTTTACTAAGGGGAGGGATTGAGGGTGAGGTAAGCCAAGAACATAAATTGTATGTTATTTAATTCTTATTCCTTAATCAGGACTTACGCAACTGTCACAAGCAATGGTGCGGTGTAGTCGCACCGCCTTCCAAACAACTAGGTGATAACATGGGAATATTCGGACGTTTTACTCGAATTAGTCCTTATACGACTCCAAAATCCCACTGCGAATCATTAGTTGTGGCCAAAACAACACAAAAAATCCCATCCACGTTACTACAGGGATGGAGACGAGAACTGTTAGCCAGATAGTTTTAAATAGTAACCAGCTACCACTAATCAGTGTTACACCTGTGAGAACTATAGACCAGGGCTGACACCACCAAGGTTTGTAGTTCCAAGGGCTTACGGGCTTTTGTTCAGACATTGATTTTATTTAATAAAGCTCCAAATTTTCCTTTAACAATTTTTAGGGTAAATGATCTACTAGGGTTCCAGAGTCGAAAGCGTTGGCTTTGCCAGCCGCAGGCACCGCTATCAATATTATCAAGGTATTGGTAAAATTCGTGAGAAATATAACAGTGCAATCCAGATTAATTCTGGTTATCGTCCACCTACTTAGGACTAGCCCTTTCAAGGTGGCCAACGAAGATACATACGTTGTTTCAGTGCAACCATCTTGAATCCTCCGCTCAGATATTGGGCTTTTTGAAGGTTGAAATAACCAATTCTCGTTCTAAATTTCACCACCTTGAAAGGGCTACTACTTAGGACTTACGCATTGACAAGAAATACCAAATATGGAGCAAGGTTAAAAACCATATCTTTCGTAAGGGCACAGCAAAAGCTTAGCCCCTACAGCATGGTCTATTTACGATCGCAGGATAATTAAGAAAAGCCTGAAAACTTCCTAAGCCAAGCGTGATAAACGTTAACAATTAATGAGTGTGACGAGTTGGCCAGATATGCATCAATCCTCAAGCATCTCCAACAACTGCGGCTCGCTTAATTGCGTAATTCCCAAGGAAAGCGCTTTTTCTAATTTAGAACCGGCATCTTCTCCTACTACCAAATAATCTGTTTTTTTACTCACTGATTCAGTCACTTTCCCACCAGCTTTTTGAATCAAAGCTTTCGCTTCATCTCGCTTTAAGGTGGGCAATGTTCCCGTAATTACAAAAGTTTTACCTGCGAACTTTTGATTACCATCCCCAACTGTTTTTGTTTCTTCTGTGGCAGCTAATTGCAATCCTTCTGCTTGTAAGCGTTCTATTAACTTTTGGTTGGCATCAATCCGAAACCACTGGTACACAGATTGGGCAATTTCAGCACCGATACCGTAAATTCCTTCAATATCTGATTGCTTTGCTGTCGCTAACTGCTCTACAGTGAAATATTTCTGAGTCAACAATTGGGCATTCACGCTGCCAACGTGACGGATGCCTAAACCATACAATACCCTTGACCAAGGTTGGTTTTTTGATTGAGCGATCGCATCCACTAATTTCTCTGCCGACTTTTCCCCCATCCTTTCTAATGCACACAATTTGCTTTCTGTCAACTCATACAAATCGGCAACGGAATGCACCAAACCTTTATCAACGAGTTGATGCACCAGCTTTTCCCCCAAACCTTTAATATCCAACGCATCACGACTTACCCAATGTTCAATGGAACCTTTGAGAATCGCTGCACAAGAAGCATTGACGCAGCGAGTCACCGCCTCACCTAATTCTCGCACCACTGGTTGACCACAGACAGGGCAATGGGTGGGCATAACGAAAGGTTCAGTGTCAGAGGGACGGAGTTCTTTTAGTACCCTCAGCACTTCTGGGATGATTTCCCCAGCTTTGCGGACGATGACAGTATCACCAATGCGAATGTCTAATTGAGTAATGCGATCGCTGTTATGTAAAGTCGCGCGAGAAACTGTTGTCCCCGCCAGTTGCACCGGGCGCATCTCGGCTAACGGCGTTAACGCCCCCGTTCGTCCGACATTCACAGCAATATTTTCTACACGAGTGGGTGCTTCTTCGGCTGGGTACTTCAAAGCGATCGCCCAGCGAGGGAATTTCTGCGTAAACCCTAGCTGTTCTTGAAGTTTAAAAGAACTCAGCTTTACTACTACCCCATCAGTCATATAGGGTAAATTCAGCCGTTCCGTATCCCAGTATTCATAATATTTTGCCACTTCTGCGATCGAGGCACACAGTTTATGGTTGGGGTTGACTCGAAAACCCATCTTTTCTAATAACTCCAATGCTTCCCATTGGGTATTGGCAATACTGGCGTCATCTCTACCAGGAATGTGCAAGGTGTAGCCAAAGAAATCTAACCGCCGTTTAGCGACAATGCGCGAGTCTAGTTGCCTGAGTGTACCAGCTGCGGCATTACGAGGATTGGCAAATAATTGCTCACCTGCTTTTTGTCTTTCCTGGTTAATTTGTTTAAATACTTCCAACGGTAAAAACGCCTCGCCGCGTACTTCCACCCTTTCCAGAATTTCTAACCCTTCAAAATTCAAACGCAAGGGAATTGAGCGAATTGTCCGTACATTTTGGGTGATATCTTCACCCGTCACCCCATCACCCCTAGTTGCACCCCTTACTAGAATGCCATTTTGATAGGTAAGAGCCAAAGCAGAACCATCAATTTTGAGTTCACTGACATATTCCACCGAGTCTATTTTCGGTACTTGTCGCCGCCAACGCTGATCCCAGGCTTGCAATTCATCGATATTAAATGCATTCTCCAGACTGTACAGGGGGATATTATGCCGCACCGAGGTAAACTGGGTTGCTGGCCTTTCACCCACGCGTACAGTCGGACTATCGGGAGTCGCCAATTCTGGATACTGAATTTCCAGTTGTTGCAATTCTCGATATAGCTGGTCATAGACTGCATCCTCCATAATTGGAGCATCTAAAACGTAATAAGCATAGCTAGCTTGTTGCAATAACTGGCGAAGTTCTTCTGTACGTTTTACTTCCGGCTTAATCTGGATCATTAGACTTATTACAAAATACCTAGCGAACAGAATAGCCTGCATGAGCAGGCTTTGTTTAGGTAGCCGTGACTTATATAGCAGTCCTAAATCATTCGTGAAAATTATATCTCTCTTTCTTCTTTCTTTCCTTTGCGTCCTTGGCGTCCTTCTCTTACGAGACGCTGCGCGAAGGCGGTTCGTTTCCTAATCTATATTTTTCACAACTCAAATAGGATTGCTATAGTCGTTTGGGTAGGTAAATACTGCTTTTGTTGTGATTTGGCGAACTTTTTTTCTTGTGTAATGATCATAGTTGACTCCAATTGTAGGGGTTAAATGAAAGGCGATCGCCCTCGGCCAAGAGTCTGCGTAGGCGTAGCCCGTCGTAGACATCGCCTTTCTTATTTCAACTTATAGTAATATTTTATACTCATCAATAGTTATTTAAGTATTTTTACATAGGTTTAGGCGTGAAGATGTCATTAGTCATTTGTCCTTTGTAATCACAACTGACCAAGGACGACCATAACAAAAATTTTCACAACTCAAATAAGATTGCTATAAGTTCCTATATTGAATTCGGGTAGTCGTTTATTGAATTCGGGTAGTCGTTTATTGAATTCGGGTAGTCGTTTATTGAATTCGGGTAGTCGTTTATTGAATTCGGGTAGTCGTTTATTGAATTCGGGTAGTCGTTTATTGAATTCGGGCAGCCGTTTATTGAATTCGGGTAGTCGTTTATTGAATTCGGGCAGCCGTTTATTGAATTCGGGCAACCTACAAGAATTTACGCAAAAGCATTTTAAATATTTGTAGTAAATAAGTCAATTTATACTGAATAATGCGGGTGTCAAATAACCCTAATTCTGTTTATCCTAGTGCTGTACAGTCTAGGGTAGAAGTCAGTTTTTATCCTGGCGCATTATTAATAACAGAAAGGTGATTTATGTCACGTCTAAAACGCGGGTCTAAAGTAATTGATAGAGCGCAGCGTCGGATTGCGGCTTTGAAATCGATCAGTCCCAGCTTAGACTTAGGGAATGGGGTAACAATTGACGCCTTTGCAACCCTTATCAAAACAACACAAGATAAATTGGAAGCTTATAACTCAAGCCTTTCCACCGTGGATATGACTCAGGAAGCCTTAGAAGTTACCGAAAAGTCGCTGATGCAACTAACAGAACACATGTTACTCAGTGTAGCTGCAAAGTATGGCAAAAATAGCGATGAGTACAAAATGGCGGGGGGCGTTCGTCGAAGCGATCGCAAGCGTCCGGTGCGAAAGCTTAAGCAAGAGGCTGTTGCTTGATAAATCTGGGTTTTACCCTACCCTAACCCTCACGCCACTTGCTCCACTTGGGGAAACCCCAAGACCGCAGTGGCTCCCCGATGCATTGGGGAGCCACTGCGTTGGGCGGGCAATGCCCGACTTGAAGCAAGTGGCGTGAGGGAACTGGATTTCCTGTTTCCCCCCAATATATCGGGGGGATTAAGGGTAGGGTGTTGACTCTGTACCTTTTTGGGGGGTAAAAATTCATGCAAAATTTATGTAGTCATTGCGAGCGGAGCGAAGCAATCCCAGGCGATTGCTTCGCTTCGCTCGCAATGACAGGAGAGATATTTTTTACTCTCACAAAAATAGCATGAACCGAAAATCACCAAATTTCATCAAAGTCAACAGCCTAGATTAAGGGGGGTAATAATTCAATTAAAATCACAACATACCACTTTTCAAACATCCTCTTATAGGAAATTGATATGACAAATAGCAAAAGTGAAAAAATGGGCAAAGTAACTACCACAATCACTATTACTAACCAAATTGACCAAACTCTCGCAGAAAGAGGATTTATTCCCACAGAACAAATACGCTCAATTACTTTACATGATGTTTTAGTTGACACAGGTGCAACAAGGCTGTGCTTGCCTAAAAATATTATTCTTGATTTGGGATTGCCTCTGCAAGGAGAAGTAGATGTAAAAATAGCTACAGGAATACAAAAAGCTCGGATTTTTAAAATGTTGAATCTTTCAGTTGAGGGAAGAGAAGGAACATTCAATTGTATTGAATTACCAGAAGGTTCAGATCCGTTATTGGGATTAATACCTTTAGAAGATTTAGGATTAGAACCCGATTTACAAAATCAGAAATTGCGAGTTTTGCCAGTGGAAGGAAAAGATACTTATTTAATGGTTTTGTAATGGAAATTGTACAGAGTGCCAGTAACGCCTTCTAGTTGCTTTGTTTAGTGATTTTAGCAATAGACATTATCATTCTTGTAAGAATTGCACTCGCGTTCGCTTCTCTTCTTAGGCTGCGCCAACGCTCGCAATGACTGTAATTAATTTTGCGTAGTTACTTATTGGCACAGGTGCGATCGCCAGCCTTGTTTTCTGGATTATTCTAACCAAAATACTACCTTGGCTTCGTCGTTAAATTCAGCCGCGTCACAAACAATTCTCCATCAAAAGCAGCAATTCGGAATCAGCAACTAAACCGCAGGCAATACAAACCCGCTTGGCTTTACGCATCACAACTCGTAAACCTTATGATTTTATACTTAGTGGCAATGAACGCACATATACAGATTTAGTCACAGCATCAGGTTTAGAAGAAATTGTTAAATATGCACAAGCCGTTGGTATTCATAAAAATTTGCTGGTTCCTAGAGACAACAGTGGTAATACAGTTCAGTTAAGCCTAAAACTCAACTCTACGTAGGTTGGGTTGAGGAATAAAACCCAACACTTCCGTGACTTTGTTGGGTTTCACTTCGTTCTACCCAACCTACAATTTTCTTAAGTGAACTGTATTGACAACAGTGGTAAATTGCGATCGCCAACATCTTTAGTCATCGATGCTCATGCGGCTGGTTTGCTGGTTCATGTCTGGACTTTCCGCAATGAAGACTGCTTTTTGCCACTGGACTTTCAAGGAAATCCCCAAGGCGAATATGAACTATTTTTTAGCTTAGGGACTTCCAAGAAATAAATTATCCAAATTAAACGAACCACTCCAGACGCAGAGAACACAGAGAGAAGAAATAGAGAGGGTTTTTGCATCAGTAGTTTTGGGACATTTTTTTATTTGGAAGTCCCTTAGGTGTTGATGGCGTATTTAGCGACTACCCAGATACGGCAGGTTTTCACTCTACTGTTCAGTGGTAATTTAGTAGGGTAATAAAAAATTACGGAAAAGTCACATGCTTTTACTTAAGTGGAAATTCTGTATAACAGCAATAACCTTGACCGCAATCAGTTTTACTGCATCCAAGTCGGCATTGGCGGCATCTCTATACTCAGTTACTGACTTAGGCAGTCTTACAGGAGAAGCCTTCAGTTTCGCTACAGACATCAATGACTCAGGTGAAGTAGCCATTAATTCTTTGGCGAGTTCTTTTTTTTACAGCAATGGTTCACTTAAAAAAATTAGTCCGTTGCCTGGCGATAATCAACTTTCAGTAACTGGTATCAATAACTTGGGGCAAGTAGTTGGTAATTCGGTTGGTAGTAATAACTTTAGTGGAAATAACCCTTTCCTATACAGCAATGGCATCACCCAACCCCTCCCTATCCAAAACGCTATTCCTTATGCCATTAACGATCGCACCCAAATAGTAGGGGGAGCGGCCGGACTTGGCCCTTTTTTATATAGTGATGGTATAGCAACCAGCATCGGAACTCCTGGTAATGTTGCCTACGGTTTAAATAACTTGGGACAAGTAGTAGGCTTTCTCAGTTCAAACACAGGTTTTCTGTACGAAAACGGCCAAACTACTAATTTGGGAACTTTGCCAGTTTACCAGTACAGCGTAGCAAATGATATTAATGACTTAGGACAAGTGGTAGGTAGTTCTGGACTCACTGGAGTAGATGATGGTCGTGCTTTTCTGTACAGTTCCAGCACGGGAATCCAAGACCTCGGTAGGTTACGTCCTACAGATTTGTTCAGTTTTGGTGTAGGGATCAATAATTTAGGTCAAGCAGTCGGGTTTTCTGGCACTAATAGTAACTTTTTTGCACCAGATGGCAATGGTTTGCGGGCTTTTCTTTATAGTGATAACACTCTGTACGACTTAAATGACCTGATTGCTCCTGGTTCAGACGCTGGTTTTACCTTGACAGCAGCATCTGCCATTAATAATAATGGACAAATTGTCGGTCGTGGTGCAGTTAATGGTGAATTACGCGCCTTCCTCTTGACGCCAACCTCATCTGTCTCTGTAGCTGAACCAACTTCAGGCTTTCCTATTTTGTCGTTCGGTACTGTTGTAATTCTATTTGCAGCACTCAAGTGCAAACGTAACTCTAGCAGTGCAGCCATACAACAAAGAAGCTAATTAATAACTTCAGGTAAACAAAGCGATTACTTGAGAATACGGTTTGATTTAATCTGTATTTACTAATTTAGGGTACGTTAGTACGCCATCACTAACGCACCCTACGAGATTAAAGTTCCGTTCCTTAGCGTTTTTTGAACGCTTGCTTATTCAGACTCCAGAAACCTCTAGATACTCTGGAATTTCTTTTTGGGGAAGTAAGCGTACCTATGCAGATTCTGACTTTTCACGGTATCTGGAAAACCTCTCTTCTATTTCTCTCTTCCTTTAAGGAGAGAGACTTTAAATTTTCCCCCTTCCCTCTCTTCGAGACGCTGCGCGAACGTAGGGAAGGGGGTTAGGGGGTTAGGTCAATCGTTAGCTTTTCCACATAACGTGAAAAGTCAGATGCAGATTTAGTGACTGCATCATGTTTAAGGCATATTACTAAATATATACATAGGCAGTTGACATTTATAAAAATTTGCTAGTTCCTAGAGACAGCACTGGTAAGTTGTTCTCAATTTTCACAAGCTAGTCATAACCTGAGCCAATTGATTAGATAAATCAACTACAGAATCCTGGCATTTGTTAAATAAAACGCCAGCTAAAAAATAATAATCGCCAGAATAAAATGCCATGTTGTTTTTTCGGAGTTCTTCTATGTGGTTTTTTACCTTGGGATCAGAGCTATAGTAGCCGAACTGTAAAGGTAACACCATGAAATTTTGAACACAATATCCATTTTCTTTGGCTAGGTTCAGCGTACTTGTTGGATTAGAAAAACTAGATATTAAAACCAACACATTTTCATAACCTAACGATAAAAGATCGTTGGTAACTGTGGCTCCATCTACGCCCCCAAATAAGAGTGGCATATAAATATCGTTATCTGGTGCAGGGAGATAGGGCGGATTGGCTACAAGATACTCGGCATCGGGTTGAGAAGAATTAAACAAAGATGAATTATGGATTATGTATTTATTAGTGAGATTATATTCATCGATAGTTGAATTTGCGACTTTCCATGCAGAGGTATTTAATTCAAATCCTTGGATTACGCCATCAAAGTTGTTTCTTAATAAGGAATTAATTACAGGGCTGCCATCTCCTGAGCCAAACTCCACAATAGATTCGTAATTTTTACAGTTTCTGAGAACAAAATTTTCTAAACAGTTTGAGTAAAAATTAGATTCTTCAGGGCAAAAAAAGATATCTTTCATTTGACTGCACTTCAATGTGTAAGGTATAATCAATGTGATAGGAGGTTATTTAATACTTTAATCTCAAGGTAATAAATAACCCTTCCTTTAGTAAAGAAGTCCTCACTAAAGAAATTGGATTGTAGATAGATTAGGGATACAATGATTTAGAAATGTGAAATTATAAACGTCAGAAAAAATCTGCCATTTTCTAATTTTTTAGATTTCTTAGATGAGTCAGGCGGATTGTTTTGCTTCACGTATTGACCGCACAACAGCAGCACCAGCGCGATCGCCCATTAGTTTCTCCTGGTCATACCCAAGCACTAATTCCCAGGCATCATTGGGATATCGTTCTGCCAAAGGCAAAGCCACATCATCCAACATCCAACGGCCGTGACGCTCATCTTCCCTGATGTGCAGTTCCCAATAACCCATCGCCGCCTCTGACAGTCCCAGTCGTTGCGCCGCCGTCAGATAGTTTTTATAAGCCGCAGGCCCAGCCACCTCAAAATATGTCAACGCGCCACTGTAACGTAGGAAATAGCGTTTGCGATCGGTGGTCAGAAAGTTATGATTAGCGCAAGCTAGGACTTCCCAAGGGACTAAATCGAAGTATCCTTCTGGTTCAGTGTTCATCCCAAACTCAGCCAGCATTTGAGCAAAAAATGTAGAGTGCTTGCGGGATAAACGACCATTGCCGTATTCTTCTAGTAATACTCGCACCAGCGTACACTGCATTTCATTAGCAGCACCACCCAATACGTAGCAAAGACGACTACCTTCAACTAAGCCATCAAAGGAGCCGATCGCTAGCAGGTGACGATAGCCAGATTCAGTCATTTCCTCCCGAATGTAGCGACTACTTTCAGATAAAGGCGGATTTAAATCGGCAGATGCACGCTCAATTAAAGCTTGTTTTACATCCAACTGTTGCAGTGCAGCCACATCGATTTGTGCCAGTTCCCACTGTTGCCAAGCAGCTTCAATTTGGTCACGATATGAGTACAAGTAAAGCGATCGCTCATTGGTATAGTGCCGCAAATCGTCGTACCAAAAAAGCTTTAGCCGATTAATTCGATAAAGTATCCGCTGGAGAAAACGGTAAGCCTGTTCATCAGAGCGATCGTTTTTATAAGCGGCGTCAATTGCCATAGAGAGCGTCTGTTCAAACTCACTAGCTATTTCGGGTTCTACATCCAGTTGATTGTCCAAATCCTCCATTGCTAGCAGTTCTATAAATTGCTCCTCAGCACGGTCGTACTTGGTAATTGTTCTTTCTTCTGTTTGCGTACTCTTTTTCGCAGCCCCAGCGTTAGGAAATATAACTAAATTGCTTTGCATGGAATCTTCGGTAGCATTGGAAAAGTGAGAAATTAATTTAACTTCTAATACTTAACTTCCCACACGAGTAGCTTTCTGCACCTCTTTCCTTGGTTATATATAGAGAAAGATTGACTCTAGAGGAACAAAAAAAAGGGGCATTAGGCATTAGTTATTCTTTCTTCCCCTGCTCCCCCTGCTCCCCCTGCTCCCCCTGCTCCCCCTGCTCCCCCTGCCTCCCCTGCCTCCCCTGCCTCCCTGCCCTCTGCCCCCTGCCCCCTGCCTACGGCGCTTCCTTCTGCTGCTCAATCGCCTTACTTGGCGGAATCTCCTCAAGAGGAATGAGTGCTTCGATTACCGACTTCACAATTGGGGCGGCGACAGTAGAACCATAAGCACTTTCTCCTTTTGGTTCATCCACCAGTGCGAACACTACATACCGAGGAGATTCTACTGGCAAAATAGCCACGAAGCTGGTCATTCTAGCACCCTTGATATATCCACCATTCGGACTAGCTTTTTGGGCTGTACCAGTTTTACCAGCAATGCGATATCCCGGAATTTGTGACGCCTTCCCACTGCCTTCATTAACAACAGTTTCCATCATTTCCACAACATTTTGGGCTGTTGCGGCTGAGAAAATTTGGCGGGGGATGGTGTGAGTGGGTGAATCATGCATTTGCCCTTTGCTATCAATCAGCCCTCGAACTACATGGGGTGTAACTAACTTACCGCCATTGGCTAAAGCACCGTGCATTTGCACTAGCTGTAACGGTGTCATAGAAAAGCCTTGCCCAAAGGAAGTAGTAGCTGGTTCAATTGGCGAAGCGATAAATTCTTCTTGACTTTTGAGCCGTCCGCCAACTTCAAAAGGTAAATCTGTATCAACTTTTTGTCCTAGCCCCAAGCGTTCTAGCCAGTTGTAGTAGATTGAAGGCTTTAAGCGTTGGATAATTTGCACCATGCCAATGTTGCTGGAATATTGCAAAATCTGAGCGATGCTGATTCGCCCATTCCCATTATTCATCGCATTTTTGATGGTGTAATTAGCTACTCGAATAGAACCGGAGTCATTAAACATATCATCTGGTTTGATGACGCCATTTTCCAGAGCGATCGCTACATTCAAAGGTTTAAAAGTCGATCCCGGTTCATAAAGATCCGCCACCGTCCAGTTTTTAAATAGCGAGATATTAGCTTTAGAGTATTCATTAGGGTTATAAGTAGGCTGAGAAACAAGGGCGAGTAAGGAACCATCTAATGCATCCATCACAATTACTGCCCCACGTTTGGCGTCAAACTTCTCCATCTGTTGTTTGAGCGCAACGCGGGCAATTCGTTGCAGACGGCTATCAATAGTGAGTTGCAGTCGCAAATCATCAAAATGCAAAAAACCTTCAGGGGCATGATCCGGCATTAAGGCCCCATTACCCGACCGACTGAGCCGCACCGTTTGCACAGGACGTTCTAGCAACTTCTCTTGAGAGTATTCCACACCTGCTTGACCACGGCGGTCAACATTCACGTAGCCCACCACGTCAGAAACCAAATCGTCTGGCGGATAATATCGGGAGTATTTTTCAGCCCACTCTAAGCCATTTAAGCGCAAAGAGATGACGCGATCGATAATTTCTTCCGGGAGGGCTGGGGCAAGTATAATTCCGCTTCTTTTGCTTTGAAAAGTTTTTACCAATTCAGCAGTATCTTTTGCCAATATTGGGGCAAGTCGCCCTGCCATCTCTTCATTAGACTTATCAAACAGCTTGGGATGAGCGTACAAAGTATATACAGGACGGTCAATGGCCAACAGATTACTATTGCGATCTACCACCGGGCGACGGGGCATAAAAGGTCGCAAATTCACCATTTGCTGGTTTCGCGCCTGCTCTGTTAACTTTGGCCCCTTGACAATTTGTAAGTTATACAATTTGACACCCAACCCCAATCCTGCTGCCATTAATATGCCCCATACTATGAACATTCGAGACTTGGTGCTGGATGTTTGGTCTTGGATATTAGAGGCAAATGTCCCCAACAATCCTCCTTTAGAACCCTTCTGTCGCCTTTTAAATGCTGAATTTTGAAACTTTCTGAATTTTGTTCCGCTTGGTAACTTCTGCATTGGGTTCGTGCTTTGTCATTTGTCTTTTGTCATTTGCCACAAGTCTGAGTCCTAATGACTTTCTGAATTACGAATTACGAATTACAAATTACGAATTACGATTAGTATCCCAGTGGCGAGAGTGTTTGCTGTTGCGTTTCAGAATTTGGCGTTGTGTTAGACGATGCTGGCTTAGGACTATGAGATGCTGGAGGCAAGAAAATCATCCCTTGAGGAGTCGGCGATACCAGCCCTGCTGTTGGTTGTTCTGCTTCCTGGGCAAATTTATTTGTCAGCGTCGCGTTGGTTGTCGTTAGTAGCCGCTCATGACGTTGGAGGTTTTGCAGTCTGCGATATGACTTACTCCAAAGCTCTTGCGAATATACCGTCCACCCATAAACAGCAAGTGTTGATGCTACTAACAAGAACGCCAAAACTGTCGAATAACGGTGAAAGGTGTACAAGCGCAGCAACCACAAAGGTGCTGCTCCAGAATTAGGCATTGTGGGAAAACGAAGAAAATCTACCCCCGGAGTTTTCTGGTTTGCACTCGACTGCTCATTGAGATTTAGCACTTGTTGTCTAGCCACCTCTTTCACCGATTCGGGCGTAACTGCCTTATTTGTCGGAGAAACCGCTAGATTTTTCGAGGAACGCTGTCGTCTTTGAGATGATACTGGTGCAGCTTGGGCAGGGGGTGCCGAAGCGCTTTGTGCTGCTGATTCTATACGTGCAGAACGTCGCCTCCCTAAAGAAAGGATAGAATCTCGCCGGAACCAAGTACCCCTTGTAGAAACAGCAGATTTACGAGCAACTACCATAAATTTTTTTAGATGGGAAATACTGTACTTTAGATTGATTGTCTTAAGTGTCTCTTTTTGCTTAGTTAAAATCGCCTTCTGTGCAACAAGCACACATAACAGACTACACCCTTTTAACTGTTCTGATAGATAGCTATACCAATTGCATCCTCTAGATATTGCAATTTTGCAATCAGCGATTAGCAACTGGACAGCTTGCCCTTTAGATATCGCACCTAAAGTATGCCAATGCTGGGCAGGAAGGTGCAATACTCCGGGAAAAAATAAATTTTTTGCTATGATACCTTGGTTTGCTAGAAAATTTGCTAATTTCCGTTTTGCTCCTGAGTTAAGAGAAACTAATCAGATGGCTGTATGATACCTAATCCGAAAAACAACACCCCAAAGGATTGTTTTTTTTAGTATGTAATCTCGTAGCATTTAAAAAAAAGCAATAAATACGGTATCGTATTGAACAGGCGAAAAATTGTTCTAGCCACAATTGGTGAAAGAGGAGTTATGAAAACAAAAATCTTTGGTTTGGCTGTAATCTTAAGTTTGGCTACAATTCTCGGAGCCTGTGAAGGCGGTGGTGATGCTGGTGGTGGCGGTACTACTAGTACCCCAGCTGCTACAGGTGAACCAACTGATGCACCTGCTGCTACTCCCGCAGTTACTCCCGCTATTACTCCCGCAGCTAGTCCCACTGCTACTCCTAGATAAGGCATCAATCAGCTTTAGTTTAAATTATGCCCAAAACAACTTAGCAAGAACGCTCGTCACCAGATAGCTTGAATTACATTAGGTTCACGTAAAAACCTGTATTTTTCTCTTGGTGTATCAGAGCCTAGAGTTTGCTCGAATATCAGCTAAGTAGGGCAGCAAGTATAGGACACTGGTGATGAGGATTACCTCCTCAACCATGTGTCCGCCTAAAATCCTCGCCTGACCGAACTTTATTCCAAGTCCAAGGGAGTTGAGTTCTGTAAATCTAAGCCATCTTGTGGGCAAAGTACTTCCCTGGTTTGGTGTTTGCAATGGCTTAGACTCCTGAGTTTTCAGAGGGCAAAACAATTCATCGCGATCGCTGGCAATTGCTCTTGGGCATTCCCTGTAGTCTATTCCGTATCAGAAGAGACCTGGTGATGCCCCTTGATATTGCCAGATTTTTATTGGGAAAATTTTTAAGTTTGGGCATTGGGCATTGGGCATTGGGCATGGGACGCAAAAAAACAGATTTTCATTCTGCGTTGTGAACGCAGTTCAGGAGATGGGGAGAGTTAAAGCGATAAAGGCAATAAAATTATTGAGCTTAATTGTGATTAGTGGAACCTTTTTTGTGTTAAGTAGCTCTTGGCGATCGCCGCTAATAGCATTACCACCACCAGAGGATACACCAGAAGAAATATTACGCACTAAGATGATCATAGAAGCGCGATCGCCCATTGATGGAAAATCCCTAACAGCTGCCGAATATATTCAATTACAAGCGCAGCTCCAACTTGCCCCGCCCCCAAAACTAGACCCCAAAATTCGAGAACAGATTTTCTTACTTCGTATACGTAAAACCTTACTCCAGTTTTTCCCATTTTTAAATTTTTGATAAATTCGTCATTAGTCATTAGTCATTAGTCATTAGTCATTAGTCATTAGTCATTAGTCATTAGTCATTAGTCATTAGTCATTAGTCATTAGTCATTAGTCATTAGTCATTAGTCATTAGTCATTAGTCATTAGTTAAATGATGAGTCTTAACTAATCCCCAATCCCCAATCCCCAGTCCCCAATTCCCAATGCCCAATGCCCAATTCCCAATGCCCAATGCCCATTTTCAAATTAGTCATTAGTCATTAGTCATTAGTTAAATGATGAGTCTTAACTAATCCCCAATCCCCAATCCCCAGTCCCCAATTCCCAATGCCCAATGCCCAATGCCCAATTCCCAATTCCCAATGCCCAATGCCCAATGCCCAATGCCCAATGCCCAATGCCCAATGCCCAATGCCCATTTTCAAAACTAAGTTTCAAATTCTTAATCTTCATAAAGTTATAAATACCATTATTAACTTTTTAATAATACTTGTCTCAGCTTCTACATGCATGTCGTAAAGTGCGATCGTAATTGTGTAATCTAAAGACAGCGAAGCTAATTATTCAATTGAGGTCTGATGACTCCTACAATCATGCGTCAGCTTTGGTCAGTGGTTGAAACTGCCCAAGCCAAGCTCCTCTTACAACTGGATGATGCTAGCTTGGTGCAGTGGTTAGTAAAACAAACCGAAACACAAGTGTTGTTAGATTCTAACGAAACTGATTATCTGTGCCACTACATTCAATCTCGGCTAGCCCTTATACGTGATATTGCCCATGAACGTCAGTGTTCATGATAGAAAAATCACGATGAATTGATTGATAGTCAAGTGTTATTACTATTGACTATTGGCTTTTTTGGGAAAATAACCTTCCACTAAGCAGTCAGAGCCGACTACACGCCAACGAACACGTTCTAAAGACAACGCCTCAGTCATGGTAGTAAAACCTAAATCGCCCACAGGCGTGGGAGCAATGCTACCACCAATGATTTTCGGGGCAATAAATGCCAAAACTTTTTGTACTGCTCCTTGAGCGATCGCACTAGCAGCTAAGGTTCCACCACATTCCCACAAGACGCTACAAAAACCGCGCTCATATAAGTACGCCATTGCCTTATCTGGTGTAAGTGATGTTAATTCCACCACCTCCACCCCCTGCTTGAGCAACAGTTCTTGGAAGTCGGGATTAGCACCCTTCTCTGTCAACACCAAAGTAGGAGCATCCGCAGTTTGCCACAGATGGGCATTTTCCGGTAAGTTGAGATGGCGACTCATTACCACCCGCAGGGGTTTATGTGCCTCTACCTGACGAGTGGTTAAATAAGGATTATCTTGTCGGACTGTATTACCGCCGACAATTATTGCATCGCAAGCCGCCCGCAACTGATGTACTTCACTGCGGGCTTCTTGGCTTGTTACCCAGGCGCTGTGACCAGAGGTAGTAGCAATTTTGCCGTCTAAAGTCATGGCATATTTTAAAATTCCTAAAGGTCGTTTGTAGAGAATGCGATGCACAAAAGCTTCATTTAGCTGATGACAAGCTTCTTCTTCTACTCCTACCAACACCTCGATCCCCGCCGCACGTAAACGGGCAATACCACCTCCAGCTACCAGGGGATTGGGATCAACCATACCCACCACCACTTTTGCCACCCCTGCTTGGATCAATCCTTCAGAACAAGGGGGAGTACGCCCATAGTGATTGCAAGGTTCTAGGCTGACATAGATTGTTGCACCACGAGCGCGATCCCCTGCTGCCCTCAAGGCAAACACTTCTGCATGAGGCTCACCTGCACGAGGATGAAACCCTTCGCCTACAATCTCGCCATCCTTGACAATCACCGCTCCCACTAGCGGATTTGGCGAAGTCCGTCCTAAAGCGCGGCGAGCAAGTTCCAAACACCGCAGCATCATGCGAGAGTCAAAGTCACTTCCGATCTTTTCCTTTGGTGGTGAATTCAATCCAACTGCTGACTCCACTAGATGTATATTTTCCTGAGTGTAATTTGCTAAGGATGCATCTGCTTGAGCGACTACTGGGGAATTATCCATAATTTTAGGCAACACTGTAAATATTCTGCACGCGATCGCACAGACTTTCCACAGGAGAATCGCGCTTTGCTCCTGATAATTAAACAGAGGTGAACTACCCCAACTTACCGAGTACGGTTGAAGTTGGGGCTTCTGTAATCATAGGGGAGTGCCTAAACTTAGACTTTCGCCCAAGAGCAGGACTTACCTCCCCTCCTACAGCAGAGACGGCTGAAC
>NZ_JAIVFQ010000056.1 GCF_020829495.1 Nostoc favosum CHAB5714 | reverse complement strand
CATAGCACACCAAAAAGATTAATTCAGAACACCCTAAAGGGTGTTGTTAGCCTTCATCCCCTGCCTAAAGTACGAGATACGGTGCTTAGCACCTGTCTCTCAGGGGTTTTCGGCATTTTTCTTATAAGAAACAGCTTAAATTTTCTTAAGTTTTTCTCGGCGATACCAGCGACGAATTCGTTCAGGTGAAACGCCCAGTAAATAAGCAATAATTACTATTTGATTAAGTAGCGTAGTTTTGAATACACCCTTTTGCAACCATCTACGGGCTGAGGTAACAACTGGTGTGGGAATAATTACAATCCGTCCGATGCGTTTTAAACGACGCATGAGTTCAAAGTCTTCCATAATAGGCAATTCAGGAAAACCGCCAATTTGCTGAAAAACTGCTTTTGTTAAAAAAATTGCTTGGTCGCCATAGGGCATTTGGTAAAAATGCGATCGCAAATTAACACCCAACTCCACCCATCGTAAACTCAAAAGTGACGCATCAATCCGCAAGTTAAACGCACCAGCCACAGTCCCAGGCTGTTGTAGGGCTGTGCGAACCATGTCATCAAACCCAGTCGGTAAACAGGTATCTGCATGGAGAAACAGTAGAATCTTCCCGGTAGCAGCTACAGCACCCGTATTCATTTGAGCAGCACGACCTGGAGACGATGAGATAACTTTGACACCTAAAGACTTAGCTATTTCTATGGTGTCATCTTTAGAGCCACCATCTACAATGATTACTTCTATATTTGTATTAGGTTGAGTAGTTGCAATTGCCTCTTTAATATTCTCTGCTTCATTAAGAGTCGGAATAATAATAGAAATTCTAACTGCGTCAATATTCTGACTCATGATTGCTTACAATTTAGCTAAAGTTGATGTCATCCTCAAGATAATCCCCATGACAGCTATCACCGTCAACTTGAACCCCATCATCCAACTTACCGACAACCAATTTTATCAACTCTGTCGGGAAAACCCAGAAGTCAAATTTGAACGCAATGCAGAGGGGAAACTACTAATAATGCCACCTACAGGCGGAGAGACTGGAAATCGCAATTCAGAAATTTCGGCAGATTTTGTGATTTGGAATCGCCAAACTCAACTAGGAATTTGCTTTGATTCTTCCACCTGCTTTAAACTTCCTAATGGTGCAAACCGTTCTCCTGATGTAGCTTGGATAAGAAAAGAGAGATGGAATACACTCACACCCGAAGAACAAGAAAAGTTTCCGCCGATTGCACCAGATTTTGTTTTAAAGTTAATGTCACCAAGCGATAGTTTGCGAGAAACGCAAGCAAAAATGCAGGAATATATCGATAACGGAGTTAAATTAGGTTGGTTAATTAATCCGAAAATGCGTCAGGTAGAAATCTCTCGTCTTGGTAAACCAATAGAAATACTAGCATCTCCACAAGAATTATCAGGAGAAGATGTTTTACTAGGATTTATTTTAAATTTGCAAATAATTTGGGGATAAATATTTATTGATTTCGGATCGCCTGCTCAAATTCAACAATAGCATCGTACTGGTCAGGCATTGCGATATAACGCAGCAGTAAAGCGGGGTCTAAATTTGGAAAAAACCCACTCCGGTTTACTTCTTCATACTCGCCCTGTTCGTTAAGATGGAATATTTGTATAGAGTTAGATTTCCAAAACCAGACTTCAGGCACTTTTTTCGGTTTGTATAACTCCTTCCTGTTAATGCTTCCACTGGTGACGATAATTTCAATAACAATATCAGGAATTTCCTTTTCTGTACCAATACTGTAAGACTCATCTGGTGTAGCAGAAGCATACCCAAGTTCTTCTAGAGTGAAACCACCACGTCTGTAAAACCGGATACCCAACTGTTTCATGTAAGCTTCTAGTAGCAAGCCAACAGTACTTTTCACTTTCTCATGTTTATCTCCAATGGGCGACATGATTTCTAAGATTCCTGACAAATAAAACAGTCTAACATTGCGGTTGTCTTGAAGTTGTGCCTCAATCCCTTTGAATTGCTCCCAAGAAACATCCTTGAGAGTTACCAGTTTTTCTTCTGTAGGCTGGTCTAAAAGTGGGATGCTCATAAAAACACTTTCCTTATACGCTCATTAATTCTACTCTTTAGATATAGAGTTATCTCAAAATTCTGCAAGCGATCGCTCACTTGTCCTATTAGTTATCAATGAGATTAAAGCGTTCATGATTCGTTACCATGCAAAGCGTTGTTCATAACATTGGCATAATGGTGTTTATGGAAACCACCAGTTGTTACTTCTATTGCTGTAAAACTGAAACCGTCCAAAGCCCAGAAATTGTCCGTGAGATTTATCACCCGCCGGAAACGCTGTCACACCTAGTAAGTAGACACCAGAAAAGCTGGGATTTTTCACAGGGTGGAGGGCGATTGTAACTGTCTGTCCCGGAGTGACAGGCGGATTAAAATTCACACTAACAGTTCGTGTCTCGCGTTCTGCTGTGACTGCGCCTAGTGTTAGCCGAGATTCTTTGCGTAGGCGTAGCCCGCCGCAGGCATCGCTAGTTCCCACAAATGCGCGAGTATCATTAAGATCATAGCGGATGTTTTCTGCTCCCTCCCTCTGTGCGATCGTTACCTTCTGAAGGGATTCTCCAGCATTTTCCGGCACGTTAATCGTAAAATAGTAAGTTGCGCCCCAAACATTCACATCTTTATAAGTAGTTGTTGCGTCAACAAGTTTCGGGGGTTGGACAAAGTAAACAGTACCATCTCTAAGCTGCACCGCTTGAGTCACCGGAACAGCAACTCCCCCAATACTTATTGCTAACGAGAGTGTTATCCCAAACAAAGTTGCAACGCGCATAATTCAGATATAAAAAAACGCACTCATTCCAATTCTAATTCTTTGGGAATGAGCGACTTGGGAATAATAGAAGCTTGTTTTTCCCTATCAGAAGATTTCGTATACCACCAAGCCCAAGCAATTAAAACTGCTTGAAGGGGAAGCCTGACTACGTGTACCCAAGGTGAATTTGGTATATGTTCAATCTTAATAAGATTAACCGCCATATTAATATTGGCAGGGTAAACAGCAATAAAAAGAGCAAGAAGTCCCCAAGCAGCAGCTTGACTTACAGGCGGGACTAACAAGCCGATACCACCCAAAATTTCATAAAAGCCACTGAGATAAACTAATCCTAAAGGGTAAGGTAGTTGCGGCGGCACAATTTTGACATATTCTTCTGGAACAACAAAGTGTGTCACTCCAACCACAATGATGGATATGGCAAGGACGACACGTAAGACTTCTTTATACTTATTCATGGGTTTTGCCTGATTATATACTTGTCCCTATTACTTCAGTTTGACTGATGGATGCTAATCTGCATTGAGTCAATAGGAGTAAAAATCGACAAAATTTTCCAAAGTACTTACAAAAGCGATTGCAAGTATAAGTATAACTGATGCACCGGACTGTACTCAAAGATTGATTTACTAAGTACGTCACGGCTCGCTTGGTAAAGCAAAACACATTTTTATTAAAAATTTATTAAATCTGCTTGTAATCTTAACTACAATCGTATTAGTATAATAACGACAGCCTAAAAAACTGATATTTGCTGCTTAAAATACTTTTGCCAAGTATTTGCTTAACTATGAGGCAAAACGTAGAACCTGCACTCAGACGTACACGACAGTTAAAACTACTTCTACAAAACCATACAGAACAGAATTTTCTTGACTGAATTTTTTGTTAGATGGCAAAAAGAAGCGTGTAAAATCTTAGGTTTTTTCTATGTCAAGCCTTGTAAATTGGCAAAGGTATTGTTAATTAATTGTGCGTGCTTTTTTCCGCAATCAAATCGGATTGCTATAGATTCACTTTGACTAAACGATCAAAACTTTGGAGGAAAAAATGACAACAACAACAACCAATACTAATAATCTATACAATGTACAAAATCAGTGGGGTGGTGCTTCTGCTCCGTGGAATCCTGGTGGAACATGGGTAATTGGAGCTAGAGCCTCTCAGCGCATTGTCGAACTCAAAGTTTCATCCAGTGACAACGGCAAGACACTTACTGGAACCACGACATATTCTGGTGAAGGCCCCATCGGTTTTAAGGCTAACTTAACTGGGAGCGACACCTACAACGTAGAAAACCAGTGGGGAGGCTCATCTGCTCCGTGGAATCCCGGCGGGACTTGGATACTCGGCTCGCGGGGAAATCAAAATGTTGTTGCGATCGATATTACATCCAGCGACGGCGGTAAAACCCTGACTGGAACTATCACATATTCTGGTGAAGGCCCCATCGGTTTTAAGAGTGCTGCTGTTGATGGCCGTGTCTATAATGTGGAAAACCAATGGGGAGGCTCATCTGCTCCGTGGAATCCTGGTGGGACTTGGGTACTTGGCTCTCGGGCAAATCAAAATGTTGTTGCGATCGATATTACATCGAGCGACGGCGGTAAAACCCTGACTGGAACTATCACATATTCTGGTGAAGGCCCCATCGGCTTTAAAGGTAACATTGTCAGCAGCAACAACTACACAGTAGAAAACCAGTGGGGTGGTAATACAGCGCCGTGGAATCCTGGTGGGACTTGGCTAATCGGTGGTCGTGTGGGACAGAATGTAGTAGCGCTCAACGTCACATCTAGTGATGGTGGGAAGACCCTAACTGGAACCACGACCTATGCTGGTGAAGGGCCTATCGGCTTCCGATCGAGCCAAATCTAAAAAGGCGATCGCGCTATACCGGTTCTCGGTTAAGTGAGGTACAAGAACCCAACCCCCTCCCCGCTGGTTCGTGGAGGGGGCTATGATGTGTAACTTGTATGATTAGGAAACGCTATAATAACGCCAATAAGAATATAGTTTCCTCTAGTTTTAACTATGGGGAAACTCAGCACTCAGAACTCAGCACTCCTGAAGCTAAATCTAATTTTTCTCGAACTATTCCCTCATCTCTAAAGCCAACCAGCACAGCTATTCCATCTTTAACGAAAAGTGGACGTTTGAGCAGCATTGCGTCGTGAGTAAATGCATCAACCCACTGTTCGTCAGCCCAAGTCTTCAAATCATCTCCTAAAGCGCGGTAGGATTGACCAGAGGTGTTTCGCATGGGAGCAAAACCCAAAGACTTTACCCAGTTTTGAATCATCTCACGAGTCGGCGGAGTATCTTTGGTGTTGATAAACTCATGGTCAATGTTGTTATGTTGGAGCCACGTCAAAGCTTTTTTGCAAGTGCTGCAATTGGGAATTCCGTAGACTTGAATAGACATAAAACAATTAAGCAACAATCTTCATATATGACATAGTAGGTGGAACTTCTGCCACCAATGCTCTTGTCGTAGAATATCTACGGCAGAAATTTAAGGGTAGCGATCGCTTTTAGTAATCGGTAATTCCAAGTATGGAACTCGTCGATCCATGATTCGAGGGTTCTGAAATACCAAGGAGTAGTTTTACTAACACTTTCATCCATAAAAAATATGAGCGATGCCTTTAGCCGACTTGCACCCTTCATCCAAGAATATATTTATCATCACCAATGGACTGAATTGCGGCCAGTTCAAATTGCCGCTTGTCAAGTTATATTTGACACTAATGCTCACTTGCTAGTTACTGCTGCAACTGCTGCGGGTAAAACGGAAGCAGCCTTTCTGCCAGTTTTGACTCTATTACATACCAACCCGGCTGCAACTATAGGGGCATTATACATTAGTCCAATCAAAGCTTTAATTAACGATCAGTTTGAGCGCCTCAACGACTTACTCAAAGAAGCAGATATTCCAGTTTGGCACTGGCACGGTGATGTTTCTCAAAGTCGAAAAAATAAGCTTTTAAAGAATCCTCAAGGCATTCTACAAATTACACCAGAATCTCTAGAAAGTTTGTTAATTAACAAAAATAACGACTTAGTTCGCTTATTTGGTGATTTAAGATTTGTCATCATTGATGAAATTCACGCTTTTATGGGTTCCGAACGCGGTTGTCAAATTATTTGCCAATTACAACGTTTAGCAAAATTGACGCAAAAACAACCACGCCGTATTGGTTTATCGGCAACTCTTGGTGATTACTCAATAGCGGAAAATTGGTTACGTTCTGGAACAGAAAAGCCAGTGATTACACCGGAACCTGACGGGATAAAACGCCAAATAAAACTAGCTGTAGAACATTTTTATATTACTGATGAAGTAGATGAATCAGAGGCGACAGCTTATGAACAATATATTTTCAACCTCAGTAAATCTCGCAAATGCCTGATATTTGCTAATAATCGCACGCAAACTGAATCTGTAATAGCATCTTTGCGACAAATAGCCACAGAGCAAAGGCTACCAGATATATATCATGTGCATCATGGGAGTATATCTGCTAGTTTACGGCAAGCAGCTGAAAATGCGATGCGTGAACCCAACAATCCAGCAGTTACCGCCGCCACTCTGACTTTAGAATTAGGCATAGATATCGGTCATTTAGAGCGAGTTATTCAGTTAGAATCACCCTTGTCTGTAGCTAGCTTTTTACAGCGCTTAGGACGTAGTGGCAGAAGAGGTGAAGCTGCCGATATGCGCTTAATTTGCGCTGAAGATAAACCATTACTAGAAGCTTCTCTACCAGAGCAAATACCCTGGCAACTTTTGCAGGCTATCGCTATCATTCAACTTTATTTAGAGGAGCAATGGATTGAACCAATCAGACCGATTAAATATCCTTTGAGTTTGCTTTATCATCAAACAATGAGTATTTTAACAGCAGCAGGGGAAATTTCACCTAATGCCTTATTTAAACAAATTTTTAGCTTGCCGCCCTTTGCTGCTATTTTAAAAGAAGATTTTCAATTATTACTACGTTATTTAATTGATATTGGTCATATTCAGCATACTGAGAAAGGGAAATTAATCCTGGGTTTGGCAGGAGAAAAGGTTGTGAGAAAATTCCAGTTTTATGCTGTCTTTGCTGAACAACAAGAATATATTGTTAAGCAAGGTGCAACGCAAATTGGCAGTATCGTCACGCCACCTGCTGTTGGAAATCAGTTTGCTTTAGCTGGGATAACTTGGGAAGTTGTAGAAGTTGACTTTAAAAAGAAGGCTATTTTTGTTAAACAAGCCGAGGGGAAAGCTAGTATTTATTGGCGTGGTAGTGGTGGCACTATTCACACCAAAGTTTTACAACGAATGCAACAGGTTCTCTTTGAGAATATTGAGTATAGCTACTTGCAAAAAAATGCTTTACAACGTTTACGTAAAGTTCGCCAATTGGTGCAGCAGGTTGGATTAGATAAACAAAATATCTGGCAATTAGAAAAAGGTAAATGCTGCATTTTTCCCTGGATGGGTACGGTTCCTTATCGCACCTTAGAAAGATTACTTAACTCTTACTGTCGAGAATCGTTGGAAATTACAAGTATTGGTGGAGTAAATCCTTATTATTTAACAATTAAATTAGGCAAGGATAAATTTAAATATCTTTATGATGAAATTGCTTCATTGTGTGAGCAAAGAATTACCTCAGAAGATTTACTCAGTACTTCAGAAGCACCGGAAATTCAAAAGTATGACCAATTTGTTCCTCATTCACTTTTACGAAAAGCTTTTGCTAGCGATTCTTTAGATATGAAAGAACTCAAACAGCAAGTGGCACTTTGGAGAGAAGAAAACATAGCACAATAATTTAATTACCTGGAAATTTCTATATAGCCATTTTCAATCCGGTGAGGTACAGGTAGGCAAATAGACCTAACCCCCTAACCCCCTTCCCGAAGCGGGAAGGGGGAAAATTTCAAAGCCTCTTTCCTTTTAGCAGAGAGGTCAAAATTCTACCTCACTCGGTCGAGAACCGCTATATTTCATAAAAATCATAAGTCGGTAATCCCGTAACATCAGTTTGGAGAGCAAACAAATCACCAGAGTAGAAACTTTTTTCGATCTCTGCTTGGCTGAGTCCAACTGAAGCAGTGGTAATGTAGAGTGTTTGCAAATCCTCACCGCCAAAAGTACAGCTAGTTGGCAATTGCACAGGTAGCTTTATCCGCAATATCTCTTCACCCTTGGGGTTGAAACGAATCACACACCATCCATTCCACATAGCTGACCAAATATGTCCTTCACTGTCTATTGTCAACCCATCTGGGTAGAAGGATTCATGAGTTAAATCAACAAAAATCCGGCGATTAGTAATGTTTCCTGTTACTGAATTAAAGTCGTAAGCATATATTTTTTGCTGAGGAGAATCTGTTAAGTAAAATGTTTTTTGATCGGGACTCCACCCCAAACCATTAGAAATAGTCAATCCTGTTTCCATTACATGCAATGAACCATCATTGTCATAGCGATAGAGGCTAGCCTGGGGTTTTTCCAAAGAACACATTGAGCCAAACCAAAAACGTCCTTGAGGGTCACATTTACCATCATTGAAACGATTATCTGGTAAATTTCCTTCAATTTCCAAAATGGGGGTAACTACACCTGTCTGGGTGTTGAGGAATGCCAGGTGATGGCGCAGTGCCATGATTAATCTATCTGCACCTGCTGTTGCGATCGCACCTACAACATCTCCCACATCAAAAAACAAGTCTTTCCCCGTAGCCGGATTGAACTGATGTACCCGATGGTTGTAGATATCAACCCAGTAAATTAACTTTCGGGTAGAATCCCAGATGGGGCCTTCACCCAAGCGGGCACGGGACTCTAGTACATTCTGAAGTGGATATTGCAAAACCTGGCTCATTTTATCAACCAACAACAGTATTTACAGAAACTAGTTTCAGTAGCCTCCAGGCAATTATAAAAAAGGTTTGCCTGACTAATAGAGAAAATTGTCATTCCTGTTCCAGTAAAAACTAAAGACGCGATAAATTGCGTCTTTCTCAGGTAGAAGAAAATATTTTTGATTTTGACTTTGACCAAACCTTTACCGCGATCCGTTAACTTAAAATTAGTCGGTCAGGATTCCCCTTATGTACCAAACAGACCCGCCTCGCCCTGCAAAAGAAACTCTACCCACCATGTACGATCTTCCCAGTGAATACCCGGAGGACTCTGGTTTGCCTGACGAATTTCACCTTTTTCAACCCCAACTTCTGCGCGAAACCTTCTGTCCACCTAACTATCCAGCAGAGGAAGTATTTGTCGCCACTGACTTAAACCTTTACTATGACCTCCGGCATACACTGTGGTACAAACGCCCGGACTGGTTTGCTGCTGTGGGAGTTTCGCGTCTCTACGAACAGCAAAACTTGCGTCTGAGTTATGTAATCTGGCAAGAAGGGGTTGCTCCTTTTGTAGTGGTAGAATTGCTTTCTCCTGGCACTGAAAAAGAAGACTTAGGACAAACTCTGCGGGAAATTAACCAACCGCCGACCAAATGGGAAGTTTATGAGCGGATTTTGCGAGTTCCTTACTACATTGTGTTTGACCGCTACACTGACAAACTCCAAGCATTCCAATTAGTTGCAGACCGCTACAGCGAATTGGACTTGACTACCCCACGGGTGTGGATGCCGGGTTTGGAACTGGGTTTAGGACTTTGGCAAGGTTCTTACCAAGGAATTGAGCGGTTGTGGCTACGTTGGTATGATGCATTCGAGAATTGGCTTCCCACGCCCCTCGAACGAGAAAGTCAACGTGCTAACAGATTAGCAGCACAACTGCGAGAGTTAGGCGTTAACCCTGATGAGTTATGAAGATGCGAAAAGCATCAGTAGGGGCACACAGTGATCATAGGTGTCAACTTAAGGTAGAAATAGCTTAACTGTTAGCTTCCTCACCCGCCCAGAAATAAATTTCAGGGCTAATAGCTAAAGTCTACTGAAGTAGACTACAGATTTTTGGGTATATTTTAGTCATCTTCAGATGACTTTCGCTATTAGCAAGGAACTGAAGTTCCTTGCGAGACATGACTTTTACGTTAAGTTGACACCAATGCACAGCGATGCGCCCCTAAACATCTTTACTCACAACGTTTGTAAAATCTCCTCATCTACAGAGAAATCAACATCAGCTTTATCTTTTGCATTAGCTAAATAGTCATTCTCCAGGGAATCTTGTAACCCAGAAATCAAATCATATTCAGGTTGCCAGTTCAATTCTGTTTGTGCTTTGTTCACCGAAGCAAAGAAATGCTGCACCCGCATCGGAAAAGCTTTGCGCTTGCCGAAATCAAACTTTTTCGGGTCGTAATGGACGATTTTGACAGCATCGGGTGATTTGCCAGCCGCTACAGCGCTAGCACGGGCTAAACCATCAAAAGTGACAAAGCGATCGCCAGATATATTATAAATTTGCTCTATGGCTTGTTCATTGCCCAAAACCTTAGTCAAAGCTTTTGCCAAGTCTTTTACATGACCAAACTGGGTGATATGCAACCCATTTCCGGGGATGGGAATGGGGCGATCGCGCACAATTCTGTCAAAAAACCAGCCTTCCAACTCATTATAATTACGAGGGCCGTAAATATAAGTAGGACGAATGGAAGTAAAAGGTAATCCCAATTGAGTCAGATAAGCTTCTGTTTCATGTTTACCCTTATGGCGACTTTTAGGATCTACTGGATCACCTTCTACATGGGGCAATTGGTCAGATTTGAGATACACCCCCGCAGAACTCATATAGACAAAATGTTGCACTCGGTCTTGAAAAATCTCTGCTAGTGGTTGGGTATCAGTAAGTTCCCGCCCGTTATTGTCAAAAATGACATCAAAGTTTTCTTGTGATAACTTTGCTTTTAATTGAGTAGCATCAGTGCGATCGCCTATAATTTGTCCTACTCCCTCTAAAGAAGGTGCTGGCCGATTTCCCCGATTGAACAGCACCACCTCATGTCCTTGTTCCACTAGTAGTTGAGTCAAATAGACACCAATGAACCGAGTACCACCCATAATTAGAATTCGCATAAATTCACCATTTATATATCAGTTGCGTTAAGGGAGTAGGGAGTGGGGAATAGGGAGTAGGGGAAAAGCAGGGGAGGCAGGGGGAGCAGGGGAAGCAGGGGAAGAAAACTATTGGTTATTCCCCATTCCCCATTCCCCATTCCCCATTTCCCACTCCCCATTCCCCACTCCCCATTCTGAGATTATCAGGTTGCAGCATCCATCTGGAACCTCTAAGGAAAAGATTCCGTCCCATTTGCTAATCTGGGGCGCTTCCCGTTAATTAATCACAAAGGGAAACTTTTCAGTCGGAGTCTAAGAGGTTGTTTGAAAAGTGGTTGGCTGTGATTTTAGGTACTTATTGATCCCCCCTAACCCCCCGATAAATTGGGGGGAACCGGAATCAAAGTCCCCCTTATTAAGGAGGATTTAGGGGGATCTAGAACGTTTCACTACCGAGAAGAGGACTTTTCAAACATCCTCTAAGAAAACTATCTTCAATTTTGAATGCGTGAATTTTGAATTTTGAATTGTTTAGCTGTGCCCTTGAAATATGCTCTGGTTCATGAGTGGCTGACACCCAAAGCCACCGGTGGTTCAGAACTCGTTGTACGAGAAATTTTGAATCATATTGATGCTGATTTGTATGCTCTCATAGATTTTGAATCCAGCAATCCTGAAAGTTATTTATACAAGCGTCAGATTGGCAAGACGTTTCTTCAGAACTTTCCATCTGCCCGCAACGGTATACAAAAATACTTGCCTTTGTGGCCTTTGGCAATTGAACAACTTGATTTACGGCATTATGATGTAATTTTGTCTTCATCCCACGCTGTTGCCAAAGGAATTCTTACCACTCCCGAACAGATTCATATTTGCTACTGTCACAGCCCTATGCGCTATGCCTGGGACTTGACTTTTGATTATCTGCGCTACAGCAAACTGGGTAGTGGTTTAGCTGGGTGGGTGACGCGATATTTATTACATCGTTTGCGCCAGTGGGATGTATTGAGTGCCAATCGCGTTGATTACTTCATTGCTAACTCGCAGCATACAGCTCGGCGGATTTGGCGTTGCTATCGACGAGAAGCAACAGTCATTTACCCACCAGTGAATATTGCGGAATTTCCATTTCTGTCTGAGAAAGAGGACTTTTACCTGACAGTTTCCCGGTTAGTGAGTTATAAGCAAATATCGTTGATTGTCAAGGCTTTTAATCAACTCAAACGACCATTAGTAGTCATTGGTACAGGAGATGAAATGAATAAGATTCGCGAGATGGCAAACTCTAATATCCAAATACTGGGATGGCAACCCGATAATGTGGTAAAAAAATATATGTCTAGCGCTAAGGCGTTTGTGTATGCAGCTTGTGAAGATTTTGGTATCGCCCTAGTGGAAGCACAAGCCTGTGGCACGCCAGTGATTGCCTACGGTGCAGGGGGTGCTCTAGAAACAGTACGGGATATCCGCTCTGGAGTGGATACAGGGACAGGTATATTCTTCAGGACGCAAACAGAGGCGGCTTTAGTGGAGGCAGTAGAAAAGTTTGAAGTGTATGAGGGTTCGTTCAGTTCCGAGTATATGCGATCGCACGCCGCGCAGTTCTCACCGCAAATTTTTGCAGATCGTTATTTAGATTTTGTAAACAAATGCAACGAAAAAAGACCATTTTTGCAATGATGGTCTTGAATAACGTCTTATTTTTTTAGGCTTTTGGCAATTTTCCCCAGAAGCACCTCATTTTGGCTTTAATATTGGGACTATGTGTGGTGTGGATTATTAAGGAGTATGATGACTGCCCAGAGCTCACTCCTCTCCGGCAAGCGAGGCGTAAGGCAAGACACCAGAACGTCTACGCGTTTCTTAAAACGCGGTCAAAAAACGAAGATACCAAAAGTTAAACCCAAAGGTTTATCTTTTCAGGGTTTAAACGGAGAGTTTGCCAAACGACTGTTCGATATAGTGTTTTCGCTGTCGGTGTTAATTTTGTTCTTACCCGTCTATTTAATTTTGGCCTTGTTGATTGCTTTCAGTTCAGAAGGCCCAATTTTTTATGTCCAGGAACGGGTAGGGAAAAATTACAAAACGTTTAATTGTATTAAATTCCGAACAATGGTAAGCAATGCTGACGAAATCCTCATGCAAATGATGGAAACTTCGCCCGAGTTGCGACAAGAATTTGAAAGCAGTTTTAAGCTGAAGCAAGACCCCCGGATTACCAAAATTGGTCGATTTTTGCGAATTACTAGCTTAGACGAATTTCCCCAGTTCTGGAACGTTTTAAAAGGGGACATGAGTGTAGTCGGCCCTCGACCCTTGGTATCAGAAGAACTACCAAAATACGGTTGTCACATTGATGAGATTTTAACAATCCGTCCAGGAATTACTGGTTTGTGGCAGGTGTCTGGGCGTAATGATATTCCCTACCCTCGGCGAGTCCAAATAGACCTGCATTATGCTAGGTTTAGGAATTTATGGCTTGATTTATGGATCATCTTGAAAACTGTTGATGTGGTCATTCTGCCCAAAAATAACGGGGCATACTGAGTAACTACTTAGGGTCGATTCTGTGGGGCAGTTAATGCCCCTAAATAGCAATTCTTTCCCTAAGACTAAACGATTGTTCATCTTTGCTCTTATTCTAATTTTTGCCAAAAGTTTAATTTAAAATATTTATTTTATCGAAACAGAATTCAGGAGTCAGAATTTAGAATGAATTCTGACCGAAAAAGCCGATAGCGAAACGTAAAGCCTTCTCTTCTCCTTCTCCTATGGTCGCTGCTGCGCGTAGCTTGCCTCCACGTTCGCGGAGCGTGCCGTAGGCAAGTGGTACAAAGACGCACTCGCCTCCCTTGGGCTTGTCTGCGACACACTACATTTAGCTTGCTTAAGAGTAGGGGTACGCCAACGGCATAGCAACTCTTAGAGACGCACTCGCGTTCGCTTAGAGCGAATCCGCATCCCTTGCGCTGTAGAGAGCGTCAAGATTGCTGACCGGAGCTAACGGAAACGTCTCCGGCTTTGCTCCTGAATTCTTCTTCAATCAGTCTTCACCAAACCAGAGATATATGAAGTTTTGACAAAAAAATAACGTACACAAAAAGAATCTTTATCTATTTAATAAAAGAAATATACATAATTAAACAATCTTGATATATCTAAGAAAACTGACGTGTTAAATTACTTTTTATTAAGTATATCTATTGACAGTGAAAGTCTCTTAACAACAAGAACTCGTAGGTTTCCCATTAGGCAATTGAGCAATTAGCTGCTAGGTTGTATCAGATTGGCTGTAACTTTTTAATCAAAGACAATAAGGGATAATTAAGCATGACGCAACAGAAGCGAGCGTTGATTACTGGTATCACTGGTCAAGATGGTTCATATTTAAGTGAGTTTTTGTTGGAACAAGGTTATGAGGTTCATGGCATTATTCGCCGGACTTCAACCTTTAACACAGACCGCATCGATCACATTTACGAAGACCCCCACAAAGAGGGAGTGCGGTTGTTTCTTCACTATGGTGACTTGACAGATGGTACGACGCTGCGACGCATTTTAGAAGAAGTCCAGCCAGTAGAAATTTACAACCTGGGCGCTCAATCCCATGTCAGAGTAAGCTTTGATTCACCAGAATACACGGTGGATGCTGTAGGAATGGGAACGTTGCGTCTGTTGGAAGCAATTCGGGACTACCAACACCGTACTGGAATTCAGGTGCGATTTTACCAGGCGGGTTCTTCAGAAATGTACGGTTTAGTACAAGCAATACCTCAAACTGAGACAACGCCTTTTTATCCCCGCAGTCCCTATGCCTGTGCCAAAGTTTACGCCCACTGGCAAACTGTAAATTATCGTGAGTCTTATGATTTGTTTGCTTGTAATGGCATACTTTTTAACCATGAGTCACCACGGCGGGGTGAAACCTTTGTAACCCGCAAAATTACTAGAGCAGTGGCTGGTATCGTTGCTGGTAAGCAGAAAAAAATTTACATGGGTAATCTAGATGCCAAGCGAGATTGGGGTTATGCGAAGGATTACGTCAAAGCAATGTGGTTAATGTTGCAGAAAGACCAGCCAGACGATTACGTAATTGCTACTGGTGAAACCCACTCGGTGCGCGAGTTTTTGGAACTAGCATTTAGTTATGTAAATCTCAATTGGCAAGATTATGTAGAGTTTGATGAGCGTTACCTTCGTCCATCTGAGGTAGAGTTGTTGATTGGCGATTCTACCAAAGCACGCCAGAAGTTGGGCTGGGCACCATCAGTAACCTTTGAAGAACTAGTTTCCTTAATGGTAGAAGCAGATTTACAAGCATTGGGTCATACTTCACCCAATGGAAATGGTTCGCAATTTCCATTAGATATAGCGACTATTCGTCAACAACTGGGCGCTTTGCACTTCTGATTCGCACCACAGAGGATAAAAATATGACCGGCTTAGAATTAAAAAATAAACGCATTCTTGTCACTGGTGGGTCGGGGTTTCTAGGTCGTCAGGTGATAGATCAACTGTGTAAAGCAGGGGCTGATCGTGAGAAGATTACAGTAACGCGATCGCGCGATTGTGATTTGCGTGTTTGGGAAAATAGCCAACGTGCAGTTGACCAGCAAGACGTAATTATCCACCTAGCAGCTCATGTTGGGGGTATCGGTCTCAACCGTGAAAAACCCGCTGAGTTGTTCTACGATAACTTGATCATGGGAACGCAGCTAATTCACGCTGCCTATCAAGCTGGAGTAGAAAAATTTGTTTGTGTTGGCACAATCTGTGCCTATCCTAAATTTACTCCGGTGCCATTCAAAGAAGATGATCTTTGGAATGGCTACCCAGAGGAAACCAACGCCCCCTATGGAATTGCTAAAAAAGCGCTTTTAGTTCAATTGCAATCCTACCGCCAGCAGTACGGTTTTAATGGGATTTATCTACTGCCAGTAAATTTATATGGCCCAGAAGATAACTTTGACACAGGAAGTTCTCACGTTATTCCAGCATTAGTTCGCAAAGTTCACGAAGCCCAAATTAAAGCAGAAAAGCAACTCCTAGTTTGGGGCGATGGCAGTCCTACCCGTGAGTTTCTATATTCAGAAGATGCAGCGCGGGGGATTGTTATGGGAACTCAATTCTATAACGAATCGGAACCAGTTAACTTGGGAACAGGTTATGAAATCTCCATCCTTGATTTAGTAACTCTAATCTGCGAATTGATGGAGTTTAAGGGTAAAATTGTTTGGCAAACTGACAAGCCTAATGGTCAACCCCGCCGTTGTTTAGATACTGAACGGGCAAACCAAGCCTTTAATTTCACGGCTCAGGTGGGTTTTGAGGAAGGTTTAAAGAATACGATTGAGTGGTATCGTCAACACGCTGTATAACAATGTACTGGTGAGTGTAGAGTACTTAAGCTGGGCGATGCCCAGCTTATTTATTTGACGCTATAAATTTTCATGGACAAAGTTAATCATCAACTCAATAAAGCAGAACTACGCCGCACTCTACTCAAAACACGTCAATCAATGTCCGTTGGAGAATGGAGAGAAAAAAGCGATCGCTTACGCTCTCATTTACAAAACTCTACTTTGTTTACCCAAGCAAAAACAATACTCGCTTATTTCAGCTTTCGCCAAGAACCCGATCTCAGTCCACTATTTGCAAACACCAAATACCGTTGGGGATTTCCTCGCTGCGTTGATAAAAAATCCCTATGTTGGCATATTTGGGCACCTAACGATTCTATCCAAAGCGGCGCTTATGGCATTACTGAACCACACCCCGACGCTCCAATCTTAGATCCAGATGAAGTGGATTTGATTCTTGTCCCTAGTGTCGCTTGCGACTATCAAGGATATCGCCTGGGCTATGGCGGTGGATATTACGATCGCTTGCTCAGTTTACCGCAATGGCAGACAAAGCCGACTATCGGAATTGTCTTTGATTTTGCCTATTTGTCCGAAATATCTATTGAACCTTGGGATAAACCACTACAAGCTGTTTCTACGGAAACCGGATTGACTCCAAAAGGCTGAAGGATTCAGGATGATGAAGACATCTCATCAAATGTTTTATGACTAACCCAACGTCATCTACCACTGACACTATAATTTGACTTCAAACTGTAGGATGATAGGCTATAAGCCTACTTGATTAGATAGATTTTTTGGTGTTGCTGATTTGATGTATAAAGATTATGAGTTGTGTAACCAAAACTCTTTCTTGTAGAGACGTAAAACTTTACGTCTCTAAATTTTATGGTGCATTACATTTCATGAACGCGGATTTATAACCTTAGCACCAGCCAGAATTACATCTGGAATCACACCAACAGAATTAGATGAATTGCTTTGACCAGATTTTTGATGATAAGTTACGATAAAATTAACCAAATTATCAAGTAAAGCCATGTCTGACTCAGTTCAGTATGTCACTAACGCAGAGGGGAAAAAAGTTGGAGTACTGTTAGATTTAGAAAGTTACCAACAGCTAACTAACTTATCTGTAGATTCGGAATTATTGATTGGTTTAAATCTAGATGAGTTGCAAGCTTTGGCAGAAAGTTATTTATCTCCCAAAGCTCAGATCCAGTTACAGGAATTATTAGTTAAAAATTCTGAGAATGATTTGTCACATGACGAAACTGAAACCTTAGACAGATTATTAGCACAGGTTGACCAATTAAATATTCTTAAAACTCGAGCTAGATATACCTTAAATATTTTTCAAAATAAACAGCAACTAGCGTGAGTGTTTACATTCCTGTTGAATTAAAAAAGGAAATTCATAATTATTTTGCTGATTGTTGTGCTTACTGTCGCACTGCTGAAGCTTTAACAGTCACTACTTTTGAATTTGAGCATATCATTCCCTTGTCTGCTGGTGGGGTAACTGTATTTGAAAATCTATGCTTGGCTTGTCCATCTTGTAATCGTTATAAAGCAACTCGCCAAACAGCAATTGACCCTAATACTCAGGATGAGGTTAAATTATTTAATCCACAACAGCAATTGTGGGCAGACCATTTTACTTGGAGTGAAGATGCTACAGAAATTGTAGGACTTACAACCATTGGTAGAGCAACAATTTATACTTTAAAAATGAATCGTCTGCAATTAACTCGTGTGCGGAAAATGTGGGTGAAAATGGGTGAGCATCCACCAAATATTTGAGCAAGTGCAAAATATTGAAAGCAAGTTGTAGCGTTATAAAGAAAGTTGTAATAAATATTTAGAGAACTGGGAAAGTTATTAATCAAATGCTGAACTGGAAAAAATCACGATCGCAAATTCTGCTAATGTATGCGCTATTGGGAGCGATCGCACTGGTGATGCTCTTTCCTTTACTGTGGCTAGTTAGTACAGCCTTGAAATCGCCTACAGAAAATATTTTGCAGTCGCCGCCACAGTTATTACCTGCCTCACCTACACTAGATAACTTCTTTAGTGTCTGGAACTCTTTACCTTTTGGACAATATCTGTATAATAGTACCTTGGTGTCGGTGCTGACTGTGGGCTTAAATCTACTGTTTTGCGCTTTAGCTGCCTATCCGTTGGCAAGATTGTCATTTGTCGGGCGAGACTGGATTTTTGTGGCGATCGTCTCTACGATTATGATTCCCTTCCAAATCGTGATGATTCCCCTTTATATTTTGACAGTCCAGTTGGGTTTGAGAAATAGTTATTTAGGGATGATTTTTCCGAGTTTAGCTTCTGCCTTTGGCATTTTTCTGTTGCGCCAAGCTTTCATGAGTGTCCCCAAAGAGATAGAAGAAGCCGCTCGGATGGATGGCAGTTCGGAGTTAGGTTTGTGGTGGCATGTGATGTTACCAGCCGTTCGCCCAGCATTGGTAACTTTAGCTATTTTTGTATTCATTGGTGCTTGGAGTGACTTTTTGTGGCCTTTAATTGTCATCCAAGACGAAAATTTATACACTCTTCCCTTGGGAGTCGCAAAGCTAGCAGGTACATTTTCCCTTGACTGGCGCTTGGTAGCTGCTGGTTCAGTAATTGCGATCGCCCCAGTATTATTACTATTTTTGTTTTTACAACGTTACATTGTACCCACTGAAACTGGTAGCGGGGTCAAGGGTTGAAGAAGAAAGTGGAGATGAGGGGGATGAGGGAGCAGGGGGAGATGAGGAGGCAGGGGAAGCAGGGGGAGAAATGACAAATACTTCGGCTTACCTCGGCTTACTTCGACTACGCTCAGTACAAGTCGCTCGGCACAAGTCGCTCACTACAAGTGACAAATGACAAATGACAAATGACAAATTCAATAAGCACCAGTCTTTTTCAAGACTACCCAGATAGTTTTAACAATCAGACTCAGGTCATAAGTTACAGACCACTTACGTTGATAATCTATATCCATCTTGACAATGGTTTCAAAGTCTGTAATACTAGAACGTCCATTAGCCTGCCATTCTCCAGTAATGCCTGGTTTGACTCGCAATCTATCCCAGTGGTGTGGATCGTAATGGCTGACTTCATCAGGAGTGGGTGGACGAGTACCAACTAAACTCATGTCCCCTACCAGAACATTCCAAAATTGGGGAAATTCGTCTAAACTAGTGCGCCGCAAAAATTTGCCCACAGGAGTAATGCGAGGATCGTCAACAGATTTAAAGATGTGACCTTTGGCTTGGTTTTCAACTAAATGCTTGAATTTATCAGCATCGACGATCATCGAACGGAATTTCCAGATGCGGAAAGTTTTTCCGTTCAAACCACAGCGAATTTGGGAATAAAATATTGGACTTGGAGCATCTATAAAGGTAACAATTGCTACGGGAATTGCTACGAGAAATGTAATTATCAGCCCCACAATGGCTCCAACAATGTCAATTAATCGTTTTCTCACGCTTAAGGTTGACGGGTGGAAAGGCTGTTGCGAACAATTAACTGAATAAAGATAAAGATGGTTCACAAGGACTAGCTTATCTACAACAGGACTTTTTGAATCAGTAGTGTAGACATGAACATAATTTTTAGGCAATTTTTATTGATTTTGTCAATCCTACTGAGTGCTAACATACACAAAAATTAAGCAATGTAAAAACCGAAAACCTAAAGTTTACAGAATCTTTTAATTAAGGTGGGAAATTGTAAAATTACAGTATTTTGTACCATCAGATAAAAAAGATAGTGTTATTGGTACACATCCAAAATATTACAATGTTGAGAGTTGAAAGCCCATCAGGATCTTCGCGACTCAGAAAGACACATCCGTGATGTACTAATCTCAATGATTAACCTCTAAAGCGAAATTCACTAAGTATGGTTCCTCCAGTGATTGCTGATTACTAGCCTTGATTGCATCTAGATAGCGACGCAAGGACAACAGTTGTTGGGAATTGGGACGATATGTGAGACTGCCTTGTTTTTCAAAAAGTGGTACTGTAGCGATCGCCTGATAGTCAGGATTTTCTTGCGAACTCTGAGTCAGCCAAGCCGAATCTGTAACTGAAGGTATCAAACCCGAAGGCAGTTCACCTTCCAAAAAAGCCAGCAGGCGTTGCTGACAAGTGCGAGTATTAATTCCACGACCCTCAAATAACTGGATAACTTCACCGAAAGATAAGGATCGGTCTGGTAGCAGCCGCAGCAATTCTGTAAATAGGAAATAATCAGTGTATTGTTGCCTGGGTATATCTAATATCTGGGGATGCAGAGGCAGCATCGCCAAACCATAAGCAACGCGACTGCAATTAGGAGCGCCGTTTTCGCCGAGATATAAATCTTGAATAATCTTAGCGCTGGGGAGTTTTTGCCGTAGCCAACGATTCACCGTCCCGACACAAGCCACCCCACCAGTCAGGATAGCTTGATTAATGGATTCTGTGGGGATGCCACGAGCTACCAATAACTTGTTGAGTTCTCGGTTCAGGCGACGCACAAAGGGGATAAATACCTGGCTTTCTAAATCTCGTCGCTGCAAAATCCACTGCTGATCGGCCAATTCTAAGGTAAAAGAGTCTTGGTGTTGCAAAATCAGCTTTAGAGCTAGTGCGGCATCTAATACTGCCTGTCCCAGTAGAGAACTTTCTAGACGCTGCTGGAGGCGAATCCGAGCGGTGATATCTGGCTCTCCGACTCTGGGTAATTCTAATTCTTCCAACCCTAAACTCTGCCAACGCATTTGGTCTAAACCGGGAATTGACGGTTGCCATTGCCAAGGATTATTAGTGGTAGTTTTGCGTAGGCGTAGCCCGCCGCAGGCATCGCTTTGTGTTTCTTTTCGTGATTGCCGAGATTTAGGTGGCAATAGCAGCTGGCAGATTATATCTTGTTCAATTCCCTTACCAGCATAAGCAAAACTGTGGAGCATGAAATCATTGTATGTCAATTGTTGCAATGTTTCTGGGAGATTGACCAGCAACATTTCTGTGGCAGTTGTTCCAATGTTAATCACAAGGGTATTGCCAACAATGGGATGTTCGCTGGTTTTTGCCGGATGAGAACCCTGATGTTCGCTTAATTTTACTTGCTCACCGTTAGCAGCATCGAGTTCTGGGAGCAAACTAGCGATCGCTTCTTCTACAAAAAAGACTTGCTGCGGATGTTGGATGAGTTTACTGGTGAGTAAAGCTTCCCGCACGTTAAAGCGGTATTGTTCCGACCAACTAGATGGACAGGTGCAAATTACACCAGCAATATTATTGATAATTTTGGGGAAATCTTGTTCGCTGATCCCCATAGCAGCAGCCATTAAACTAGGGGTGGTACAAGTTTTTTCGGATTTGAGGGTTAATAGTAGCTTAGAGAGCGATCGCACAACCCAAATCAAAGGCCCTGCCGAAAATTCATTTAATTGCAAAACAGGTTCCCATTTCTGCCGTTCACTCTTGTAGGGAATGGCTACTTGTAAATAAGGCTTCAACTGCGCCGAGTAGAGATTATTTATCGTCGCATCTGTTGTTGTCCGTGTTGCAGGAGTGTTGGCCGAGCGATCGGGTACTTTATCTTGGGCAACAGCCGCAGGTGCAGTCCGCTCATGTACTTGGATACTTTCGTTTTCTCCGTGGGGTACAGAAGCTCTAGGCAGATAAACCTCTGTTGGTAAACGAAATGATTCCTGGAAAGAAGTTCTTCCCGGCGGATTTTCTGCTGACCAATAGATAGGATGTACAACAAAAGTCGAGCTATTTAATAATGCGGCAGAAATTCCTGTTGTACCTAAATCAATTCCTAAATACCAGACTGATTCTAGAACATTGAGCGAAACTTCTGGATTGTTGATGGAGTTGGAAATTGGAGGTAAAGAACTTTCTTCATCAGGAGTTGTGACTTCATTTTCTTGTTCAGTTTCTACCTGGGGAACTGCCAAACTGGAGAAAGCAGCAGTTGAGTTATTTTCTTCTACTATTTGGAGATTTTCTGTTGGCGGCTCAGGGGAAGTTATGGGAATTATATCTTGATTTTCATCAAGTATTTCTGAGAAAATATCCAAGTTGGTAGCTGGCTGCAACTCAGAATTTAGCTGCCGATCAAAATTAGCCAAATCCCGATCTAATTGCTGCAACTGTTCTTCATCTAAAGAAATATCAAGTACGGCTGGAGCCTGGTTTGACTCAACAGAAAGCAAGTTTTCTTGTGGCGAAGCAGCAATGTAGTTATCTGAAGACAGTTCTGGCTGATCATCGTTAATTAATACTTCTGGTGTGGCGATACCTACGGTAGGCTTTGCCAACGCAATTTCCGCTACTTCTGGAGTAACTGGTGCTGTAGTTGTCCCATTATCCACAGAGGATGCAATTTCCACAATTTCCGCTACTTCTGGAGTAACTGGTGCTGTAGTTGTGCCATTATCCACAGAAAATGATACTTCCAGGAGTTCCTGATCATTACTTGTATCAGGCAATAGCTCAGTTAGAGTATTAATTGTATCAGCGCTAGCTGGCTGATTGCCGAGCGGCAAGCTGTCTGTTGCGGAAACTGCTTGTGGCGTAGAGAAACTAACAAGCTCTAGGTCTGTATCTTCTTCAAAAAATAATTCTTCTTGTGAATCTAATGATGCTGTAGTTTCTACTGGAGTCTGTTGGGTTGTTTGCGGGTGAACGTTGCTCAAATCGAACAGATCCGTCGTATCTGCTGTCACAGCCTCAGAATCCCCAGTTGGAGGCACAGATGCGCCCTCAGCGATGTTCAACGTTGATTCTGAGGCTGTGGAAACCTCAAGACTTGGATTATTAACATTACCAGTACCAAACAAGCTGGCGTAAAGTTGGTCTACTTCATCACCAATTAACGCAGAAATATCTTGCGGTAATTCGGTCTTCTGAGAAGATTGAGACGAGTTGATACCAAGCTGCAACAGCACTGCATCTAAATCTTCTGCGATCGTAGTATCCTGTTGCTGATCAATTGTGAGTGAAGATGTTTCTGGCTGTATAAGCTCCAAGGGTTGGGGTGCAACTCCAGCAGTAATCTCGGCTGGATCAGCCAATGATGCTGGTGTATCAGATTCGACCTCAAGGAAAGATGGCTGGGAACTAGGGGATTGCTGCTGCAAATGCTGAGTCAAATTGTTGAGAAAGTTGGCCATCAACTGTTCGCCTTCCATCCCCTTGTTATGCATTCTTGCCAATGCTTGCGACAGGGACTCGTGATAAGTATTAATGTTGCGCTGTAGTGCCTCAAATACTACATTTACAGTCCCATCTAGTGATAATAAACGTTGATCCAACTCCCTCGCCAGGTGGGTTAAACGCTCCGCAGGGTCTGGTGATTCTAGTAACGGTTGAGTTGCAGAGGTTACTGGTTCTGAGTTTCCACTATTTGCTCCTGAAGAACTGGCGGAATTTTCCTGCGTCTGTGCTAAAAGTGGCGTTAAAGTTGGCACAAGACGACTCATGAGTACCTGTAAAAACTCGGTAATCATCTGCTCCTGGTTTGTCAACTGCTGCGCTAAGGAGTAATTTTGCAATCGCCTCTGCTCTAGCTGCCTAATTTCATGTATGAGAGCGGCTCGCTCTTGCAAGAGCAATTCTAATTCCGATCGCAATGGCTGGATCAAGCTCGAAAATTCACTTTTTAATAGTCCTGCCCCAACAGTACTCTGTTCCTGATTGGATTCGGGCCGGGGTAGTGGATACTGGTTATTACCTTGATCAATAAATTTTGTTAATAAAGGCGTTCGCGGTTCTTCAGAAGACTGATTTGGGATGCCGTTCTCTAATGCTCCTTTTTCTTGTAGCCTCACCAAGAAGTTGCGAATTCGTTCTAAAACTTCTTTAGGCTCTTGCGCCTGACCAGACAGAAATTTAGACAAGCGCTTGCCACCACTGGCAAGTAAGTTGTCAATGTCTGCGATCAGCTTTTGAATTTCGTCTGCACTGGAAGTCACTTTTATCACCTTACCTAGAGATGTATGTCAACTAATCTGACAATTACTTTACAATCACCGTATCCCTATGGGGAAGCAAGCGTCGCCCATAGGAAAAGTTTTGAGTGGCAAAAGCCCCTGCTTGGACTTGTGACTGTCATTATGTTATGGATTACTGCGAGTCGTGGCAATCTTCAGTCAGCGTTTGTGTGAGAAGCTTAGTTTTACAGATCATTAATTGCCTATTTTTGAAAATCGCTAAAATACCTGAGCAATAATTTACTCCCTTTAGTATCATTGATGTTGTTTGCCTATATTCTGAACTAATCAAGTTTGCAGTGCAGCTAGCCCCTAAGCAATACAACCGCCGGCTATAAACTACTTTTTGCAAAACTTTTAACCCGTTTAAACTTATAGGTAAAGATTATTTAGAAAAACCTTCTTGTCGCTTTCTTATGTAGCATAGTTTAGTTTTCTTTTTGAAAGGGAGCTGTGCAATGATAGCTTAGGCTGAAAATGGCGCTCTTGTTTGTTGTGTGTATATAGCAGCTTGAATAAAGATGTCGTAATGGAAGATCGATATAGCTTGCAAGCACAGGCTAATTCCTGGATGATCACGTCGTCGGCTCCCTTTTTTCAAGGGTTGCCAGAAACTGCTGTCGAATCAGCCCTCATCCATCTTGTTACCCGCACTCACCCAGCCAATCAGGTAATTCTGCTGGAAAATGACTGGGGCGGTTCTGTGTATTTTATTCTGGACGGATGGGTAAAAATTCGCACCTACAATCTGGAAGGAAAAGAGATAACGCTGAATATTCTTGGCAAAGGGGAATTGTTTGGTGAAATGGCGGCGCTAGATGAAGTGCCTCGATCCACAGATGTGATTACCTTGGCCCCAACGGTAATTGGTAGTATGCCTGCTCAGGATTTTGTCAAGTTACTTCAGATAGAACCCTTAGCGGGAGTTCGATTGGCGCAACTAATGGCACGACGTTTGCGGCAAGTAAATCGCCGATTGCGGTTGCGGGAATCTGATAGCCAGTCACGGGTGGCAGATACGTTAGTATTTTTGGCAGAAGGACAGGGAAAAAAAGGGCAAACAGGAACCGAAATCCCGAATTTACCTCATCGGGAATTGAGTAGTTTGAGCGGACTGGCGCGGGAAACTGTAACAAGAGTGTTGACAAGGCTAGAAAAAAAAGGCTTGATTAAACGGGATCAAGACACTATTTGCATTCCCGATTTGTCAGCCTTAGAAAGAATGATCGTGTGAACTACCTCAACCTATAGACGGACGAGGCTTCCCAATTCATCGGGAATAGCCTCTAGGACTCCGTAGTTCTATTGGTCTGACATTCCCTCCAAGGGCAGAAGTCCTGGTTCCCAAGACCCAAATCTTTTACCCTGAGCGAAGTCGAAGGGTTTTCTTGCAACATATACCTATTAGCTTGGTTTTCGCTTATGGCATTGATGGTCAAGACAGTAACTATAATACTCGAAAAATTGGTGATTACGACGCTCAATGACTCGCTAGCGCAACTCTTGGAAACGCTGCGCGAACGCTACTATACATCGAATATTGATTTTTTGCTGACTAAAAAATCAATATTCGATGCAATTATTATCACCCCCTGACAATCCCCACCTTATGAGTAAATTGTTCGCGTTAGCGTCTCGCAGAGAAGGTGGGGACTTTTGCGATCTGTTAAAAACTTGTCAGATATGAGTATTTTAGATTCTTTGCCAGATGAGCCGGAGAAAGATCCATCCCCTGGATCTCCAACTCCCCACAATCATTGGTTAGACAAAGAACAGCAGTTAATGCCTCCTCAACTCAAGGCTGATGCGCCCTTGAGGATGGTGGAAACGGCGTTTTTAGCCAGTGCCGCTAGCTTGATTTGGTTTATTAATTTCTACTTTCCCTTGGGGCCAGTTTTGCGGATATTTTTTCCGGTACCGATCGCTCTAGTTTATCTGCGTTGGGGCAGGCGTGCGGCATGGATGGCAGCACTCACCTCTGGGTTACTGCTGACGGTACTGATGGGGCCAGCCCGCAGTTTGCTGTTTGTCATGCCCTACGGGTTTATGGGCGTGCTTTTGGGAGCGACGTGGTATCGTCGTCGTGTTCCCTGGATTGTATCTATCACCTTGGGTACGCTGTTGGGTACTTTGGGATTCTTTTTTCGGCTGTGGTTGCTGTCTGTGTTGTCAGGTGAAGACCTGTGGATTTATGTAATTACCCAGGTGACTGAGTTCATAGAGTGGGTATTTTTTAACTTGAGTTTGTTGGCGAGTCCCAGTGTGTTTTTGATTCAAGTGGGAGCGATCGCTTTAATTGTACTCAACAACTTTATCTACCTTTTTGTGGTACACCTGGCAGCATGGTTGCTTTTTGATCGCCTGGGCAACCCCATTCCCCGTCCACCACGCTGGGTACAAGTCCTCATGGATTATGAAGGATAGTGAGGAGTTGTGAGTTAATAGTTATGAATTAAACTCCTAACTCCTAACTCCTAACTCCTAACTTTTAACTTTCCAAATGATTAGTATTTATACGCAAAAAGAACAGGGTGAAGAATGGCTACGACGGTATCGTGGCTGTCTCCCCGTATTTGCCTGTGTTTTAGGATTTACTGAAACTGGTTTAATTCCAGGGATTTCAGCAGCCGGTCGCACTCCAGAAGATCGGAAATATACTGCTTGTGCCGATGCCGAGTTTTTGTATTATGGCCCAGAACATAAAGCCCAATATCCCTTACCACCATTAGCGGCTGGGGCTTCACCTGTGCTGATTTCTCGCGCTGTATTTGAGTCACTAAAGATACCAGTTCATTTGTTTAATGCTGGTTTACCCCAGCCTCCGGCTGTGCCAGTAGTTGATTTGGGCGGCACGGCTGCTAAGTGTTTAAGTAGTGGCGCTGCTATGGAAATTACAACGGTACACCACTTGTTTAAACAAGGGCTACTTTGGGGAGAACGCCTTGCTGCCAATAACCAACATAAGTATGTGATTCTCGGTGAGTGCGTCGTTGGAGGCACTACAACTGCCCTGGCAATCTTAACTGGTTTGGGTATAGATGCTGCCGGAAAAGTTAATAGTAGCCATCCTATTTGTAACCACGCGCAAAAGTGGGCACTAGTGCAAGCTGGGCTGGAGAAGATGAGGAGAGATGGGGGAGCAGGGGGAGATGAGGGAGATGGGGAAGCAGGGGAAGTAAATTCTCCCTCGTCTCCCTCATCCCCCTCATCCTCCTCATCTCCTCTAGTTGATCCTTTAAAACTCGTCGCCGCTGTGGGTGATCCGATGCAAGTGGTGGTAGCTGGGATGGCGATCGCTGCTAGTCGGAGTTGTGGTGTAATGCTTGCTGGTGGGACGCAAATGCTGGCGGTTTATGCGCTGATCAGTGCGATCGCTCAAGCTTACGCCTTATCATGGCAACCAGAAGCAGTAGTTGTAGGCACAACTCGCTGGGTGGCAGAAGATCCTACTGGAGCTACAGTTGACTTAGCCCTCAACTTAGGAAAAGCCAGCTTAACTCAGAGTGGAAGAATCCCTCCCCTATTCGCAACTCATCTGAGCTTTGCTGATTCTCGTTATCCCCAACTGAGAGCTTATGAGCAGGGCTTTGTGAAAGAAGGTATGGGCGCTGGAGCAGCTTGCATAGCCGCCCATCTTAGCCAAAATTGGCAGCAAAACCAACTTTTGGCAGCCATTGAAGCCCAACTTGAACGGCTAAGTACAGCATTTCATTAATTCGTAGCGAATTAAATTCGGCAAGACTCTGCGCCCCACCAAAGTTATAGGCGGAGGTTCCCTTTGCTCATACTTCTCTCTCTACGTTTAAACAACGCTACAATTTTACGCAAAGCTTTACTTAGCCAAATCAACAGTTAATAATCTAATCGTTATTCAAATTGCATCTGCGTGTTTCCCGAACTTATCATCTCAGGAAGCCAGAAACTCCTGACTTCTGTGTGTGTCTGTGCGTAAGAGCGTCTTTCTAGCAATTTGAACTATGCAACTTTGTTTACCTTCTTGTTTTTCAGGAGAATTATCTGATGAAATTAGTAAAAAAGCTTGGTATTGCTACCACTAGTGCTGTTATAGGTATTACTGGTGTCGGTGCATCTTCTGCGGCACAAGCTGTACAGCTATTTGATTTTCAGTACTCTTTTCCCAGTTATGAAGCAAATGTTACAGGGATTTCCGCTAGCGGCACTCTTACCACCACCGATCTAGATCCCATAAAAAACAATTACACAATCACAGGAATAACTGGCACAAGGAAAGCCCAAGGAATTACTGAGACAATCATCGGGTTGCTCTCACCAGGTACATACGGAATCAATGATAATCTCTTAAATGCGAGTACGCCTCTGTTAACCCAGAACGGTTTTTCTTACCTGGTTTCTGGAAGCGGAGAAGACGGAAATGGGAACGTTAACGTATTCTACAGTAGTTTCAATGAAGGTTATTCAGAGCTTTCAAGCGATGTAGATTATGGTAGCTTTAGTGTCGTACCACGTCCTGTTCCCGAACCCTACACAGTAAGTGGCTCATTGCTTGCTCTTGGTTTTGGCTGGTGGACAAAGCGAAAGCAAGCAGTAGCTTTTCAGAAGAAGCCGTATAAAAGTATCTATCTGTAAGGTTAGTAGTGCATCTCCGATCTAGATTGCGTTAAAATGTGCTTGGTATCTTACTTTTACTTAAAATAATACCAAGTCGCCTTCATGATGTATCACTCTTTCGACTTGGTATTAACATAGGATATCAGCTGTAGCTAAAATTAAAAGCTTCCAGGATTGTCATCAAGTGCCAGCAAGAAATTAATCAGGTCTGTTTGCTGGTTGGAATTAAACCCAGCCTGTCTATCTACGTAGAAATAATGACCTGTGCCATCAAGGTTACTACGCACTAAACTAGGGTTAGCTTTGTTGGCTTTCACAACTAAGGCACGAAGATCGCGATCAACCAAGGCACGCAAGCTGCTAGCTGGATCGGCAGGTATACCAAGGCTTAGAGTGCCAGAAAGCCCTAAGCCACTCTTGTCAACAACCGCGATCGCATTTGAGTCAACTTTCAGGCTTCCTGCCCGTACTGCTGCACCACCATCGTGCAAATATGGTGCGCTTAAATAAAGACCACGTAAGGAAGTAGTTTTGTAACCGCCTTTTGGCAATATACCTTTGGGTAGAGTTGTGGGACTATCGGAGATACCCTGCGTTGGTACATCCAGGACTTCAGCATTAGCAGGTATGGGAACGGGAGTGTTGAAAGTGTATAGCTTGGGTGGTACTAACAAATTATTCAGCCCCAAGCGAGACTGGGCACGAGCGGGGTTAGTACGAATTTCATCAATTGGATAAATTTTGTTGTCGGTGAAGAATGGTGGAATATGGCAAGTTGCACAATTGGCTTTCTCAAATACTTTTGCGCCACGCTTAACAGAATTGCTGTTCAACGCTTGCCAGTTTTCCGAAGTCTGGTTGGCAGGTGGTACTAAGCTATTTTGGAAAGCAGACATAGCGTTGTTAGCAAATAGGAAAGGGCCGCTGGCAATATCTCCAGGCTTTTGAGTATTTGGGCTGAAAACTAAACCGTTATAAGTAAACAAACTGGGACGTAGGTTTGGGTAAGTTCTTGTGCGAGGAGCAGGAATTTGGTCTTCTAATTCTGCTTGTGTAGAATTTGGTACGAGCTTCCGCAGCCATTCAGAGGGTTTTACTATGACTCCTTCCGGTAAACGGAGGCTGGGAACGGCAGCATTTTGAAGAAATGTACCAATATAAACCTCTGGGTCAATACCAAGGGTTTCTGCACTGAGTTGAGCAGCTGCCAACAGATTGATTTCTGAAGAATGAACAGCGTTGTTGATAGCGCTTAATCCAGCAAACGGCCCCACAGCAAACTGTCCATCAGCTGCATAAGGATGATCCTTAAAGGTGAAGATGTTGGGGATTTGAGTAGTGTTTCTAATACCATCCGGAGAACTCTCGAAATTACCGAAAGGTACATCTAAAACAGCATCATCGAAGGCTTTTTCAAACTTTTCAGGATCAGGTAATTCTACTTTATTACCTTTACTGTCAATAATCGTCTTGCCATTGCCTTTGTATTGTGGGTCTAGAGGGTTAAAGTTTAACCGTGCAAACCCTGCGGCTGTATTTGGTGATAAAGCAATTAAAAGGGAAATGGCAAGTTCACCGTTAGGTACTCCTGCAAGAATTTTACCATTATTAGAAAGGCTTGCATGACAGATTGCACAGGTAATGTCGCCGTTAGGTGCGTTTCCTAGTGGAACAACCTGTCCCCGTTGAACTTTGAGACCTGTACTAATTACAGTCCCTTGAGGAAAAGTTCGACTACCTACGGTTAAATCGTTCTGGAGAGTAATTTTTAGGTTTGTCGTTGGCTGACCTTGCAAACTAGCAATAGCTACACCTAATTCATTCGATATCTTAGTGAAACCTTGTCCTAAACCAAATACCCCTTGTAAACCAAATGTGTCGCCAATCTTACGGTTGAAGAATATATCTTCACCTTGCGCTACTAATTCCTTAGTAATTTTAACTGCCCCTACCCGCTGATAGGAAATGGGGTCATTAGGATTGAGTCCCTTATTTACAACTACTTGTAATGCTTCTTGAGGGCTAAGTAGTTTGCCGAAATAGTCGTAATAGCCTAGCGGTTGAGTAGGAGCAGGTTGCAAAAGGTCAATTTTCGCGAAAGCTGTCTGGCTTGTCATCAACCAATTTGATAACAAGATGCCAAAAACACTAATGATAAAAACGCAGATTAATAAGAAAAGCTTGGTTTTTGAACTATACAATACTCTAACAACACTAGTCTTAGGGTTGTTTTTTTTTGTTTCATAGTGAGGTATGGACTAAAAGCCTATAGGTAGATATATCACACTATTACGTAGATATATGCAATAGTGTGTTTAAGTTTCTTATCAATTTGATAGCTGGATAGTTGCTTATACTTAATATATGCTTACAAAGCCATCACTCGACATTGAACCTAAAGGCTTGCCTTCCCTACCTCCAGCCATTTTTTTAATTCGTTTAACTCCGGTTAAATTTAATGAATTCTTTCTCTGAGTAATTGTTCTTCCAAGGCCGCAATGCGATTGTATGCTGCTGTTAATTGCGCTGTCAGTCGTTGTATTTGAATTTCTGGTGTTATATTATCTCCAGCTTGACGATGCATGTCTAGATAAATGCCATCTGTCAATACATCCTTGTGTTCCATTTCTGGATTTAAATTGTTACGTCCTTTGAACTGGTAGCCTCCAGCCGCGCCATTTTCCTGCTCATTATGCTTTGCTTGTGTATTCGCTAGAGAACACTCTGAGAAAGCTTGAGCAACTTTACAATCAAGCTGCTCAATCACTTGGCAGAGGGCATCCAGTTTTTCGCTTAAAGTCAGGATTTGCTTCTGTAATGGCTCCATTTAATACCCTCAACCGTACATTTTCTATATGTTATTCAATTTACTCTCAACATTAACTATACTTAGGGATTATTTAAGTATTGATAATTTTTGGTGCAAATGTGACATTTTAATCATTACTTCTAAATACAAGTAAAATTTGACTATAAGTACTAATTAGGAAAATTATCGAGAAAAATTTATCTTTAGGTAGCTATTTGCTCAAAAAATCGTTATTTTGATTCAAATAGTCAAATTTATCGGTATTGCCAAGAAAAAATACCGCTAATTTTCTAACTACACTTTTTCAGTTAGTCAGCCTCTGGTGATATCTCTGCTTAATATTAGGTATAATCAAAAATCTCAAATCCAAAATCAATGGATCGACGGTCTTTTTTGCTAAGTACAAGCACATTGGCACTTTCACAACTGCTTTTTGGCTGTGGTGGAAACAACCAGACGCAACTAAAAGTACAGTTATTAAAAGGTTCTATACCTGGTCAGGTGGTTAATCAGTTCCACAAAGGTTTGCAGCAAGAGGTGGAGTTAAAGTTTGCTCCAGTTGAGCAGATACAAGGTTTATTTCAGCAATTACAAAATTGGCAGCAGAAAGCCAAAGCCACAGATGAGCAGGGATGGAGACGCTTTATACCCTTTAGGCAAGATCAAAAAACAGCTGATGCAGACCTAGTGACATTGGGAGATTACTGGTTAAAAGCAGCTATCGAGCAGAAACTGATTCAACCACTCCAAGAGGTACAGGGAAACCAATTAAAGCAGTGGTCTGCTTTAGATGAAAGGTGGAAACAACTGGTAACGCGCAACGACCAAGGTAACTTGGATACTCAAGGGAAGGTGTGGGGTGCGCCTTATCGGTGGGGTAGCACAGTGATTGTTTATAACCGTGACAAGTTGCAAAAATTGGGATGGACGCCCAAAGATTGGAGTGATTTGTGGCGAGAGGGAGTGCGCCAGCAGATTTCCCTACTCAATCAACCACGAGAAGTTATTGGTTTGGTCTTAAAGAAGCTAGGAAAATCTTATAATACAGAGAATCTTGACCAAGTACCAGACTTGGAAAAGGAATTACAGGCATTAAACCAACAGGTAAAGTTCTACAGTTCCAATAACTACTTAGAACCTCTAATTATGGGAGACACTTGGCTAGGGGTTGGTTGGTCAAGCGATGTAGTGCAAGTTCTGGGACGTTATCCGCAACTTGGCGCAGTTATCCCCCAGTCAGGAACAGCAATCTGGGCAGACTTGTGGGTACGTCCCGCAGGTATTACTACTAAGGGTACTTTTTCAGATCAATGGATTGACTTTTGTTGGCAACCAAGCACAGCTAAACAAATTTCGGTGCTGACCAAAAGTAATTCGCCAATTTCTACAAATATTGTCGCTTCCGATATCCAAGAAGCATTACGGAGTATTTTACAGAGCGATGTCTACGACGGGCTACGCCTACGCTCAGTTTTCGATAAAAGCGAATTTTTGCTTCCCTTACCCCCATCAACAATAAAACAATACGAGTCTTTATTCGCCAAAATTAAAATTTAATTGGGGATTGGGCATAGGTGATTCTCCTGTTCCCCTTGTGCCCTTCCCAACTCAGACGCGATTAATCGCGTCTCTACCACTCTCTTTTTTCTACAAAGAACGCTGTAAGGGACTTCCAAATAAAAAAATATCCCACTGTTCACAGTCAACAGTCAACAGTCAACAGTCAACAGTCAACAACTTCAAGCGGTTGTTTTTATTTCTTGGAGTTCCCTAACCCTATCTTGTTCTTAACACTCGTTTGGATACTGCATAAAGCTGGACTTGTACTAAAGTTGCAAGTGTAGGTTGCTAAGGGTTCTTTTTGATAATTAAATACCCGGACGTTGTAACCAAAGTTCCTTGCAGTGCTACCCAAGCGATTTACGAAGTCGTAGCGCTCTACATACTCTAGTAAGCTCCAAATTTGCTCATTCACGATCAAGTCTACTCGTGCAGGTTCTTTTTCAGAAGCTGGATATGCTATCCAATTATCCAATAGCTTTCTCTCAGAGTTTTGTTGTGCCCACCATAAACTAGGAACGGTTAATCGTTCTGGGTTTATGGTGTTAGCTGTGATTACATAGTCTTTTGGTTTGGTCAATAAGTCTAGTTCCAGAGGCGCATTAGAAGGCGATGGTATTGCGGGGGTTTGCGCTAGCGAGGGCGGGACTAGTAAATTAGTGAGGCTAATGGTTAGTAGTAATGAAAACCATGTCTGGCGATGGCTGCGCCAACACCAAGGGCGAACGCACAATTTAGGTATATGCATAGCTGATACTAATTCTTAATTAAGGCAATAGTAAAAATTCGCACAATTTAAAGTTTAATGGCAACGATGCGAATTCTTCGATAGTCTGCTAACCAAGTTCCTTGTTGATACAGTGTTGGCTTAAGATATTCTTCGACGACGCGAATTACTTGTATTTGTTGCTCACTAGAAAGTCCTGCTAAAAAACTGCTGGCGAACATCTGAATCCAGTTTGCCATACCTGCTTCTGCGTCTGCTAAAGGAGTTGGACGAGCAAAAAGCATGGCATGAATGACATCAAAGCCTTGCTGTTCTAGTAAGGTGGCGTATTCACCAATACTAGGGAAATACCAAGGATTTAGGGCTTGTGCGGAGATATTAATTGCTTCTAAGGCGCTTTCCAAAGCTGTGGCGATCGCTTGCACATTTCCTTTACCACCAAATTCTGCCACAAAACGACCTCCGGGTTTTAGGGATTGATGTATGGAAGCGATCGCACTATCTGCTTCTTTCACCCAATGTAATACAGCGTTGGAAAACACAGCATCCAATGGCTTATCTACCTGAAAGTTCGTAGCATCAGCAACATCAAAGCGGATATGGGGATAGTTTTCTCTTGCCTTTCCTATCATCGCGGGTGCATGATCAACTCCCATTACTTCAGCACCAGCTTGGGCAATTTTTTCTGTAAGTTGTCCAGTACCACAGCCGAGATCCAAAATCGATTCTCCTAGCTTAGGGTTAAGTAATTGCAATAAGTCTTCGCCATACTGCCATACGAAAGCGTGTTTATCTTCATAAAGGGAAGTGTCCCAATTATTGCTTGTCGAAATATTATTCATAAATAACTATGGTGGTTCCTAATTGAATGTAATAAAACCTTTTTGTTGTGGTGGAATCTCAATACTGCGTAGGTTTTGCCTAAAAAATAAAAATGTGTAGGTTGGGTTGAGGAACGAAACCCAACCTAAGAGCGGGGTTTGTTGGGTAACGCATTGCCTCAACCCAACCTACGAATATTCTGAAGTTAGTTGCTCTGTACCCGGAATTAATTAATTATTAATTAATGACTAACTTGACTAATTAATTACGAATTACGAATTACGAATTACGAATTAGTAATTATTTGGTCAACTTATCCAAGAAATCCATTTTCACCGCAAAGTTGATAACATCTTGACCTGTGCGAGGAATTGTAATCTCACCATTATTCAGGGCAACAATATATGGTAGACCATCAATTACATCAATAATTGGCCCACCGGAAGCACCGGCTGCGGTGGCGCAATCATGATAAAAAAGGTTTGACTCATCGCCAACAATGCTACAACCATCTTCATAACCAGCTGTCCAGCCTTTGCCAGCAGTCAAGAATTCATAGCCTTCTTTGCTGGGGTCTGGGTAATCACTAGAGTAACCAACAAAGAACAGTTTTCCTTGCTTCTGCTTAATCAAAGTGGAAGCAGGCACAGATTGCCATCCTAAATAACCATATTTACGACCCAATGGCTGATTAATTCTGATCAACGCCCAGTCATTGCTTTGATTTTGGACGTTATCAAAGCCGCCATTCTTGAAGTCTGTACCATAAAGTACGTTTTTCGCAATATTTTGTACTGTAGCAATATCTTTAGAACTTTGGGACTTGCCATTAATAGCATTGGGTATAAACCGAAGTTCTTTACTGAGTTGATGAGTCTCAGGGTCAATTACACAGTGGGCGTTTGTCAAAACTATATCACTAGCAACTAGTGTGCCTGTACAATAATAGCTTTTAGCATCGGCTGCTGTGCCTTGCACTCGTCCGATAGTTGACCAAGGATAATTTCTACTCAACATGGGAATACGGTTATCTATACCTGTGGGGATACCGCGATCGCCTTCATAAGGTTTGTCCGACTGTTCGAGATCATCAGGTTTGAAGGGTTTACCATCCCCTACTAAATTCAACTGTTCTGTATTTGGCGATATGGGTGATTCTGTTTGTGCTTGGACTGATATCCAACCACCTAAAGCGGTAAAACCGACAATTCCGGCGATAAAGAAAGCAAGCAGTTGTTTGTAAATAGACGGTTTACGCATTGATTTTACTCCTGAGTTAAAAGTGAAAATTTGAGATTAGGGATTTCCAAGAAATAATTGTAGGACTTACGCAGAAAACCTCTCAAACTCTTATTCCTCCGTGTCCTCTGCGTCGCGCCAGTTGCTTCAAGTCGGGGAACCGCAAGGGCGCACTGGCTTCTCTGTGGTTCGATTTTCCGTTCCTTGTGCGTAAGTCCTGTAATTGGATATTTTTTATTTGGAAGTCCCCTAGACCTCTCTCCTGGGAGGAGATAGGCTTTAAATTGCGTTTTCTTCCAGTTCTCTCTCCTAAAAGGCTACGGTGTACACACAAGTACTTTGGTTCACAAAACAAGTACTTTCGTTCAGAACACAAGGACTTTCGTTCAGAACACAAGGACTTTCGTTCAGAACACAAGTACTTTCGTTCAGAACACAAGGACTTTCGTTCAGAACACAAGGACTTTCGTTCAGAACACAAGGACTTTCGTTCAGAACACAAGGACTTTCGTTCAGAACACAAGTCTTTTCGTTCAGAACACAAGGACTTTCGTTCAGAACACAAGGACTTTCGTTCAGAACACAAGGACTTTCGTTCAGAACACAAGTCTTTTCGTTCAGAACGCAAGTCTTTTTTGAGCCTTTGAGGGAATGAAACAGCTTTGCTTTTCAAGAGGCGTTGGGGGGATTAAAATAATTCGTAATATCATGTCCGGTTGAACACAAGTCAATTGCGAACGAAGTGAAGCAATCGCAGAGTCCTTGTGATTGCTTCTCTACGAGACGCTCCGCGAACGCTCCACTTCGTTGCACTCGCAATGACATATCATAAGCAATTTGCCGGACATGATATAATTCGTAATTCGTAATTAAGTTTTGCATTAGCGTTCGCGTAGCGTCTCCAAGAGTTGCGTTAGCGAGTCCGCGTTCGCTTTTAGCGTCTCTTCGAGAGCGTCTGGGGATTTTAACCCCACCGCAAAACTTGTCGTTTGTTAGAAGCGAGGGACTTAGACCCCTCAAAAATGTTAAAAGTCTGTGGAGCCACTCTAAAAGACTTGTGTGTACACGGTAGCCTAAAAGGAGAAGGTCAATTAAGTATTCATCGCCACTCACCTTGGAGGGTGAAAGCCGCCCAATAACGGGGATGTTTCCAAGCTGGATTTTTCAAATCCTTTCCTTGAAAATCTTTCCCTTGCCACATTTGGCGTTGGGCGACATTAAGGGCGGCGGCGGGAGATTTCCTTTGTTCCAATATTTGTTTGTAAAATGCAATCATTAACTCCTTGGTAGATTGATCGTTCACGTTCCACAGAGACACGGTGACTCTAGCTGCACCTGCATACATAAAGCCTCTTGTCAAGCCCACCAGCCCTTCACCTTGGACATCATCCCCTAGGCCACTTTCACAGGCACTTAACACTATCAACTCTGCTGGTAAGTCGAGGTTAAAAATATCATTGAGCCGCAGGAAGCCTCTGGTTTGGGGTTTACCTTGTTTATCTACGAGAGACAGCACTATACCTGATAAGGCTGGGTTCACAGGGTCGAAAATGCCGTGAGTGGCGAACAGCAGCAGGCGATATTGGCTCAACTGTTTACTAGTTGCAAAGTTGTAGTTGGCATCAAAGTCAAAGGCAGAAAGCTTTTCACCAGGAGAATTCACCAAGCTAAGAATCGCCTCTCCTTCGTCTTTTGTACCTGGGAGTGGGTCTAATTTGTCTCGATTGATGTTTCTCAAAGACGTTTCTAAAGCTGAACGGTCGAGGTTGTTTTCTACAATTGAGGGTTTATCATTCTTCAACCGTAGATCATCAACAGTAAACACAGGATTAGCGAGAACAGCTAGGGTTTTGGGTGCAATCTTGCGTCCTTTGAGTTTCTTTCTGTGAGTTGCGAGGCTAGATATTGAGGGGAGGTTGACAATTTCGTGATTCACAAGGCGAAGTAGGAAGAACGTAAATCATCGCTGTTGACTTTGCTGCGCGTATTCTCAATGATGTTTATGACAGTTTCTATGTGCGTCTTGGCTTGGTTGAGATTTCCTCTGTCGCCCTCAATGATGGCTATTTTATAAAGTGAATGAGTTTGGTGATATATTTCACCAGTTTTCTGCCTTAGCTTCAGTTCTTGGTTGTAAGCCTCTATCGCCTGCTGCGGCTGCTTCATAGAGATGTAAATCTTACCTCGGATTTGGTAGGCGGTAGCTTGTGATGATACATCTCCTAGCTGCTGGGATACCAATAAATGTTGTTTGTTTGTATCAAGGGCATTTTGATAATCTCCTGCACCTTCATAGGCGGTGCTTAAAGCACGAAGGGCATAACTTTCAGCTTCTTTGATATTCTTTTTCCGAGACAGTTCTAAAGCTTGTTTGGCCTTAGCAATAGCTTTGGGATATTCCTTTAATAACTCATAAGCCTTGGCAGTAGAAAAAAGAATATAATTTTTCGTGAAGTATCCTTCACCGGCATACTTTAACGTATCCTCAAAATACTTCAATGCTTGATGGCAATCTTCTGCTTTTTTTTGATACAAGCAGAGTTCTAGATAAACAGTGCCTATTCCATAAAAACCAGTTGCTATGAAACTCGGAATGCTTTGCTGATATATCTTCAAAACTTCCTTATACTTATCAATGCTTAAGTCATAGGCTCCTAAATTTTTGTACACCTTAGCTATCTCATAGAGAGTCTTTGATTCTAGAATAGGATTTTGATGTCTTTTAGAAATTTTTAGTGCTTGGTTAAAGAGTATATCTAGGGCTTGTTGAAATTCTGTTGATTTTGTATGAACAGAGGCAATGCTTACAAGTGTTTCAGCTTCTCCTTGATAATCATGAATGTCGCGTTGAAGCTTTAGGGCTTGATTGAGATTCTCAAGAGCTTTTTGTGTCTCACCTAATAGAGAATACTTATTACCAATCCTGAAAATAAAATTTGCTTCCATCTGGAAATTACCTAGCTGATGAGCGATAGTTCTTGCTTTATTTAAGTAGACAATCTGCTGCTGTATATCACCCAGAGTAGAGTAGCCAGTGGCAATTGAAGAGAGAATACTCATTTGGTTATTAAAAAAATTTATACGACCAAATGGATTTGTTGTGTCCTGCTCTATTTGTCTTGCGTTTGTCTTTTGTAACTCTAATGCCTGCTGAAAATATTTCTCGGCTGAAGAGCGATCGCCTCTGAAACTGTAGGCTAAACCTATATTTGCAAATGTCTCTGCCTGTCCAAATAAATTTTTAGTTTGGCTGTATATTTTCAGCACTTGCTGATAGTAATCAAGGGCTTTATTTGTTTCACCCAATAGGTCGTAGTTTACAGCAATACTCCCAAGCGTCTTTGCTTGCCCTGGTAAGTCATCATTTGCCTTTTGAATTGCCAAAGCTCTTTCTAAAAAGTCACGCTCTTTTTTCGGTTCGCCAAATACTTTATAAACTACAGCAATGCTCCACAGTACATCAGCCTCTTTTTTGGGTTGTTTGTCAGCATGATATAGTGACTGTGCTTGGTTATAAGCATCAATCGCTTTTTGCTTTTCCCCTAATTGTTGATAAACAATACCAAGTGATTTTAATATTAAAGCTTTCCATTCACGAGCCTCTGATTGCTGTGATTCCTGCACAATAGCTAATGCTTGCTCCAAATATCCCACAGCTTTTGTGTTTTCTGTTAGGGTGGTGTAGGTACTACCAATCAAAGAAAGTGTAACAGCCTCCCCAAAAGGTGCTTCTTGAGGTTTTGCTGCACGCACTTCTGGTAATCTCCAGATTTTCAACGCTTCTTCAAATTTAGTAATTGCCTGTCGTAGTGCTGCTGCTGATGGTTGATTCCGTAGTTGATCTCCTTCTTTTAACAGTTGGTGTGCTTTATCCCAAAGTGGCTTAATTTTAGCCTCGGCTTCACTTGGCGCAGGGTTTGTATTTTGTGGTTTTGCATCTGGCGACTGCGCTATTTTGACGTTAGCAGAGACTTTTTTCGCTATTTTTTTTGAAAACGAATCCGTATACCCTTGTTCTACCGCAGCATCAATTGACTTTTGCGAGTCAGCTTGCATCTGTTGTCTTATCTGCAACCATCTACTTATCGATGTTGCACCTACCGCATCAGATAGAAAAACCACACTCAGTAATACAGTTAAACTATAACGAGAAACCTGAGAAAATGAGCAGCAAAAATTACACTCAAACTTAGCGTTCTTCTTCATGCTGAAGCCTCAATAACCTTTCAGTTAGTTGGGTTTAGATATTTATGGTTGAATTACTTAAGGAATCTTTCTGTGATTCCAATGTTGAGTTTATAACGTTCATCAATCTGAACTAACATTGTTACCAAAATAGATACAAAATTTTGTCAAATCTTCTGGATTCCTGGTTTTGGCGTTATCTAGCGAGGTTTTATCTAGAATCGTAGGTTGGGTTGAACGAAGTGAAACCCAACAAACCGAGAAAAAAGTTGGGTTTCGTTCCTCAACCCAACCTACGCAGGTTAAGGTTTTTGGCTGAGGGTCAAGTGAGTAAGTAGTAGGACAAAAATATTTACAGTCATTGCGAGCGAAGCGTTCGCGGAGCGTCTCGAAGAGAAGCAATCCCAAAGGCATCGCAAGGGCTGGGATTGCTTCATTCCGCTTCGCTCCATTCGCAATGACATTGTGTAATTAATTCTGTTTGACTACTTAATACCAAGTAATTTGCTAAACTCTGAATCATCATCAGGAGTAAGTGTGATGTTTCAAGCCTTACCAAAAACGATCGCTTTTGAAGAATTCCTCAATTGGAAGCCAGATGGCGGATGTTATGAACTACACGACGGAGCAATTGTTGAAATGCAGCCAGTAGCAGATCATGAAGGGAGCATCCCATTTTTGTATCCGTCATTGCGAACGCGAGTGCGTCTCGCAGAGAGGAGGAACGACGAAGCAATCCCAGCCTTTGCGATTGCTTCGTCGTTCCTCCTCGCAATGACATATTAAATTTTATTATTTCATCGAATAATAAAAACTGGGATGCACCCGATCATGAAGAGATTAATGGTTTTTTAGCTGGCGAAATAACTTTAGAGTTCAAACGATTAAAACTCCCATACCTCATACCCAAGCAAGCACTAGTCAAAGTTCCTGGCAAAGAATCAAGTTTCATCAATGATAGATTCGATTTGTTGAGAACCATGAAGAACAGCAAGAACATCAATTTGGTCAGACTTAATATAATAAATAATGCGATAAGAGCCTTCAATAACTTCTCTAATCTGCTTAGTTTCAAATTCTGGGACAATGCGACCCGATAATGGAAATTGGGCAATTTGCTCAGAGCGTTGAGTTAATCGCTCAACCAGTCTTTGAGCATAGTGAGGAGAATTTTGAGATATATAGGTATAAATAGAGGATAAATGATTAACGGCTGTTTCTGTCCAAAAAACTTTCACGGTTGCAATCCAAATTTTGCGCGTACTTCTTCAACAGAAACGACTCTTCCCGCTTCACTATCAGTTAATCCCGCTTCTATTGCTTGTCTTACATAGATTTCATACATTAAATCATCCCATGTCAAATTTTCTGGCAATTTGTCAATTAGCCGTCGTGCTTCTTCCTTGATATTTTTGATTTCCATGACATTCATTGACTACAATCACGTCTATCTGGTTATTATAACGATTCTCCTCAGTGATGTGATACCAAGTAATTTGCTAAACTCTAAACCAGAATCAGGAGTAAGTGTGATGTTTCAAGCCTTACCAAAAACAATCACTTTTGAAGAATTCCTCAATTGGAAGCCAGATGGCGGATGTTATGAACTACACGACGGAGCAATTGTTGAAATGCAGCCAGTAGGAGATCATGAAGAGATTAATGGTTTTTTAGCGGGTGAAATAACTTTAGAGTTCAAACGATTAAAACTCCCATACCTCATACCCAAGCAAGCACTAGTCAAGGTTCCTGACAAAGAATCAGGTTATTCGCCTGATGTAATAGTGATAAATCAAAAGAATCTTTCATCAGAACCAATGTGGAAAAAGTCTTCAACGGTTACTCAAGCTGCGTCGGTTCCCCTGGTTATTGAAGTCGTCAGCACTAATTGGAAAGATGATTATGCACACAAACTGGTTGACTACGAAACTTTTGGCGTTCCTGAATACTGGATTACTGATTATTTAGGTTTAGGTGGTAGAAGGTATATAGGTAATCCCAAACAACCGACTATTTCCGTTTACTATTTGGTGGATGGTGAGTATCAACTTAACCTGTTTCGAGGTAGCGATCGCATCATATCCCCTACATTCCCAGAATTAAACTTGACTGCTGAACAAATTTTTCAAGCTGGGCGTTCAGAAAATCAATTATGACCGCAATGCAGAGCAAATAATTACTAATTCGTAATTCGTAATTCGTAATTAAAGGCACAAGCCCCGGGAGCATCCCAAATGTGTAAAAACATAATTTGTCATTGCGAGCGTAACGTAGTGAAGCGAAGCAATCGCAAAGTACGGATGTTACGATTGCTTCATTCCGCTTCGCTTCATTCACAATGACGACTCATTATCTTAGTAGATTTGCAAAATTGGGATGCTCCCCAAGCCCCTGACTTTAGTTATGGAGACAAATAAATTTATTCCTTATTTCTAGCCCCCGACTTTAGCCGTAGGGTAATAATTACGAACTTGTACTGAGCGTAGCCGAAGTATTACGAATTATAAATTACGAATTATTTTGACACTCCCATAGGGCCACGAGTCACGCCTAGCTGATTTTGCAGTTTCAACTCGCGCCAGAGTTGAGAACCTGTAATCTCGTCTTGCAGTAGTTGACTGTAGCAATGTATTGTTTTACTCACTTCTTCTGGTGTTTCATTCACAAATTCGATGCGAAACTGGCGTAATCCCAGTTCTATGAGACGCTGTACGTACTCGGCTCCCGTTTGAGCAGTGCCGTTAAATACAGTATTGCGGCAACCTACATCGGCTTTGAGGACGTGTTCGCTACCTACACGGTCTTTTAATTTCACTTCCTGCTTTTCACAAGGTCGTCCACAGTTAGTGTAGTCTGTACCCGTTGATAGAAAGGCACAAAATACACAATGCTCCATGTGAAACATCGGTATATGTTGATGGATTGTCACCTCAAACCACTGGGGTGGACAACTGGTGAGCAGGTCTTGTAGTTGGGTAATATTCAGGTCATAGGATGCCGTCAGCCGTTCTAAACCAAAGTGTTGCTGAAAGTAGTCTGCTGTTAAGGGATTAGCAACGTTGAGCGAAAAATCTCCAATACAACGGTCTTGAGCAAAGAATTGCAATTGGTCATAATTCCGTATCAGATAGCCATCAGCTTCTGAAGCACGTACTTGTTGCAAAATCCAGTTTTCCCCTGGTTTGGTAATTCGGGGAGGTGCAACCCAAATTGTGGGGAGTGGGGAGTGGGGAGAGACGCGATTAATCGCGTCTGTACAGGAGTATTGAGTAGAGACGCGATTAATCGCGTCTGTACAGGAGTTGGGAGTGGGGAGTGAAGAATTGTCTGCTTTGTTTTTCTGCTGTTGTTGGCGTACCATTTGCACCGCGTCTCGGTAGGCGCGGGGATCTTCAAATTCACAGTAGAGGGTTTCAATACCAGCTTTGAGGGCAGCTTGGAGTTGTTTGAGGTTTCGTACTAAGACGATGAGTGAGGGAGATGAGGGAGATGAGGGAGATGAGGGAGATGAGGAGGGGAGTAAGTCTTTCAAAGAGATATCAGAATGTAATTGCCAGCGTTTGGGTTGACTTCGCAATTCTTCTAACTGCGCGACAATTTCCCGCCGCATCCGGTTCAATTCACTGACGGGTAGCATAAAAGTACCACTGAGGTGGTTGGTTAGCGTTCCCAAACAGAAAGGTGTATTACCGAGACGACCGAATTGTTCTTGTAAACGGTCTGTATCTAGGGATTTGGTATGCGCTTCAACCAGTGAAATTGCAGACTCCACTTGTACAATATTACCGAGTTGATCGCGAGCGATCGCAATCAACGCCTGACCAACTTCTCCATAAATTTCTATATAAATGGGACGTTGAAATTGGGGATTCTCGCCAGCAAAACTCTGCCGCAGTTGCTTATCGAGTTCTGGATCACTGGTTTTCCAAATGCGATCGCCTATATGCACTCGGCGCAGGTTCAAGTCATTTCGCCCAAATGTCAGCATGGTTTCTTTACCTTTGGACACCACAGCATAAACCCGGCCGCCTTCTTCCTTCGCCTCTGGATGTCCGCAGTCAAATACAATTCCATCTCCCGGTTTTACAGGCGCTTCCAGTTTGACTGTTACCTGTTCGTTGTGAATACGGCTGACTTCACCCAAATAAACTCCACGTTTTTTACCAAAGCGGGCGTGAACTAGTTCCTGATTATTAATCCCGCCAAACCAACCCGTGTAGAGTCCGCGAGAAAATGCCATTTCTAGGTTGTAGTGTTCTTGATCTGATTGACCTCTCCCCCAGCCCCTCTCCGAAGCCCAGAGGGGAGCTTTTATTCCCCCTTCCCTTGTAGGGAAGGGGGTTAGGGGGTTAGGTCTTTCCAATTGCGTCATCACGCCATCCAAAGCTTGCCGATAAACACGGGTGACATTAGCAACATACTCTGGGGCTTTCAAACGACCTTCAATCTTGAGACAAGTTACTCCAGATTTGACCAAATCTGGCAAAACATCTAACCCTGCTAAGTCTTGAGGACTGAGTAAATATTTGCGTTCTTTTAAATTCACAACTTCCCCATCAGCGATTAACTCGTAGGGCATCCGGCAAGCTTGAGCACATTCACCTCGGTTGGCAGAACGTCCGCCTAAAGCCTCGCTAGTCAAACATTGACCAGAATACGCTACGCACAAAGCACCGTGAACAAAGACTTCCAAGGGCAGTGAAGTTTCCTGTTGGGCAATCTGCTGCTGAATTTTATTGATTTCCTGAAGAGAACATTCACGCGCCAGCACCACCAATTGACAGCCGAGGGACTTGGCAAATTCCACCCCAGCCGCACTAGTGATCGTCATTTGGGTTGAAGCATGGATGGGAAAATCGGGCGAGAGGTGACGGATGAGACGGCATATACCCACATCCTGGACAATCACCGCATCCACACCTGCTGCAATAATTGTGCGGAGATATTGCTGTGCTTCTGCTAGTTCTTTGGGAAATATTAGTGTGTTGACAGTGACATAACCCTTTACGCCGCGACGATGCAAGAATGTCATCAATTGCGGTAAGTCTGCCTCAGTAAAGTTTTGTGCCCGCATTCTGGCATTGAAGCGATCCAAACCGAAGTAAATCGCATCTGCCCCATTTTCCACAGCAGCTTTAGCACAGTCCCAATTACCTGCTGGCGCGAGTAGTTCAGGACGTTGAAGAGAGGGTTGGGAAAAAGGGCGATCGCTTTTCATCAAATTTAGGGAGGGTTAACTAGCACCATAGTGATTTTATCTAAGTTATTGGGAATGGTGGGGCGATGTCTAACGACAAGCCGCTTTGCGTCTACGCTATCTCCACGCTAGTGTTTTAATTCACCTGGAGTGATGAAAAAATGATCCTATTTCCAAATATTGTGTGTACATTGTCCACTAATATTAGCTATGCTGTAAATAGAGACTCAGCGAAAAGTGGGAATTAGCCATGTCAGAAACATCATCTGCAAAAGATTGCCGCATCGATTTACGAGTTACCCAAGAGCAAAAAGAACTATTAGAACGGGCTGCGAGTCTCAAAGGAATTTCTTTGAGTGCTTATACACTTTTTCATGTTTTGCCAGTCGCCAAGCAAGATATAGATGCAAACGAAAAACTGGTGCTGTCTAATCTTGATAGAGATTTGTTTATGTCAGTAATGGAAAATCCGCCAGAACTGAAGGGAAAACTCAAATCTGCTATTCACAAATATAGACAGAAGTATGACAAGTGATAGCGAGGCAAGATGGAATTTTGTACCAATTGATAAAAAGCATCAAAGAGATTCTTTTGATTGCGGTTATGCAATTTTGAATGATTATCTTAAGAAATATGCACGGCAAAATCATAATAAAGGAATTGCTAAAACATTTGTAGCAATTCCAGCATCAGAAAGCTTGAAGATTGATGGCTATTATACTGTCAGTGCCAGCGTTATTGAGTATGAATCCTTACCAGAATCTTATCAGAGTGGAATGCCAGCCTATCCGATTCCAGCAATGCTGATTGGGAGATTAGCTGTAAATAACTCGGTTAAAGGACAAGGTTTAGGAGGTGAATTGTTAGCTGATGCTCTCTATCGTGCTGTTCGTACTTCTCAAGAAATTGGTATGTATGCCGTGAGAGTTGATGCTATCGATTTGCAAGCAAAGGAATTTTATCTCAAGTATGAGTTTATTCCTTTTCAAGACAATGAACTCTCACTATTTCTGCCGATAGCAACGATAGTTAGAGAGTTTGGTTAACTTAATTAGGAAAATATCAAAGGAGGTAATCGCAGTCTTTATCTTTCCACAACGATTGTCTGCCTATCTTGCTCAATTAGTCAACAATATCTACCCTTGATCCACCCAAAGCTACAAAATTTGATGAATACTCTCTACAAGCTGCTCAATAAAATCTACTGTATCACCAACCATTGATTCGTCAATATACTAGCGATTACCTACGTTGAGGGTAGGATCTATATCTGCTTGATGAGCAATTTTATTTCTGCGCCCCACAATTTCTTTAAGTTGTTGCTGAATATCTTTAGGAGGTTTACTCATTTTACTAGCAACCTCATTCCACAATTGTTTATCCGAAATTTGCCTAATTGCTTCAGCTATTTTATCGGGCTGCTGAAAGCTTTTATAACTTAGACTTTCTCTAATTTCGTTTTCTAACCATGAAGTATTATTTAATCTATTCAAAATACTATTTGATATAGCTGGAATTAAACCAGAAATAGTATGAAACTGCTGTAAAAAGCTAGCTCCATAAACCTGCTGTATATCACTCTCTATCCAAGAGGCGATATCTATGGCTATCCTTCTATCCTCACGAGCGCTTCCTAAGGAAACTTGAAAACGAGAAAAGGCTGATTGAGTGGTATTAGCTGAAGACACTGGTTCAGCACGTTGTCCTCGATGAATTTCCAGCATACCCAACGTGACAATCTCATGGATATAATAATCCAACGCACTAACAGTTAGAACTAGTGCAGCTCGTAAAATGTCTGAAAGATCCAGAGCAGCAGTAGCTTGAGCCTTAACGGAAGTATGAAGAGCAATCAGATCCCGAACACGCTGAATACTAATGCGAAATTGGTCAAGCGCTGATTGCATAACTGGATGATAGTGCAATAATTTTATCTGCTAAGTCAGAAAAAGTTGTTTTAAATTCCTCTTGCTTTCTTTGATTATTTTCGCGTACTATACCTGTCTGTCCTAATTGTTCTGTTGTAAGTGCATAAACTGGTGTACTATGTTTTTGCGATAAAGCAATTAAACTGTTAAAATTAGAAATCTTTGTCAGAGTACAACTACCATTCATACCCTGCTGAGTATAGACTGGCTTAGGTAATAATAGATTATTTTTATCTAGAATTGGTACTAGTTTATGAATTACTGTGTCCTCAATTTTTTCTATCCATGTTTGAAATGCTGCTGTTTCTTTACCCCTAATAATTCTATAGTTTTGAACTATAGTTCCTAAAAATTTCAAGTTAAATTCTGGAAATGGATAAGTAGCTTCTTTTAATATAGGGTTTACGCTTGCCATCCTTGCCCAAGCACACCACTTTGATAAAATTCTAGACAGAGAATCAATTGCCATTACAGAGAAAAAATCAGCAGTTGTAGGCACTAAGAAAAAGTCACTTGTCATTAGTAAATTCTGATTTATTGCTCCTAAACTTGGACTCATATCAATCAGAATATAGTCAGCATTAAATTTATTAGCAGTTTTTTCCAAGAGATCAGAAATAGCACCTGGCAAGTTTTTGAGTGTCTGAATTGAGCCACTAAGTTCCTGCGCGATGCCTAATGTTACTTCGTATTCAGCAAAGCCAACATGACCAGGTAATAAAAATAAACCTTCTTGTCCTTCTATCGGAATACAATCTACAGCTTCAATAGCCCGTGGCTGTGACTCAAAAGCACGAGCCAAGCCAGTTTTGATATTTGAATGTGTGTTGTAGATGCTTTCTATCCTTGCTTCGTCATCTTCAGTTTCTTCTTTTAGAGCTATTCCTGTTAGATTACATTGAGGATCAGTATCTACAAGGATAACTCTCTTACCCTTTGAAGCAAGCATCCAACCTAAGTTAAAAGTCGTTGTGGTTTTACTGACACCACCTTTGTGATTGAACAAGGCAATCTTATGAACCATCTTATTTTGCTTTTGATACTTCTAAAATCTTTTGAATATAGGTATCATTTTAGAACCTATATGACTTAAATATAGCTTCTAAAAAGCTTACAGAACAGCAGGTTTTTTAACGCACCTTACCCTAATCCCTCAACATCAGCACTTTCCGCTTCCGACTCAACAGGCTCAAACTTAACTTTGTTGTATAAATCTTGTAAAGAAATCTCAAATGGTACGGTTACAAGTGCGATCGCTTCATCTTCTTCATCATATTCACGAAGCGTCCATTGCTTTTTCCCGGTTTTGGAAAATTGCTCTACATGAATCTGAGTTTGATCAATTAATAGATATTCTTGGAAAGTAGAAATTGTTCGGTAAGCCTGAAATTTATCTTCGCGGTCATACCCTTTGGTCGATTTTGATAAAACCTCAACAATGATCTGTGGGTTCAGAATTATATCCTTTCTGTTGTTAAAAAACTCTGGTTCACCCGCCAGAATCATCACATCTGGATAAATGTAGGTACGCTTTTGGGTTATCCATAGACGAACATCACCCATGAAAACTTCGTAATCTTGCTGTCGAAACGCAAAATTTAAGGCAGCACTTAGATTCAGGGAGATTCTATTGTGATTTGCTGTTCCACCCGCCATAGGAATTATCTGTCCGTTAATGTATTCACTTCTATAGTCAGCAGCTTCTTCTAGCTCTAAATATTCCTCTGGGGTATAGTATCGCTGTTGTGTTATTTGCATAGTTCTATCGAGTAACAATGTTTAACGATACGGAGCGTCTAGGCACTAAAGAGATTTTACCCATGTTAACCTGTTCGGTAAACATGGTTTGATAGAGGTGCTATGTGCTTTGTACAAAGTGAGCGTAGGCGCAGCCCGCCGTAGGCATCGCTATCTCAATTCACAAAATCTGTTAGCTTCCTTTCCTATTGATAACCGGCTGCTTGTAAGAGAAACAACTTGGCATAACGTCCTCCTAGCTGTAACAATTCTTCGTGAGTTCCCTGTTCTATAACTTCCCCATTTTCTATAACTACGATTTTGTCAGCCATCCGTACCGTTGAGAAGCGATGGGAAATCAAAAGTACCATCTGATTTTTAGTAACAGTGCGAAAATGATTGAAAATCTCAAACTCAGCTTGGGCATCTATTGCTGATGTTGGTTCATCTAACACCAAGATATCTGCTTGCGATCGCATAAAAGCACGAGAGAGAGCAATTTTCTGCCACTGTCCCCCAGAAAGTTCCTGTCCTCCCTTAAACCAACGACCAAGCTGAGTTTGGAAGCTTTGGGGTAATTGGTCAATAAATGATTGGGCCATGCCTTTTTGGGCAGCAGTTTGCCAACGGGTTTTGTTTTCAAGATGTTCTACATCACCCACGCCAATATTCTCACCCACAGTGAACTGGTAGCGGACAAAGTTCTGAAAAATCACACCAATCCGACGCCGCAACACATCCACATCCCATTCTTGCAAGTCCAAGCCATCTAAGAAAATTCGCCCAGAGTCAGGGGTGTAGAGTCGGGTAAGTAGTTTGATTAAGGTAGTCTTACCAGAACCGTTTTCACCGACAATTGCCAGTTTCTCTCTCGGTTTCAAGTGTAGCGAAATGTTTGTCAACGCTGGCTTGGAACTTCCTGGATAAGTAAATGATACGTTCTCAAACCGGATACCATCTTGGGGATTTAAACCAATCGTTGCCTTACCCCAAGACTTTGGTACTTCTTCTTCCAGAAAATCATAGAGATTTGATAGATATAGGTTGTCCTCATACATCCCTCCAATAGAAGTGAGGGCATTAGAGAAAGTAGACTGTCCTTGGCGAAACACAGTGAGATACATCGTCATATCTCCCAAGGAAATCTTACCTAGCACTGTTTCCAGCACAATCCAAGCATAAGCTAGGTAAAAAGCACCAGTACTGACTAAACCCAGGAGATACCCCCAAAATCCTCGCCGCAGAGTCAAATCGCGGTCTTCGCCATAGAGTTGATCAAACAGGTTGCGGTAACGCCCTAGCAACATCTCTCCCAACTGGTAGAGTTTGACTTCTGTGACAAAATCTTCTCTTGCTAGCAGATTTTCTAAGTAGTGCTGTTGACGAGTTTCTGCAGCACGCCAACTAAACAAGCGAAAGCCTTCTCCAGCAAACTTTGTTTCGGCAATAAATACAGGCATAGCTGCCAAAATCAGCACCACCACCGCCCAACCTGAGAAATTTACTAGCAAAATACCGTAGGTGAACAAGGAAAGAGCATTTTGCACTAACCCAAAGGTGCGGTTTACTAAGGAAAGGGGACGAACTGATGCTTCTCGTCGGGCATTGGTCAATTTGTCATAAAATTCTGAGTCTTCAAACTGCCTAAGATCCAGTGTCAGCGCCTTTTCCAAGATGAGTACATTCACTCGCTGACCCATTAGCGCCCGCAATAACGACTGACAAATGATGATTCCTCGCTGACTGCCTGCTAGTAAAATTACAGCGATCGCTTCTAATCCTACATAAGATAGGGAAGGATAAATATTGACAAAACCATTGCTCTGTGAGTTAACTTGAGAGGCAAATACCACTGCATCAACAATCAACTTACTGATGTATGATATCGCCGCCGGTAAAAGACCAGCAACTATTGTTAAACTCGCCAGAAGAATAGTAAGCGATCGGCTAGTAGTCCATACTAGGCTTACAGCCCGTCCACTGTAGCGGAAAACCGTCAGTGATTGGCGTAGGATATTTCTTTTTTTTTAATCTTCATCTTTCCTTTTGCGCGAGATACCCCAGCTTGGGCGGATCTTCGTGACATACTCCTACACTGACTGAGTACAGTACAGTGTAGGCTTCTCACCAAATCCAGCTATTGCTTCGGATACTCGATGAGCTTTAAGAACCGGATGCCCCACGGCTCTATTTTTTATTACGATAG
>NZ_JAIVFQ010000055.1 GCF_020829495.1 Nostoc favosum CHAB5714 | reverse complement strand
AGTGGTTAAACCAACTGCGTGAAATCTATTAAAGATATCTGGTAAATCTTCAATTCTGATCCCCCGTAATTGGATATTCTGTCTCGTAGTAATATCAGCGCAGCCATCATCCCCCTTAATCCGAAGATTCTCCATCCCTGCGCCCAAGTTCATAAATGCCAGCGCCCATACAAGCTAATATACCTGTACTAATTCCCCAACTCTCACCTAAACTAATTTCCAGAACCCAGTTACATAAAGCACCAATTACCAAAAAAGGCACAATGCTAAATAATGAAGCGTAGAAGGAGTTTTGGGATTCTCTGGCTTTACGAGTCTTTTCAAATTCTGACTGGCTGGTATAAAGCGATCGCTCGGCAAAGTTAAACCAGCGATTGAGTTGCTCGATTACCCATTCATTGACTCTTGATAAAGCTAGATATAGCGCCAATGACCACAAACTCGCTCCAGCGATTGCGATCGTGTCTAACTCAAAGGAAAAAGGCAAAATTTCAGTCAGCATTGCTTATGGGAGTCCTGCAAAGGGTTGACTTTAGCTTTTAGTAGATGCTAAATAAACCTCTTGTGCAATTTTAAGCATAAAGGTTGACAAGATTTCAACTAGTTGACAGATATCCTACTCCTTTTTATTGTCCAAGCGAAGATCCTAGCTTCTTGACTGATGCCTATTGTGTTATTTCAGCAGGTGGCGCACCTTTGGAGATAATGAGCCAAATAATTGATGTTGTCCGGAGGCGGAGCGTCTCCGGCTCCGCAAAAACTCAACTAACTGTTTACTTGTATAAGAAGCGGTAAAATTTAGTAACAGAGCGTTTCGTTTTTGACTCGCTTACATCCCCTCTTTGCCTTGTCTACGACACGCTGCGCGAACGGCTGAGGAAGGGGAATTACGCGATTAGGTTAAAAATTAACTTTTGCTTTCACGTTTCGGTGTTTCGCGCAGTCTGTAGCAGCTTCCGTCTTGACTGTAGTAACTTCTGCCTTCACGTTTCGGTGTTTCGCGCAGTCTGTAGCAGCTTCCGCCTTGACTGTAGTAACTTCTGCCTTCACGTTTCGGTGTTTCGCGCAGTCTGTAGCAGCTTCCGCCTTGACTGTAGTAACTTCTGCCTTCACGTTTCGGTGTTTCGCGCAGTCTGTAGCAGCTTCCGTCTTTCCTGTAGTAACTTCTGCCTTCACGTTTCGGTGTTTCGCGCAGTCTGTAGCAGCTTCTGCCTTGAAGATAGCTACGAGTATCAGATGGTTGGAGGTATTCGTAAAAGCGATGTCTACGACGGGCTACGCCTACGCAAACACAGGTTCCAAAAAATATAAGTAAGTGGGCTTTGCTAACCAAAATCACCTTATATTAATTCGCTATGAAGATGCACTTAATTATTAAAAAATACATACAAGGATCTTGAAAAGCCGTCGTAGAACGACGGGGTTTTAAACCCATTTTTTCGATAACAATTTATGGACTGTTATCGATTTTGGTGCTATTTTCGCTACCTCAACACGCAATGCATCGGTCTGCATTGTTAAAGAAATGCGGTATCTCAATCCAGATTTTGCAGCCCCATCGCAATTTTACTATGCTTCTCAATTTGCCCCATCACTTGTTTTGCTCGTTGAATAACTACGGCTGGTAAACCCGCCAATCTTCCCGCCTCAATTCCATAAGACTTATCAGCGCCTCCCGGTTGGACTTGGTGCAAAAAGATAATTTGGTCGGGTAATTCTTTGACTGTTACCTGATAGTTAGCCACATTCGGCAGAATGCTAGCCAGTTCGTTCAATTCATGATAATGAGTAGCAAAAATCGTTCGCGCCCGAATATCCACTGCTATATATTCCGCCACCGCCCAAGCTATGGAAAGACCATCAAATGTTGCTGTTCCGCGACCAATTTCATCTAACAGTACCAGCGACCTAGATGTGGCATGGTTGAGAATATTCGCCGTTTCATTCATCTCCACCATGAAGGTAGATTGACCAGTTGCAAGATCATCTACTGCACCTACACGGGTGAAAATGCGATCGCATATTCCCAATCTGGCAAACCTAGCTGGTACAAAACTACCAATCTGCGCCATTAACTGAATCAATCCCACCTGACGCAAATAACAACTTTTGCCACTCGCATTTGGCCCGGTGAGGATGATCAAATCGGGATTGTCATTTGTCATTTGTCCTACCCTGCGGGAAGCCGCTGGCGCGTCTATGTCACTTGTTATTTGTCCTTGGTCATCTCCCAATGACAAATGACTAATGACTAATGACTCTTCTCCCAATTGAGTCGAATTCGGCACAAAGAAACCCGCAGGTAAAGACTGTTCCACCACCGGATGACGCCCATCAACTATGTTTATTTCCCTTCCTGACAACATTTCTGGACGACAGTAACCTTGATGCACCGCCAACTCAGCCAAACCACACAACACATCCGCCGCCGCCACTGCACGAGACAAATTGCGAATCACTTCCGCCTCTTGTGCTACCTCTTCCCGCAACGCCGTAAAAATCTCATACTCCAACTGATTTAAATCATCCCGCGCTGTGAGAATCCGGGCTTCCCGTTCCTTCAAATCTGGGGTGATGTAACGTTCCTCATTGGTCAGGGTTTGCTTGCGGATATAATTAGCGGGTACTTGGTCAGCTTTGGTGCGGGAAATACTGATATAATAACCAAAAGTTTTGTTAAATCCTACCTTCAGAGTGGAAATACCCGTTTTAGCTCTCTCATCAACTTCTAAATTGGCAATCCATTGCTGATCTGCTTCTACAGTCGCCTTTCTCTCATCTAACAGGGGATTTACACTAGGGCGAATCAATCCGCCTTCTTTGATTAGTATGGGTGGCGACTCTACAAGATGTGCATGTAACTTTTGTGCTAATTCTTCCAACACAGTTGGGACTTTCTGCAAAGCTTTGAGGAATGGAGAACGCGCTTGGGTTACTAAGCTGGATAATTCTGGTAAGCGTGAGAGAGAATCTGCCAAAGCTACTAAATCTCTAGCATTAGCTGTACCAGAACCTGCCCTTCCCGTCAAGCGTTCTAGGTCATAAATTTGGCGTAACAACTGCCGCAAATCTTGACGCAGGGGCGTATTTTCCATCAATTCTTGGATGGTATCTTGCCGGGCCCGAATGCCTTTAATATCGAGTAGGGGTTGCAACAACCACCGCCGCAAGGCACGCCCACCCATCGCTGTACTAGTTTTATCTAATGCCCAAAGTAGAGAACCGTGAAAAGTGCCATCCCGGACAGTTTGGGTAATTTCCAGGTTACGGCGGGTTTGATTGTCAACAATTAGGTAGTCGGTGACAGTGTAGCTGCGGAGTCTTTGAAGGGTGACAGGGTTTTCTTTTTGAGTATCTTCCAAGTATTCCAGAAGACCGCCAGCTGCACGAACGGCGAGGGGAAGATGATCGCAACCGAGTCCTTCGAGCGATCGCACCTTAAATTTCTGCAATAATCTAGGTCTAGCTTCAGCTTGGGAAAAGGGAACTTGCGATCGCAAGCTATAGCAAAATGATGGTGGTAAACACTGGGGGAGATGGGGCGAAGTTTCTCCTGGACGTAGCAAACTACCTAAATCGGGCGCATTTGTTGGAACTAGCACCTCGGAAGGTTGCAAGCGCATTAATTCCTGTGTCAGATGTTCTAAATCACTACCTTGAGTTGTGAGAAATTCGCCTGTGGATATGTCTGCATAGGCTAAACCCCAATGATTTGCGGCAATTACTACTGCTGCTAGGTAATTATTGCGACTTGATTTGAGCATTCCCTCTTCCAGCAAAGTGCCAGGAGTCAGGATGCGCGTTACCTCGCGTCGCACCAATCTACCAGCAGCTTCAGAAGCATCTTCTACTTGGTCGCAAATTACGACTGCATAGCCTTTTTCTACTAGCAGCGTCGCGTAGCGTTCCCAAGCGTGGTGCGGAACACCAGACATCGCTACTCGTCCCTGTTCGCCAGCTTGTTTGCTAGTGAGAACTAATTCCAATTCTTGCGCTAGTTTTACAGCATCTTGGAAATAGCATTCAAAGAAATCTCCTACCCGATACAGCAATACCGCGTGAGGATATTTATCCTTCGTCTCGACATAGTGCAGGTACATTTGACTTAGCTTACTCCGATCCACCTGTTGATGGTCAGAAATAAAAGTACTTGCATCCGGCTTGGTAGATGGAGTTTCAGAGTGAGAGGCGGTCATAGATGCTATCGAGTTACGCACGGAAATTCCACAATATTTGATGATAACGTGATGTGAAAGTTGAATGGCGATGCCTGCGGCGGGCTTCGCCTACGCTCAAGGATATTTTACCTTTTTGTTCGACTGCTACGACGTGTAGGTGCTGGGGTAGCTGGTTCATAAGCCTTGAGTCCCCCATCGCCCGTAAAAATTTCTACTTGAAATGTGTTACTGGTTTTGGCATAATATTCAGCCACAGTCTTAATTGTCGCATCTCCGATAGAAATTTTTCTAGATGCTAGAGTAGGCCATTCAGCAGCCAACTGTTTCAATTGCTCTGAATTCCAAAGTTCACCTACTTGAGTTTCAAAAACTCCCCAAGGTATGACTCCATCCGCTACTTTCACTAAAATATCACCGAAAGCTTGAGCAATTTCATATCGCTTAGAGTTAGCTTGTGCAATGTGATTACCAGTTTCTATAATTGTTGCTATTGGTAGTATAAACTTTGCACCTTGTTTTTCTTCTTCGTGAAAACGGGTTTCAACTCTTTTTCTATCCCATTTATCATTATCATAACCACAAGTCTCTTTGCCAGGGACACCTAAGTAGACGCCAAGTATTGATGTGTCAATAATCAAAACCTTTCTCATATTTAACTTTGCTTATTATCAGAAAGGCTCTTTTCAATTGCGCCTTTAGTTGCTAGTCTGCCTAAACTTCCCGATGCTAACAAAAGAGGAAGATTTTCAATATCTTCTAAAAGGGTAAGTTTGCTTTCTCCAGTTTCTCGATCGCGGTGTGCGACAACCACAAAAGGAACTATCTCTGGGCCTAAAGCATCAAGTAAAGCTGGGTTATGCGTAGTCAGTAAAATATCAATTTTTCTTTTACTGCCAATTTCCCGCAGTATTCTTACAAGTAATTCCGCACGCGAGGGATGAAGACCATTATCTATTTCTTCAATTACTAGTTGACTTCCTTCTGGTCGAGTAAGTAATGCTGTAATAATTGCTATAAAACGGAGAGTTCCATCTGACATAGTTTTAGCATCTATTAGTGTCATCTCTCCAGGTTTCCATTCTTCTTCACAGTAGAGCATTGCATCAGTTTTCAGTCTCCCAACTGGCTCTGCAAATACTCTCTTAATATCACCTTCTGGAAAATCCTTAATGTAGGCTGATAGAGTTGATTCGACTTCTGATTTTTGTTCACTATCTAATGCTGCTAGTACACCGGCAATATTTGAACCGTCGCTTTCTAAAGTATCAGAAAGAGAGGAATACTCTCGCATTTTTGATGGAATAGGATTTATAAGTAAAATTCTGTTGATACTCAAAGCAATCCTATCTTTGATTCGATTTTTTAAAGGTAAATAGTTTTTATTTAGTTCTGTAACTAACTCATTGATATTAATATTATTTAATTTAGAAGATATTTCTTCCAGTAATTTAGGCGGCATTCCTGATATATCGATAATAGATTCTGCTCTTTTTAAATTACTTTTATTATCTGATCTATCTAATAAAGTAGGTGGCGAAAATAATTGAAATTTTTCTATGTAACTAGTAGAAAAATCTCCTTTAACTCTCTGGGATTGTATATATTCTTCACTAACTTTTACTTCAGGTAGTGTTTGTATTCTAATAGCATATAAATAATCCGTTTTCTCATCCTCACCTGCAACTAGTATTTTTAATATAAACTCTGTTTCTGGTTTAAGTGCAGCCCACTCTACACCACCTCGAATAGATGGAAAAATTTTATCACCTACTAAAGCTGTTTCAATTTTTTCACCTCTAGCAACTCTTTGTAAAAATTCCAAAGCCTCAACAACATTAGATTTACCACTTGCATTTGTCCCAATAAGAACAGTCAACGGGTCAAGTGGAAGCTCCGCATAACGGAAACTTTTCCAATTCTCAAGAATGAGTTGCTTAAGCATGACCAACTCCAAAAATGCTAAAATTTTATTTTTACTAATACTTTTGATAGCAACTTAGGGTGCAAATTGCAGAGTTTAATACACCTTTAAAGTTTCACTCACCTAACCATTTTTCACGAGAAACTCCAGCTTGTCGTAATAGCCGCGATCATAGACCCACACTAATATCACCCTCATAAGGATTGGTAATAATTACAGTAACATCACCTCGCCGCATTTGTGGATGCTTTCCTCCGGCATAGGGGCCTTCAAAACCCAACTCTTGCAGACGTTTTACTAAATCCCGCCAAGAAACAGGGGTTAATCTAGACATTTTTATACAGGTTTGGTCAGTTCATTGAGGTTGATACCAGCGATTACCGGAATCGTTAACCCCAAATGTAACCGTAGCGCTAGCCAATCACTTAAAGCCTCTCTTAATTCCCGCCTACATCCTTCTAGAGTTTGATGATTTGCCCAGACTCCTTGTAAGCTTGGAATTTCACCCCAATAAGTTTGCTCATCTTCAATGATCTCATAAACCGCTAGTTCCATCGCTTGGTCAATGTAGCTTGCCAGCATAATAATTAAACAATCCAGTATCTATCTAAATTTAGCTCCTAACAGTGGCGTAGGCAAAGCCCGCCGCAGGCATCGCACAAGTTTTTCATCATTCAACATCTCACCAAAAACAACAAAGCCAGCAGAAAAAGTAAAAAATTGCGTAATTACTCTATCTAACTGGCTATATTTCGCTAAGTTTTTGATGTTTATTTTTCCGGCGGTAAATCTACACTGTAAACGATTTTTCCTACCAAGTTACGCAGTGTTACCGTCATCACTTTTGTATTTCCATCAATTTTAACTCCTCCAAAGAATTGCAAACCTTCACTTGGGGGTCGATTTGCTTTCGTACCTGGAGGAAGACTTTGAAATACCAATTGTGGGCCAAAGGTATTTTCCAATTGATTGGGGCCAAATGTGCCAGAGTTAAGAGGCCCAGCAACGAACTCCCAAAAAGGCTTAAAGTCGGTAAACTGTGCTTTAGCGGGGTCGTAATAGTGGGCTGCTGCATAATGTACATCAGCAGTTAACCAAACAACATTCTGGATATTTTTATTTTTGATAAATCGTAGTAAATCAGCAATTTCTAATTCTCTTCCTAAAGCTGGGCCATCTCCATTAGCCCAAGCTTCAAAGTCCGTGCTACCGTCTCGAATTATCAGTCCCAGAGGCATATCACTAGCAATCACTTTCCATGTTGCTTTTGATGATAACAATTGCCTTTTTAGCCATTGTATTTGTGTTCTGCCCAGCATTTCTGTTTCTTTACTTGGTACTGGCTGACGATTAGGCGTGTTTGGCCCCCGGTAAGTGCGTTCATCCAGCATGAAAATGTCTAATAATGAGCCATGCTTAAAAGAGCGATAAATTTTCGCTTTATCTAGAGCATTTGTTTCATACCCAATAGGCAGATATTCTAAAAACGCTTGCCTTGCCCTTTTTGCTAACAAGTTAACATCCTTAACTGTGTAGCGCTCATCGTTCAGGAGAAATTCTCCAGGATACCAGTTATTTGTGGTTTCGTGGTCGTCCCACTGTGCCAATATGGGAACTTCAGCGTTGAAACGCTTGATGTTGTCATCCAGCAAATTATAAATATAGTTGCCACGATATTCTGTGAGAGTTTCTGCTACTTTGGATTTTTCTGGTGTAGTAATGTTTTTCCAAATAGTGCCATCGTCTAAAGTGACTTCTGATTGAATGGGGCCATCGGCGTAAATATTATCGCCAGAATGAATAAAAAAGTCGGGATGAAGTTGGCGCATAGTTTCGTAAATTTTCATCCCACCGAAATCAGGATTAATCCCCCATCCCTGACCGGCGGTGTCACCACCCCACACAAAGAATACATCTCGCCCAGATTTGGGGGGAGTGCGGAAAGTGCCTTTGACAGGAGCGCTGTAAGTGCTTTTATAATCTAAATCTTGGAAGATTACCCGATAAAATAATTGTTGGTCTGGTGGCAAGTTCTTCAGATAAAGTCGTGCTGTAAAGTCGCTATTTTGTAAAGCGTTAGGCCCCACAACTCGCTGCACATTTCTAAAAGATTCGCTGGTAGAGTATTCTACGATCATTTTGGCGGGGCGATCGCTGCGACTCCAAATCACAATGCTATCTTTGGAAATATCTCCGCTAGCTACACCATAAGGTATAGCAGGACGCATTTTGTCAGAGGTGATAATTGCAGGCGCTTGGGCAAAAACTTGTGATTTCGATACAAGATTTGTGGCAATAATTCCACCTGCGGTGATAGTTGAACGCAGCAAAAACTGGCGACGGTTTAGTTGCAATGGGCGATTAGATTCCATGATAAATAATGGCAAGCTTAAGAAGTATTACAAAATAAGTGTTTAGCACATTCTCTTATCCAACAAGTAAAGATTGGGTTATTCAAGGGTTAATAGACCTCTTGCATAAATCAAAAATAAGAACCCCACCCCTTACTCCCCTTCCGGATGCTTTGGCTACGGTGTAGACACAAGTCGGAAAAACTTCATCTACCAAAGATTTGCAGTTCGTTACGCTGGCGTGACAAAGCTAAATTCTTGCAATCATGGCGAACGCATTTGTTATATCGCAATACAGTTCAGTTAAGCATTTCTTTCTTCTCTTCCTTTGCGTTCTTTGCGTCCTTTGCGGTTCGTTAAAAAAATTGACTTTGACTAATATTTAAGCCTTAACTGAACCGTATTGTGTTATATCGGCGAACGCATTTATTATTTCGGCGACCGCATTTATTATTTCGGCGACCGCATTTGTTATTTCGGCGACCGCATTTGTTACTTCGGCGACCGCATTTGTTACTTCGGCGACCGCATTTGTTACTTCGGCGACCGCATTTGTTATTTCGGCGACCGCATTTGTTACTTCGGCGAACGCATTTGTTACTTCGGCGAACGCATTTGTTATTTCGGCGAACGCATTTGTTATTTCGGCGAACGCATTTGTTATTTCGGCGTGTCCATAACGCACCCTACGAAACTACTAGAATTGAAACCTATGCTGGTCATACTTGTGTGTACACCGTAGGATGCTAAGGGGAGGGGTTGGGGGTAGGGTGTTAGGAACTTTTACAAGAGGTCTAATAAAAAACTAAAACTTTATTTAAAATTACAATTATTATAAATTAACTTATCCCGATTACTTGTGAGGTTGCACTAAGCGAGTCAAGGAAATCATTCTTTCCTCAATAAATTTTTATCGTCTCGAGTGGCTCGGGAATTCCACAAACTTACCAAAACCAATTGTTTGACCCCTTTTTCAGCACTAAACCAGTTGGCAAATGAACTGGATTAGGTCTATCTATCAGCTATCAAATTGTTGTAGAAAAACACGGTGGTCAAAATAATTCGTAATTTATAATTCGTAATTCGTAATTATTACCTCACGACTGAAGTCGCTTGCTCTAAAATAAGTAATAAATTTATTTGTCTCCATAAACTTTAGTTATATCATGTCCGCTTGATTACTTATTAAACCCGAAGAACCCCACCCCGCCAAAGCTATGCTTTGTCTCCCCTCCCCGCAAGCGGGGAGGGGTTGGGGGTGGGGTGCAATGACTGTGGGAATCATAACTATTTATCCGGACATGATATTAGTTGCTCTGTACCTTTAATTACGAATTACGTTAGCGTAGCGGTAGCGAGGAACGAGCGTCATTACGAATTAGTAATTATTTGGTCAACTGCAATGCATATCGGCTTTTGGCGAAGGGACTGAGTTTATTATTAAAATTACCGATCCACTTAATTCTTAACAAATTCAGGAGAGCTTACCGTAAAACTTTAGAGTAAAAAACAAGCAATAAGCAAAGGATAGTCAATATTGTCAATTCCCCTTAACTTACATATTTATTTTTAACTATAAGTTCCTGCTGTCTCACTTGTAATCTTTATAGGTTCTGCCACGATATCATCTATCTTGTTAAACTCTCCAGCCCGCCAGCTATCTGTTATATCTTTGATAAAACTGGCAATAGGAATCGCAATTAACAAACCCAGAACTCCTCCCAACTTTGCCCCCAACAGCAAAGAAATTACTACCCACACGGGATTTAGCCCAGTCAAATTGCCGAGAATTCTCGGTGCTATAAAATTAGAATTAACTTGGTCGATCGCAACAGCTACACCTAAGACTTCAACTCCTAACCAAAAGTTTTGCAGCGCTACCAACAAACTTACTATAGCGATACCTACTCCTGTACCAAAGGGGAAGAGAGAAAATAAACCAATACCAATGCCAAAAAGTAGAGCTAAGGGAACTTGCAGCGCCAAAAACGCCAGTGTAATTGTCACCCCTAAGACAGCTCCTAATGTTGCTTGACCGATGAAGTAATTGTGGAAATCCTCTCGGAGTAATTCCCGCACTCTTAACCCAATACTAGGGGGAAGCCACTGAAAAACTCCGTCCCAAAGACGTTCACCGTTCAATATTAGGTAGATAGTCAGTACTACCGCCAGCAGCACGTTCAGCACAATACCAATGGTATCGACAGCAAAACCAAGAATTCTACCAGTGAAGGACTGAAGCTGGTTAGATAATCGCTCAAGAACTTGGGTAAATAAACCACTTAAATTAATCGGAAGTTGTTGTTGGCTTAACGCCCAATCTTGGAAAGTTTGCAACTGTTGAGTCCCAGAATCAATCCAACTGGGCAATATATTAGCTAGCTCAACGAGCTGTTGGATAATCAGGGGAACCAAGGTGATGCCTAAAGCCACTAAAACCACTAGAGTCAAAAGTAACACCCCTGCGATCGCCAGGTTGCGTTTTACCCCTTGTTCCTGAAGAAACTGGATTGGATAGTTCAAGACAAAAGCTAGTAGGATGGCGGCGGCGATAATGCTGACCAAGGGTTGAAAATACTGTACAACCTGGAGCAATAGCCAGCCATTGAGAATAATAATCGGAAATGCCAATCCTATAGTTAACCATCGCGGTAGTTTATTTGCTGATTGCATTAGTGATCACTCCACAAGAGTTCTAACTTTATTTTGGCTTCGATTTTGATTTATGAAAAAGCATATAATCATTTAGGAGATCATGCTGCAATTGCAATATACGCAAGCAGGGATAAACTAGTACAGAACGAAGTAAATAGAGCAACCATTTAAAATCCCTAAAAAGCTTATTCGATAATACTTTTGAATGCGTGACTTCTGCCTTGCGGCACTAGGTTTGTTGGTTTGTCTGAATAAAATCCAACATAATTTTTTGATGCACATTCCCCAAAGGTCGCACTTCTCTAGCGTTTTGGGAATAACAGCTACCTTGGTAAATATTTTCTGTGGTCAATAATCCCATATCCCAGCCTTCATTCAAAACCAGTTGATTTAATTCCACCGAGAGTGGTGCATGAAAGACATGACGAACAACTCTTTCGTCGGGATAACACCCAAATTCAACAAAGGGTGGTATAGTATAGCCGATTTCTTCTAAAATTTCTCGCTTCAGTGTTACCTCTGGCGTTTCCCCAGGTTCGATATGACCGCCAAATAGCGCCCAGTAACCAGGGTAGAGAATACCGGGGATGTTATCTCGCAGTTGCATAAGAAACTTGTTTTTTTGGTAGAGAATTGCGATCGCTACATGTATCGGTTGATTGTTCATGTCTTATTTTTAATTGCTAATTATTCTTCTAGATAAACTTCCCCCAATTCTTTACCAGCTAAGGGGATACTTCGGTAGCGAATTTTACCTTTAATAACCACTTGTGCCCCCTCGCCTAGATTCTTTTGATTGGTGACAACCCAAATTTTGCCAGTCGAGTCACTAATTTGATAAGCCCACTGCTTCATCAAAGGAGCTTTCTTTTCCACCTTACCTTGGATGTAAACTGTAGCCTTATTGTCTTGTTCTGGTTTAATTTCTCGAATTGGAGTGACATTAGTACCAATTGTAAAATTAGTCCCATTCAAACCAGACGAGGTTAAACTACCACAGCTACAAAGTCCCACCACCAATAAAAAAATCAACCCCAGGCGGTAGGGAACAATACTGTGCCCGTACAAGAGACCTCTTGCATAAATCAAAAATAAGAACCCCAAAGAGCCAAAGCTACGCTTTGTCTCTCCTCCCCTTGCTAAGGGGAGGGGTTGGGGGTGGGGTATTGGGGACTTTTGCAAGAGGTCTAAGAACGAAAGGGACATTCTCGTTTGTTGCATGAAAGCCACCGATTGAGCAAATTTTTGCTTCACTGCTTGCTTTGTCGCCAGTTTCATCAGGTCTGTTCCCATCTATACTATTCTCTCCACTTTCAGAAACACACTCTTAACTGAGCAAAAAATGTTCTGAATTTCATCCTTAATTCTTTATTCTTCAGATAACGCCATTAATCTGAGAAAATAAAGATTATGGATTCACTGTGAGAAAAACGCTACGACACCAATTAAGAGGCAGGGGGCAGGGGGAAAGACTTGTTGCAAGTGTTTTGACAAAAGGCGAATATAGCTGGGAATTCTCATGGAAACAAAAACTGCCAAACTCCTTGATGGTAAAACAATAGCTGCAAAAATTCAGCAAGAACTTTCTGTTGCCATTACACAATTACAACCAAAAATTGGGCGATCGCCTGGTTTAGCAGTGCTGATGGTTGGCGATAATCCAGCCTCAGCAGCTTATGTTCGTAATAAAGAAAAAGCTTGCGCTAAAGTTGGGATCGCCTCTTTTGGTAAGCATTTTCCCGCCCAAACTACCTTTGAAGAGTTAGAAGAGGTCATAGCTGCACTAAACCACGATGAACGGGTGGATGGAATTCTTGTGCAGCTGCCCTTACCTAACCACTTGGATGCTGTGGCTCTGCTACATCAAATTGATCCCGATAAAGATGCTGATGGACTGCACCCAGTTAACTTGGGGCGACTAGTACGGGGAGAAAGCGGTTTACGCAGCTGCACCCCAGCGGGTGTGATGCGGCTTTTAGAAGAATATGAGATTCCTTTGCAGGGAAAACAGGCAGTAGTGGTGGGACGCAGTATTTTGGTGGGTAAGCCAATGGCACTGATGCTACTAGAAGCTGATGCCACAGTCACGATCGCTCACTCGCGATCGCATGACCTCAAAACCATCACCCAAAATGCTGATATTCTAATTGCAGCAGTAGGTCGTCCCGGACTGATCACTGCTGACATGGTAAAACCGGGCGCTGTTGTGGTAGATGTGGGAATGAATCGTGTCACTGATGCTAGTGGCAAAAGTCGCTTAATCGGCGATGTCCACTTTGAATCAACATCTGCTGTAGCAGAATTTATCACCCCCGTTCCTGGTGGTGTTGGCCCTATGACTGTCGCTGTATTGTTGCAAAATACATTTGCCAGCTATTCCAAGGCGGCAAGAGAAGAAAAAGAGTGAGGAGTGAGGAATGATGAGTTAAAAGTTAAGAGTTATTAATCCTAATTCCTGTACAGACGCGATTAATCGCGTCTCTCCTAATTCTTCATTTTTTCAGCGCCATAGCACCTTAAAATTGTGACGTATAAGACAAAAATCCCAAAATGTCAGGAATTTAAGAATGGTAGCAACTGATAACGTTCAAAAGACACCACCAGAGGAAGCCACGTTTAACTTAGCAGCTTATCTAAAAGAGCGCCAAAAGCTTTGTGATACTGTTTTAGATCAGGCTATCCCCATCATTTATCCAGAAAAGATTTATGAGGCGATGCGCTACTCGTTATTAGCTGGAGGCAAGCGTGTACGTCCCATTCTTTGCCTTGCTACCTGTGAAATGATTGGTGGAACCATCGAAATGGCCATGCCAACGGCTTGTGCTGTGGAGATGATGCACACAATGTCGTTGATTCATGACGACCTACCGGCGATGGATAATGACGATTATCGTCGTGGGAAGCTGACGAATCATAAAGTTTATGGCGAAGATGTGGCGATTTTGGCTGGGGATGGCTTGTTGGCTCTCGCTTTTGAGTTTGTTGCCATTCAAACCCCCCAAAGTGTTAACAGAGAGCTAGTCTTGCAGGTTATTGCCCGTCTTGGTCGGGCGCTGGGGGCAGCTGGTTTGGTCGGCGGTCAAGTTGTCGATTTAGAGTCGGAAGGTAAATCAGATATTTCCCTAGAAACGCTAAATTTCATCCATCAACACAAAACAGCCGCGCTTTTGGAAGCTTGCGTAGTTTGTGGCGGGATCATAGCTGGGGCATCATCTGAAGATGTGCAACGACTGACCCGTTATGCTCAAAATATTGGGCTAGCATTCCAAATCATAGATGATATTCTGGATATCACTTCTACCCAAGAGCAATTAGGCAAAACTGCGGGTAAAGACCAAAAAGCGCAGAAAGTGACCTATCCTAGCCTTTGGGGACTTGAAGAATCTCGCTCAAAAGCCCAAGAGTTAGTTAAAGCAGCTTGTGCGGAATTAGAACCATTTGGAGAGAGAGCCAAATCACTCCAAGCGATCGCTCATTTTATCATCAGCCGCAATAACTAGTAACGCTTTAGGTAATTCGTAATTCGTAATTCGTAATTCGTAATTCGTAATTCTTATACCGCAAGCGTTTCATTGATTTGGAATGGGTGGTTTATTTACGCCATGCTATACTACACCGCCCAGCGAAATTCAAAATTCACTCATATCAAAATCCAAAAAGCTGATTAAGTACGCTTTTGGGTGAATTTGAATAGTTGGTCTGTTTCCACCGTGATGTACTAGGTTAATTTTGGATTTTGGGTTGAATCTAGATGTTTCCTCAACCAACAACTGCTGCTAATATTTACTAACCTAACCAAAATACCATGCAGGACATAGGCAACATTTTAGACAACCGGGTGCTGCTGGTTGCTTTGATAGCTTGTTTAATTGCTCAAGCCCTAAAGCTCGTAGTCGAGATCGTCAAAAATCGCAAACTGAATGTGCGTGTTTTGGTGACAACCGGAGGTATGCCCAGTGCCCATTCAGCTTTAGTTACAGCTCTAGCCGCCGGTGTAGGGCAAACACTCGGTTGGGCATCTCCTGATTTTGCCGTTGCAATGATTTTTGCCATCATCGTGATGTATGATGCAGCCGGAGTTCGCCAAGCGGCTGGTAAGCAAGCTCGTATCCTGAATCAAATGATTGATGAATTATTTCATGAAAAACCAGACTTTAGCCAAGACCGTCTCAAAGAATTACTCGGACATACACCAGTTCAGGTAATAGCTGGGTCGGCTTTGGGCATAACGATCTATTGGTTAGCTAGGTCTGCTTATTAGTCAATAGTCTACAGTCTACAGTCTACAGTTTATTAACGAATGACTAATGACCAATGACTAATGACTAATGACTAATGACTAATGATTACAACCGTACAGTTGAGCGCAGCAGAATTACCTTACGACTATCTACTATGCTGGCAACAAAACCGCCATTGTTCAGCTTCTGCAAGGTATTATATGCTTCAGTTTGGTTAGTCGTATAAACTGCCAACAAGTAAGGGCGTTGTCCATAAGAAACAAAACCTACGTTCCCTCCCACTACTTGTTGCACACTATTTACTAGTTCTGGACGGTTGTAATAATCTACCAGAACTGCATAACCTTCTCCTAATGCTTGAGGATTATAAACTGTCTGCTGAGGTTGCTGTATTGGTGCCTGTTGCTGTGGCTGCACATCTGGCGTTGTTGGTCGAGTGGTGATGATAGCAGACAAGCCAACAATATTGCTGACATACCTTGCCCATCGATTGGCATCATCAATTTTATTAAAGCCCCCTATCCGGGTCACAGTTTCGTTGAGATATTTGCAGTTAATCGTCTTCAGTTCTGGCGGTAAGGCACTACGCAACTGCTTTTGATTATCTGCTGTGGGACTGACTACTAATAAAAGATACTCACCTGCATTTGGTGGTTGACAAAGGGGAATAGCTTGTTGGGCAAAAACAGGACTCATGCCACCAATCAACCCTGCGTAAGCGAAGCTCATCGTAGACATCGCTAATCCTAAAACACTTGGTAAAGTCTGAAATCTATGCACAAAAGTTAGATTATGTAAATCAAGGTGTCTTAGAAGATTTTATAAGAAAAAAGCTGAAAACCCAGTTACTTCAGTATGGGGATAAAATGAGTGTCAAAAAATATATTTTTTTACTCAAAAATAAAATTAGGGAGTGGGGAGTGGGGAGTGGGGAATAGGAAGCAGGGGCAGCAGGGGGAGTAGAGGAGAATAATAAATAACCAATGCCCAATGCCCCATGCCCAATGCCCCATGCCTAAGAGACGGCAGCTAACGATGCCAAGGCATCTGGTATTGTCTCAGAAGGAGCCTGGAATTCACCAGTACTGACGTACTCTAAACGCAGCTTTAACCAAGTAATAAATTGGGGATTAGTAGAAATAATTGCTACTGCTGGTTGGGGACACTTCGCCTTTAGCTCTGTAAACTGCGGTGTTTCCAAGAAAGCTGGTTGCGGAACCAACCAGAAATCTATTTGTTTTTCTTGTTCGTGGTAGTGACGAGTGCGCTCTTTGAGAACTTCGTGTGTCGGTTCTTCTTCAAGAAGAAATTTTTGACTAGCCAAAACGTAATAATATGTTTGCATTTTCATCCTTTGGTTGCTATGTGAATAATTTAAGGGCACAGTGCTGCACTCTGTACCCCTAAACACTAACTCTTGTGCAATTTCTTGAACCAAGAACTGAACGGACAAGCACTTCCCTGCTTTTGGGCATTTATCTGTTTGCCACCAGATGTTAGCTTTTCCAAGAACAGATTATTGTCGAAGTAGTGTTCCAAGGAAATAACCTTCAAGTCATCGGTAACTTTTGCAATGCTCATGCCGATAATTTCTACTGTCTCTCCAGTAGGTGCATGGCCTTTGTATTCTCCTTTAAAATGTCCCCAATGCCGCCATTTGAATGTGACATTTGGTGGCCCTGAGAAAACTTCCAGCACTTCCCAAGGAAATCCTTGGGGAAATGTTGTGTGGAAGACTTTTGCGGATGATTCAAAGCTTTCTTCTGAAGACTTGTAATGTTCTGAATCAGCCATAAATAAATTGTAAGTACCTTGGGCTGATAAATCTGCTGCTGTGTACTCGACTCCGCCATTGGTACTTACACGAAACTTGTCATTCACAATAGATAACCACTGTTGCGGGTTAACTTTGAAGGATACCTCCATCTCGAAGGTTCGCACCAAGTTTTGCACGATCGCTTCCAGTGTACCTTCAAGGTGATTATAAGTACTTTCTTGAGCCAGATTCTCTTTGGAACGGGAATAATCAGGCGGTGTCTGATAGCGCCACTCGACATCAGTGCTTTCTGCTATCACCTTATCCCGATCCTGTACCCAAAGCGGCAGGTTGTTAGACTGTGTTGCGCTCATAGAAGTTTTTGCTGAAGGTTTGCTCTCAATTTCTAGATTTCGCAGTAGACAACCCCTCTTTTAAGATGTGGGGAGTGGGGAGTGGGGAGTGGGGAGTGGGGGGAGCAGGGGAGGCAGGGGAGGCAGGGGGAGTAGAGGAGAATATTTAATAATCAATTCCCTATTCCCTATTCCCTACTCCCTATTCCCTATTCCCTACTCCCTACTCCCTACTCCCTATTCCCTCTTATAGCTTGTTTCATCTCCCGGACTGCCCTTTCCATACCTACTAATGCTGCCCGACTGATGATGGTATGACCAATATTCAGTTCTTCCATACCTGGAAGCGCAGCTACCGGATAGACGTTCCAGTAGGTGAGTCCATGACCAGCGTTGACTCGCAATCCAGCTTGAATCGCTTGTTCACACCCTTTAGCTAATATGGCTAATTCTCGCTGGCGATTTGTTTCATCCTTAGCCTCAGCATATTGTCCGGTGTGCAATTCAATAAATCGCGCCTGCACCTTGACAGATGCTTCGATTTGTGGTGGTTCGGCGTCGATAAATAAACTAACTGGAATGCTAGCGCTTTGCAATTTATCGACTATCTCACCTATTCTAGCAATTTGCCCGATAATATCTAATCCGCCTTCTGTTGTGACTTCTTCGCGCTTTTCGGGGACTAAAGTTACATAATCTGGTTTGATATCGAGAGCGATCGCTAGCATTTCATCTGTAGCGGCCATTTCTAAATTAAGATGCGATCGCACTGTTTCTCGCAATATACGCACATCCCTGTCTTGGATATGCCGCCGATCTTCCCGCAGATGTACCGTAATCCCATCAGCACCCGCTAATTCTGCCAGCACCGCCGCCGCCACGGGGTCTGGTTCCACTGTCCGCCGTGCTTGCCGGATGGTGGCGATGTGGTCAATGTTAACGCCAAGTGTAGGCACCCCAAATTTCTCCCAAATCCACAGTCCTCAGAATTTGATTTTACCGGAAATACTGGTCTTGCGTAGCGAAGTAGTCAAAGTAAAGATTAAATATAGCAGGAGGCACAGGAGTGGAATTATGATCTGCGTTTGCTAAGTATGAAAGGCTTATTAACGGAATTCTAATAAGACTTAAACACGACTTGGAACAATGTCTGCATCAGTGGGAGAATTCCGGGATGATCGCACCTCTACAATGCACAAATTTACTCACTTTTGTGTTGAACATTATTAGTACATATTATTACTAGATTCTTTTTTTACTTTGTACACTGTATAAATGCTAGAATCCTCAAGTAGACAGTTAGGATACTTAGATGCCAGTTGTAGCTAACTCAATCAAGTTTGGTACAGACGGCTGGCGGGGCGTTATTGGTGACGAGTTCACCTTTGAACGCCTAGCCCTGGTCGCGCCAGTTGCCGCAAAAGTATTATATGATACATATTTTTCTACAGTGGGTAGCCGGACAATAATTGTCGGTTACGATCGCCGATTCATGGCAGAAGATTTTGCTCGTGCTGTTGCTGATACTGTCACTGCTGTCGGATTTGATGTGCTACTGAGCGAAACTTATGCCCCAACCCCAGCTTATAGTTGGGCAGCAAAACAACTCAATGCTTTAGGGGCGCTGGTAATTACAGCCAGCCATAATCCTGGAACATATTTGGGTTTAAAAGTCAAGGGTTGTTTTGGTGGGTCGGTACCGCCAGAAGTCACAAAAGAGATAGAAGCGCAGTTGTCGGTTGGAGTAACATTAGCAGCTACTCCAGGGAAGCAAGAGAAATTTGATCCTTGGCCTAGCTATACAGAAGCACTAGAAGGTAAAGTTGATATTGCCAAAATTCGAGAAGCGATCGCATCTGGCGAATTGACATTATTTGTCGATGTTATGCATGGCGCGGCGGCTGGCGGATTGGCGAAGCTACTAGGTAATCAAGTCAAAGAAATCAACTCAGAACGCGACCCCCTATTTGGTGGAGGTGCGCCGGAACCCTTGCCAAAATACCTTTCAAAGCTATTTGAAGTCATCAAAACTCACCGAGAAACAGATAAATCAGGTTTAACGGTGGGGTTGGTATTTGATGGAGACTGCGATCGCATTGCAGCAGTTGATGGAGAAGCCAACTTCCTAAGTTCCCAAGTATTAATTCCAATATTAATCGACCACTTAACCCTGCGGCGTGGCTTTAGTGGTGAAATAGTCAAAACTGTTAGTGGTTCCGACTTAATGCCCCTTGTAGCAGCACTACATAACCTGTCGGTATTTGAAACAGCAGTTGGTTATAAATACATCGCTGATAGAATGTTAGTAGCAAAAGTGTTGCTGGGCGGTGAAGAGTCGGGCGGAATTGGCTATGGCAGCCATATTCCCGAACGCGATGCACTGCTGTCAGCATTATACGTCCTAGAGGCGATTGTAGAATCTGGTTTGGATTTAGGTGAGTATTATCGCTACTTGCAGAAACAAACAGGGTTTATTTCAGCTTATGATCGCATTGATTTACCCTTAGCAAGTATGGAAGTGCGATCGCGTCTTTTGCAACAACTGCAAACTCAACCCTTAACAGAAATTGCAGGGTTAGCAGTAATTGATTGCCAAACAATTGACGGCTACAAGTATCGCCTCGCTGATAAAAGCTGGCTAATGATTCGGTTTAGCGGTACTGAGCCAGTTTTACGCCTCTACTGCGAAGCCCCGACAATTGAGCAAGTGCATCAAACTCTTGCTTGGGCGAAACACTGGGCGGAGTAAAATTAGTGAGGAGTTGAGAGTTAGGAGTTAGGAATTAATTAACTCATAACTCATCACTCCTAACTCCTAACTAATAATTTGTAATTCATGACACTACTTGTAGTAGCTACAGGAAATCCAGGTAAGTTGCGGGAAATGCAAGCTTATCTGGAAAGTTCTGGTTGGGAATTAACCCTCAAACCTGAAGAATTGGAAATTGAAGAGACAGGCGAAACCTTTGCCGCCAACGCTTGTCTAAAAGCGTCACAAATTGCTAAAGCTACAGGAAACTGGGCAATTGCTGATGATTCGGGCTTGCAAGTAGATGCCCTAAATGGCGCACCAGGGGTCTATTCTGCACGTTACGCCAAAACCGACTCAGAGCGCATTGCTAGGCTATTGAGAGAATTAGATAACGAAGTCAATCGACAAGCTCAATTTGTTTGTGCAGTAGCGATCGCTCGTCCTGATGGTGCGATCGTATTACAATCTGAAGGTATTTGTCGTGGCGAAATTCTCCATGCACCGCGTGGTAATGGTGGTTTCGGCTACGATCCAATTTTTTATGTGCAAGAGTTGCAATTGACCTTTGCTGAGATGACACAAGAGTTGAAAGGATCAATTAGCCATCGAGGCAAGGCTTTTGCAGCTTTACTCCCTCAACTGGAGAGAGTTAGGAGTTAGGAGTTTGGAGTTTGGAGTTTGGAGTTAGGAATTGGGAGTTAAGAGTTTGGATTTATGAATTTTGCTAAATCTTTACTCATTTAGTCTTGACTCACAGATCATAACTCTTAACTCATAACTCTTAACTCATAACTTTTTTAAACTGCTTCTGTGTTCTTTTCGCCGGTGCGAATCCGAATCACTTGCTCAACAGGCGAGATGAAAATTTTACCATCGCCGATTTCACCAGTGCGGGCAGCAGCAATAATTTTGTCCACCACCATATCAACTTGATTGTCATCAACTACGATTTCCACTTTGAGTTTTTGTAGAAACTCAACAGTGTACTCAGAACCGCGATACCGTTCAGTTTGGCCTTTCTGCCGTCCGAACCCCCGGACTTCAGAAACCGTCATGCCGACAATACCAGCGTTAACCAAGGCAATTTTTACCTCATCTAGCTTAAATGGGCGGATAATAGCTTCTACTTTTTTCATCTTTTTGACTCCTGACTTCTACTAGCTTCGTTTATATATCTAACCAGATCCGTTGTCTGAAGCTGTAACTAGCAGTGCTTTTCCTAAAATATATGTAATAATTACCACTTTTTTAAGTGTAGATGCTCTGCCTGAGGGTTTGGGACATAAAAAGCGGCAAGGATTTATTAATTGGATAATCTTTGAGGTTCTAACATAAAGAAGTTGCTGTCAATTTAGCATTTTATGTAGCTTTTATAACCTAAAAATAAATAAATTCCGCCATTTAGCAGATATGCTCAAATATTTTAGAGAGTGATTACAGAGAAATTGCTCGGTAGCTCGAAAGCTCGTTGCTGCTGACTGTGGGAGTGTCAACTAACGTTTCTGATGTTCAAACAAGGGACGCACAACAAAATATCCAGCACTAAAGGCAGTAAGCATGATTAACAATATCGTGATAATTAACCACCAACCATTGATTCCCTTGGGATCTGGCTCAGTAGTGGAATAATAACTTACTTGTTGCTCTTCTATAAAAACTGGTTCTGGGATGGGGAAATTCATTTCCATTACAGGTGGAGAAAAGTCTTGGCGGCGGCTTTTTTCGGGTGGCGTCTTGGGGATAACGGGTGGATGCGAACCAGAAACCTGCTGACGTGAACGCCCTTGTGTTACTGGCACTTTAGCGGCATTTTTAACATCACTAGAAGCTTGGGGGACTTGGTGATAACTAGGCGTAGTATGGGAATCCACAAAATTTTGCAAGTGAGACAAAGACTCAACAACTTTGGTAATTTCTTGGCGTAGTAGTTGATTTTCTTGTGCTAGTTGCTGATTTTTAGTGGTAAGTGCATGTAGCTTCGCCTGCGCTGCTTGCAACTCTGTTGACAATTCCCTATATACAGATAATGGTACAGAGGGAGGGTAGGCTTGAGTAGTCGGTGTTGGCGAATTGCTGTGAACAGAACCTATGGTTGTTCGCATCGGGGGCTTGGTATTAAAAATCAAAGTAAGTAAGTCGTACAGAGATGCTAACAGAGATAGTCAGCCCTGAAACTATGCCCAAGAATAATAGAAAAATGGCGAAAGGGCAAAGATTTATTATTGGGTATTGGGCATGGGGCATGGGGCATGGGGCATGGGGCATGGGGCATGGGGCATTAGTTATTCTTTCTCCCCCTGCTTCCCCTGCTTCCCCTGCCTCCCCACTCCCCTTGATAAGATTAATTTCGTAACAACGGGAAGAAATGTCCTACTGGGCCTTGCCCTTCACCAATATCTAGGGCGTAAGTGAGTGCAGTAGTCACATACTCCTTTGCCTCTTGCACTGCTTGCCACAAGTGTTTTCCCTTGGCCAGATTAGCAGCGATCGCAGCCGAGAGTGTACAACCAGTACCGTGGGTATTTTTTGTCTCTACTTGCTGGCAAGTCAAAACTTCCAACTTGTCCCCATCAAACCAGATATCAACACCACGTAAATCTCCCTGCATACCTCCGCCCTTGACTAAGACAGCCTTCGTCCGTAAAGTCTTGTGAATAATTTCAGCAGCAGCTTGCATATCCTCCAAAGAGTTAATTTGTAAACCGCTTAAAATCTGGGCTTCGTAGCGATTCGGCGTGATTACAACCGCCTTGGGAATCAGGGCATGGCATAGAGTCTTCACAGCATCATCATCAATCAATTGTGCCCCTGTACGTGACACCATTACTGGATCAACTACTAAATTATCGATTTGTAAAGCTTCCACCTGCTGGGCAACAGCAAAGATAATTTCCTGATTAAGCAACATTCCCGTTTTGACAGCTTGTACGCCAATATCCTCTACTACTGCCTGAATTTGCGCCACAACAGCCTCTGTTGGCATGGCATCAACCCTATTCACTCCTAAAGTGTTTTGTGCCGTGATGCAGGTTATAGCGCTAGTACCGTGGACACAGTGAAAAGCAAAGGTACGTAAATCAGCTTGAATTCCTGCACCGCCACCGCTATCTGAACCACCAATGGTTAAAGCAACGGGTATTCTAAAGTTTATTTCAGTGTTCATATTATGAAGATTAAGCAAGTTGGCATCATCAAACCAAACTATCTCAAAGATTGATGATCTAGGCTAAAACCCTCTTCCTTCCAGCCTCCTTTCTGATCGCAACCACAAAAATTTACGACAACCTGACTTGAAAGTGCTGTTAGCGGTAGCGGGGCGTTTGGTAAAGAAGGCATCGCTTCTTTAAAAATTTTTAGAGAAATTTCATCAAATCCTCGCGCAAAGCGCTCTCCACTCCCATATCACTTTGGAAATTAACAGGACTCACCACGACATCTCCATAATTTTTTTGCTTTTGTTGTAAAAAAAATAACTATATTCAGAATATTTACGGATTTATATCTCCTATACAAAAGTTAGTTTTAATACATGAGTTCACAAGGCTCAGTTACACCGCGTACAACAGGTTCGACTAAGTTGTTACATTAGTTCCCTTAAGTTAAAGGGTAAATCTACTAAAGTTTCAACCAATTCAACTTTGACCACTCAAAAAACGCAGAGATGACAGGAAACGTCTTTGGCTTTGCACTGCCTTGTCTGCGTGCAAATTGTCCGATCACCCTCAATAAAACACTGACGATTGACGGTATCGACATCCCTACTTTAACCATCAACGGTTAATAGAAGAAAAATTTTAAGTTTTACAAAAGTTTTTCTACAAACGACGCAATTTAAAGTTGCGATCGCACAACTGCGACTGTCTTAAAAAGTCCAGATAAATGACCCATTCAAATAACTACTTAGCAACATAGTTTATTGCTGAGAACGTACTACCAATTCACCTTATAAACATTAGGAGTTAATCTCATGGCTGGCAAAACATATTACGTTTCTGGAACAGGCAGTGATAAAAATGATGGCTTAAACGAAGGAGCCGCATTTCGCACCCTCCAAAAAGCCGGGGACTTGGTAGCCGCAGGTGATACCGTCTACGTCATGAATGGTACTTACACAAATACTTACCCTAATATCCTGAGTATTTCAGATAAGCATGGTACCGCTAATGCGCCGATCACATTTACTGCTTATCCTGGACACACACCTGTTTTAGAAGCTCGCATTAACAATTGGAATGCTATCTCAATTACAGGCTCTTCTTATGTAGTAATTGAAGGGCTGACGCTGCTGGGAGCACGAGATGAAATTACATTAGAATATGCGCTCCAGCAAAAAAATAATTTGAGTAATCCAGCAACATCTGGAAATGGTATTAACGTTACATATATCGATGACAACGAAAATCAGCATTCACATCACATCACAATTAGCAATAACAAGGTTTCTAACTTTTCAGGAGGTGGGATTACAGCAATAGAAGCAGACTACATTACAGTAGAAAACAATGTCGTTTCTGGGAATGGTTGGTATTCTCCCTTTGGAGTCCAAGGGATTACAATGCTGAACCTCTGGAATTCTGATGATAATCTCACAGATTACAAAGTAATTATTCGTGGCAATACTTCCTTTGATAACAAGCAGTTAGTACCTACTGATTCAACGGGAAAAATACAGGAAGGCCATGGGATTATGCTTGATAGAAGCTACATTGGCACTGAATATTATGCAGGCAAAGCCTTAATTACCAACAACCTAGTCTACAACAATGGTGGCGCAGGTATTCAAATTTTCAAAGGAGAAAACCCTGTAGACATTGTGAATAATACAACTTACCAAAACTCACAAGAAATCTCAGCTGGAGAAATTTTCCTTAATAGTTATAAAAATGTTCATGTTTCTAATAATATTATGTATGCAAGTGACGGAAATGCAGCTAGTGCTATTCCTAATTCTAGTAATGTTTCATTTGACAATAACCTTGCTTACAACGGAGTTTTTAAAGGTACAGGAACAGGAAATGTTTTGAACAAAGACCCGTTGTTTGTTGATGCAGCGAATCATGACTTTAGGCTCAAACCTGGAAGTCCTGCAATCGATGCTGGCTCCAATGCTTTCAATAGCATCACTAAGAACGTTCCCCTAGATGGCGATGGCAACGGCAGTGTATTTATTGATGCTGGTGTATACGAAGCCCCCACCAATAATACTCCTACCCCCGAAATTCAAGTTCTCGATGGCACAGTTGATATTGTAGATGACAGCACTACCGCGATTAACTTTGGCGACACCATTGTTGGCAGCACCCTGACCAAAACTTTTACCATTAATAACACAGGTATAGCTGCACTCAACCTGAGTAATCTCAAACTACCTGACGGCTTTAGTTTGGTAGGAACTCTTCCAGCTACTTTGGCTGCCAAGACTTCGGCGAATATAACGGTGGCACTAAATACGACCACTGCTGGAACCTACACTGGCAACTTCAGTTTAAGCAACAACGATAGTAACGAAAGCCCCTTTGACTTTGCTATTAGTGGTAAAGTTAATGCTCCCGAAATTCAAGTTCTCAATGGCAAAGTTGACATTGTAGATGGCAGTACCACTGCCATTGACTTTGGCAACGCCGCTTTCGGCAGCACCGTTACCAAAACTTTCACCATCAAGAACACAGGTAAAGCTGTACTCAACCTGAGTAATCTCGAACTCCCCGACGGCTTTAGTTTGGTAGGAACTCTTCCAGCTACCTTGGCTATCAATAATTGGGCGAATATAAAGGTGGCACTCAACACGAAAACACCTGGAACCTATGCTGGCAGATTCAGTTTGAGCAACAACGATACTGACGAAAGCCCCTTTGACTTTGCCATTAGCGGTAAAGTTAAGCCCGCTCCTGCCCCCGAAATTCAAGTTCTCAATGGCACAGTTGACATTGCAGATGGCAGCACCACTGCGATTAACTTTGGCAACGTCGCTTTCGGCAGCACCGTAACCAAAACTTTCACCATCAACAACACAGGTACAGCTGCGCTAAAGCTAAGTAATCTCAAACTCCCCGACGGCTTTAGTTTGGTAGGAACTCGTCCATATAGCTTGGCTGCCAAGGGTTCGACGAATATAACAGTGGCACTCAATACAAATATACCTACACCTGGAACATATTCTGGCAGTTTCAGTTTGAGCAACAACGATAGTGACGAAAGCCCCTTTGACTTTGCCATCAGTGGCACAGTTAAACCCCCTCTTGCTAACGAAATTTATCTTCTCAATGGCACTGATAGTTCTGAGTACTTAAAAGGCAATGCCCCAGCCAACAAGATTTATGGGTTTGGGGGTCAAGACAACATCGTAGGTAATCTAGGAAATGACCAACTTTTCGGAGGCGACGGAAACGATACTCTCCGGGGAAATGATGGTAATGACCTGCTCTATGGCGATAGCGGTAATGACAAGCTTTGGGGTGATAGCGGTAACGATACGCTATTTGGTGGTATCGGAGATGACCAACTATTAGGGGGCGCAGGCAATGACTGGCTTTATGGGGGCAATGGCAAAGATGTACTTACAGGGGGGAATGGCACTGATACTTTTGTGTTGGCTTTAGGTGAGGGCACGGACTCCATTACTGACTTTGAAGTTGGTAAGGACAAGCTTGCGTTGTCAGGTAGTCTCCAGTTTGGTCGATTGTTGATACAACAACAAGGAAGTCAAACCTTCATTATGGATAGTTCTGATAATCAAGTGTTGGCGAAGTTGGATAATGTCACTGCAAGTATACTTGTTGCTCAACCTTCCAATTTCATCACTATTTAGTTGTGTGTTTTGATACTAAGTCTCTTATGTACGAGAGGCTGCGCCAACGGAGCAGGTGTAGAGGAATAACTAGACAAAGAAGATTTAATATTGAGCAACTAAATTCTTTACTGGGCTTCTCTACACCCTATGACTGTAAGGGGTTGGGTTTAAAAACTAGCATTAGTCTGGTAAAAGTACAAAAAAGGGGAATATTTTGCAACACCAAAAAATAGACCTCACGGCCAGTGTTCAACTTCACTACGCGATCGCTCTCATTCATACTTTAACTGGTTTGGGTCATAGCACAGCTAATCTGCTGATTACATCTTTGACTTTCCTCTATCTTCAATTAAATATTTTGATTATGATACCTACTGCCATAAATAATTAGCCAGACTTGATATAACTACTGATTCGCTTGCGATCGCAAACTTTCTAACGCCCTCTGCAAAAACTTACCCCATTCTGCTGCCAAAGGGATTTCTGTAAACGGAACCCGAACTGAATCAGTAGATTCGGAAAATAGAAATTCTAACTCTATAGAACGACCTTTTTCTGGTAGATTTTCTAAATCTACTTTTTTGTCATCTACTAAAAGATATATTTCCCTAACATCAAGCAAAGAGAATGTTTCTAGTTTAATAGGCCCTTTAGGCGTGGGTTTTCCCCAAGTTAGATTGTTACCTTTTTGACCCAATACTGAATAAATATCGTACTTAGCCCGTTCAAATTGCTCTGCCCAAGCGCGATAGGCTTCAACTTTTTGATACTCCTTCGAGCCTTGCCAAGCCAACCAGAAAAACATTACTAATAAGGGCAACCACAAAAGACCACGTTCCATCGTTTAAAAAAGTCCTGAGTGAAACTTGTAACTAAAAGTGCAAAATCCACCACTAAAGGATGGAGATAAGTTATGGTAGTGAGCAAACTGGCAAAAAGCGGTGATGAGTTAATATGAGAAAACTTATATTATTGTGCTTGTTTGTCATTGGGCTGGGATCTGCCATATTTGGTTTCCTGAATTTCCAGGGATTGGCAGCTAAAGGAGAGTTTGAGACGATTTTGCTTGATTTTCGGGAAGATATTCCATCACTTGTGGTGGAACAGGATCTGCAAGCGATCGCCAAACAATACAACGTTACACCCCAATTAGACAACAAGTTTTCCAAAAAAGATAATGTCTATATTATCAAGGGCGATCGCCAACGGCTCAAAGAACTGAAAAAATCTCAGTTTGCCCAAGCTACAGAATTCATTGAACCAAACTATATCTACAGCAAAATTCCACAACCCGGTCAAGCAGCAAGGCTTGGAGAATTTTTGAGACCCCAAGAAGATGATGATCAGACAACCCCCTCATTAACTGGCCCCAATGACCAGTATTACAGCAAGCAGTGGAACTTGCACAAAATTGGTATTGAAGGCGCATGGAGTCAAACCAAAGGCAGTGGCATCACAGTTGCAGTAATTGACACCGGTATTACCAAGGTGCGCGACTTGTATGAGACAAAATTCGTCAAAGGCTATGATTTTGTTAACGACCGAGAAGAAGCCAAAGACGATAATGGTCACGGTACCCATGTTGCCGGAACTATTGCCCAAGCCACAAATAACAAATATGGCGTAGCTGGAATTGCTTACCAAGCCAGTTTAATGCCGCTCAAGGTACTCAGTTCGTATGGTGGCGGTACTGTTGCCGATATTGCCGAAGCGATTAAATTTGCTGCTGATAAAGGCGCAGATGTGATTAATATGAGCTTAGGCGGTGGCGGTGAAAGCAAGTTGATGAAAGAAGCGATCGAGTATGCCCATAGAAAAGGCGTAGTTATCATTGCCGCAGCCGGAAATGAAAACGCCAATGGGGCAAGCTATCCAGCCCGCTATCCGTATGTAATCGGCGTTTCCGCAATTGGCCCAGATGGTGAAAGAGCGCCCTATTCTAACTTTGGTGCTGGGGTAGATATCTCTGCTCCTGGTGGTAGCGAAGCTGGTAAGATTCTGCAAGAAACTATTGACGAAAAGGGCGAAGGGGTATTTCTGGGTTTCCAGGGTACAAGTATGGCTTCTCCCCACGTTGCTGGTGTTGCGGCATTAATCAAAGCTGCTGGCATCAAAGAACCAGATGAAATTTTAAAAGTCCTTAAACAGTCGGCGCGAGTTATCCAGGATGATGGTTTGAACTATTATGGCGCTGGACAACTCAATGCAGAAGCAGCAGTCAAACTAGCCTTTAGCGGACAAATCAGTTTTCCAGATTTCTTTCGATGGTTACGGGATAACGGCTATCTTAACCCCGGCTTTTGGATTGATGGTGGTGCGGTAGCACTGTTACCCAAAGTTTTAATGGTAGTTGGTTCCTATCTGCTGGCTTGGTTTTTACGGGTTTACTTCCCCTTCACTTGGAGTTGGTCTTTATTTAGTGGACTAATCGCTGGTAGTTCCGGGTTATTCTTCCTCAAGGGAATCTATATTTTTGATCTTCCCCAATGGCCTTTCCGGGTTTTGGGCAGTTCAATTCCCGAGCTAGGCAATACTCTCCAGGGAACCGATGCATTGAATCCCCTATTTGCTAGCGTACTGATTCCCATCGTGTTAATGGCATTGCTGCTGGGACATCCTAGTTGGAAATGGTTTGCCATTGGTTCAACATTAGGTGTCGCAGCCTGCCTGACGGTAAGTGCATTTTTAGATCCAGCAGTTTTGGGTTTGGGAAGTGGTCACATCGCACGCCTCTTCCTGATCGCCAATGCCCTAATCTGTTATGGACTTGCTCGTTTAGCATTGAAAAATGAAGAAAAAATAGCATAAATGGAGAATTGGGAATTGGGAATGGGGCATTGGGCATGGGGAATAAATTTTTATAACTCCCAACTCCTAACTCCCAACTCCCAACTCCCAACTCCTAACTCCCAACTCCCAACTCCCAACTCCCAACTCCTAACTCCCCCACTCAGCACTATTTATGAGCATTACACTTACAGGTACGATCGAACACCGTGATATTGGCACAGGCGCATGGGCGTTAGTCACAGAAGAGGGCGTTACTTACGAAATCCTCAGAGGGGCTGACAAAAACTTACTCAAAGCCGGACAAAAAGCAAAAGTAAAAGGACAGGTGCGTGAAGATATCATGACTACTGCCATGATTGGCCCTGTCCTAGAGGTCAAATCTTTTGAGGTAATTTAGTTCTGACTAGCTGGGGAATTCAGAACTTCTTGAAGACGGCTTCTAAACTCCCCTTTGGGATGACCTCCTTTTACTTCACCCACAATCTCAAATTCCCCTTCTGGAGAATTGCAGATGATGTAAGTAGGCCATCCCATTTCTGATTTATCGGGATACTGAGTTAATAAAATCTTGCGATACTTGCGGTAAGCAGCCGTATCCTGCATTTTTACATCGATAAATTCTAAACCCAGTTCTTCAGCCACTTTTTTGTCATAAAAAGACATTTTGTGGCAAATGCCGCACTCTTCTGAAGAGAACTTAATTACAGCTAAACTCATGGGTTGGGGACTCTTTGATTCTAGGCAAAGTTTTTTAGCATAACGCCATAAAATATTACCATATAGCTGGTCATTCTTGGCAACTTAATAGTGAAACCCTAAACCAGTAACTTTTTCTCCTTCCCTGCTTTTAGTAGGGAGGGCGATTTTTTGGGAGTAAGGGTCAAAATGTAGAAAAAAAATTAAGAATTATGATTAAATATCATAGCAATCATTTTGCTATGGCATCTCTAGCTCATAATAAAAAGAAAGCGATTCAGGGATGGCGTGATCGGGTTATGCTTTATCCTGGCAACAGAAGCATACTCAAGGTCTACCAGCAATAACAACAAGTATAGTGATGCACTCCAGTTATGTGGGCGATGTCTAACGACAAGCCGCTACGCGTCTAAGCCAAAAAAACCCCCAGTGGGTGTTAGCCAACCAGGGGAGTTAGTTATCAGGGTGCATCTACCAATTAAATGTTCTCAGGTTGAACACCATACTCCGGATAAATTTGTACAAAGGTCAGTTATTTTTTAAAATAAAAAAACCCCAGTTGGTGTTAACCTAACTAGGGGAGTGAGTTATCAGGGTGCATCTACCAGTAATCTTTTCTAGGGGCTACCAGTATTTTCCGGAGAAAATCGTCAAAATGGGGGTTGATGGCAATTTCTACGACGGGCTACGCCGAAGCAAGTAAAAAAAACCCCAGTGGGTGTTAGCCAACTAGGGGAGTGAGTTATCAGGGTGCATCTACCAATAATCTTTTCTAAACAGGACTTACGCAAACAATAGCTGAAACCCTTATTTTCACGTAGGGGCAATTCATGAATTGCCCCTACAGCGTGTACTTTTGCGTAAGTCCTACTAAAGTAAATGGGTCGCTACCGGATAAATTAGCATTGAAGTTGTTAGTGTTTGTTTATCAGAGAAAAACCTCAGAGGGGTTAGTTATCAGGATTAATTTGCCAATTAAATGACTGGTGCGCTGCCTTAAATAATGGGTGTGTCAAGCATGATTGCTGCTTTAGGGCTTATGCACAAGAGATCCCCCAAACCCCTGAAAAAGTTGGCTCTTAAAGTTCCCCCTTTTTCAGGGGAGCCAGTAGTCATTGGTGTCAACAAAAGCCTAGAAATGGCAAAACTTTCGGCTTGACTCACCCGCCTTGAACTAAAGTTCTTTGGCTTTTAGCTAAAGTCTACTGAAGTAGACTAAAGATTTTTGGTTATATTTAGTCAGCTTCAGATGACTTTTGCTATTAGCAAAGAACTGAAGTTCCTTGCGGGGCATGACTTTTACGTTAAGTTGACACGTATGGCCAGTAGTTTGCTCTTAGCGTAACGGTAGCAACGTAGGAATGCGTAGGGTAGGAACTACTCAAAGGGTTCCCCGACTCTTAAAGCTTGCTAGCAAGAGCGTCTTTGAACAGCAAAAGCAACTGGCGTGGGTTTATTCAGATATAGGTTTCAAGCTTTTAGTGCGTAAGTTTTGTGCTTACTTCCTTCATAAAAAAACCCCCAGTGGGCCTTAGCCAACCAGGGGAGCTAGTTATCAGGGTGCATCTACCAATTAAATGTTCTAGGTTTAACCACCATGCTCCGGATAAATTTCTGAGAAAATTGATTCTTCTTTTGTGTCAAAAAAACAAGAGTGGATATGAACTGATTAAGGGAGTTAAAAATCAAGGAACATCCCATCTACTAATCAAGTATTCTAGGGTTAAGCACTATTTTCTGGTAGAGAATATCTGCGTCAGAAGTTGCTGTTGTTTGCCAAAATTGAAAAAAACCCCCAGTGGGTTTTAGCCAACTAGGGGAGTTGAAGATCAAGGTGCATCTACCAATTAAGTGTTCTAGTCGCAAGTAATCCGATCCGGATAAAGTTGTAAAGGCAGAAAAAGCAAAACAACTAGAATCAGAAACATTCAGGGGTGGGATGCATCTAAGTTATCAGAGGGAGCGAAGAATCGACTTGAAACTTTCGCGTTTCAAACCAGATTTAGGAGGCGGACAGGAGAAACTGTGACCCAGGAATTCCACATTTCGGTAACTCCTGTAGGGCAAAATGACTACTTGGTGCGGACGGAACAAGTCGCGCCTGGGGTACCATTGGCAGAAGAATTGGTGAGTTGGCCTGTAGCTGATTGGTTGATGGCTGCTGGGCATTTGATGAATGATCCGTTGAAGTCAGTGTTGCAAGGAGATCCATTCGCCTCTGCTGGGCAGGAAAGCAATATCGCCAGAAACTCTGTTAATTTGGTGGCGTTGGGTCAACAATTTTATAACGCCCTATTTCAAGGCACTCTCAGGGATAGTTGGATTACTGCTCAAGGTATTGCCCAGAACCATCAACAAGTACTACGCTTACGCTTGGGGCTAAAAGACACGAGGCTAGCTCGTCTGCCTTGGGAAGTGATGCACGCAGGCGATCGCCCTTTGGCTACCGGGCCTTATGTTGCTTTTTCTCGCTTCCAAAGTGGAATTTTGGGGGCTTCCCCTTTGCGATCCCTGCGGGGGGCTACGCCTACGCAAAATATGCCCACACCACTACAACAAGGTGGTGTAAAAGTATTGATGGTAATCGCTTCCCCCTCAGATCAAGTCCGCCTTGACTTACAGAAACAGGAAGCTATCAAACTGCAAGCGGAACTTCACCGCGTACCACGAATTGCTGAAAATAGCAATCGTTTTCCAGAAATTGAACTCACTGTATTAGATCAACCAGGGCGGGAAGAACTGACGCAAGCTCTAGAACAAGGCAGATACCATGTTCTCCACTACTCTGGTCATAGTAACTTAGGTTCCAATGGCGGAGAAATTTATCTTGCTAGTCGCAGAACTGGCTTAACGGAAATCTTGACTGGGGACGATCTGGCTGGTTTGCTCGTCAACAATAACATCCAAATGGCAGTGTTTAACTCCTGCTTAGGGGCATACACAGCTGCATCCGATCTCTCTGGAGATACTGGCGAACGAAACCTGGCAGAAAGTCTGGTGAAGCGCGGAATTAGAAGCGTTTTGGCGATGTCAGAACGGATTCCTGATGAAGTGGCGTTGACGCTCACACAATTGTTTTACCGCAACTTGAGTCAGGGATATCCAGTAGATTTGTGCGTCAGTCGGGTACGCCAAGGATTAATTTCTGCCTATGGTTCTCACCAGATGTACTGGGCATTACCGATTTTGTATCTCCAGCCAGAATTTGACGGTTTTCTGAGTCAGGAAACTGAGTTATCAGAAAGCGCAAAGTCCAACCAGTATAATTCGCCTTTAGGGGCAACTTCTACGATGTACTCTGCTATGGCAGATGATAGCGAGATGCCTTTAGGAATGGAGGATATGATTCCTTCTGGTTTGGCGCGTGATTCTGGGTTGGACTGGCTAGGTGAAGATACTTGGGGCGATCTTGTTGATGAAATTGAGTATGATGACCCAAGCTATGCAGAAGATTGTGCTATGGTTTCGGATTTATTTCGTCAGCTAGATAACCAAAAAGCTCCAACTGAACTGGATCAACAAATTTCAGAAAATAGTCTTCAGCAAAGCCAGGTTTCAGAAGAAATGACTTCTTCGCAAGAGGAAGCAGATTTGTGGGGAGAAGCCCCAACACCGCTACCTCAAACTCCTGGAAACTTGGAAGGAAATTGGCAAAATTCTGCTGATTTTTTGCGTAGGCGGCCGCAGGCATCGCAACCAGCCCCCCCAAGACCTCGTACCCGTCGCCGCAAGCTGTGGCCAATTGTGGGTATTATGGGGATCAGTGCCTTAGCTGCTGCGATCGGCTTAAATTGGTGGTGGCATCGACCCCAGCAGCCATATTTGCCTAATATACCAGTAATTCCCACCCAGTCTTTACCCATTAAAAAACAGCAAAATCACGACTTACAGACAGCAGAGACTGGAATTGTCACCGCCACGGCTACGGAAAAATTGAGCCAGGGCGACTTGCGAAGTGGGTTATTGGCTGTAGAAGAACTACTCAATCGTGGCGCACTGACTGCGGCTGAAACTGCCCTGAAACTAATTCCCAATAAACAAGCTGATGATCCATCTGTCAACTTTTACAAGGGACGATTAGCGTGGCAGTCTATCCAAACGGGAGACAAAAACTATAGTGTCGATGATGCCCGCCGTTACTGGGAAACTGCTGCAAAAGCTAACCCAGAATCGCTTTTGTATAATAACGCTTTGGGATTTGCTTACTACACTGAAGGCGATTTAAATCGAGGTAATGATTCTTGGTTTAAGGCTTTGAATTTAGCTCTTAAAAAGCAGAACACAGACTCAACATCTACAAAGACAGCAGTGCCTCAAGATGCTTTAACTTCTTATGCTGGTTTAGCTCTGGGACTGTATAAATCTGCACTGAGTCAATCTAATGGTAAGCAGACACAATATCTGAATGAAGCGATCAAGTTGCGGCAAATGGTTCTCAAGTCTGATCCAGTAAATTTCCAGGTAGATAAATTAGCTAAAAATTGGCTGTGGACAGAGAAGGCGATTGAAGATTGGCGATCGCTCCTTCAGGAGAAAGGTGAAGAATAGTAGAAGGAGTTAGGAGTTAGGAGTTAGGAGTTAGGAGTTAGGAGTTAAAATTCCAAATTAACTGGTTAGTAAAGGGTAATTTGTTTTATAAATTATTACCCAAGTAACTATTTAATTCCTTCAAAATAGCCGAGGAAAGTTGCTGTGTACTCTGGATAAATCAAGATATATTCAGGTATCCATAAAGCCCTTGGTGGCTGCTATGACAATGCTGACAGCAGGATGATCAACTGCTTTTTCCAGAGCTTCTGATCCTGCTTCTTTCAAGGCATTGATAATTCGAGCTTTCAATTTTGGCTTCTGTTCTATTTCCTCTACTGCTTTGACACCAACAATCGCAGTATTAGAATATTCCTGTGACAGTTGATCTAAAAGTTCTTTAATATCTTTTGCAGCTTGTGCCAAGTTTTGCGAGTTGTTAATTTGAGTGCCGATTTTATCACGCATGACTTTATCACCACCAACGTTATCCCCAGAGCCGGAGTGATTGAATGTTGACATTGAATTATTTTCCTTTTGACGAATTTGATTTTTTTGTTCTTGAACTTGATTTAGGTTGATATTTATATTAGATGATATTTGCGGAGATTGAGGAGGATTCGGTTCAACCCCTAACTGCTCTCCAAAAAACCTCTCTTTACCCCCCTTTATCACATCATCAATTAAGCCTGACACCTTAACCATTTGATAGCTTTTTTGACATTGAATGCCTGCTTGGTTATCAGCTACAAACTGTCGCAATATCTCAAAGGGGTAAAAGTGTGGTTCTTGGCTATCTTTGCAGATGGTGTAGCAATTACAGGGGATTAACTTGTTGTACTTCAGTCGCTTATACAAGGTATGAATTTTATCGAGTTCATGTGTAACTATGGTCATCAAATCTCTTTTGTAATGACCTGAGAATCGAATCTTAATCTCCCGCTTGCTGTAATATTCAATTACCTCTGCTTTCGTCTGGTCTTTGCTGAGAACAACCCCACTTTTCCAAACACATTTTTGTTCATTAATCAACTCATGCATGGCGACGATGAATTGTGTAATGATGCCTTTGGGCATGAACTCGTAGGTGTAACGCAGAATCAGGTTGTTGCTTTCATTCCAATCATAGGAGGGTTGATTAGCAGATAGCAATTGTGGCGCAATATACTTTCCTTGGCTTCTAGGAATTTCGTAGCACAGTTTGAAGTTGATCATCAGGCGCAAGAGTTCATCATGCATCGTGGTGTATTCGTCTTCACACCAGATGTTTGCCAAATCAGACCGGGTAAAACTGCCCAGGTTACGAATCACCTTTTCATTATCCAGCACTTTGTAGACTGCATCAGTTCCCCACTTGGGTTTGAGGATGACGGTTTTGTTCAAAAGTGGGTCTTCTTGGAAATGCAAGCATACTCCAAAATCGTGCAGATAGCTGCTTAACTGCAACTTGTAATTTCTTTGGGTGAACCCATTTTGTTGGCAGATGTTCAGGTATTCATCCAAGCTGATGTAATTGCGTGCGTCACTCTCCAAAGCTTCCCGGACTCTAACCCAGGTTTTTGGAAGAGGATTGCCAATATGGGGCAGGTTTTTAATATAATGCTTGATTTGTTCTAAAACTTGTTCTAAACCTTTATTGTCAGCAAGGTTTGTTGGTAAAGTCTCCTTCAAATTAGTAAACTGTCCCCGTAACTCACGTTCATTGATTTCTCGGTGGCGGTTTTGCTTCTCATTTTTAATGATTAGCAGTGGACTGTTATCACTTAACAGTTCCACCACATTCAACCAGTAATGAAAATCAGTGTCTTCCTTGCGCGTATCTGCCACTAAAACGTAGAGGGAACGCTTGGTGAGGAAAAACTGGTGAGTCGCATGATAAATCTCTTGCCCACCAAAATCCCAGATATTGACTCGAAATTCTCGCCTATTTTCCATTGGGAAATGCCACTGGATTACCTCAATTCCCTTCGTAGAGTCTTCCTCTCGGAGTTTATAATTTTGGTTTTCAATTTTCTTTGCCAGTGTTGTCTTCCCTGCTCCTCCTTCGCCGACAATTAGTAACTTTGCTTCGCACAGATAATCTGTACCTTCTACTTGTATTTGTCGGAGATAATCCTTAATCGCCTTAATACCTTTTTCAACAACTTCTTGCGGTGGCTTCTCGATGGGATTGTAGTTTAAATTCAGGGAAGTGAGTTGTTGCAGACTGGTAATCGCTTCTGGCAGCATCGTCAATTTGTTGCCGTTTAAATCCAGGGAAGTAAGTTGTTGCAGGCGGGCGATCATTTCTGGCAGTGTCGTTAATTGGTTGAAGCTTAAATCCAAGGAAGTGAGTTGTTGCAGGCGGGTGATGGCTTCTGGCAGTGTTGTTAATCGGTTGCGGCTTAAATCCAGGGAAGTGAGTTGTTCTAGGCGGGTGATGGCTTCTGGCAGTGTTGTTAATCGGTTGCGGCTTAAATCCAGGGTGATGAGTTGTTGCAGGCGGGCGATCGCTTCTGGCAGTGTTGTTAATTTGTTGCGGCTTAAATCCAGGGTGATGAGTTGTTGCAGACTGGTAATCGCTTCTGGCAGCATCGTTAATTTGTTGCCGTTTAAATCCAGGGAAGTAAGTTGTTGCAGGTGGGCGATCACTTCTGGCAGCGTCGTTAGTTGGTTGTCCCTTAAATTCAGAGAAGTGAGTTGTTGCAGGTGGGCGATCGCTTCTGGCAGCGTCGCTAATTGGCTGTCCCTTAAATTCAGAGAAGTGAGTTGTTGCAGGTGGGTGATCGCTTCTGGCAGCGTTGTTAATTCGTTGAAGCTTAAATCCAGGGAAGTGAGTTGTTGCAGGTGGGCGATCGCTTCTGGCAGCGTCGTTAATTTGTTGCCCCTTAAATCCAGGGAAGTGAGTTGTTGCAGGTGGGCGATCGCTTCTGGCAGCGTTGTTAATCGGTTGTCCCTTAAATGCAGGGTAGTAAGTTGTTGCAGGCGGGCGATTGCTTCTGGCAGTGTCGTTAATTCGTTGCCGATTAAATTCAGGGAAGTGAGTTGTTGCAGGCGGGCGATCGCTTCTGGCAGTGTCGTTAATTCGTTGAAGCTTAAATTGAAAACCTCCAACCATTCCAGTTCAAACACCTCAGCAGGAATCTCTGTTAATTTTTCCTTGGCATCAGTATTCCAATCATTGCTTAAATCTAATTCTTTAAGCCGTTTCTCTTTCGCTTCTCGGATTTTTTCAAATAAATGTTGACACCTGTTTGCCATACTGAAGTTCACCTGTTAACGAAAATTCTATGTAATGCCCCTGATTCGCTGGACAATTTCGCAACCACTAATATTTTGCACTAATCCCAACAAGCGCCATAGGTTAGAAACTTATGGCTTATAGCAAAAGTCCTCTTAAGAGGACTAAATTCTTTCCAGACTTAGGTTTTAGTCCACTGAGTGGCTTTGGCTATTGGTTCCTAAAACTCCGAGTTTCAGGCGATCGCGGCTACTAATTAAGAATGCTACAAGATATCAAAGCAATCTACTATCCTGTGTAACACGACACGAGCGCTAATAATTTTTACTGAATCTAAAAATAATTTATCATTACCAATAGCTTAGATTGGCTTGTAAACGAGTCTTCAATACTCGTGAATGAGTCTTTGATACTCGTGAATGAGTCTTTGATACTCGTGGACGAGTCTTTGATACTCGTGGACGAGTCTTTGATACTCGTGAATGAGTCTTTGATACTCGTGAATGAGTCTTTGATACTCGTGAATGAGTCTTTGATACTCGTGAATGAGTCTTTGATACTCGTGAATGAGTCTTTGATACTCGTGAACGAGTCTTTGATACTCGTGAATGAGTCTTTGATGACTCTTTTACTTTTTTAGCCCTTGTTTAAGCGACTTCTCCAGCTTGAAAAATCTGTGCAGCAGTTAAATTCAACTCTGGGAACGCTAGCGACTGAATGCGTTCATTTCCCCTAAATTGCCTAACCTGATACTCGCCTTCAATTAGTTGGTAAATCGAGATAGTTGGTTGTTTAGGATTGCCAATAAAGCGCCTACCACCTAAACCTAGATAATCTACAATCCAATATTCAGGAATGCCCAAAGACTCGTAATCTTCTAGCTTCAAAGCATAATCATCACTCCAGTTGGTTGAAACAACTTCTACAACCAACTTGACGGAACTACCCCGCGTAATGATAGATTCTTTTTTCCAACGAGGTTCATCTCTAACAGCTTGTCTATCAAGAACGATTACATCTGGTTCATAACCTGAATCAGTGTTAAGTGACTTGATGACGCATTCTTTAGGGATAAAACAAGGGATAGACAAACGGGTGATTTCAATAAATAAAGAACCATTGATAAACCCGGCTATCTCTGAGTGCTTCCCTGTTGGCTTAGGCATTTCAACAATTACCCCATCATGTAGTTCATAATGCCTGTCTGAAGATTCAGGATACCAGGCGATAAATTCATCAAATGTTAATTGTTTGGTTAAGGCTTGAGTCATGCTTTGCCCTTTGTTAATTTAAAATAAAAAGCAGAGTCTCCTGAATTGCGTTACTTGTCAAATCCAGGAAACGAAAAATTATATAATTTCCTGGGGGTAAAAATGGAAACAAAAAAATTGCGATCGCATATTGGGACAGATGGGATATTGCATATTCAGACATCCACTGATTATAAAGATACATCTGTAGAAGTAGTGGTAGTTGTGCAGCCGTTAGATAAAACACACCTTGCACCATGCGATGACACTGTACTGCAATATAACGCTTGGGGAAAGCCGACGACAAAAAAATCCATTCAAGAAGCAATTGCCAGAATGCAACAACTGCGGCAAGAAGTAGCCTTAAATAAAACCTCAATCCGCGAAATGCTTGAAGAGGGACGAAGATTTTAATGCAGTTTGTTTTGGATTGTTCTGTAGCAATTAGCTGGTGTTTGGTAGATGAAAACGATGATTATGCTAATGCCATACTCGCAATGATGCCAGATTCTGAAGCTTTTGTACCAGGAATTTGGTCGTTGGAGATTGCTAATACCCTTGTCGTGGCTGAACGACGTAACCGTATGACTAAAAAACAATCTGAGCAAGCTATTGCTTTGTTACAGTCACTGTTAATTCAGGTTGATTTAGTTACGGATGCAAAGGCGTTGGATACAACCTTGAAGCTAGCACGACAGGAAAGTTTAGCAGCTTATGACGCAGCTTATTTAGAACTGGCGTTGCGGTTACAATTGCCGTTAGCAACTCTTGATACTCGGTTAGCAGAGGCGGCGACTCGTTGCAGTGTGGGGTTTGTCGTTGTTGACAAGGAAACATGAACTCAAGGCTGAGTTTGGGGCGTTTGTCACCCCTTCCCATGCGAAACCTGGGAATTGCGTTCCCTGTGAAAGTCAGGGAACGAGAAAAAAACGAAAATTTAAACTTTAGCCGCAGCAGGTAAACTGACTTTCAAGCGCTTAAACATCGCTTCTCGTGCTTGGACAGCGAGGCTGTCGTCAAAAGGTTCTAAAATAATTTCCTGCTGATACTTTAGCCGCAGTGCTGTTTGAATTAACCAATCGGCGACAAAGGGATTTTTCGGTAATAAAGGGCCGTGAGAATAAGTAGCGATCGCATTCTGATAAAATGCTCCTTCTGTCCCATCCTCTCCATTATTTCCCAAACCGTACACCACTCGCCCCAATGCTTCCACTTTCCCCAGCTTGGTACGTCCACCGTGATTTTCAAAGCCTACCAAATATGGTGTACTACCCGTCATCTCTTTTAAATCTTGCGCTAGGCGTGAAGCTGTCACTTCAATTACCAAGTTACCAATACAGCGCTTAGTATTTTCACCAGGATGCACGGAAACTAAATCGAGTATTCCTAAACCATCAATCCGTTGTCCAAAGCCTGGTTCATAATAATGTCCCAGTAATTGGGGGGAACCACAAGTAAATACTCCTGGTGTTCCATTTTCGATTTTCTCGCGCATCGCGTCGGCTTTTGCACCTTGCAAATCACGCATGACAATTTCTTGCTGACGATCTTGTGCGCCACCACCAACAATTACATCTACAGTTTTAATATCTGCGGCTGTAGCATTTTGATCTAGGGGTAACACTTTAACATCGTATCCCCGCCACTCGGCGCGACGTTCTATAGTAATTACATTACCGCGATCGCCATAAGTACTCATCAGCGTCGGATAAAGCCAACCTATTGTTAATTCCAAATTTTGAGAACTCATAAATTTAGGGAATGGGGAATGGGGAATAAGGAATGGGGAATGGGGAGATGAGGGAGATGAGGGAGATGAGGGGGATGAGGAAAATAACCAATGCCCAATGCCCCATGCCCCATGCCCCATGCCCAATACCCAATGACAAATTTAAAGAATTTTACGACCAGTCAGGACTTCTCGCACTTCTAGCATGGCTGAATAGGTGGGCAGAATGTGCAGAGTTTCATTCTCTGGTGTATGCTCTAATGCAGTTGCGATCGCTTGTCGCAAATCTTCTTCGACAATTAAATTTAAGTTACTCTCAGGGGACTTTTGGCTGTAACGTAAACGTAGTGCCATATCGTAGACGCGATCGCCACTCACTACTAAAGTCCCGCCGCGTTCGACTAATTTCTCGGTATCCACGTCCCAAATCCAGGATACATCAGTACCATCGGGCGTGCGATCGTTCAAGACTAGCAGTGTGGTTTTATCTGTGCTTTGAGTAACTACGCGAATAGTTTCATTCGTTCCTACAGGATTTTTTGATAACAATATCCGCACCCGTTTACCGTTAATTACTAAATCTTCCGCACGACCAAAGGCAGCTTGAAAGGTATTAATAGTATCTCTGATTGTTACTTCATCAACTCCCAAGTCAATAGCCGCAGTAGCAGCAGCTAAAGTATTATATTTGTTGTACAAACCAACAAGAATTTGCGACCATTCACTACTTTCTAGAGCCGGTTTACTTTTACTAAAACCACAATTGGGACAAGTAAAATCTCCCAAATGAGACAAATAAACACCTTTGTAATCTAGAGAGTGTCCACATTTAGGACAATAAATAGAATCGACAGCGTGAGGAATAGCTTCTAAATAATGTTCTGGTTCATTCAAGCCAAAGAATAACACCCGTTGGGGTAACTGCTGACCGAGGTTAGATAAAGTTGGGTCATCAGCATTGGGAATTACCACTGTTTCTGGTGGTAGGGTAGAAATAACTTTTGTCCAACGCTTACTAATTGTATCTACTTCCCCGTACCTATCGAGTTGGTCACGGAACAAGTTTAAACAGAGAATAATTCGCGGCTGGAGTGGTGTTAATACTCTTGGTACAATATTTTCGTCAACTTCCAAAATGGCGTAATCAGCATTTAGCGTACCTAGTAAGTTGGTGCTTTCTAACAGCGCCGTCATCAAGCCATTTTCCAGATTTGCACCTGTAGAATTATGAGTGATGCGAAAACCCTTGCGTTCTAATATTGTGCATAAAAGCAGCGCTGTAGTAGTTTTGCCGTTTGTACCAGCAATTAAAATCACCCCGTTTTTAACTTGCTGACTCAATAATTGTAAAAGTCGGGGTTCAATGCGACGAGCAATCGAGCCTGGTAATACACTAGCAGCACCCAGACGGAGTGATCGTACTATAAAGGTTACACTCTTTGCCACTGACACCGCGAAACCCAATCGCAGCCTATCTATGAATTGTATTTTGTTTCCCACATCGGTATCCTAGTCGAATGGCAGTTGCTAATTGAAAGTATTTAATTGCAAATTTAATATGCGTGAGTTTAGCGAATCCTGACTGAAAAAGCCAGCTTTGACATCAAGTTAGAGATTCTGCCTCCAGTCATAACAACAACCCTTTTTCCTCCTTTGCCTTGTACAGACGCGATTAATCGCGTCTCTCCCAACTCCCCCTTCCGAGAGATAATCTCAGTAGGCGTTATCTTAAAAAGTAGTGTGTGGGCGTAATTACATATCCAGCCCAGTTTGCCGAATTCAGCACAAACTCACGACAAGTAGTAGCTTGCAAGGTTCCTTTTGATGAATAGCACAAAGTTTCTTTTTTTACATAAACAAATTACTGGCTGGCAAAGGTGGTTGTCCAAATGCCTGTTGTTGCTTGCAAGTCTTCTCATTATAAGTATGCAACCTGCATCTGCTGGTCTTAATAATGATTTATATGATGGCAACATCTTTGTCGTTTATGCTGGCAATGGTTCATTAGTTCCTCCCAGACAGACATTAGCACAGGCTTTAGCGGAACATAAACCCATCTTTTTGGCCTTTTATTTGGATGACAGCAGCGATTCCAAAAGATATGCCATTTCCATTTCACGGGTACAGGAATTCTATGGTCGGGTAGCAGAAATTATGCCTATTAGTGTAGATGGTATCCCGCTTAAACAGACTTACAATCCTACAGAAGCAGGATATTACTATTCTGGGGCTGTTCCTCAAGTCGTGGTATTTAATAAATCTGGTGAGGTAGTTTTAAATAAAAAAGGTCAAGTACCTTTTGAAGAGATAGACGATCAATTTCGTAAAATCTTTGATTTAGTACCACGCACTGAAACAGCACAGCTAAAACGGCGAGCCTTTAATGAGTTTAGTAGTGAGTTAGCTAAGTAACTTCTGGGGTAGACCAAATTGGTCTGCCCTCATTTTTGGTGATATCTGTTACTACATTGCCGTCGATGTCAAAGCATAATATTGAAATATCTGTGTTAACAGATTAGAAAGTTAATTCATAGTCTATAGTCCAATACGGTTCAGTTAAGGCTTAAATATTAGTCAAAGTCAATTTTTTTAACGAACCGCAAAGGACGCAAAGAACGCAAAGGAAGAGAAGAAAGAAATGCTTAACTGAACTGTATTGGTCTATAGTCCATAACAAATGACTAATGACTAATGACTAATGACTAATGACTAATGACTAATGACTAATGACTAATGACTAACTAGAGTGTATTCTAATGTCAAAGGTTTACACGACCCAGGAGCTAATTCAAATTTTGGCAGCCGAACGCCAAGCCTGCCTTAAGGGAAAACGCCTAAAATTAGAAATACCAGTCTCTGGCAATCCTGTAATTGACCAGTTTCTCATGACTGATGGGCTGCAACAGTTCACTGCTTATCAAGATTTCAAAGCTGCAATTCATGAATATCAGAGGGAAAATCAAGTTTCAGGTATTATTTGGCGGGAGGTAACAGTTAAAGGTAAAAATTTGAGCTATCCCGAAGTAGACAGTGAGTTAATAGCCCTCACCAGTGACTTAGAAATATTAAAAGCTGCTAAAAATTCTATTGTAGAATTTTGGTATGAAGTCTCTATGGGGATGGATTTATACTTGAGTTTCAATAATAATAAACAGTACCAAAAAATTGTCACATCTGATGTAGAGAGAATTGTTCAAATAACAGAATGGGCAAGTTTGTGCAAGTGGGAAAATTCTAGCTTTTTGGAAATGATTTTGCAGCTAGGATGGGGTAAACCAGAAGAAGCTTGTTATAAACGAGGAAGACCGCAATCGGGTAGTGAATATATTCATGCAGTCAATCCTGGTAATCGGCCTATTGGTTGAGTGAAGAGGCAGGGGGCAGGGGGCAATACTGCTCGGTTAAGCCTAAAAAAGCACTCCGGGGTAGGTTGGGTTGAGGAACGAAACCCAACATTTTCAGGGCTTTGTTGGGTAACACTTAAGTTCAACCCAACCTACGAATGCCCCATTTCCTCTTCTTTGAACAAACCCTCCTGCCTGCTTCAAGGTTGATTCTGTCCGATGAGATTAACGATCGCACTAGCTAAATCTGCCGGATCGACGGGTTTCGGTAGGTGTTTTTGGAATCCTGCTGCCATTGCTTGGTTGTAGTTAATTTCTCCAGCATAAGCTGTCAATGCGATCGCGGGAATTTGCCCGCCTTGCTCTGGTGGTAATTTTCTCACCTCGCGCAGCAGCATATAGCCATCCATTACAGGCATTCCAATATCACTTAACAAAATATCTGGCTTTGATTGCACTAGTATTTCCAGCGCTTCACTTGCTGATTCAGCTAGTGTTACAGTTGCGCCATATTGTTCTAGCGCAAAGCTAAAAAACTCTCGCACATCTGCTTGATCGTCCACAAGCAGGATTTGCACTCCAGCAAGTAATGTGTCGTCAGTACTAACTTCTGCTTGAGAAGCTTCACCACTCTCAACTCGCAACTCAGAATTTTTCAGCAAAGGTAGTCTGACTGTAAAGGTAGCCCCTTGTCCTTCTCCTAGACTCTCTGCCTGAACTGTACCACCGTGAAGTTCTACCAAATGACGCACAATTGCTAGTCCCAATCCCAGCCCGCCAAATATCCTGGTTGTCTTGGCATCTGCTTGTCGGAAGTAATCAAATACGTAAGGCAAAAATTCCAGCATGATTCCCTTACCTGTATCAATCACCTGGATTTGGGCTTCTAACCCAACTTGCTCTAGACGTACTTCTACTCGTCCTTCTGTGGGTGTGAATTTAACGGCATTGGAGAGGAGATTCCACATCACTTGTTGCAAGCGATCGCCATCACCCAAAACTTTGCCGATATCATGACTTAGCACCGTTTTTATTTCAATTGATTTGGCTTCGGCTGCTAAACGCACTGTTTCTAGTGCAGCTGCGATCGCTACTTTCAAATCCACTGCATAAAGATTTAACCTAACTTTACCTTGTAAAATCCGCGAAACATCAAGTAAATCTCCAATCAGTTGGGTTTGTAATTTGGCATTACGCTCGATTGTTTCCAATGCCCGGATTCTCGTGGCTTCGTCAAACTTGCGGGTTCTGAGTAACTTCGCCCACCCTAAAATTGGATTCAGGGGAGTTCTAAGTTCATGGGAAAGAACAGCGAGGAATTCATCTTTAATGCGGTTGGCTGTCTCGGCTTGCGCCCTTGCAGTTTTTTCGGCTTCGTAAAGTTGAGCGCGGGCGATCGCTTGGGCACACTGCTGTCCTAGTGTCAACATAAATCCCCGGTCTTCTTCATTAAATATTTGTCCAATAGTAAAGCTTAATCCCAAAGCCCCAATTACTTTACCTTCTGCTATCAAGGGAATAGAAGCCCAGGCATTATTCGCTATAACAGTCACAACATCTGCTAAGTCGGGATATCTAGCAATCATGGCTGCTAAATTTTCTAAAAAAACCGGCTGCCCAGTTCTGACTGTTTCTGCTATTTGGTTAGGTGCTGTGATGGGAAAAGTTGCCCAAGTATTTATAAGTGTTTGCGGATAGCCAATTGCTTGCACAACTTTTAGGGTAGTATCTCCCTCAGTAAGTAAGACAACGGAACCACCAGTAGCTTCCAAGGCGGCAATGCCTTGGTTCACCACTACATCGGCTACCTGTTGGGGAGTTAAGGCTTCCGAGAGGGCGGCAGTTATTCTTTGTAAAAGTATGGTGCGATTGACAGACCGTTCAGTTTCCTGATAGAGTCTGGCGTTGTCAATGGCTGTCGCCGCCCGACGAGCAATATCTTCTGCTAAAGCCAAGTCTGTTTGTTGGTAGTGCCGACCTGACTCGGCTGTAAAAAAAGAGATTGCTCCAAATAATTGCCCACGGGAACGAACTGGAATCACCATTAGAGAACTAATACCCAGGCTTCGCAGCAATTGCAGATGTTCCTCATTTTGAGCCATCTGTACAAGATTAGAGTCAGATAATTCGGGATAAAAGATAGAGATTCCCAATCCTAGCTGCTCTACAAGCTGTTTTGTTTTGGTTTTGGGTGGATAACGCCGTCGGATTTCCTCTAAAGTATTTTGTTTTGTGGGATCGGCAATTGCGATCGCAATTTGTTTACTTGACCAATCTTTCTGGAAAACATCTACAATACACCAGTCAGCTAGGGTAGGAACTGCTAGATTAGCCACACTTTCCAAGGCGATTTCATAATCTAATGAGGCAGCTAATAAGGTGCTGGCTTCGACTAGAAACTTTTGTGTGGCTTCAACTTGTTTGCGAGCGCTAATATCCTCAAGAATACCTAATGCATACTTTGGTTGTCCGTTAGTATCCCAAACTACTGATGAAGTTAGGTTTACCCAAACAATGGAACCATCTTTGCGGATGTAGCGCTTCTCTAGGGAATAACCACTAATTTCTTTTGCTAAAACTTGCCGACCATTTTCCCAATCAATTTCTAAATCGTCAGGGTGGGTAATTTCCTGAAAGTTTAGTTGGATTAACTCTTCATGGCTGTATCCAGTAATCTCACATAAAGCAGGATTAATTTGCAGAAATTGTCCATCCAACGCTACCAGAGCAATGCCGACAGTTGCCTGGTTGAACATTGCCCGGAACCTTTCTTCGCTTTCTCGTAAGGCAACTTCTGTTTGCTTTGCTGCTGTCACATCTGCCAAAATAATTCCAATCCCTATCCTTTCTCCCATTGGGTTGTTCACCGGGTAATAGTTGCCCAGCCAGTAGCCGTAACGTTCTGATTGTTCCCTTGTCTTACCATTGATTTCTACATTCAGCAGGGGTTCTCCAGTATTCAACACGCGCTGTAACTGTAGCTCCAAATCAACCGCCATCGCTGGCAACACTTCCCCAAATTTGCGTCCTAGATGTTCTTCGATGGTCAAACCGTTAATGTCAGCGAAAACTTGATTAATTCGGATATATCGCAGTTCCCGATCCAAAAAGCATACGGCAACGGGAGCAGCTTCTAAGAGCGCATCTAGAAGAGATAGAGATTCGGCATAATGGACTAAAGTCTGGTGAATATCTCGATAAAGTCGCGCATTTTCCACTGCTAAGGCAGCACGATGGCTAATATCTGTTGCTAAAGTTAGGTCAGTGCGATCGTAGCGACGGTTTGATTGGGTGCTGACAAAGCTAATAGTGCCGAGGACTCGCCCTTGTGCGATTAACGGCACAATCATCACAGACTTCATTCCCAATTGTCGAACAAGTTCTAAGTGTTCCTGATTCTGAGTACTTGCTACTAATAGCGAGTCAGATATCTCTGAGATTAATTCACTTTGCCCAGTTTGGAGTACTTTAGTAATTGCACTTGCACCTTTGTAATCGGGAGCATACTCCTGAAGTTTACGCGCTAACTCCGCTTTAGATGGGTCTGCATGGGCAATGGGTAGGCGGCGAATAGAACCATCTTCATTTAAAATATCAACGCTACACCAATCAGCTAGCTGGAGAACTGAGATTTTGGCGATCTGTTCTAAGGTTTCTTCGTAATCTAGCGAAGTAGAGAGTAAACTACTAATTTGGGCGATATAGCGGAGTCTTTCTTCAGCCTGCTTGCGCTCTGTAATATTCACACCTGCACAGGTAATGCCCTGAATGCTATTGTCTACATCCCTTAGCGGTTCAACCAGCAAATCGTAGTAACAATTTTCTTCACCAATTGTCAGATAAACCTCTTCATGGGTTGAAACACCAGTCTCTAGTACCTTCTGCTTAATTGCCCTCAATTGCTCTGCTACTAAGGCTGGAAATAATTCATAGTCAGACTTACCCAGCATTTCCTCAGCAGTGCTTAGACCTTGAGGATTATGAATCCACTGATATCGCAAATCGCGATCCTGCTGAAAGATCACGATATCTGAACTACTTAACGCTAATCGAAATCGTTCCTCACTAACTCTCAGCTTTTGGAGATTTCCATCAGCCCGACTTTTAGCAGTCTTTAATACCTCACATAAGATACTAAAGAGCAATCCTTGTAATGCAAACAACCCAATTCGCAGAAAATTGGATAAGTCAAAACTCAGATCATAAGCTGGAGGGAGAAAGAAGTAATCGCTCAATAACGCAGACAAGCCGGTTGCTAACAGCCCTGAATTCAAACCACCATACCAACCACTCACCATTACAGCGCTAAAAAACAGCAAGAAAGGAGTTCCACTCATGCTTAACCAGGGGTCTAGCATCAACATCAGCACTAATGCAAGTGCGACGATTAATACAACAATGCCATAACGCAGTAACTGGGAATAACAAATATGGGGCATGAAAATGTTTTGGAACAACCAATACTTATTGCAAAGGCTCTATACACCCTAAGCTAGTTTGCAATTTTTAGTAATTTATCTCCAGATAGATTTTTATTTATTTAGAAAACTTCTTTTGTGAGAGGTTAATTACCCGGTAATATAGTATCCAAAGCCAGAATTTATTATTAACATTTTTGAGGGGTCTAAGTCCCTCGCTTCTAACAAGCGACAAGTTTTGCGGTGAGGTTAAAATCCCCATTGCAAAACTTAATTACGAATTACGAATTACGAATTACGAATTATTTTAATCTTCTATATCCATAACATGGGTTTGCTGCTCATAATATCATGTCCGCATAATTAGTTATGATTCCCATAGTCATTGCACCCCACCTCCAGCCCCTCCCCGCAAGCAGGAGGGGAGACAAAGCGACGATTGGCGGGGTGGGGTTCTTCGGGTTTAATAAGTAATCAAGCGAACATGATATAAGTACTCAATTCCAAGAAATGCAGTGACCCAAATTTATAACAAATACCAAAATAAAGATGATTTTAAGTCTCCGATATGTCTTCTAGTTTCAATAAATCGCAATCAACCAGAGACTGTTATTTGACCAAAAAATAATTTGGATGCAGAGTATAGCGGTTCCCATTCAGATGCGGTACAACATTACATCACGAGGTGTAGGGGCTTGTCTTTGCCCATAGGTGTCAACTTAAGCTCAAACGCTTATCCCACAGGCGTTTTACCCCACCCCGCCAAAGCTATGCTTTGTCTCCCCTCCCCGCCTGCGGGGAGGGGATTAAGGGGTGGGGTTCCGACGACTTAATTAGTAATTGAGTAGGCTTGATATAACGTCATTGCGAGGGTTTCACGTTAAGTTGACACCAATGGGCAGTGCCGTGCCCCTACGGGTGTACCTCACGTAAACGAGAACCGCTATAACTAAATTCATTTATGGAGAGTGAGAAAGAAAAAAATGTATTTCGAGATGCATAGCGCAAGAAATACGGCGTCATAGATTAATGTTTAAATTTAAAAGTATTTTATTTTAGCGTCTTTTAATTATGAATTACTAATTATGAATTATGAATTATGTTAACATCCTTCAGCACTGCTACCAATTTTTCAATATGTGCTGCTTCATGAGTTGCCATTAAAGATATTCTAATCCGACTTGTAGGCACTGTGGGGGGGCGAATTGCTGGGGCAAAAATGCCAGCATCTCTTAGCTGTTTTCCAGCTTTGAGGGCATCTGTCGCATTGGACAATTGAAAACATAATATAGGTGATTCCGAAGGCAGTAATTTTAGATTAGCTAAGTGTTGTTGCAGCAAATTTTTCAAGTTATGTACATTTTGCCACAATTGGGTACGGCGTTGCGGTTCTTGTTGCACTATCTTGATTGCTGCTAAGGCCGCGGCTGTATCAGCAGGTGAAAGTCCAGTTGTGTAAATCCAAGTGGGTGCGCGGTTTTGCAAAAAGTCAATTAAGGCGCTACTTCCTGCTACATACCCGCCTAAACTACCCAAAGCTTTACTCAAAGTCCCAACTTGAATTAACGGCTTTCCTGTACATCCAAAATGTTCCACACACCCAGCGCCAGTTTTTCCTAGTACCCCAGTGGCATGAGCTTCATCAACTAGCAGCATACAGTTAAATTCATCGGCGAGATCCAACAGTGCTGGCAACGCACATAAATCGCCATCCATACTGAAGACGCTATCAGTAAGAATCAAACAGCGTCGGTAGTTTTGTCGCTGTTGACTCAACTGAGTTTTTAAGACTGCTATATCACAGTGCGGATATTGCACAAATACTGCACCACTGAGAATCGCTCCATTTTTCAGGCTGGAATGATTGTACTGGTCAGATAAAATTAAATCACGCTTGCCAACGAGGGCGGTAATGACACCCAAATTTGCTAGATACCCTGAACTAAATATCAAGGCATCTTCTGTTTGTTTGGTAGATGCGATCGCCTCCTCTAATTCCCTGTGTAATTCCCTATGTCCACTGAGTAATCTAGAACCAGTACTACCAGTTCCAAATTCTGCGATCGCAGCAGTTGCGGCTGCCATTAATCGCTCATCCCCAGCCAATCCTAAATAGTCATTGCTGGCAAAATTAATTACCTCTTGCCCAGCTAAAACCACCGTTGCACCCGGACGACCCTTGATAGGTTGTACTGAACGATACCAGTCAGCCCGATGAATCGTTGCTAAGGAATGTTCTAGCCAGGCATAAGGGTCAGTGGGCATGGGGGGATGAGGGGGATGGGGGGGATGGGGGGGATGAGGGGGATGGGGGGGATGAGGGGGATGGGGGAGATGGGGGAGATGAGGGAGATGGGGGA
>NZ_JAIVFQ010000054.1 GCF_020829495.1 Nostoc favosum CHAB5714 | reverse complement strand
AGGGAGATGAGGGAGATGAGGGAGATGAGGACAGACCAATACCCAATACCCAATACAACTCTTGGAGAGGCTACGCCAACGACTTCTCTACGAGACGCTACGCGAACGCTCAGTACAAGTGCCCCATGCCCAATACCCAATACTCTTTACAAAACAGGCGATCGCGCCCGCTATCTATCAGATGGTAATATTGAATATCTGGGACGCTTAGATAATCAAGTTAAAATTCGGGGTTTTCGTGTGGAATTAGGGGAAATTGAGGCAGTATTACAAGCTCATCCCCTAGTACAAGCAGCGGTGGTGGTACTCAGAAAGGATAATCCCAATCATCCGCAGTTAATTGCTTATATTGTTAGAAATCAGCAGAACTTAGAATTGACAGATTTTCGGCAATATTTAGCAACAAAATTACCTGCTTATATGTTGCCTTCTGCATTTGTCTACCTGGACAAACTACCACTAACAACCAATGGGAAAGTTGACTCAACGAAACTCCCACCTCCGGAAATTAAACAGCAACAAGCAGCACCCCGGACACCAATAGAAACAATCCTCGTGCAGATATGGACGGAGCTTTTAGGGTATAATGTGGGAATTGGCGATAATTTCTTTGAGCATGGAGGCGATTCGATTCTCAGCATTCAGATGGTGGCAAAGGCGAATCAAGCAGGTGTGAAATTAACTCCCAAGCAGCTTTTCCAGCACCAAACAATCGGCCAATTAGCCACAGTCATCCAAGTGACTCCCCAAGGACAAGCAGAACAAGGGAAAGTCACAGGAACAGTTTTCCTCACACCAATTCAGCACTGGTTCTTTGAGCAAAATTTGCACAAATTGGATCATTTCAACCAAGCAATAATCTTGGAGGTAGAGCCGAACCTGCAAGCAGATATTTTACAGCAGGCAATTGAGCAATTGCTAATCCATCATGATATGCTGCGATCGCACTTTGTTCAACAAGCAGTCCAATGGCAACAATATATTAGTGCATCAATTGCTCAAAATCACTTAACTGTGGTGGATTTGGTCAGTTTGCCCAAGAATACACAACAGCATTTGATCGAGTCAACTGCATCCCAACTCCAAGCCAGCCTAGATTTAGCAACGGGAAAATTACTGCGCTTTGCGCTGTTCCGACTGGGGAATGGCTACAGCGATCGCTTATTATTAATCATTCACCATTTAATTGTTGATGGCGTTTCCTGGCGGATTCTTTTGTCAGATTTAGGAAGTGCGTATCAACAGCTAAAAGCTAAAGAATCTGTACAATTACCCGCAAAAACTACATCTTTCCCCGAATGGGCGCAGCAGTTACAAAACTATGCTCAATCAGCAGAACTCACAGGAGAATTAGCAACTTGGTTAAAAATTCTCCCCAGAGAATCGCCTGCATTACCGCTAGATTATGAGTATCATCCAAATGTCAACACCATAGCTTCCGAAACCCAAATCAGCGTTAACCTCGATGCTACCCAAACCCGCGCCTTGTTGGAAGAAGTTCCAAAAGCTTATCATACACAAATAAATGATGTGTTATTGACAGCATTGGTGCAGAGTATGAGTCAATGGACATTAGCACGTTCGCTACTGGTTGACTTGGAAGGTCATGGACGAGAAGATTTGTTTGCAAACACAGACATTAGCCGAACAGTTGGTTGGTTCACGACCATTTTTCCAGTATATTTAAAATTAGACAGCAGTAACGACCTGGGAGCTAATCTTAAATATGTCAAAGAGCAACTGCGGCAAATTCCCAACAAGGGTATAGGCTACGGTTTACTAAGATATTTGAGTTCAGATAAAGCGTTTCTCAGTACCCCACCCACCTTAGCAAGGGGAGGGTTTGAGAGCGGTGTACAAAGTTTACAACAACTACCTCAATCTGATATTAGTTTTAATTACTTGGGGCAACTAGATTGGTTTTCCTCCCAAGGATGGATTCACGGAATTGCTACGGAATCAACAGGATTACTATCCAACTCACAGAACTCACGCCACTATAAACTAAATGTCACCGCCTGGATAGCACAGTCTCAGCTAAACGTACAGTGGCGATACAGTCGTAATTTACACGATGGCGTCAGCATCGAACGGATAGCACAGCAATTCATCAAAACACTACAAACTCTGATTCAGCATTGCCAATCACCCGCAAGCGGCGGTTACACACCATCGGATTTCGCAGGTGCGCGTTTGAATCAAAAGCAACTTGACCAATTTATTAATAAACTTCAGCAGCCAAAAAAGGGGTAGCGTGGAAACCACTATTGCTGACATCTACGAACTCTCTCCTATGCAACAGGGAATGCTCTTTCATACCTTGTATGCTCCCAATTCTGGTATTTACTTTGAGCAGCGTAGCTGTCTGATTCGCGGTAATCTAAATTTAACTGCCTTTCATCAAGCTTGGCAACGTGTAGTCGAGCGTCATACCGTTCTTTGCACCGCTTTTCACTGGCAAGAGTTGGAAAAACCGCTCCAGGTAGTACACAGCGATGTAAAATTACCTTGGGAAGAATTAGATTGGCGCAATCTAGAAGTAGCTGAACAGCAGACAAAATTAACAGCTTTTCTTTTGAGCGATCGCACTAAGGGATTCGATTTGCAACAGCCTCCCCTGATGCGCTGTACAATGATTCAGTTACAGGCAGATATTTACCAGTTTGTCTGGAGTCACCATCATTTATTAATGGATGGTTGGTGTAATGGGATTTTATTAAAAGAAGTTTTTACCTTATATGAAGCATTTTGTCAAGGGCAGAATGTTTCGTTACCATTTCCCACAGCCTACCGGAATTATATTCTCTGGCTCCAGGAGCAGAATCAAACTGAAGCTGAAATCTATTGGCGAAATAACCTCAAGGGTTTTACAGCACCTACACAGATTTTAGAAGGGAGCAGGGAGCCGGGAACGGTTACAACTCAATCGGGAACGGTTACAACTCAATCGGGAACGGTTACAACTCAATCGGGAACGGTTACAACTCAATCGGGAACCGTTACAACTCAATCGGGAACCGTTACAACTCAATCGGGAACCGTTACAACTCAATCGGGAACGGTTACAACTAAACCGGGAACCGTTACAACTAAACCGGGAACCGTTACAACTAAACCGGGAACCGTTACAACTCAATCGGGAACGGTTACAACTCAATCGGGAACGGTTACAACTCAATCGGGAACGGTTACCAGGGAGCAGCAAAGAAAGCTTGACTCTGTTACTACCACGGCTCTCCAAACCTTAGTTCGCCAACATTATCTCACCCTCAACACCCTGATTCAAGGAGCTTGGGCGCTGCTTCTGAGTCGCTACAGTGGGGAAACAGATGTCGTATTTGGCACAACTGTCTCCGGTCGTCCCCCGGAATTAGCTAATGTGGAAAGCATCGTTGGCTTATTTATCAACACTCTACCTGTGCGAGTGCAAATTGATGCCCACGCCGAAATAATTCCTTGGCTTGAGCAGTTGCAAACTCAACAAGTAGAAACAGAGCAATACACCTACAGTTCCTTAGTAGAAATTCAAGGCTGGAGTGAAGTTCCCAATGACATACCTTTATTTGAAAGTCTATTGGTATTTGAGAACTATCCAGTTTCCATAGAATCAATTCTGAAAATTGCCAACAGCCATTTACAGATTCAAGACGCGCAGGGATTTGCTCAAACTAACTATCCACTCACACTGGGAGTCATTCCTGGTGCGGAGCTATTATTACAAATCAGCTATGTAAGCTATCGCTTTGATGAAGCGACGATTGAACGTCTTCTCGGACACCTGGAAAATCTCCTCACAAGTATAGTGACAAATCCTCAGCAAAAGTTGTCACAATTGCAAATTTTAACAAGCAACGAACAGCAGCAACTACTTAAAAGCTGGAATCAAGCTACACAAAAATATTCTAGCCAAGAGTGCATTCATCAACTATTTGAAGCGCAGGTGGAGAAGACACCTGATGCTGTAGCTGTAAGACTAGAAAATAAACACCTTACTTATCGAGAACTGAATCAACGAGCTAATCAACTGGCTCATTATCTGAAAAAGCTGGGCGTCAAACCAGAAGTTCTGGTTGGTATTTGCGTAGAGCGCTCAATCACAATGATTGTAGGATTGTTGGGCATTCTGAAAGCCGGTGGGGTTTATGTCCCTTTAGATCCGCGATTACCTCAACAACGTCTAGCTTTCATGATATCAGATTCACAGGTGTCGGTGCTATTAACTCAGAAATCTTTGGTAACAGTTCTACCTGATTTGGAATCGCCTATAGTTTGCTTGGATGCAGACTGGGAATTGATTGCCCTAGAAAGTGAGGAGAATCCAGCTACTCAGATGACATCCGAAAACCTAGCTTACACCATCTATACATCTGGCTCTACAGGTGTGCCAAAAGGTGTGATGGTTCAACACCAGTCTTTGGTAAATTATATAGAAGCTGGGATAGTTGAATATGAGATATCTCCTAGCGATTCCATTCTTCAATTTGCATCCATCAGCTTCGATGCAGCCGCCGAAGAAATTTTTCCTTGTTTGGTGCAGGGTGCAACGCTGGTATTGCGAACAGACGAAATGTTGAGTTCCATCCCAGAGTTTCTGAAAATCTGCCGTGATTGGCAGATTACAGTACTGGATTTACCTACTGCATTTTGGCATCAACTTGTAGCTGAATTATTAGCTATGAATTTGACAATACCAGATTCTGTCCGATTAGTCATCATCGGCGGTGAAAAAGCTTTACCAGAACGATTAACCACTTGGCAGGAGCTTGCTCCAAAGGTATGCTTGGTGAACAGCTACGGCCCAACAGAAGCAACAATCGTGACGACTACCTGTGATTTGTCAGGGCTAACTGTTCAGACAATAGGGCGAGAACTGCCAATTGGCAAAGCTGTTAATAATGCCAAAACCTATATCCTCGACTCCCACTTAAATCCTACCCCAGTAGGAGTTCCAGGAGAGCTTTACATTGGGGGAATTGGTGTAACTAGAGGCTATTTAAATCGACCTGACTTGACGGCTGCTTTGTTTATTCCCGATTTATTTAGTGAAATAACAGGGGCGCGTCTCTATAAAACAGGCGATCGCGTCCGTTATCTTGAAGATGGTAATATAGAGTACTTGGGAAGATTTGATCACCAAGTTAAAGTTCGGGGCTTCCGCATTGAGTTGGGTGAAATTGAGGCGTTACTCAGTCAACACCCAGATGTACAAGAATCTGCTGTTGTCGCTTGTGAACAGATAACAGGTGACAAACGTTTAATTGCTTATATCGCTCCCATAACTGCAAAATCATCAAATTTGCAGCAATTTTTAGCAAAGAAGTTACCAGGGTATATGATTCCCGCCCATTTTGTTTTCTTGGAAGCATTGCCGCGTACTCCCAATGGTAAAATTGACCGGAAGGGGCTACCGCAAGTAGAAGAATTACCTGGGCCAACTGTAACGGCTCCCCGCACACCTAGCGAAGAATTGTTGGTAAGCATTTGGCAAACGGTGTTGAACTTAAAGTCAGTGGGAGTTGAGGATAACTTCTTTGCTCTGGGTGGACACTCACTGCTGGTAATTCGGATGATTTCCCAAATTCAGCAGGTATTTGGGATAGATATACCATTGCGGCAGGTGTTTGAAACACCAACTATTGTTGAATTAGCGAGGGTAATTGCATCATCAACATTAAATACACCCCTCCCCAGCCCTCCCCTTAGCAAGGGGAGCCACTGCGTTGCGGGGGTTCCCCCCGTTGTAGCAAGTGGCGTGAGGGAGTATGACAGGGAGAATTTACCCCTTTCCTTTGCTCAACAACGCCTCTGGCTTTTAGCACAATTAGAACCAGATAACTCATCCTACAACGTGGCTGCGGCATTGCATCTGAGTGGTAAGTTAAATGTTACTGTCCTCAGACAAAGCTTTACCGAAATTGTCCGTCGTCATGAAGTGTTGCGTACCAGCTTTTCCACCGTTGATGGTCGTGGGGTGGCAGTTGTATCTTTTGATGCAAATATACTTATTCCAGTTATTGACCTAAGTTCACTCACGGCATCGCAACAGCACCAAACCGTTGAGCAGCTTGCTCGTTGGTCAAGTCAGCAGCCTTTTCACTTAGAACAGAGTCCGCTTTTACGAGTCAATTTATTATATCTACATCCAGATGAAAACGTATTATTACTGACCATGCATCACATCATCACCGATGGTTGGTCAGTTGATGTTTTAGCGCAAGAAATCGCAACTTTATACCAAGCATTTTCCCAAGGACAGCCTTCTCCTCTGCCAGAGTTAGCAATTCAATATGCCGATTTTGCCGCCTGGCAGAGACAATGGTTACAGGATAATAAATTTGACTATCAGCTTGAATACTGGCGACAGCAGTTACAGCAAGTTCCAGAGCTTTTGGAATTACCCATAGATTATCCGCGTCCGGCTGTACAGACATTTCTGGGTAGGCGACAAAGTTTTGAGTTATCTTTAGAACTGACTCAAGCAATCAAGCATTTATGTCAAGAAACGAACACCACTCTGTTTATGGTGATATTTTTGGCGTTGAGTGTGCTGCTGCATCGCTATAGTGAGCAAGATGAAATCGTTATTGGTAGCCCCATTGCCAATCGTCATTATCCGGGTACTGAAGGAATAATCGGTTTTTTTGCTAACACTCTAGCCCTGCGAATTTCCTTAGCAGATAATCCTAGTGTTGCCGAATTATTGCCACAGGTGCGGGAAATTGTCTTAGCAGCTTATGCTCATCAGGATGTACCATTTGAGCAGGTAGTTGAAACATTACAACCGTTGCGATCGCTAAGTCACTCGCCATTATTTCAGGTAATGCTGGTTGTAGAGAATGCCCCCACCCAACCAATAGAATTAACTGGGTTGCGCTGGAGTCCCATAGAAATCGATGGCGGTACGGCAAAGTTTGACCTTACCTTGATGATCGCAAAAACAAGCACCGGATTGCAAGGCAAATGGGAATATAACTGCGATTTGTTTGCAGAAACTACAATTAATCGGTTTACAGAACACTTACAAACTTTATTAACAAGCATTACTTCAGAGCCAACACAGAGGATTTCTGATTTATCTTTGATGAGGCAGGTAGAAATTCAGCAAATTATCAGCTTGGGTAGTGCAGCAATATATCATCCGCCTCAATGTATTCACGAATTATTCGAGCAGCAGGTAGCAAAATCGGGTGATGCCATTGCCGTAATTTATGAAAATCAAGCTTTAACTTATGCAGAACTCAATAGCAAAGCGAATCAACTTGCCCACTATCTTAAATCTTTGGGAGTCAAGCCAGAGGTAGGTGTTGGTATTTGTGTAGAACGTTCTGTTGATTTTCTCATAGGAATATTGGGAATTCTCAAAGCAGGCGGTTTTTATCTGCCGTTGGATGTTAACTATCCAAGTGAGCGTTTAGCATTTTTGATTCAGGATGCTCAAGTGCAAGTGTTGCTAACTCAAGAGCAATACATTGAAGGGATAAAATCACGCCTAGACGCAACTGACTTTTCAGAGGATTTGCAAAACCTCTCTCCAAACCTCTCTCCTAAGAGGAGAGAGGCTTTGAATTCTCCCGATTCCCTACAAGGGTTGGGGGCTGGGGGGTTAGGTTTGGCGTTGACTTTTCCACATGACGTGAAAAGCTCACGCAGAGGAGGACACTTCCGTGCGGGGGTTCCCAAAGTTGAGGAAAGTGTCCGTCGCGCCCAGGTGCAGAGAGGGAAAGAGGAATTTACAAAATCATCTTTGGAACTGCCAATTTTCTGTTTTGATAATGATTGGCAAAGTATTGCTCAACAACCCATAACCAACCCTGTCAGCTATACCACACCAGAAAATCTCGCTTATGTGATGTATACCTCCGGCTCAACAGGAGTACCTAAGGGTGTGTGTGTACCCCATCGCAGTGTAGTGCGGTTAGTGCAAAACTGTGATTATGCTCAACTGAGTGGCGATGAAATTTTACTCCAAACGGCCCCGGTTGTATTTGATGCTTCTACCTTTGAAATTTGGGGGGCGCTACTCAACGGCGCACGCTTGGTAATTTTGCCGAGTCAGCAGCCAACGCTAGAAGAATTAGCAAATGCGATCGCACAACATCAAATTACCACTCTTTGGCTAACAGCAGGCTTATTCCACCTGATGGTCGATGAACATCTCGCTAGCTTGAAAGCCGTGAAACAATTATTGGCTGGCGGTGATGTTTTATCTGCTGTTCATATTAAAAAGCTTCTGGAAACCTATCCTCAATGTCGCGTCATCAACGGCTATGGCCCCACTGAAGGGACTACCTTCACTTGTTGCTATATGATAAAGGATGCCAAACAAATAAATCATACTGTTCCTATTGGTCGAGCGATCGCTAATACCCAAGTTTACATTCTCGACCGCTACCTTAACCCTGTACCCATCGGCATCACAGGTGAATTATATATTGCAGGTGATGGACTCGCCCGTGGCTACGTGAATCGAGCAGAGTTAACAGCCCAAAGGTTTGTCCCGAATCCTTTTATTAGGGAGTGGGGAGTGGGGGGACAAGGGGGACAAGGAGGACAAGGAGGACAAGGAGACAAGGGGACAAGGAGAATAACCATGCCCAATGCCCAATCCCCAATGCCCAATGCCCAATCCCCAATGCCCATCCTTTACAAAACCGGCGATCGCGCCCGTTACCTGCCAGATGGTAATATTGAGTACTTGGGACGATTGGATAATCAAGTCAAAATCCGAGGTTTTCGGATTGAGTTAGGTGAGATTGAATCAGTACTCGCTCAACATCCAAGTGTACAAGATTGTGTGGTAATTGCTGACGAGTTGAAATCACAGCATAAGCGGCTTTTAGCTTACTTTGTACAACACACAAAATTGGAACAGATTTCTCTAACTGAACTGCGGCAATTTCTTCAACAACGGCTACCAGATTACTTGATTCCTAACTTTTTTATCCCGTTGGAAACTTTACCGCTAACGCTTAATGGTAAAGTAGATCGGCGGATGCTACCAGCACCAGAACTACCAAACGAGCAGGATGTAATTTTACCACGTACTGATATAGAGGCGATACTAGTCAATATCTGGTCATCACTTTTGCATCTGCCTCAAGTCGGCATCCATGATAACTTTTTTGGACTAGGTGGAGACTCAATTCTGGCGATTCAAGTGATTAGCCGTGCTAATCAAGCAGGGTTGCAACTGACTCCTAAACAGCTTTTCCAGTACCAAACTATCGCAGAATTAGCAGCAGTTGTTACCCCTGTCTTAGCAACTCACGCCCAGCAAGGTATAGTTACAGGTTCTGTACCACTCACACCCATTCAACATTGGTTTTTTGAGCAAGAGTTGGCGAATCTACATCACTTCAATCAAGCGGTGTTTTTGCAGGCGAAGCAGAAATTACAGCCAGCAATTCTCATCTCAGCTTTGAAAAAACTATTACAGCATCATGATGTGCTGCGGAGTCGGTTTGTAAAACCCTACCCATCCTCCTCTTACCAAGAGGCTACGGTGTACACACATCTTGGTAATGAAGCACAAGCCCTGGATTTACCCCCCTTAATCGCCCCGATGCATTGGGGGAAATTTCCGGTTCTCCCAACTTCGCAAGAGGGGGAGTTAGAGGGGGTCATAGCCCAATGTAAGAGGAAAGTGGAATGGCAAGCTACAATTGTCGAGCCAGATGATGATATTCCCTACGTTTGTTGTGATTTATCGGCGTTATCGGCGACGCGACAAGAAGCGGCGATGAGAGAAATTTCTAGCCAACTGCAAGAAAGTTTAAATATTACCCACGGTTCATTGCTGCGGGTGGCTAATTTTGATTTGGGTGAAGAATCTCGCCTATTAATAGTGATTCATCATTTGGTAATAGATGCAATTTCCTGGCGTATTCTCCTAGAAGATTTGCAGACGGCTTTAAGCCAACTAATTCAAGGGAAAACTATTGATTTACCGCCAAAAACCACTGCTTTTGCAGCTTGGGCAGAACAGTTACAATGGCTAGCATCATCATCAACAACTTTATCAGAAGAACTTGATTACTGGCTATCAAGCGATGCCTGCGGCGGGCTTAGCCTACGCCAAACAGTTAAACCCCTACCAGTAGATTATCTCGATGGTAGTAACACGATAGCCGATGCTGATGCCATTACCATAACTCTCTCAGCAGTAGAGACACAAGCATTACTTAAACAAGTCCCCTCAGCGTACAACACCCAAATTAATGATGTGTTATTGACTGCCTGCACACAAGCAATCTCGACATGGACAAAAGAGGATTTAGTCTTGATTGATTTGGAAAATTACGGGCGGGATTTTCCTGGAGTAGAGATAGATGTATCTCGTACCGTGGGCTGGTTTACAGTCATATATCCCCTATTGTTGCAAGTTGAAAGCAGCGACAATTGGGGCGAAAAGCTCAAAGCTATCAAAGAACAATTGCGGATAGTGCCAAATCGCGGATTTAACTACGGACTACTCCGTTATCTTAGCAAATCCAACAAAATCAGCGATCGCTTACAGACTCTCCCATCCCCAGAGATTAACTTTAACTATCTGGGACAGTTGACAGTTGACAGGGGACAGGGAGAAGATTTACCCTTTACCCTTTGTGATTCTATCTCTAGTGGTACACCCCAAGATTCACAACAACATCGACGCTATCGCATTGAAATCAATGGTTTTGTGCGGTCAGGGCAATTACAATTTGACTGCATATATAGCCGCAAACAGTATCAAAAAACAACCATTGAACAACTAGCTACCGACTTCTGCACTTACTTACAACAAATAATCACCCACTGTCAAACCCCCGATAACGCCGGCTATACGCCCTCCGATTTTGAATTAGCAAACTTAGACCAACAAACATTAGACCAAGTGCTAGAAATGGTCAATTTTGAGCATCAACAATTCTAAACTCCTCAGAAGTTATAGCAATTTGAAAAAAGAATGCGACACATGGACAAAACCCATCCCCTTATTCAGGTATCACCGCCCTTGTCAAGGGGGGAGAGCAGAAATCCGGTTCCCTCCCCAATACATCTCTTAGGGTTAGGGTGGAGTAATATCAAGTCCGCTAGAATACTTGTCATTACGAACGTAGCGATAGCGGAGTGAAGTAATCCCAATCTCTTGCGATTGCTTTGTTCCACTCGCAATGACATATCGTAAGTGATTAACCGGACTTGATATAAATCTTTCTCTGTGCGCCTCTGCGTGAAAATTTCTTATTTATATTTAGCAACACCGAATTTTGAGACAGAGGATAAACAGTGAACACAACCCTAAACCGCCAAGCCATTCAAGATATTTATCCCCTCTCACCCATGCAGCAGGGTATGCTGTTCCATAGCCTTTATGCTCCCAATTCTGGGGCTTATGTCATCCAAGTAAGCTATGAATTACACGGTAGTTTAAATATTCCGGCTTTTGAGGAAGCTTGGCAACATTTAGTCAATCGCCACACCGTGTTACGAACAGCATTTGTTTGGGATAAGTTAGAAAAACCATTGCAAGTAGTCGGCAAACAAGTAAAATGTCCCATCACTCATCTTGACTGGCGCAATTATTCTACCACCGCCCAACAAAAGGAACTCGCAACAATACTACAAAAAGAGCGACAACAGGGATTTAGCTTATCGCAAGCGCCCCTAATGCACATCACTCTTATCCAACTTGCACCAGCAGTATATCAATTTGTCTGGAGTTATCACCATCTACTGTTAGATGGTTGGTCAATGCCGATTTTGCTTCAGGAATTTCTGATGATTTACGGCGCATACATCCAGGGACAAACACCGAGACTATCTAACCCACGTCCTTATCGAGACTACATCGCTTGGTTGCAGCAGCAAGATGTTTCCCAAGCAGAAGCATTTTGGAAACAGCATTTACAGGGATTTACAACTCCCACCCGCTTGGGTATTGGACAACCTGGGGATGCTCGACCTGATAATTTATCCACCCATTATACTGAGCAAAGCATTCACCTAACTTGTGAGCAAACGCAGCAACTATACAATTTCGCCAAACAACACCAAATTACTCTCAACACTCTTGTACAGGCAGCTTTTGCTCTATTGTTAAGTCGTTACAGTGGGGAAATAGATATCCTATTTGGTACTGTCTGTTCCGGTCGTCCAGGCACGCTAACAGGTGTTGAATCGATGGTGGGGCTGTTTGTCAATACATTACCACTACGAGTATCAGTCTCACCACAGCAAAAATTATATTCTTGGTTGCAAAACATCCAATTACAGCAAGTAGAAATACGGCAATACGAATACAGTAACTTGACGGATATTCAACGTTGCAGCGAAGTTCCCCGTTCTCTGCCATTGTTTGAAACCTTGGTAGTGTTTGAAAATTATCCTGTGGAACCTACCCTCAAGCAATCCTTGGAAACAGTGCAAATTCGTAATATCCATGCCACAGAGCAAACAAATTATCCTTTAACACTGTATGCAGTGGCAGATTCTCAGCTTACTTTAAGACTATTATCCGATCGCGATCGCTACACCGAAGACAATATTACCCAATTATTACAACAGCTAGAAACCTTATTATTAGGGATGCTGACTCAGGGTGATTGTCTTTTGGTACAACTGCCATTACTTTCCCCGATACAACAGCAGCAAATACTAGTTGACTGGAATAATACAGCTAGGGAAATCCCCAACCAATGTTTACATGAATTGTTCGCGCAACAAGTAAAGGAAACACCCGATGCAACAGCAGTTGTATTTGAGGAATACAGTCTTAGCTATGGCGAATTAAATGCCAAAGCCAATCAAATGGCTCATTATCTCCAAAAATTGGGAATTGTGCCAGAGGCACGGATCGGAGTTTATTTAGAGCGTTCGCCACAATTACTTATAGCACTATTAGGTATCCTCAAAACTGGAGCCGCATACATTCCTCTCGATCCCAGTTATCCGGCTGAACGTCTGCGCTTCATGATTGAGGATGCTCAGATTGCGTTGCTGCTGACTGAATCTAGCCTTGGGGGAGTAGGGGGAGATGAGGGAGTAGGGGGAGATGAGGGAGTAGGGGAAGTGGGAGAAGTGGGGGGAGAAAAAATAACCAATGCCCCATGCCCCATGCCCCATGCCCCATGCCCAAACTATGAGGTAATCTGTCTCGATACAGATTGGAAAGCGATCGCTCAATGCAGCATAAAAAATCCTGAATGTCAAGGAAGTCTAGCAAATTTAGCTTATTTGATTTACACCTCTGGTTCCACCGGCACACCAAAAGGGGTGATGGTGGAAATGCGATCGCTTGTCAATATTCTCACAGCATTGAAGCAGCAGTTCTCAATTACCGCCAGTGATCGTCTTTTAGCAAGCACGACAATCGCTTTTGACATAGCCGCCTTGGAACTGTTTTTACCCATAATTGCAGGTGCTCAACTCATCCTCACTCGCCAAACCGCCCTAATTGACCCCAGCCAATTAACAGCCGCTATAGAACAACATCAAATCACCGTCATGCAAGCTACCCCTGCAACTTGGCGGTTACTTTTAACAAGTGGTTGGCAAGGCAAACCAGACTTAAAAATTCTCTGCGGTGGAGAAGCATTAGATAGCTTCCTCGCCGCACAACTTCTATCATCCAGTCAAGAAGTCTGGAACCTTTACGGGCCAACAGAAACCACAATTTGGTCATCTCTCCAAAAAGTGACAGCAAGCGAACCTGTTACCATAGGTCGTCCCATTGCCAACACTCAATTTTACGTCCTCGACAACCATTTGCAACCAGTTCCCGTGGGTGTACCCGGAGAACTCTACATCGGTGGTACGGGAGTTGCACGGGGTTATTGGCAAAGACCAGATTTAACCGCAGAACGGTTTGTGTCGAATCCTTTTGTTGGGGATTGGGGACTGGGGATTGGGGACACAACGACTTGCTCAGTGCATCGCTGGGGACTGGGGATTGGGGAGCAGGGAGCAGGGAGCAGGGAGCTCTTGAGCAGAGGAGTGGAGATCAAAGACTCATTAACGGAGTTCAAAGACTCGTCGGCGAGTATTAAAGACTCATTCACGAGTATCAAAAACTCGTCAGCGAGTATTAAAGACTCGTCAGCGAGTATCAAAGACTCATTAACCCAGTTCAAAGACTCGTCAGCGAGTATCAAAGACTCATTAACCCAGTTCAAAGACTCGTCAGCGAGTATTAAAGACTCATTCACGAGTATCAAAGACTCATCCCCAATGCCCAATGCCCCATGCCCAATGCCCAATGCCCTATACAAAACAGGCGATCGCGTTCGTTATCTACCGTCTGGTAATTTAGAATACTTAGGTAGATTGGATAACCAAGTAAAAATTCGGGGCTTTCGCATTGAGTTGGGAGAGATTGAATCGGTACTCAATCAACATCCAGAAGTGGCGCAGGCTGTGGTTACTGTGCAAGAAGATGAACCGGGAGAGCGTCGTTTAGTAGCGTATGTTGTCCACAATACACCCCTCCCCAACCCTCCCCTTGCTAAGGGGAGGGAGCTAGAACCCCTTCCCAACCCTGTCCTTGGCAAGGCGGGTGGGGTTACAGCTATACGTTCCTTTTTAGCAACAAAATTGCCAGCGTATATGATACCTGTGGTGTTTGTCGTCCTAGAGCAATTACCTCTTACACCCAACGGTAAAGTGAACCGCCAAGCACTACCCGCGCCAAATAACTCGCTTTCAGCACTGGCGACATCTTTGATTTTGCCGCAGACACAAATCGAGCAAAAAATCGCTGACATTTGGCAAGAATTACTCCATGTTGACACCATCGGCATCCATGATAATTTCTTTGAGTTAGGAGGACATTCCTTACTGATGGTAAGAATGCAAGGACAGTTGCGCGATCGCTTAAATCAAGATATTCCTCTAGTAGAGTTATTCCGTTATTCCACAATTAGTTCCCTATCCACCTATTTAGCCCAAACCACCGCCTCCACTTTACTTGATGGCGAAGTTGAATCTAGAATTGTCCAGCTAGAAACGGGTAAACAGCGACTTCTGCAACGCCGCCAACAGCTTGTAGAAAATCAGCAAATTAAACCAAATTAACCTTCTTCTGTCATCTGCGTCTTAGCGGTAGCCTGCGGCAAGCCGATGCAGCGTCTACGTTTCAAAAAATTTATATATGAACTACAACGGATTAGAAATAGCAATTATCGGCATGGCGGGACAATTTCCCGGAGCCAGTGACTTACACGAATTCTGGCAAAATCTCCAGGATGGTGTAGAATCAACTACTCTTTTAACTGATGAGCAATTACAAAAAAGTGGTGTAGCTCCTTCACTACTCCAACATCCTGACTACGTGAAAGTAGCTGCAACTTTAGAAAATATTGAATGCTTTGATGCCGAATTCTTTGGATTCAGCCCCAGAGAAGCAGAAATTCTCGATCCGCAGCATCGATTGTTTTTAGAATGTGCTTGGTCAGCGTTAGAAGATGCTGGATATAATGCCCAGAATTATGCAGGAGCGATCGCTGTATATGCCGGTTCTGCAATGAACAGCTATCTATTGAATTTAATTTCTCATCCGACGATTCAAGCCAACGTCAATCGCTATCAATTGTTTTTATCCAACGATAAGGATTTTCTCACCACACGGGTTTCCTACAAACTAAATTTGCGCGGCCCAAGTGTGGATATTCAAACAGCTTGTTCCACATCCTTAGTAGCCGTGCATTTTGCGTGTCAAAGCTTGCTGAGTGGAGAGTGTGACATGGCATTGGCGGGGGGTGTATCTTTATCCAGTCCAACGGGTTATTTGTACCAAGAAGGGGGAATTTACTCTCAAGATGGGCATTGTCGAGCCTTTGATGCTGATGCTCAAGGAACGATCGCAGGTAGTGGTTTAGGTGTTGTTGTTCTCAAGCGCCTTGAAGATGCTCTCCGAGATGGCGATTATATCGATGCTGTAATTAAAGGATCGGCACTCAATAATGATGGTGCTTTGAAAGTTAGTTATACAGCCCCTCGAATTGATACCCAAGCAGCCGTGATTCGGGCGGCTCAAGCGGTGGCGGAGGTAAACCCGGAAACCATTACGTATATTGAAACCCACGGTACTGGTACAGCATTGGGCGATCCGATTGAAATTGCGGCTCTAACTCAAGCCTTTCGCTCTCAAACCGACAAAACAGGATACTGTGCGATCGCCTCTGTAAAAAGCAACATTGGACACTTAGATGCTGCCGCTGGGATCGCCAGTTTCATCAAAACTGTGTTGGCGCTCAAACACAAACAAGTTCCCCCCAGTTTGCACTTCCAACAGCCCAATCCCCAAATTGATTTTCCCAAGACTCCTTTTTATGTCAACACCAATTTAGCTGATTGGCAAACCGATCAGACTCCCCGCCGTGCGGGTGTGAGTTCCTTTGGTATTGGTGGGACAAATGCCCATGTGATTCTTGAGGAAGCACCTATAATAATATCATCCAGTGCTTCCCGTCCCTGGCAGTTGTTAATTTTATCAGCGAAAAACCCCACTGCTTTGAGTGCGATCGCAGCTAATTTAGCTAGTCATTTAAAACAGCATCCAGAAATAAATCTGGCGGATGTGGTGTATACCCTGCAAGTAGGACGACAGGATTTTGACCATCGGCAAATGCTATTGTGTCAAACGACAGCAGAAGCAATCCAGATTTTGAATGATGGAACGCAAATTTTGACTCAGGTTGCTCCTAAAGAAAGGCGTGAAATTGCCTTTTTATTTCCAGGACAGGGAAGCCAATATCTCAACATGGGGAAAGAATTATACGCCACAGAGTCAGTATTTCGACAACAAGTAGATCATTGTTGTGAATTACTCCAGCCCCATTTAGGCTTAGATTTGCGAAATCTAATTTATCCTGAATTAAATACCCCCCTTTCATCCCCCCTTACCAAGGGGGGACAGAGGGAAGTGTCCGATAGGGTAGGTGGGGTTTTGTTTTCGGAATTAAAAACCGCCATATCCCAAACCAGCTACACTCAATCCGCTTTATTTGTAATCGAATATGCCCTAGCACAACTGTGGATATCCTGGGGAATTCAACCCCAAGCGATGATTGGTAACAGCATTGGTGAGTATGTTGCTGCAACATACGCAGGTGTATTTTCGCTGCCGGATGCCTTAAAGTTAGTAGCGATGCGTGGTAAGTTGATGCAGCAATGTCCGCCAGGGGCGATGCTGTCAGTGGCCATGTCGGCGGACACATTACAACCTTTATTGTCAGGTAGCTTAGTCATTGCAGCAAATAATGCACCTCAGTTATCTGTGGTATCTGGTACTGAGGTAGAAATTACCCAGTTAGAACAATATTTAAATACCCAAAACATTACCTATCGCCGCTTGCAGACATCCCACGCTTTCCACTCACCCTTGATGGATGAGATCATCGCGCCATTTATTGATGCTTTTAGAGGGATGAATTTGCGATCGCCCCAAATCCCATTTATTTCCAACGTCACTGGCGACTGGATTACACCAGAGCAAGCAACTAACCCTGATTACTGGGCAACTCACTTACGCCAACCTGTACAATTTGCTAACGGGGTGACAGAACTCCTCAAAGAACCCAACCGAATTTTACTGGAAGTCGGGCCAGGGAAAACACTTACTACTCTAGCCAAGCAACAAACCCACACTCAAACTATACTATCTTCCCTCCGCCATCCCCAGGAAAACCAATCAGATGTAGCATTTTTGCTCCAAACTTTGGGAGAATTATGGTTGGCGGGTGTTCCCGTTGATTGGTCAGGTTTCTATGCTCACGAACAGCGCCACCGATTGCCATTACCAACCTATTCCTTCCAACGTCAACGTTACTGGATTGATCCACCCGCCCTATCTAGCTCCCTCACGCCACTTGCTACAACGGGGGGAACCCCCGCAACGCAGTGGCTCCCCAATGCATCGGGAGGGCTGGAGAGGGGTGAATATGCTTCTTTCTCTGACTGGTTCTATATCCCCACTTGGGAACGGAGTCTATCACGTCCGTTGGTAGATTTAACTGAACAACGGCAGTGTTTGCTGGTGCTAGCAGATAATTACGACGTAGGTACAGAGATTGTTCACACCCTGCAAAACGCTGGACATGATGTAATTATCGTTACTCCTGGCGAAAAATATGAACAACCACTATACCGCACCTTTACAGTTAATCCTCAACAGAAACAGGACTTTGTTGATTTGCTGGAAGACTTACAGCTGCGTGAACTGATTCCCGATCGCATTCTGCACTTATGGAATTTAACTAGTGCTAACGAATATCAAAACCAGAGTTATGACTTATTGTATTTGGCGCAGGCGATTTCTTCGCAGTCTGTTAAGGCAGCAATTCCAATTACTGTAGTCACAAATGACGGGCAAATAGTATTGGGTAACGAAGAAATTAACCCTCTCAAAGCGATGGTTTTAGCTATGGGAAAAGTTATTTCTCAAGAAATTCCCCAAGTGAGTTGTCGTTGTGTTGACATCGTAGTATCTAAGGAAACTGATACACGCCAGCGATTGGTGCAGCAATTAATTAGAGAATGTTTCAGCCCTGCAAATGAGGTTGTTGTTGCCTATCGTGGTAGTCATCGCTGGGAACAAATTTTTAAACCCGTGCGAATACCCCACCCCAACCCTCCCCTTGGTAAGGGGAGGGAGCTAGAACCTCACCCCAGCCCTGCCCTTGGTAAGGGGAGGGAGTTAGATAGGGCGGGTGGGGTTTTAAAATCTGCTCTACCTCTGCGACAAGGAGGAAATTACCTGATTGTAGGCGATTTGACAACGGGACTGGGAACCGTTTACGCCGATTTTCTGGCACAAATGCCAGTGCGGTTAATCCTACTTAGTGATGTCATTCCCGAGGCCATAAAACAAAGTTTAGATGATGCCAGTGTCGATTACATGTCGGAAAATGTAGATATTACTGACCGTGAGCAGTTAAAGCAAGCGATCGCTCATGCAGAACAAAAATTTGGACAACTACATGGTGTCTTCTATTCCACGCCCATGAGCAATGAGCATTCAATGGCGTTATTGCATCAATTGACACCAAATCACTGGAATTACAATTACCGTACCAAAGTGCAGGGATTATTTGCTCTAGCTGAAGTTATCGGTAACAAACACCTAGATTTTTGCCTGTTGCAATCATCCCTTTCCAGTGTTTTGGGCGGCTTGGGATTGGCAGCTTACGCCGCCGCCAATGCAGTCATAGATATGTTTGCTGTCAAACAAAATCAAGTCAGTACATTTTCCTGGATTAGCATCAACTGGGATGCTTGCCGAGATGATGCATCTGAGATTAATAGTGGTTTTGGAGCAAATTTAGCCGCACTAGCACTTACCCCTCAAGAGGTTTGGGATGCTACCTGCCGAGTTCTTAGTTTAGGCTTACCGGAGGCTGTCATAGTTTCCAAAAGCAGCCTCCACAAGCGTTTAGAACAATGGGTAATACCAAAATCCTCAAATGGAACCAAAACAGAATCATCCACTGAGAATGCCCATACACGCCCTAATTTAGCCAACGAATACATTCCACCCAGCAACGAAATCGAACAAGCGATCGCTCAAATTTGGCAAGAACTCTTAGGAATTACACCTATTGGCATTCATGATAACTTCTTTGATTTAGGTGGTCATTCCCTACTGGCAATTCAAGCCATCTCTCGAAAGCGCGATCGCTTCGGCATAGAACTCTCCATGCGAAACTTACTATACGAAGCGCCTACTGTAGCTGCCATTGCCGTTGTTGTAGCCGCTCAACAACCCCAAGATATCGAAGAAATGACTGCCTTGCTGACAGAGATTCAGAGCCTATCACCCACAGAAGTCGCTCAACAACTCACCACACATGAATAGAAGTTTTACCCCACCCTAACCCTAAGAGATGCATTGGGGAGGGAACCGGATCTGTTCTGTGATCTCTCCCTTTGCAAGAGAGGGAAGAACTGGATCTCTGATCTCCCCCCAATGCATCGGGGGGATTAAGGGGGGTAATTCCGGGAGAACTTTTTCATCAAATACATATTTTTTACTTGATATGACTGACTATCTAAAACTCTTAGCTAAATTATCACCAGAACAACGACTACTATTTGAACGCCGCTTAAAAGAGCGAGGATTAACATTAGGACAATCTTTCACCATTCCCAAACGCCCTGATACAGAAAATACTCCCCTATCTTTTGCTCAACAACGCCTCTGGTTCATTCAGCAACTCGAACCCACCAGTTCTGTTTACAACGTCCCCTGTGTTCTGCGGCTACGGGGAGTCTTGCAGGTGTCAGCATTAGAAAAATCTCTAAATGAATTACGGCGACGACACGAAACCTTACGCACTTGTTTCACTACCAACGCCCAAAAGCAGCCCATCCAAGTCATTACACCTTGGGAACCTCTGGCGCTGACGATTATTGATATCAGCGAAATTAACACTCCATTAGAAGTGGAAATGTTAGCTCTTGCAGAGGCAAAACGCCCCTTTGATTTGAGTCAGCCCTTATTGCGATCGCTCTTATTATATTTAGGAGAAGAGGAGTATATTTTACTGCTGACAACGCATCATATTATTTCTGATCGCTGGTCGATTGGTGTTTTCCTGAAAGAATTATCGCTACTGTATTCAGCATTTATCCAGGGAGAAACTTCATCATTACCAGAGTTGCCTATTCAGTATGCTGATTGGGCTGTGTGGCAAAGGCAACAGTTACAGGGGGAATTTCTCACAGAGCAAATTAGTTATTGGCAACAGCAATTAGGTGGTGAATTACCTGTTTTACAGTTGTCAAGTCGCCCACAACCAGCCGTACCTACATATAGCGGTTCACATTATCCTGTAGCTTTATCGCCATCTTTATCCCAAGCAGTCAAAGCTTTAGCAGCCAAGCAAGGGGTAACACTATTTATGCTGCTGTTAACTAGCTTTCAGGTGTTGCTATATCGTTACACAAGACAGGATGATTTAGTTATTGGTACTGATATTGTCAACCGCGATCGCCAAGAGAGTGAGAATTTAATTGGTTTGCTGGTGAATACGCTGGTGTTGCGTACCAATTTGGCAGGAAATCCCCCGGTGCAGGAATTATTGGCGCGAGTGCGTGAGGTGGCGCTTGCAGCCTTTGCCCATCAGTATTTACCTTTTGAAAAATTGGTGGAAGTGTTAAATCCTGAACGGAATCTCAGTCAGATGATGCCGTTATTCCAAGTTAAGTTTGATTTACAATTGGCATCGGTGCGATCGCCACAATTGCCAGGGTTAACTCTGGAACGATTGCCTTTTGATGAAGAGACGGCAAAATACGAATTACGTCTGAATTTACAGGACACCGAACAGGGAATTACTGGACAATTTGAATACAGTACAGATTTGTTTGATGTTGCTACAATTGCCCGCATGGCAGAACATTGGATTACTTTGCTAGAGAGTATAGTTGTAAATACTGAGCAAAGACTGTCAGAAATATCTTTTTTAACCGGAAACGAACAGCAGCAATTTCAAATTTGGAACCAAACGACACAAGAATATCCTAGTCATCAGTGCCTTCATCAACTATTTGAAGCGCAAGTCCAACTGACACCGGATGAGATAGCGCTGATTTTTGGTGAGCAATCTTTTACTTATAGAGAACTTAATAGTAAAGCTAATCAATTAGCACATCATTTGCAACATTTGGGTGTGGAAGTAGAAACACCTGTGGGAATTTGTCTGGAACGTTCTGTTGAGATGGTGATTGGGATTTTGGGGATTCTGAAAGCGGGTGGAGTGTATGTACCTTTAGATCCAGCTTATCCTGAAACTCGGTTGAGGTGGATTCTGGAAGATGCGCGAGTTCCGATTCTGTTGACTCAGACATCATCAAAACCCTACCCCGCCGCTTACCAAGTAAATAGCAATACAAAAATCGTTTATCTGGACGAAGATTGGGAAGCTATTGCTGAGAATTCTGTTAGTAATCCTGTTACAAAGGTTACACCGGAAAATCTGGCGTATTTGATTTATACTTCTGGTTCTACAGGGAAACCAAAAGGGGTGATGATTGAGCATCGCAATCCAGTTTGTTTATTGTATTGGGCGCGGGAGGTGTTTAGTACAGATGCGATCGCTGGTGTATTAGCCTCAACTTCAATTTGCTTTGATTTATCAATATTCGAGTTATTTGTACCTCTGAGTTGGGGCGGTAAAGTCATCCTCGCAGAAAATGCCTTGGCGCTGCCGAATTTGCCAGCTAAAAATCAGGTGACGCTTATTAATACTGTACCCAGTGCGATCGCACAATTACTGCAACTCAATGCTATTCCCAACTCTGTCCAAACTGTGAATTTGGCAGGTGAACCGTTGAGTTGGCGACTGGTGCAACAACTTGAACAATTACCCCACATTCAGCAAATATTCAACCTCTACGGCCCTTCAGAAGATACTACCTATTCCACCTACATCCAACTTAAAGGTGTTACTCCCCTTACTCTATCTCCGACAATTGGTCAACCCATTGCGAATAGTCAAGTGTACGTCTTAGATGACCATTTGCAACCAGTACCAGTGGGTGTACCTGGGGAACTCTACATTGGTGGTGCAGGAGTAGCAAGGGGTTATTGGCAGCGTCCAGATTTAACAGCAGAAAGGTTTATACCAAATCCGTTTGTTAGGGACTGGGGACTGGGGAGCAGGGGAGCTCTTGAGCAGGGGAGCAGGGGAGCAGTAAGTTTTTCCCCTCTGCCCCTCTGCCCCTCCGCACCTCTGCCTCTTGTGCCCAATGCCCCATGCCCCATGCCCCATGCCCCATGCCCCATGCCCAATCTCTACAAAACAGGCGATCGCGTCCGTTATCTCCCAGATGGTAATTTGGAATACTTGGGTCGCTTGGATAACCAAGTGAAAATTCGGGGCTATCGCATTGAGTTAGGTGAGATTGAAGCGGTACTAAGCCAACATACAGATGTGCAAGAGTGTGCTGTAATGGCTCCTGAAGAAGTAACAGGTGAGAAACGTTTAGTTGCTTATATTGCTTCTCTAAGTGCAAAATCCTCAGATTTACGGCAATTTTTGGTGGAACGTTTACCAGGTTATATGATTCCTGCAAACTTTATTACTCTGGAAGCACTGCCGCGTACTCCCAATGGCAAAATTGATCGTCAGGCATTACCCACGGTAGAAAAAACACGTCCAGAATTAGAGAATGCCTATGTGGAAGCACAGACACCCACAGAACAAACTCTCGCCATCATCTGGGAAGAAACACTTCAAGTTGAACAAATTGGAATTAATGATAACTTTTTTGCATTGGGGGGACATTCGCTGCTGGGTATTCAGTTAGTGGCGAAAATCAATGAATCTCTCAATGTAGAAGTACCTCTCAAGAGCTTATTTCAGCATCCCACGATCGCAGGACTGGCAGCACAAATTGAGCAATTACAGGGCGATATCACTCAGTCGGGATTACCTCAAATTCAACCACATCCCCAGGAACGCTATCAACCCTTTCCCCTAACGGACATTCAACAAGCATATCTCATCGGACGTAACGCCGCTTTTGAGTTGGGTAATGTTGCTACCCACGGCTACCAAGAAATTGAAACGGTGGGATTGTCTGTAGAACAAATGGAATGGGCATTACAAAGGCTAATTGAGCATCATGATATGTTGCGGGTGATTGTGCAACCCGATGGACAACAGCGCGTTTTAAAAGAGGTGCCACCTTATAAAATTGCTGTGACTGATTTGCGTGGAGAATTAGAACCCCTCCCCAACCCTCCCAATGCCTTGGGGAGGGTGCCCGATAGGGCGGGTGGGGTAGAGTTGATGGAGTTGCGCGATCGCCTTTCTCATCAAATATTTGCTACCGATCGCTATCCATTATTTGAAATTCAAGCAGTTTTATTGGATGAGGAAAAAATTCGCTTTTGCATTAGCTTTGATGTATTAATTGGGGATGCTTGGAGTTTTAAACTACTAGGGACAGAACTAGTGCAAATATTGCACAATCCTGATATTCAATTGCCGACAAGCAGATTATCTTTTCGTGATTATGTGTTGGCAGAACAGGAATTACGGAAATCGGCAATTTATGCGCGATCGCAAGCATACTGGCAAGCCAGACTTGCCACCCTACCAGCCGCACCAGATTTACCTTTAACTCAGCCCCTCAGTACAATCACTCAACCCCATTTTGTTCGGCGTAGTGGCAATTTAGCTCCAGAGAAATGGCAACGGCTAAAACAGCAAGCTAGCCAAGTCGGAATTACACCGTCAGGTTTGCTATTAGCTGCATTTGCGGAAATTCTGTCTCGATGGAGTAAGGAGCCGTGTTTTACCCTAAATTTGACCCTTTTTAATCGTCTACCCTTGCATCCCGATGTAAATCGAATTGTGGGAGACTTCACCGCATCTTTGCTTTTGGCAATTGAGAACAAGGGGCGTAAAAATTTTCTGAAACTTGCCCGGCACATTCAAGCACAGCTATGGGAAGATTTAGATCATCGTTATGTCAGTGGTGTAGAAGTGTTACGCCACCTTGCTCGTAATCAACAACGGGTGACAGGCGCAATCATGCCCGTAGTCTTTACCAGCACACTCACCCAAGACAATCGAGAACAAACAAGAGAGCGTAGCTGGCGCAGTGACTTAGTATACAGTCTCAGCCAGACTTCCCAGGTGTATTTTGACCATCAAGTAGCAGAAGTTGCTGGGGCATTAGTTTTCAACTGGGATACCATTGATGATCTCTTCCCACCAGGACTGTTAGATGAAATGTTCCACACCTACTGTGAATTCTTGGAACATTTAGCAACTTCAGTTGCAGGGGAGATGAGGGAAATGAAGTTTTCTCCAATGCCCAATACTCAATGCCCAATTCCCAATGCCCAATTCCCAATTCCCCTACTTCACACCCTATTTTTTGAGCAAGTAACAAAGCAACCCAAGCAGCCTGCAATCTTTACTAACCAAAAATCTCTCACATATCAACAGGTGAGCGATCGCGTTTGTCACCTTGCCGAACTATTGCAGCAACTAGGCGTAATACCAAATAAATTGGTGGCAATTGTCATGGATAAAGGTTGGGAGCAAGCAATTGCCGCCTTAGCAATTTTGACAGCCGGGGCTGCTTATGTGCCTATCGATCCCCAATTACCGACACAACGCCGCCTACACTTGTTGCAGTCAACCCAAGCGCAAATTATCCTCACTCAATCCTGGCTGGATGTGGCTTTAGAATGGGCGGATGATTGCAGCCGTATATGTGTTGATACTTTCGATGCTCCACCCCATACAGCTATACCCGCAGCGATACAACAATCTACAGATTTAGCATACGTCATTTACACTTCCGGTTCTACTGGCAAGCCTAAAGGTGTGATGATTGATCATCAGGGAGCGGTGAACACGATTTTAGATATTAATCAACGCTTTGACGTGACAGCTAGCGATCGCATTTTAGCCCTGTCTTCCCTGAGTTTTGATTTATCTGTATATGACATATTTGGCATCCTCGCCGCCGGCGGAGCAATTGTCATTCCCGATTGCGATCGCCCCAACGATCCATCTCACTGGATACACCTAATTACCCAGCATCAGGTAACAATTTGGAATACTGTTCCCGCCTTAATGCAACTTTTGGTTGAATTGGGGAGTGGGGAGTGGGGAGTGGGGAATGGGGATGAGGGGGATGAGGGGGATGAGGGAGATGAGAAGGATCTCTTCTCAATGCCCAATGCCCAATGCCCAATGCCCAATTCCCAATCACTCCGTTTAATTCTCCTTAGTGGTGACTGGATTCCTCTCACACTCCCTGAGCGCATTTGCAGTCAATTTAACCATCCCAAAATTATCAGTTTAGGGGGTGCTACAGAAGCCTCTATCTGGTCTATTTTCTACCCTATTCACAAAATCGATCCCAATTGGAAAAGTATTCCCTACGGGTCTTCTCTGACCAATCAACAGGTTTACGTACTCAATCAATCCCTCCAACCCTGCCCGAATTGGGCAATTGGTGAACTTTATATTGGCGGTTTGGGTATTGCCAAAGGCTACTGGCAAAATCCAGAATTAACGGCAGAAAGGTTTATTCCTAATCCGTTTATTGGGAACTGGGAAGCAGGGGAGCAGGGGAGAATACCAATGTCCAATACTCTCTACAAAACTGGCGACTTAGGGCGCTATCTACCAGACGGGACAATAGAATTTTTAGGACGAGAGGATTTTCAAGTTAAAATCAATGGCTACCGGATTGAATTGGGCGAAATAGAAGCGGCTCTAAAACAGCATCCAGCGATCGCTCAAGCAGTTGTCACAACTTTGGGCTTACCGTATCAACAGCAATTGCTTGCCTATATTGTGTTGCAGGGAGAAATAGCACCCCTCCCCAATCCTCACGCCACTTGCTTCAAGTCGGCAAAGCCGCCCAACGCAGTGGCTCCCAATGCTTTGGGGAGGGAGCTAGAACCCTTCCTCAACCCTCCCCAAGACATTGGGAGGGTGCCCGATAGGGCGGGTGGGGTTTCTCCCACGGATTTTAAACTCCAACAACGGGGTGTGCGATCGCTTGATTCTAATGCCTCTCACATTGCTTTACCTGGGGCTGAGTCTTCTGGTGTCAAGCTGCAACGACAAAGTTATCGCCAATTTTTAGAGCAATCTGTATCTCTCAATAGCTTGGGTGAATTTTTAGAATGTTTGCGATCGCAGCAACTCTTAAATTCACCATTGCCTAAGTACCGTTATGCTTCTGCTGGTAGTTTGTATCCAGTCCAGACATACATTTACATTAAGCCAAATCGAGTTCAAAATTTAGCGGCTGGGATTTACTACTATCATCCCCAACAGCATCAACTGATTCACCTGAGCAATTCAGCTAAAGTTGACGGTGGGATTTATGGCATTAATCAGGAGATTTTTGAGCAAGCGGCGTTTGCCTTATTTTTAATCGGTGAAATGCATGCGATCGCACCAATTTACGGCGATAAATCTAGGGATTTCTGTATGCTGGAAGCGGGTTATATCAGTCAGTTATTAATGGAAACGGCTCCCGATTATGACTTAGGCTTATGTCCGATAGGGGCTTTAGAATTTGATGCTATCCGCGAGAATTTTGCTTTACATGAGCAGCATATATTATTGCATAGTTTTGTCGGCGGTTGTATCGATCCAACCTGGAAAACTCGTTGGCTGTCGCCAGAAAATCCGCAAATTCAGTTAACAAAAACAGAATTGATCAGGCAGAAGTTACAGCAATTTCTACAGCAACGATTGCCAGAATATATGATACCTACACTTTATATGCCTTTGGAAGCATTGCCATTAACACCTAATGGTAAACTAGATCGCCGCGCCTTACCTTTACCAAAGTTTCAATCCACTAAAACTGAGTCGCCTGTTATACTTCCTACCACAGATTTGGAAGTGGCGATCGCAAACCTTTGGCAATCTGTTCTCCAAGTCGAGGTACAAAGCATCCACGATAACTTTTTCGAGTTGGGGGGCAATTCTTTATCAGCAACCCAGCTACTTGCTCAGATGCGTTCCTCTCTCCAACTTGATTTACCAATTCGGGAGTTTTTCCTCAATCCTACCTTAGCTTCCCAGGCTGATTTGCTGAAACTGCAATGGCATCAGAAGCCACAACCGGCAAAGACACCGCAAATTGAGCGCGTCGAACGGGCACAAGCACAACAGTTATTAGCTAACTTAGACCAACTTTCTGAAGAAGAAGTGGAGAAATTACTTAACCAAATGCAAGCACAAGAGGGTGGTTAACTGTATAAATGCCTTGCTGCACAAAGTTGGAGATGTTTTTACAACTAACTGATAATTATTGTCATATAGTGTGAAATAATAGCAATACTAACTTGACTTAGCGAAATTATTTCCTAATAAGCGTTATATATACGGTGTAAACACAAGTAAAATTACCCCCTCAATCCCCCCGATGCATTGGGGGGAAGCCGGAAATCTAGTTCCCTCCCCAATGCATCGGGAAGGGGAGACAAAGCTACGCTTTGGCTCTTTGGGGTTCCTCTGGTTGAATAATATCATGTCCGCTTGATTGCTTATTAAACCCAAAGAACCCCACCCCGCCAAAGCGTAGCTTTGTCTCCCCTCCCCGCTTGCGGGGAGGGGCTGGGGGTGGGGTGTAATGGCTGTGGTTAGCATAACTATTTATGCGGACATGATATAAGTAATCAAGCGGACATGATATCAGGCGTTGCGTCGCCACTACCGATAAAAATTTCTCTTTCCAAAACAGCAACCTCTAAGTAACATTTTTATCTGTGATTTCTGCGAATAATTTCTTGATATGAGTCATTCACAGCCCAACACCTCTGAACTACAGGCGTTACAAAAGCGACAACTTTTAGCAAAACTCTTGCAACAGCAAGCAGCCAAGCAACAAAATTTTCCCCTATCCTTTGCCCAAAAGCGGCTATGGTTTCTCGAACAGCTACAACCAGGACTATCTGTTTATAATCTTCCCAGCGCCTTACGTTTGAAGGGAAAACTGAATATTAATGCCTTGGGGCAAAGCTTGCAGTCAATCGTCCGTCGTCATGAAATCCTTCACACCAGTTTTTCTGTAGTTAATGACGAACCTGTTCAAAATATTACTGCAAATTTTACACTCACACTGCCTCTAGTTGATTTGCGCGGATTATCACCAGAACACCAAGCAGCGCAAGTCATGCAACAGGCAAATCTTTTAACTGTGCGTCCTTTCCATCTGACTCAGGCTCCGTTGTTGCGTGTGGTACTGCTGCAACTAAGTACTACGGAATATGTGCTGCTGTTTGTCATGCACCACATTATTGCTGATTATTGGTCAATGCGTGTCTTGGTGAGAGAATTGGCATTGCTATATCAAGGATATAGTGAAGGGAAACCATTACTTTTACCTGATTTATCAATTCAGTATGTAGATTTTGCTACTTGGCAACAGAAATGGCTGCAAAGCGAAGCACGCACCACTCAACTAGCTTATTGGAAAGAACAACTCCAAAATTGTCCCCGTGAATTATCCCTACCAATAGATTATCCTCGTCCAGCAAGACAGACTTTCAAAGGAGCGCGGCAGTTTTTTACACTGTCACTAGCATTATCTGACAGGCTGGGGCAACTCAGCCAACAGCAAGGTGCTACATTATTTATGACCATGCTGACAGCATTTAATGTCTTGCTGTATCGCTACAGTGGGCAAAAAGATATTCTGGTAGGTTCCACGGTTACTAGCCGCGATCGCCCAGAAATTGCTAATCTAATTGGGTTATTTGTAAATAATTTGGTTTTTCGTACCAATTTATCTGGTAATCCTAGTTTTTGTGACTTACTTAATCAAGTCCGTGAAACAGTCCTTAGGGCGTTGTCTCATCAAGAATTGCCCTTTGAAGATTTGGTAGAACAACTGCAACCGGAACGGAATTTAAGTCAAAATCCTCTGTTTCAGGTAATGTTTATTCTCCACAATACCAAGAGCCAAAGCACCGATCTAGCTGGATTGACAATTGAACCTTTGGAGACTGAACATTCTACAACCCGCTTTGATTTGAGCTTGGATATGTACGAAACACCAAGGGGATTAACGGGGACATTGGAGTATAGTACCGATTTATTCCAAGCAGCAACCATCGATCGCCTGATTCAGAATTTCCAAACACTGCTGCATGGAATTGGAGAAAATCCCGATCAACCCATTGCTGAGTTGCCTTTACTCACAGAGAATGAGCAACAACAGCTACTTGTGCAATGGAATGATACTGTTGTAGAAGTTCCTGATTTATGCATTCATGAACTATTTGCCCAACAAGCCGCAAGAACACCAAATAAAATAGCAGTTATTTTTGAGAATAAATCCCTAACTTATAGAGAACTTAACACCAAAGCGAATCAACTCGCCCATTATTTGCAAAAGTTGGGTGTTCAAACAGAAACACGGGTGGGGATTTGCTGCGATCGCTCCTTGGAAATGGCGATCGCACTTTTGGCAGTTCTCAAAGCTGGAGCCGCATATATTCCCCTCGATCCTGGTTATCCTCAAGAGCGTTTGGGGTTTATCCTTCAAGATGCTCAAATATCAATATTACTCACTCAAAATAGATTATTAAATTTATTACCGGAAAATACTGCGGAAATTCTCTGTATAGATAAGCATATTGATAATTTAGAGAGTGAGAATCCCTTAGTTAAAGTTGACCCCAATCAACTAGCCTACCTAATTTACACCTCTGGCTCTACAGGCACACCTAAAGGCGTGCAAATTTTGCACAGAGGACTGACCAACTTTTTGAATGCAATGGCGAAAATGCCGGGATTAACGGCAAAAGATACCCTCCTCGCCGTGACAACCTTAGCATTTGACATCGCCGCCTTAGAGATTTTCTTGCCGTTAATTGTTGGTGCTAGTCTTGTTCTTGTACCACGGGAGGTAACACTAGATGGAGTCCAACTAGCAGCCGCCATAGAACAACATCAAATCTCTGTCATGCAAGCTACTCCAGCTACCTGGCGCTTACTTCTAGCTAGTGGTTGGCGGGGAAAAGAAGATTTAAAAATTCTCTGCGGTGGAGAAGCTTTAGATAATTCCCTCGCCCAGCAGTTAATATCATGCAGTCGAGAAGTCTGGAACCTTTACGGCCCAACAGAAACTACAATTTGGTCAGCTGCTCAGAAACTCAATCGGTGTGAATCTGTTACCATTGGTCGTCCCATCGCCAATACTCAATTTTACGTCCTCGATGACCATTTGCAACCAGTTCCCGTGGGTGTAGCAGGAGAACTCTACATCGGTGGTGCAGGAGTAGCACGGGGTTATTGGCAACGTCCAGATTTAACAGCAGAGAGGTTTGTGGCAAATCCTTTTGGGATTCTTACCCCACCCCCAACCCCTCCCCTTGCTAAGGGGAGGGGAGCTAAAGCGCAGCTTTGGCGGGGTGGGGTTTCGGGTATTAACAGCATAGCGTCAGGATTTTCTTGTGCCTCATCTCTCTACAAAACAGGCGATCGCGTTCGTTATCTACCAGATGGTAATTTGGAATACTTGGGTAGATTAGATAACCAAGTAAAAATTCGCGGTTTTCGCATTGAATTGGGTGAGATTGAAGCGGTACTCAATCAACATCCAGAAGTGGCTCAGGCTGTGGTTACTGTCAAAGAGGATGAACCCAGAGAACAGCGTTTGGTGGCGTATATTGTGCTCAATACACCCCTCCCCAACCCTCCCCAAGGCATTGGGAGGGTAACCGATAGAGCGGGTGGGGTTACTGCTATACGTTCCTTCTTAGCGACAAAACTACCAGCGTACATGATCCCTGCGGCGATTGTAGTACTGAAAAAATTACCTCTTACACCGAATGGTAAAGTCGATCGCCAAGCGTTACCAAATCCCGATATAAATTCGGTGGCGATTACAGTAACGGCTTCCTATACACCCACACAAGAACTGTTGGCAGGCATTTGGGCATCGGTGTTGGGTATAGAGTCAGTGGCCATTGATGACAATTTCTTCAACTTGGGAGGACATTCGCTGTTAGCAACGCGGGTAGTTTCTCAAATTCGGCAGGTATTTAATGTAGAATTGCCATTGCGTCATCTGTTTGAAACGCCAGTACTCGCTAATTTTGCACAGGTAATTGAGCAAAGCCAATTTTTAAGTGTAGCGCCAGCAATATTGCCAATTCAGCGGACTGGTAATTTACCTCTGTCTTTTGCCCAGCAACGCTTTTGGGTTTTGTCGCAGTTAGAGCCAGATAGCCCATTTTACAATATTCCCTTGGCGGTGGAAATTCAGGGAAATATTGATTTAGGGATTTTGCAGCACAGTTTTGATGAGATGGTGCAACAACAGGAAATTCTCAGGACAACTTTTCAAAGCGTTGATGGACAACCTGTTTTGAGGATTGCTGATTTTTGTCAGATCAATATATTAGCGATTGATTTGCAAGCTCTGGCGGCTAATGAACAGCAACAGGAAATTAAGAATTTGGTGTTGCTGCTCTCACAACAACCGTTTAATTTGGAGGATGGGCCTCTGTTGCGGGTGCAGTTGTTGCGTTTGGGTGATACACGTCATGTTTTGCTGTTGACATTGCATCATATCATTGCTGATGCTTGGTCTATGGGGTTGTTGGTTAGGGATGTGGTGGGGTTGTATCACGCAGAGGCAAGGCAGCGCGTTGCGGGGGTTCCCCCCGTTGTAGCGACTGCCGCGCCCAGGCGCACAGAGGAGGAGAAATTTACAGATATTCAGTATGTGGATTTTGCTTACTGGCAGCGACAATGGTTGCAGGGTGAGGTTTTAGAGGGGCATTTGGAATATTGGCGACAGCAGTTAACTGATGTGCCTGCAATGCTGGAGTTACCGACGGATTATTCTCGTCCGGCTGTACAATCTTTTCGGGGAGCTGTGCATCGCTTTGGTTTGTCTTTGGGGTTAACTGAAGCGTTAAAACAGTTAAGTCAGCGTCATCACAGTACTTTATTCATGACTTTGCTGGCTACTTTGAATGTGCTGTTACATCGTTATACGGGCAGTGATGATATTGTTGTTGGTAGTGCGATCGCTAATCGAAATCGTGTAGAAACAGAATCATTAATTGGCTGTTTTGCCAATACTTTAGCACTGCGTAGCGATTTAAGCGGCTATCCCACCTTTGAAATATTACTGCAACGAGTCCGAGCAACGGCTCTCGGTGCTTATGCTCATCAAGATTTACCTTTTGAGCAATTAGTAGAAGTTCTTCAGCCGGTGCGATCGCTCAGTCATACGCCAATTTTTCAAGTTATGCTGGTGTTGCAAAATCTCCCTCTGCCAGAATTAGATATGGCAGGGATACAATGTCAAATTATTGACGCAGATAGTGGAACGGCAAAATTTGACCTGACTTGGATAGTTAGCGAAACTCTAGAGGGGCTGAGTTGTAAGCTGGAGTACAACACCGATTTATTTGCAGCGTCAACTATTGCGCGTTTGGCTGGACATCTGGAAACACTATTAGAAGCCGTTGTTACTAATCCTCAACAACCCATTGCCGAACTACCTTTGTTGAGTATTGCCGAAAAACAGCAATTGGTAGAATGGAACCAAACTCAACGGGAATATCCTGATGGGCAATGTTTACATGAATTATTTACTGCCCAAGTTAGCCAAACTCCTAAACACACCGCCGTTATTTGGGGTAGAGAAAGTTTAAGTTATCAGGAATTAAACACCAAAGCTAATCAGCTGGCTCACTACCTACAAAGTTTAGGCGTGCAGCCAGAGGTTCCTGTGGGGATTTGTGTAAATCGTTCCCTGGATATGATTATCGGTTTGTTGGGTATTCTCAAAGCTGGAGGCGCTTACGTTCCCCTTGATCCTAGTTATCCTCAAGAAAGACTGGGATTAATTATTCAAAATGCCCAGATTCAGGTTTTGATTACCCAGCAGCATCAATTGCCCAAATTGCCCAGCTTAGATATTCCCGTAATTTGCCTAGATACAGATGCAGAAGCAATTTCCTTAGAAAATACCGCGAATCCCATCAGTAGCCTCACACCAGACAATCTGGCGTACATCATCTACACCTCTGGAACCACGGGTATTCCTAAAGGAGTTGCAATTTCCCATCGCAGTCCCGTTACCTTGATATATTGGGCAAAGGAAGTTTATTCAGCAGCACAATTAGCAGGTGTCCTTGCCTCCACATCCATTTGTTTTGATTTATCGGTGTTTGAAATCTTCGTAACTCTGAGTTGCAAAGGAAGCGTGATTTTGGCAGATAACGCCCTTCAGTTACCGGAATTACCAGCCGCAGGGCAAGTAACTCTGCTCAACACCGTCCCTTCAGCCGCCAGAGAATTACTGCGTCTCAACGCCATTCCTGCATCAGTGCAAACTGTAAATTTAGCAGGAGAACCCCTACCGAAATCCTTGGTACAACAACTTTACCAACAATCCACCATTGACCAAGTATTCAACCTCTACGGGCCTTCAGAAGATACTACTTACTCCACCTTTACCCTTATTCCCAAAGACAGCAATCAAGCCCCAACTATCGGTCATCCTATTGCTAATACTCAAGTTTATATTTTAGATAAAAACCTGCAACCATTACCCATTGGCGTACCTGGTGAAATTTACCTCGGTGGCGCAGGAATTGCCCGTGGTTATTGGCAACAACCAGATTTAACAGCAGAACGGTTTGTGGCGAATCCGTTGATTGGGGATTGGGCATTGGGCATTGGGCATTGGGCATTGAGGACTGGAGACTGGGGAGCAAGGGAGCTCTTGAGCAGAGGAGTGGAGATCAAAGACTCGTCGGCGAGTATTAAAGACTCGTCGGCGAGTATTAAAGACTCGTCCGCGAGTATCAAAGACTCATCCGCGAGTATCAAAGACTCATTCACGAGTATCAAAGACTCGTCCGCGAGTATCAAAGACTCGTCCGCGAGTATCAAAGACTCGCCAGCGAGTATCAAAGACTCGTCCGCGAGTATCAAAGACTCGCCAGCGAGTATCAAAGACTCGTCCGCGAGTATCAAAGACTCGTCCGCGAGTATCAAAGACTCATTCACGAGTATCAAAGACTCGTCCCCAATGCCCAATGCCCCATGCCCCATGCCCCATGCCCAATGCCCAATGCCCCATGCCCAATGCCCCATGCCCAATGCCCAATGCCCAATGCCCATCCTTTATAAAACAGGCGATCGCGCCCGTTATCTAAGAGATGGTAATATTGAATACTTGGGGCGCTGGGATCATCAGGTGAAGTTGCGCGGTTTCCGCATTGAGTTAGGGGAAATTGAAGCAGTGTTACATCAGCATCCGGGGGTGTTACAAGCGGTAGCGATCGCTCGGCAAGATATGCTAGATCATGCCCGTTTGGTTGCCTATGTGGTTCCCAAGTCAAAGCTACAAGAGACAGAGTTACGCCAATTTCTAGCGGCAAAGTTACCTGGCTACATGATGCCGTCAGCCTTGGTAATTGTGGAAACTCTGCCATTAACTGTTAATGGAAAAGTTGATCGTCGTGCCTTGCCGATTCCGGAATTGCAGCCAGTAAATACCTCTTTCACTGTCTCCCGTACACCTTTAGAGCAACAATTAGTTACTATTTGGAGTCAGGTTTTAGGTGTAGAATCAATTGGTATTCACGATAATTTCTTTAGTCTAGGCGGTGATTCCATCCTGGCAATTCAGGTGGTTGCTAAGGCGAATCAGCAAGGGTTGGCATTACTCCCTCGGCAAATGTTTCAATATCAAACAGTGGCAGAATTAGCAGCTATTGTTGATACCAATGGGGAAATGTCCATACCCCAGGAGGTAGTAACGGGAGATATTCCCTTGACTCCAATTCAACACTGGTTTTTTGAGGAAAATCCAGTTGATCCACACCATTGGAACCAAGCAATTATTTTGGAAGTGCAGCAGCCTCTTAATTTTACTTGGCTGCGGCAGGCGTTAGATAAGATAATCATTCATCATGATGGATTGCGATCGTATTACCCCACCCCAACCCTCCCGATGCATTGGGGAGGGAGAGAGATTTCTAATTTACCCCCTTCGCAAGGGAGGATTAAGAGGAGTGAAGAGATTTCCGATCTCCCCCCAATGCATCGGGGGATTAAGGGGGGTGATTCAACTTCTGTCTACACGCCATATATTGATTTATCGGAATTAGCGGTTGTAGCACCGGACAAAGTGCAAAAAGCGATTGCCACCTATGCTGATGATTTACAAGCCAGTTTTGACCTAAATAAACCGCCATTGATGCGTGTGGCGTATTTTAACTTGGGTGGACAACAACGAGTAGACGCAAAGCGGCTTCTCGCTAGAGATCGGCTGTTAATCATCATCCATCATTTAATTGTCGATGGCATTTCCTGGCGGATTCTTCTAGAAGACTTGCAATCAGCCTACCAGCAACTGTGTCAAAAACAGGAGATTCAGCTACCACCAAAAACTACATCCTTTCAACAATGGGCAATCCAACTCAGAGATTATGCCCAAACTGCCAATTTGCAACCAGCATTAGATTATTGGACATCCCCTTCTTGGCAACAAGTTACTTCTCTACCAATAGATGATCCCCAAAGCTACAACACAATGGCAGATGTAGATACCTACTCTGTTTCTCTAAGTTATCAAGACACTCAAGCCTTACTCCAACAAGTTCCCGCAGCCTACCACACACAAATTAATGATGTTCTTTTAACAGCCTTAGTATTAGCATTCCACTCTTGGAGTGGCGATCGCCATCTTTTAGTAGAATTAGAAGGACACGGGCGAGAAGATTTGTTTCCAACTATGAATTTATCTCGCACAGTGGGTTGGTTTACTAGCCTCTTCCCGGTATTCTTAAATATAGATGCATCATCTGAACTGGGAGATTCCCTAAAAACAATTAAAGAGCAACTACGCCAAGTACCAGATCGTGGTATCAGTTATGGATTATTACGCTACTTAGCATCCCCAACAATTCAAGCAAAACTGCGGGCAGTTCCCTCACCCCAAGTAAGATTTAATTATCTCGGACAATCTGACCAAATCTTTGACCAATCATCTCTTTTCATCCCGGCGCGTGAGTCTGTGGGACATAGCCGCAGCCAGCGAGGAACACGCAACACCCTGATCGAAATTAATAGTATTGTCACAGGAGGACAACTGCGATTTGATTGGTTCTATAGTCGAACACTACATCAACAGCAAACAATAGCCACCCTAGCCGAAAATTATCAAACAAAATTGCGATCGCTAATTCAGCATTGCCTTTCCCCCAACGCTAACGGATTCACCCCCTCTGACTTTCCCCAAATGCAACTCACCCAAGCAGAACTCGATAAATTATTAGCAGACATATAAATTAATTCGTAATTCGTAATTCGTAATTAAAAAAGTCAGATTTTGAATCGGTTGCCGGATTTTAGATAATTGGTATAAAATTTTTATTTTTTCTGTGCCTCTGCGTGAGACTAATCTTCACAAACATTCTAGTATCAACCAACAATCATGCCCGCCGTGGATAAACGTCAAAATATCGAAAACATCTATCCTCTCTCGCCAATGCAGCAGGGAATGCTATTCCATACCTTGCTGACACCACAGGCGGGCGTGTATGTGCCACAGGTTTGCTTGAATTTAGAAGGTAAACTAGATGTGAATGCTATGCAAGCCGCTTGGCATGAGGTTATCAAAAATCATGCCGTTTTGCGATCGGCATTTTATTGGGAACAGCGCGATGAACCTTTCCAAGTCGTCTTTCGTCAAGTTGAATTTCCTTGGACGTTTTTAGATTGGCGAGAACTATCATCCGAAGAACAAAAAGCACGATTAGAGGAGTTTTTAGAGGGCGATCGCTATGAGGGATTTGACCTGAAACAGCCGCCCCTCATGCGTTTTGCCCTGATTAAACTTGCCGAATCTCAACATACTCTCATCTGGACACAGCATCATCTAATTCTCGATGGTTGGTCATCGGCGCTGGTAATTCAACAAGTCTTCCAACACTATTATCATTCACCGTCACGATACTCTAACCCACGTCCCTACGGGGAATATATCGCTTGGTTGCAGCAACAGGATCAAGCGGCTGCTAAAACTTTTTGGCAAAAACAACTCCAAGGTTTTATTACCCCAACATCACTGCCGATTTCTCAGAAATTACGCACCACTCAACCCAGTTTACAAGAAGAGATGCGTTCGCTCAATCCTGATCAAACTGCCACTGTGCAAACCTGGGTAAAACAGCATCAATTAACCCTAAATACACTGTTACAGGGAGCTTTCGCGCTACTATTGAGTCGCTACTGTAACACCACAGATGTGGTATTTGGTGCCACCTCATCGGGACGACCAGCAACCTTACCCGGTATACAATCGATGGTCGGGCTATTTATCAACACATTACCCGTGCGAGTGCAGGTTTCACCCCAAGCAAACTTGGTTGAGTGGTTGCAAAAATTACAAGCACAACAGGCAGAATCATGGCAGTATGAATATACATCGCTATTAGAAATCCAGGAATGGAGCGAACTGCCACGGGGAACTTCGTTATTTGAAAGTATTTTAGTATTTGAAAACTATCCCGTTGATACATCGGGAGTGCAGGGAAACCAAGATTTACGTATTGTTAACATTCAATCAATCGAGTGGACAAATTTTCCTTTGACGCTGCTTGTGTCTGTGGGAAATAAGTTGTCTGTGAAACTGAAGTACGATCGCAATCGGTTTGCACCTGTTGCAATGACTCAACTATTAGAGCATTTCTGTCTCCTACTGGAAAGTATGATAGTTCAGTCAGAGCAAAATTTGGGAACAATTTCCCTGCTCACACACCAAGAACGTCAGCAGATTATTCAATGGAATCAAACCCAAACAGATTATCCTCAAGAATGCATTCATCACCAATTTGAAGCACAGGTAACACGCACACCAGATAATATTGCCGTTGTTTTCCAAGAAGAGAAACTTACTTATAGAGAATTAAATCAGCGTGCGAACCAGTTAGCGCATTATTTACAAAATTTGGGAGTCCAGCCAGAAACATTAGTTGGGATATATTTAGAGCGATCGCTCTTAATGGTCATTGGCATCTTAGCTATCCTGAAAGCTGGAGCCGCCTACGTTCCCCTTGATCCTGATTATCCCACACAACGGCTAGCATACATTCTTAGTGAAACAGAGGTGTCAGTAATTTTTACCCAAGCATCTTTGTTAGAAAATTTACCTTGCCACAGCAGTAAAGCCGTATGTTTAGATCGGGATTGGCAGGAAATTAGCCAGCATTTTAATCATAATATAAGTACTTTTGTCAACCCGGAAAATGCAATATATGTAATTTATACTTCTGGTTCCACAGGACAGCCCAAGGGCGTAATTAATACTCATCGTGGCGTTAGCAATCGGTTGTTTTGGATGCAGCAGCAGTATGGTTTACAAACAAGCGATACTCATTCCGAGTCGCTGCGCGAACGCGTCTTGCAAAAAACGCCCTTTAGCTTTGATGTCTCCGTCTGGGAATTTTTCTTTCCATTACTCAACGGTGCGTGTTTAGTGATGGCAAAACCGGGGGGACATCGAGATCCAACGTATTTAGTTGAACTCATCGACCGAGAACAAATTACTACTTTACATTTTGTACCTGCTATGTTGGGGGTATTTTTAGAAGCATTAGAACCCCTCCCCAACCCTCACGCCACTTGCTTCAAGTCGGCAAAGCCGCCCAACGCAGTGGCTCCCAATGCTTTGGGGAGGGAGTTAGAAACCCTTCCTAACCCTCATGCCACTTGCTTCAAGTCGGCAGAGCCGCCCAACGCAGTGGCTCCCCAAGGCATTGGGAGGGTGCCCGATAGGGCGGGTGGGGTTCTTTCCACTCAACCAAAAACTCCCCGTTGTCAGAGTTTGAAACGGGTGATTTGTAGCGGTGAAGCTTTATCGCTGGAAATGCAAAATCGGTTTTTTCAGCGTTTGGATTCACAATTACACAACCTTTATGGGCCAACGGAAGCGGCAATTGATGTAACTTACTATCAATGTCAACCTGATGATGATTTACAAACAGTTCCTATCGGTCGCCCCATTGCCAATACACAAATTTACCTCCTTGATGACCATCTGCAACTAGTACCTGTGGGTGTTCCGGGTGAACTCTACATTGCTGGTGTCGGAGTAGCACGGGGTTATTGGAAACGACCAGATTTAACCGCAGAAAGGTTTGTGCCGAATCCGTTTATTGGGGACTGGGGACTGGGGACTGGGGACTGGGGACTGGGAAACAAGCAGGGGAGCAGGGAAGTGGAGTTCAAAGACTCATTCACGAGTATTAAAGACTCGTCGGCGAGTATCAAAGACTCATTCACGAGTATTAAAGACTCATTCACGAGTATTAAAGACTCGTCAGCGAGTATCAAAGACTCGTCGGCGAGTATTAAAGACTCATTCACGAGTATCAAAGACTCGTCAGCGAGTATTAAAGACTCATTCACGAGTATTAAAGACTCATCGCCGAGTATCAAAGACTCATTCACGAGTATTAAAGACTCGTCGGCGAATATCAAAGATTCGTCCCCCATGCCCAATGCCCCATGCCCCATGCCCCATGCCCAATCCCCAATGCCCATCTTGTACAAAACTGGCGATCGCGCCCGCTATCTTGCAGATGGTAATATCGAGTACCTGGGAAGGTTGGATAATCAAGTGAAAATTCGGGGATTGCGGATTGAGTTAGGTGAGATTGAAGCGGTACTTAATCAACATCCATCTGTACAACAAGCAATTGCTACACTTCACCCAGACCAAACCGACAATCCCCGCTTGGTTGCCTATATTGTTCACAAGTCAGCCAGCCAAGAACCAACTTTAATCGACGAACTGCGCGAATTTTTAGCAAATCTCTTGCCTGATTATATGCTGCCGTCGGCGTTTGTGATGCTTGAAGAATTGCCTCTGTTACCGAACGGTAAAGTTAATCGCCAAGTGTTACCAGCACCAGAAGATATACGGGACGCTAGTCAGATTATACTACCGCGCTATCCCACAGAAACAATTATTGCCAATGTCTGGGCGGATGTCTTGCGACTAGAAAAAGTGGGAGTTTATGACAACTTCTTTGAATTAGGGGGAAATTCCCTGTCGGCGATTCGGGCGAGTGCGCGGTTACGAGAAGCATTTCAGTTAGATTTGCCCTTGGGGAGTCTGTTTGAAAAACCAACTATTGCTGGACTTGCAGAACGCATCGAAATTCTGCAAAAGAGCGTCCAACAGATGCAAACAACCCCAACCGCCGCACTAGGCCGTAAGGAGATTGAACTATGAAGACTATTGAAGAGTTTTTATCACACCTGTACAGCCTAGATGTCAAACTTTGGATAGAAGGCGAACGCGTGCGTTGTAGCATTCCAGATGATGTGTTAACAGATACGCTCAATGCCGAATTGCGATCGCGCAAAATGGAGATTATCAAATTTTTGCAGCAGGCTCAAATTGCTTCTAACGCCTATGCTAATTCTATTCAGTCAGCTGATCGCCATACTGCTCTCCCCCTTTCGTTTGCCCAGCAAAGACTGTGGTTTTTGGAACAATTACAACCTGGTAGTGCTACTTATAATATTCCGACAGCAGTCAGGTTGACGGGTTCGTTAAATATTACAGTATTGGCGCGATCGCTTAACGAAATTGTCCGTCGCCATGAGGTTTTACGTACCCAGTTCCCCACTATAGATGGAAATCCTTTACTCACCATTCAGCCAAATGTAGAAGTTCTAGTGCCTGTTGTGAATTTACAAGCACTAAATCCTCTAGAACAAAATGATGAAGTGCGATCGCTATTTATTCAGGAAGCACGCCAACCCTTTGATTTAGCTACCGATTTGTTGTTAAGGGTAAAGTTGCTGCATTTAGGTGTCGATGAATATGTAGTTTTATTTACCATGCACCACATCGTCTTTGATGGTTGGTCAATGGACATTTTAGTGCGGGAATTAGCAACCTTATACTCGGCTTTTGCAGCTAATCAGCCGTCTCCCTTACCAGAGTTGGCAATTCAATATGTTGATTTTGCTGTTTGGCAGAGACAGTGGTTACAGGGAGAAGTTTTAGAAACTCAAATTGCCTATTGGCGACAACAATTAGGTGGTATACTGCCGGTTTTACAATTGCCTACAGATTACCCGCGTAGCCGGGTACAAACATTCCTTGGTGCAATTGAGTCATTTTCTTTATCACCAAATTTGAGTACAGCGATCGCATCCTTAGCCAGCAGCGCAGGTGTCACGCCATTTATTATTTTATTAACAGCTTATAAAGTCCTTCTGCATCGTTACACCGGACAGACAGATTTACTCGTTGGTACTCCCGTAGCCAATCGCCATCGCCGGGAAACGGAAGAGTTAATTGGCTTTTTTGTCAATACATTAGTTTTACGGACAAACCTTACTGGTAATCCTACCTTCCGAGAACTATTACAGCAGGTGCGGGAAACAACTTGGCAGGCTTATGATCACCAAGATATTCCCTTTGAGAAATTGGTAGAAGTCCTGCAACCAGAACGGGATTTGAGCTTTAATCCCTTGTTTCAGGTGAAATTCCGGTTAGAAAATGCCCCCATTGAAAAATTACAATTACCAGGATTAACCCTTACACCCATACAGAGAACCGAAGCCAGCGCCAAACTCGACTTGAGTTTAGATATGTACGAAACATCCGAGGGTTTAGTGGGTGCGTTTGAATACAACCAAGGTTTATTTACACCCCAGACAATTGCCCGGATGGTCGAGCATTTCCAGACAATACTAGCAGGGATTGTGAGTAATCCAGAGCAAAGAATTTCTGAGTTACCGTTGCTAACTGAGTCAGAAAGACAACAAATGTTAGTGGACTGGAATCAAACTTGTGTGGAATATCAAAGTAATTGCACCTTTCACCAACTATTTGAAGCACAGGTAGAAAAAACACCAGAGGCGATCGCCCTGATATTTGAAAATCACAGCCTTACATATCGAGAACTGAATCAACAAAGTAATCAAGTCGCCCATTACTTAAAGCAACGCGGCGTGCAACCAGAGGTAATTGTGGGATTGTGTGTGGAGCGATCGCCACAGATGATAATTGGCTTACTCGGCATCCTCAAAGCCGGCGGAGCTTATTTACCCTTAGATCCAGCTTATCCCCCAGAACGGCTAGCTTATATGCTGGCAGATTCTCAAGTACCGATTTTGCTCACCGTGGAAGAAGGTAGGGGGGAAAGACTTTCTCCTAACTACGAGGTAATTTGTCTTGATACAGACTGGGAGGTAATGAGCCAATGCAACACAGATAACCCAGAATGTCAAGTTACTCCAGCTAATTTGGCGTATTTGATTTACACCTCCGGTTCCACCGGCACGCCTAAAGGAGTTCTCATACCCCATAGCGGCTTAACAAACCTCACAGAACACAAAATCAACGTCTGTGATGTGCATCCCGGCGACTGTGTATTGCAATTTTTCTCCCTCAGCTTTGATGCATCTATTCCTGAAATCATTATGGGGCTGGGTTGTGGTGCTAAACTCTGCCTTGCCAAATCAGAATCCTTACTCCCAGGTGCAGGACTGCTGCAATTGCTACGCGATAACGCCGTTACCCATATAACTATTACACCATCAGCCCTTTCCCTCCTTCCTACAGAAGACTTACCTAACTTACGGATGATATTAGTAGGTGGAGAAGCCCCTTCCCCAGAATTGATTGTGAGATGGTCGAAAGGACGACGCCTTATCAACGCCTACGGCCCTACCGAAGTCACAGTCAACGCCAGCATGGTACTTTGCGGCAATGGACATCCCTTGCTTCCCACCATCCGCCCCAGTGCCAACAAGCAACTATATATATTAGATAGTTATTTACAACCAGTCCCTATCGGTGTGATTGGCGAACTCTACATCGGCGGTGTAGGTGTAGCACGAGGCTACCTGAATCGCCCAGATTTAACTGCTGAGAGATTTGTACCGAATCCGTTTATTGGGGAGTGGGGAGTAGGGAGTGGGGAGTGGGGAAAAAGCAGGGGAGCAGGGAGCAGGGAGCAGGGGGAGATGAGGGAGATGAGGGAGTGTGGGGAGTGTGGGGAGATTATAAAAAAGCTTCCCACCCCTCCCACACTCGCAATGCCCCATGCCCCCCATGCCCCATGCCCAATGCCCCAAACCCTTTACAAAACCGGCGACCTCGCTAGCTACTTACCAGATGGTCGAATCAAACTTTTGGGACGAATTGACCATCAGGTAAAGATTCGTGGTTTTCGGATTGAACCCCAAGAAGTAGAAGCGGTTTTGTGCCAACATCCTGACGTGCGTGCAGGGGTAGTGCTTGTCCGTGAAGACCAACCAGGGGAAAAGCGTTTAGTCGCATATATTATTCCTGACTTTGCCATCACCCCTACCGAACTCCGTCGCTTTATGCGGGAGAAGTTACCAGAATACTTAGTGCCGACGGCGTTTGTACTGCTGGATGCTTTACCCTTAACTGCCAACGGTAAAGTAGATATGCATTCTCTCCCCGCGCCCGAACAAGTACATTCAACAACAAAATTCATTGCTCCGCGTACAGATATTGAGGTGCAACTAGCTAGTATCTACGCCCAGGTACTCAACTTAAAACAGGTGAGTATCCATGATGACTTTTTTGATTTGGGTGGACATTCCCTGCTAGCAACCCAATTGATTGCCCAATCATTACAAGTCTTTCAGGTAGAACTGACCGTGATTGATTTGTTCGATGCGCCAACGGTGGCGGGTTTAGCCGAACGAATTTTGCAACGACAACTCAGCATACCTGATGCTACAGACGAGGAACGGGAGGAAATCGAAATTTAATATGAACCAACCGATGTATCTTAAACCCAATGTCATCGTCGAGCCACTAGTTAATCAGTGGTATGCTTGGTCACATTTAATTTCTCCAGCAACGGCGGCGATGTATATCGCTAATTCCCATCTGCCAATTATGCAATCCTTTATTGCAGCACCCCAAGTACATCGGGATGCTTTGAAAAATCCGGCAATGATTGGCAGCCCCTTCATCAACTACGATGCTAGTCGGGTAGAAGAAATCCGGCTATTACTGGAAAAAACCCAAAAGCAACAAGCTCAAATGCTGGCGCTAGCTCAGGCAATTCCAGACTTGGATAAGCTGTTAGCAGAAAATACCGTTGGTGCTTCTTTAGAACCTTTGTATGAACGGATTCCTACACCGTTGCGAGGATATGTGGAACTTGTGCAGGACGGTAACAATCACCCCTCGATTCGCTTCATTGAAGGGTTGTTATACCGTAGTTATTACTATAATCCTGCCAATCAATCCGTTAATTTATACTTGGGTGACGGAGATACTCGTGGCTTTGTCCTCAGTACACCCCGCTTGCCTGCTGAAGATAGTTTACACCTGCAAATTCCCTTTTGCGATCGCCGCCTAGACCAACTATTCAGCTTGCGTCACAACCCGCTTCCCTACAACGAAATTCGAGACATTCTGGAAATTAGCGCCCAACAAGATGCCCTATTTTCTCAGTTCTTCACTACTACACCTCCCACCCAAGAACCTGATTACGATGGGGAGGCGGTGAGAATTCGTTACTTTGGCCACGCCTGTGTTTTAATTGAAACCCAATCTCTAAGTATTTTCTGTGACCCTCTAATTAGCTACCCCCATGCATCGGGGATTAAGCGCTACACTTTTGCAGAACTTCCCCAGGTAATTGACTACGTTTTGATTACCCACAATCATCAAGACCATGTAATGCTAGAAACCCTCTTGCAGTTACGCCACAAAATTAAAACCGTGGTTGTGCCAAAAAGCAATAAGGGAACGCTCATCGACCCCTCTTTGAAGTTGATGCTGCAACAAATTGGGTTTGAGAATGTCCAAGAAATTGATGAACTAGAAATCATTAACATCGCTGATGGTTATATTGCCGGTTTGCCATTTTTGGGAGAACACGGAGACTTAAATATTGGTGCAAAAGCGGCTTACCTCGTCAACCTCAAAGGACGCTCAATTTTGTGTGCCGCCGATTCTAACAATATTGACCCTCAACTATATACACATCTGCATCAAATTTTTGGTGATATTGATGTGCTGTTCATTGGTATGGAGTGTGATGGCGCAGCTTATAACTGGGCATACGGGTCATTATTAACTCAGAAACTACCTCGGAAAATTGCCAAAACCAGGCGATTAGATGGCTCAAATGCTCAAAGAGCGATCGCACTAGTTAATCAATTCCATCCCCAACAAGTGTATGTTTATGCTATGGGACAGGAACCCTGGCTAACATTTATTACTTCCATTCTCTACACCCCAGAGTCAAAGCCGATTGTCGAGTCTAACCAATTGGTGGCGTATTGTCACAGTCAAGAAATTGTCAGTAAACGCCTCTTTGGTTGTGAAGAGATTTTATTAACACCTCGTTCAACAAATACATCTATCTTAGGAAGTATTTTGAGTGAATCAGAAGTACCCTTACAACCCGTCTATGAAAGTTTAATATCGCCAATCCAGGAATTTCTGACTCAATTACAGCGTCTAGATATTCGCATTTGGCTTGATAATGTCAATGACACACCGAAACTGCGGTGTAATGCTCCTAAAGGTGTGCTGACAGATGCACTCAAAGAGCAATTGCAGGCGCACAAGGCAGAAATTATCGAGTTTCTGCAAAATCCTGGAGGGAAAAAAGTAGAGGTCGATTGGGGACGGGAGGCGATTCTTGACTCGGCGATTGTTCCCCCTACCCCCCTTAATCCCCCCGATGCATTGGGGGAAATAGATTCCCTAGCCCTCCCCAAAGCATTGGGAGGGTTAGGGAGGGGTTCCGACACTCCAAAAAATCATATTCTATTAACCGGTGCTACGGGGTTTGTGGGGGCGTTTCTTCTCCATGAATTGCTATGCAAAACTCCAGCATCAATTTATTGTTTAGTGCAAGCAGAAACAACTGAAGCTGCACACCAGAGAATTAAAACAGCATTGCAATCTTACAAACTTTGGGATGCATCCTTAGCGACGCGCATTGTTCCTGTAGTTGGGAATCTTGCTCAACCTAATTTAGGACTTTCGCCATTCCAGTTTCAAGATTTAGCTAGCCAAATAGATGTGATTTATCACAACGGGGCGCGGGTGAATCATACAGAACCTTATACTCGCCTTAAAGGAGCAAATGTTTTAGGAACTCAAGAAGTTTTGCGACTGGCGAGTTGCACAAAATTAAAAACTGTACATTTAATCTCTACAATCAGTGTTTTTGCCGCCAATAGCAGCAATACGAAAAAGCTTCAAGTAGACGAACAAGATAGTTTAGATGATTATCTTATGCCTGTTGGTGGCTATGCTCAAAGTAAATGGGTGGCTGAAAAACTGGTAATTGAGGCTAGTAAACGCGGTATTCCTATCAATATTTACCGTTTAGGTGCAATTTCTGGACATAGCCAAACAGGAGTATTTAATCAGAACGATTTTCTTTACAAATCACTTTTGGGTTATGTGCAGATGGGCAGTATGCCAGATGGAACTATGCCTTTAGAAATTTTACCTGTAGATTATGTTAGTCGTGCCATTGTTGAATTATCGTCGATACCATTTTTTGGTCAAACTTTTCACTTAATTCAGTCTCAACCTGTTTCCTCAGATATTATCTTTGAGCAATTACAAAAGATGGGCTACTCAATTAAGAAAGTACCTTATGAGCAATGGTACAATCAACTACTAGAAATTGCCAACCATTCACCAGAACATATTTTATATCCTCTGGTGTCGTTATTTCCTCGCAATCAAACTAATAATGTTGACACGAATAAAGTAAGATTAAAATTTAGCGATCGCAATACCCAAAAAGCATTAAATGGAATGATATCACCTCCAAACATTGATGGAAATTTAATTCAGATTTACCTGAATTATTTGATAAATACTGGTTGGATGAAAGCACCTGCAATGGTTGAAGTTAAAAGTTAGAAAAATCTCATACAGAGACGCAGATAAGAAGAGAAGATTTAGCTTTTCTCAATTAAGTTTTTTACAACACCCAAAATCTAAAACCTGTTTTACTTAATATGTCACCCGAAACTATTTCTTCAAATGAACGCTATACCGAATACGATGCCTGGGCATGGCTGTATAACGAAACAATGGGGCCAGAGTATTCTCAAAATCAACTGCAACCCTTAGAAAAAATGCTCTTACCTCGGCTTACTCAGAACGCGCAACTTCTAGATTTATGTTGTGGTACGGGGCATTTAGTGCAGCGTTTAATTGAACGAGGCTATCAAGTAACGGGTGTTGATGGTTCCGAACAAATGTTAAATTATGCTCGTCAAAATTCCCCAAATGCGAACTTTTTGCTGGGAGATGCTCGTTATTTTGAATTACCGTCTCTTTTTGATGCCGTCTTTTCTACAAGCGCTTCTCTCAATCATATAATGACAATTCAGGAACTCCAGCAAGTTTTTCAAAGGGTGTATACTGCTCTTAAAGATGGTGGTTGGTTTCTATTTGATATTAACCATCATGAACAAATGCAACGCTGGTGGAACGGTGAAATCGCTGAAGGAGAAATTGCTAACAAGTATGCTTGGACGTTGACACCAAATTATAATTCAAGTGATAGCACAGGCTATTTCCAAGTTACCATGTTTCAAGCTCCTGCAAAACCCTCATCATCACTATTGCGGACAACTTGGACTGGGTTATCTCCGATTTTAAATTTACGATTTTTGTATCGCTGGCGTTTGAAACTTCTATCAGCATTCCAAGCTCAAGAAAAACACTGGAAACGCATGGATATTCGTTATCCTGTGCGGGGATATTATCCAGAAGAAATTAAAGCTCTACTCCAAGAAGTTGGTTTTATTGATATTGATATCCGTACCCTTGAAGGTAGTACGACGATAGATAACAAACATTCAGCTTATTTCCTTTGTCGGAAGCTAGGGAAATAGAATAAATTAATTTTTAATTTTTAATTTTTAATTTGGAGCGAAGCGACGTGACTGCTATTCAACAAGAACAAAAAAATTGGCAGCAAGAGTATTTGCAAACATTCATCCAAAGATATACTCAGCGCACACAAACTTCTAAAAATTTAGCACAGCAATATCGTCCAGTGCTGGCTGATAAAACTTCCATTGGGTTCAACTTTTCCCCAGAAATTAAAGAATTATGCTATCCTATCGCCGTGGAACGTTCTTCTGGTTCTCGACTATGGGACGTTGATGGCAATGAATACATCGATATTCTCATGGGATTGGGAATAAATTTATGTGGTCATAATCCATTATTTGTGCAAACTGCGATCGCAGAACAATTACAACGAGGAATGCATATCGGGGTACAAAATGCCTTAGCGGGTGAGGTAGCAGAACTAATCAGCGATTTAACAGGTATGGAACGAGTTACTTTTAGTAACACAGGCACTGAAGCAGTAATGACTGCCGTCAGAATCGCCCGTGCAGCCACGAAACGCCAAAAAATTGCTATTTTCACCAATTCCTACCACGGACACTTTGATGCTGTACTGGTACGGGCTACTAGAACAGAATATGTCAAAAAAGGCATCCGTCGCGCAATTGATTGCAAAGCTCAATCTGGTAGTTTTTTCGGAAAATTAGCACAACCAATTCAAGCGAATTTAGCAGCAAATCTCAATCCCAAAGCCGTACCAGCCGCTACAGGAATTCCTGCTAGTGCCGCTTGTGATGTATTGATTTTAGAGTATGGTAACGAGCGATCGCTAGACATCATCCGCAAATATCGCCATGAACTCGCCGCCGTTTTAGTGGAACCAGTGCAAAGCCGTCATCCAGAACTCCAGCCCCGTGAATTTCTCCATCAACTACGCCAAATTACCCAACAACTCGGCATAGTCCTAATTTTTGACGAAATGGTAACAGGCTTCCGCATTCATCCAGGAGGCGCACAAGCTTGGTTTGGCGTGCAAGCAGACATCGCCACCTACAGCAAAATTGTTGGTGGTGGCTTACCCATTGCGGTAATTGCTGGTAAAGCAAGTTACATGGACTACATCGACGGTGGACAATGGCGCTTTGGCGATGATTCCTCACCCCAAATACCAACCACCTTCTTTGCAGGTACATTTTGTAAACATCCCCTAGCCCTAGCCGCAGCCCGTGCCACTTTACAGCATCTCAAAACTCAGGGAATCGCATTGCATGAACAACTTAATCAACGTACCAGCCAACTTGTGAGCGATTTAAACACAGAGATGAAAAACAAGGGAATAGTAATTAAGTTTACCTCCTTTGGTTCCTTCTTTGCGATCGCAGCTTCCCAAAGCGCAATTCCACCGATAGCCATGAATTTACTCTCCTATCACCTATTAGCAAAAGGTATCCATCTCCGCCAAGGAGATAAAGGCGGATTTCTTTCCACAGCACACACAGATACAGATATCCATACCATCAAACAAGCATGGATTGAAAGTATTAACGAACTAAAAACAGGAGGCTTCATGACTGATTAATATCATGTCCGCCTAAATAAAACTACCCCACCCGCCCTATCGGGCACCCTCCCAATGCCTTGGGGAGCCACTGCGTTGGGCGGCTCTGCCGACTTGAAGCAAGTGGCATGAGGGTTGGGGAGGGGTAACGCGAGAATTATAGGCAATTTAACGGACATAATACAACTCCTAAAAACTCTCTCTTTATTCTCTGTGTTCTCTGAGCCTCTGTGGTAGCCTGCGGCAAGCCGCTTTGCGTCTACGTTCAAATATTACTCCATCAAAAATAGAACTATGGCAACAATCGGAAAATACTGCAAAGCATACCTAGTCAAACAATTTCGCCAATATCCCCAATGGCAAGAACAAACAAAAAATATCCGCCCTCAAAAGGAGGTAGTTGATAATCGAGAACTCACCGACGAAGACATTCTTTACCTCCAAGAAAATTACGTAGTCACAGATGGAATTTTTCAAGACGAAAACATCATTTTTGATGACATTACACCCGAATGGCAAGACTTTTGCTATCAAACCTTAAAATTTGAACTTCCCGTATACGAAACTGCTTAACCCCTCCCAACCTACCCTTACCAAGGGGAGATGCCGAAAATTTTGAATTGTTTACTAGGAGAAAATCATGAGTCAAAACGAACAAGAAGACACCACAATTTATCAAGTTGTAATCAACGAAGAAGAACAATATTCTATTTGGCCAGAATACCGAGAAATCCCTTATGGTTGGCGAGGAGTTGGCAAAAGTGGCTTAAAACAGGAATGCCTAGAATATATCAAACAAGTATGGACTGATATGCGCCCTCTGAGCCTTCGCAAAAGGATGGAACAAGTCACCCAACAAACGTAAGAATTCAGGAGTCAGAATAGTTAAAGAATCAGAAGAACATTTGATGAATAAATATACTAATTATTCTAAATTCCTTATAAATTCTGACTTCTGACTCCTGGGTGCTGAATTCTTACCAACAAACATAATTTATGCTATTTATTTTGGATTTGCAATATATCAAAAAAGCCAAAACACCTATTTTAGCTTTGTTTAAATAATCTAAAATCCAAAATTCTATTGCCTATGTATCACGATGCACTTTTACAAGAATTAGAACTCCTAGTTCCGTGGGAATTGCCACTTGAACGTGAGTTGAGTAAATCCAATCAAATGAAGTTGACGAAAGCACTCACTGAATTACTGACAGCATTAGCTGAATCTGATGTGAAGCAAGGCATCGTGATCCTAGAAAATGCGATGGCAGAATTAGAAATTTACGATAAGTTTACCGCAGAGGTTACATCTACAAATACAACGTTGAAGTACTGGGAAATTGAAGATTTTGATAACTATTTTCGTGTTCGTCATGTGCAAACTACCGAACCAGAAATTTGCTTGGTACATGGGTTAATGGTTGCTTGTCAAGCCTTTTTGGGCTTGAGTATGAAAGATGTTCTCGATATCAATCAACTCAATTTCCAGCGAGAAGGATTTAGAGCTAATGCTTATCTTTTCGGACGAGTTTTTCACCTAACTTTGCAGCCATGAACAGCAGTAAAATCCAACCACAGGAAATCTGGAAAGGATTTCACTGGTCATTTTTTCTTAATATTCAAGGTTTGATAATTTGCTTACGTCGCTTTGAAGTAGAACTGATAAAAGGAAATATCCAGCAAGCCCTCTTAGAGCTACAAACTGCCACAAAATTAATGCTAGCATCCGGTGCAGCAATGCAGTTAGCAGGTAGCATTAACCCGGAACTTTATGCAGCCGAAATTCGCCCTTCCATGATGCCACCTGAAGTAAAATCTCATGATTTTAGCGGTTTAATGTCCTGGGAACACGCAGTTTTAATCAAGGTTTGGAAACAGTTACGCCCTCACTTTTCTAACCTACCAATAGAACTACAACCACAACATCAAAACTTTGTAGATGCTTATCTCTATCTTGCTCATTCCCACCGCGCAGTTTGTCAAAAGTTTGGTGGTGAAGAAGCTGGTAGCCTACGATTTGAGCGTAGCTGCGCCGTGGATACTCTAGATGCATTTACCCGCAGTCGCTATCAATTCTTGCATCCCCAAGTCGAATTACCCCCCTTAATCCCCCCGATGCATTGGGGGGAAACCGGAAATCTAGTTCCCTCCCCTTACTAAGGCTACGGTGTACACACAAGTCGAATTACCCCCCTTAATCCCCCCGATGCATTGGGGGGAAACCGGAAATCCAGTTCCCTCCCCTTTGCAACTACCGTGTACACACAAGTCGAATTTCTTCTTAAATCCCAAAGATTACCTACTTATACCATTTCTTTGTGAGGCTGCGCCAAACCCTTTTAACTTCTTTCTTTCTTTCTTTGTGTCCTTTGCGTCCTTTGCGGTTCGTTTCTCTTTCTTCTTTCTTGTACTTAAATATGGTTTAGCG
>NZ_JAIVFQ010000053.1 GCF_020829495.1 Nostoc favosum CHAB5714 | reverse complement strand
GGATATTATTTATGGACGGAGGGAACCCCGTTCTTGCTGTGTCGAGGCAACGTAAGACCAATAAACCGCAAGGTGGAAAGGCTGTTGTCGTTGAAACCGGAAGCCCACACCCTATCTGTACTCAGATAGGTGTTGGGTAGTTCACTTAACATATCTCTGATATCATGTCTGCTTGATTACTTATTAAACCCGAAGAACCCCACCCCGACAATCGTCGCTTCGTCTCCCCTAAGAGCAAGCGAGGAGGGGAATAAGGAGTGGGGTGCAATGACTGTGGGAATCATAACTAATTATTCGCACACGATATTAAATGCTCATTAGCTTGGTAAACAGCAATTGCCGCTTCTTGTTCACTGCGAAGTGGTATATACTGACAAAACCCTTTGTTGCTTTGATACCTAGTGAGCTTGCGGACATGACTAGGAGTAACACCTAATAGCAGTAAATTGTTTGCTCACTTGGGATTCCTGATAAACCACTCTTGGGCAATAGTATAACTGTAGATTCTTTCAATTCTCTCATCTACCATGCCAAAACAGTCTATAGGTCTTGATAACCAACTATATAATTATCTTTTGTCCGTCTCGCTGCGAGAACCGGAGATTCTTTTGAAGTTGCGCCAAGAAACCGCCAGCCATCCCCGAAGTGGAATGCAGATTTCACCAGAACAAGGGCAGTTTATGAGACTTTTGGTGCAGCTCATTGGAGCCAAGAAAACCCTGGAAGTTGGAGTATTTACAGGTTATAGCTCACTTTCTGTAGCTTTGGCACTACCTGCTGATGGGAAGATTATCGCTGCTGATGTGAGTGAAGAATTTACTGCGATCGCCCGGCGGTATTGGCAGCAAGCCGGGGTTGCCGATAAAATCGATCTGCGATTGGCACCAGCTTTAGAAACTTTAGATCATCTATTAGCAACTGGCCAAGCCGAGACATTTGATTTTGCTTTTATTGATGCTGATAAAGAAAATTATGATGGATATTATGAGCGATCGCTGCAATTGGTGCGTCCAGGTGGATTGATTGCTATTGATAATGTTTTGTGGTCAGGACAAGTTGCTGAAGAGCAAAATCAAGATGAAAGCACCCAAGCTATCCGGGCGCTCAACGATAAGTTACATCATGACGAACGAATAACGCTCTCTCTTGTCCCCATCGCTGATGGGCTTACTTTAGCCATCAAGCGACCTTAATACACTTTGATGCCAAGTTACTATTATAGCTGTTTTCAATTTGGTGCAATACAGTAGGGGCGCAGATTTGTCATATCATGTCCGCTTGATTACTTATGAAACCCGAAGAACCCCACCCCGCCAAAGCTATGCTTTGTCTCCCCTCCCGAAGAGCGGGGAGGGGTTGGGGGTGGGGTGTAATGACTGTGGTTAGCGTAACTATTTATGCGGACATGATATCATACGTGTAAACTTAAGCTCAAACGCTTATCCCACTGGCGTTTTACCCCACACGCCAGATGCTCCACGCAGGTGAACCCCAAGACCGCACTGGCTCCCCTTAATCCCCTCCCGAAGAGCGGGGAGGGGAAGTTTTGTCTAAAGCCAAAACTGGGGTGGGGTAACGCGGATCATGATGCTAAGTGAGTGAACTCAATATCAAGTCTTTACAAGGGTTTCACATTAAGTTGACACCAATGCACATCTGTCCTACCCTACCGCGTGTTTTACTTCTATTTACTTAGAAATTGTAGCCAAGTCCTAATAGTAGCCCTACATCAGTTTCATCCAGAAAAGCAGCATTTACAGCACCTGTCACCGTAAATCGAGAACCAATAGGAAGGTCTACACCACCAGTTAGCAGTAATCCAAAATCAGTATCGAGATTAACTTCAATGGCGACACCAGCACCAATATAAGGAGATATAGCGAAGGTTCTTTCGCCCACCGACCCTGCTGTGCGGGGAGAAAAATCCAAAGTCAAGGGAACCATAAACAGTGTATCATCTCCAAAGATCACCGATGGTCGCACTGATATATTGCGTGTCAGACCAATTTTGCTGATTGCTGCAAAGTTACCGTCGCTCAGAGCTGTATCGCTGCCACTCAAACCAATGTTACCAGCAACACCAATATAGCTAGGCCCACCAAGAGTAGTTCTACCTGGCGTTACCTCAGGCGTTGTACCATCTGTGGTTCCTGTTGGCGGCTGATTTAACTGACTGATGTTAATATCAGGCGGGACGAGGACTTGGTTAATTGCATGGATAACACCATTGCTAGCTTGGACATCCGCCTGGATAACTTGGGCATTATTCACCGTGACTTGATTATTAGTCCGATCTATTTGAATATTTACAGGGCTTTCTTCAGAGGTTCTCAGTTCTCCAGCCGAGAGTTGACTAGAAGTTACTGCACCAGGAACCACATGATATCTCAAAATCTTAATCAATGCTTCTCTATTTTCTGGTTGCTGTAACTGCTCTAGGGTAGCAGCAGGCAAAGCAGCAAATGCTTGATCGGTGGGAGCGAAGACTGTATAAGGGCCAGGCTGTTGAAGAATATCTGTTAAACCAGCTGTCTTTAATAAAGAAGTCAGAGTTGTCAAAGAAGTACTGGATGCAGCAAGAGAAACAATATCATTACCAGTTTGAGTGCCGCCAGCAGTTCCACCGACAATATATTGACTAGCTGGAAGATTGCTAGCAATGGGTTGCACCCTTCCCTGTCTAGCCAAAGCTTGATATAAGAGTGCCGCAGCTTCAGCACGAGTCAGGGGCTGTTGCGGATTGAGTTGTTTTATATCTGGATAATTAACAACAATATTAGATTGTGTTGCTATTGTCACACTACTAACAGCATAGTTCGGGATAGCTGAGGCGTCGGTGTAGTAGGTGCTGAGGTCACTACTGGCTCCAGTGCTACTAGCAGTTAAACCCAAACCATTCGTTAAAGCAACGATCGCCTGTACCTTCGGTATTTGTTCAGTTGGTCTAAACACGTTCCCAGGATAGCCTGCCAGAAATCCAGTTTCGTAGGCGTTCTGAATTGCAGAAGCCGCCCAATAGCCAGCAGGAACATCCTTAAATCCACCTGCGCTTAATTGCCGAACTCGATTTTGGTTAGGGAAAGCTTTTTGAATTAGGGCGGCAAACTCAGCACGAGTCACACCTTGATTCGGCCTAAAGCTGCCATCAGGAAAGCCAGTAATCACGTTATTGTCAGCTAAAGCTTGAATGAAGGGACGCGCCCAATAATCTGAGGAAACATCAGACAAGTTTACTGTTGAAGTAGGCGAGGGTGTCGCAGGTGATTGTGTTTCAGGTGATGGTGTTGCAGATGGGACAGTATTTTGAGATGAAGCTGGGGCAGAAATTACTAGGGGAGTTATTGTAGCAGCTGTCATTCCCAGAACTACTAAAGCAACCCTTGCTGATGGCCAACGAAAGAAACTAAACATGGAAATATCCTCTATTATCTAAATGTTCACCACACATAGTACAAAATTTATATTTGGTTTCTGAAAAACCGCATATAACACTAATAAGCATAAGCAACCATATTGTGGTATATGGTATGTTGCAAAAATAAAGTCACTTACGCGCAAGTAGGCGATTTTATTCAGTTATAAAATCGCAGCCAATCACTAGTATAATTAGCTTTTAATAGCCGTCTCTTTATAATTGCAGATGAGCGTTAATGCCGTCAAGCTAAATGCATCATGATCTTTAGCAACATTTAAGAAATAAAATTTGTCTTGGCGATATCATGTATTATTATTCTTTGAGCAAAATTATACAACTAACTAATGGCTGGATTTCGAGGAATAACTTTCACTCTTTAGATAGTTGTCTGTGATGGTAAATTTTCAAATGTTTGACTGAAAATTAGCGATCGCAATCAAAAATTTTGGGCATGATTGCGCCAAGATTTTTGGCTAGGAATTATTTTTTTGCAAAATACAATTTTATAAAAATGAACCCACGGATAAACTAGGATTTTTGAAAGGTGTCTAATATGTAACAATTTTGCTCATAACTCCTCTGGAGGTAGGGCAATAAATCCAGTTTTACTCCACCCTTGAACCCAGTGTTTTCACATAAGTGCAAAGTATTCTCGCGTTTTGAGCTAGTCAGAAGCATGACTATAAAAAAGTTTTAGTTATAGATTTGCTAGGGCAAATCTGCAATTGAGATTAGTAATTGAGTTGGTTGTACAGGTTTGGCAACGTGTTTTTGAAACCCATCTGCTAAGACTCGATCGCATCGCTTTCTCCAGCATAGGCGGTAAGGGCGATCGCAGGAATTTCCCCTCCTCTTCCTTTGGCATTCCTCTGAGTACGTTAATCAGGTTGTAGCCATCCGCCGCACACCAGATTCAAGCAAGATTTACCTGTTTTGCGGGCAGCGATCGCTGGGTGATATCATGTTCGCATAATTAGTTATGATTTCCACAGTGATTGCACCCCACCCCTTAATCCCCTCCCCGCTTGCGGGGAGGGGAGACGAAGCGCAGCTTTGGCGGGGTGGGGTTCTTCGGGTTTAATAAGTAATCAAGCGAACATGATATGATACCATTTCACTTTAATAATGATACAAATACGCTCTTTTGGGGCATGGCATTGCCATGCCCCTACGAGAAATCTATATGTATCAGGATTTTCGTGAATTGGTATGAGTCTCACTGGGTACTGAATTCTGATATCATGTCCAGCTAATTTGTTGCAGTTACCACATCTGTGCAAAAATCGGAAAACCCTCTTTCCCCCTGCCCCCTTCAAATCAACATTCCAGCAATACAAGCGGTAATAAAACCCGCTAACAATCCGCCAATCATTGACCTTACACCCATGCGAGCTAAATCATGCTGGCGATTAGGTGCTATTCCAGTAATGCCGCCAATGGTAATTCCAATTGAACCTATATTTGCAAAATTACATAAAGCATAAGTCGCAATAATTACTGCACGTTGGGAAATTTTACCACTTTCAATTAGTGCCTTCAAATCCAAAAAAGCAATAAACTCATTCAGAATTGTCTTTGTACCCAATAAAGCCCCCACTTGCCGACAATCAGCCCAAGGTACGCCCATCAGCCAAGCTACGGGAGCCATAATAAAAGATAAAATCCATTGTAATGACAGTTGCTGTAAACCCACAAATGCCCCCAACCATCCCAACAGTGCATTCAGGGCAGCTAATAATCCTAAAAAGGCAATAATCATCACCCCAACATTAACTGCTAACTTCACACCATCAATAGCTCCCGTCGTAGCAGCATCAATTACATTTACATAATTGGTTTCTACATCCGCTTTTGCCTTACCAGCCGTCTCTGATACTTCTGTTTCTGGGTACAGCAATTTTGATACCACCAACGACGTGGGAGCAGTCATAAAAAAAGCAGCAATCAGGTGTTCTGCTGGTATCCCAAAGGAGAGATATGCCCCTAATACTCCACCCGCAATTGTGGCAAAACCACCCGTCATCAGGGCATGAAGTTCTGATTGCGTCATCTTCGCTATGTAAGGTTTAACCATCAGCGCCGACTCTGTTGGCCCCAAAAAGATGTTACCTGCACAAGATAAAGATTCAGAACCCGATGTTTTCATCGTCTTCATCATTACCCACGCCATCACATTTACGACTCGCTGTAAAATGCCGTAGTAATACAAGACGCTGATGAAGGCAGAGAAAAAGATAATTGTCGGCAGCACTTGGAAGGCAAAGAAATGATCCTTAAAATTTTCTCCAAAGACAAATTTAGCACCAACGTCAGAAAATGCTAAAAATTGGCTGACAATATCTCCCAGAGATTTAAACACAGTCAAACCCCAAGGAGTTTTAAGAATCACTATCGCCAATGCAAACTCCAATCCCAAACCCCAAGCTACTATTCGCCAACGCACCGCACGACGATTAACCGAGAAGGCGTAGGATATACCGATAAAAACTAAAATCCCCAACGCAGAAATAGCGCGTTCCATGTTTACTCCCGAAAATGTATGGCAAAGGCACTTGGCCACAAAGCATACACAAAAATCCGCGTATTTTTATGGGTTTGTAGTCAATTACTATGTTATTGGGCAAACTCATGAAAAGACCGGAACCGTCCTGCCTCAAAATCATCTAATCTTTGTTGAATCCCCTTTATAGCGGACATGATATAAAACGCAATACTGCGTAGGTTTTGCGTAAAAAATAACTCCAATGTAGGTTGGGTTGAGGAACGAAACCCAACATTTTCTTTCTCTTTGTTGGGTAACACGAATGTTCAACCCAACCTACAAATCTTCAAAACCTACGCAGTATTGATATAAAACGTCATTTTGCTTACCACGCCAAAATGAGTAAGTAAACTGGGGTTTGAGAAAGCAAAAGCTGATTTGGCTTGCGGAAAACACCAAAATGAGTAAGTAAACTGGGGTTTGAGAAAGCAAAAGCTGATTTGGCTTGCGGAAAACACCAAAATGAATAAGTAAACTGGGGTTTGAGAAAGCAAAAGCTGATTTGGCTTGCGGAAAACACCAAAATGAATAAGTAAACTGGGGTTTGAGAAAGCAAAAGCTGATTTGGCTTGCGGAAAACACCAAAATGAGTAAGTCATAAGGCATTTTGAGTAAGTCAAATGCCATTTTGATAAAGCATTTCAGTATTTTGAGAAAGTAAACAGGTATTTTGATAAAGCAATTAGGCCTTTTGATAAAGTAATCAGCAAATATACCTGGCAATTAAAAATCACAGATATACTTTCAAAGCCGACGCTCAAATAAATTAAAAACTTTTCGGTATAATCTCTCAAGCACAAACAAAGGTAATTGTCAGCTTACGTACCTTCTCCTGCCTCCTGAATACAAATTTTTGACCAAAATCCGTAACATGAAAATATTTAGTCAAATCGATTGATGTTTTTCCATAATTACTCGCTTGAACCACATCACTGATATGACCACATTTTGTCTCAATTACTAAAGCACGAATTTTCTGCCGCAGTTCTGTATTTTCTTGTCTTTCACAACCCCATAACCTTGCGATAATGTGCTTCAATTTGCGCGACAGTTTCAGACTTACGCTTTGTCTCCCATTGACTACGATTAAATAATTCTTGTCGCAATTGCTCAACGTTAATTGTTGTCACTTTACCATCAGCAACAATTTGTTTGCCATTTACCCAAGCACTATCAACAACATTGGTAGGACGACCTAAGACTAATAAGCCAATAGGATCTGTACGAGGTAGTAATGATAAATTGGTGAGGTCATAAAGTACCAAATCAGCTTGTTTACCGACAGTTAAGGAACCGAGTTTATCTGCTATATTCAGTCCCTTTGCACCTCCCAATGATGCCATTTCCACAGCTTGTCTGGGTGTAATCCAGTGTTGATAATTTGAGTCTGTAATATTATGTAAAATAGAACCCATTTTGATTGCTTCTAGCAAATCTTGAGAGTCATTACTAGAAGCACCATCGCAACCAAATGTTACATTTACTCCAGCTTGGCGATATTTTAAAATCGGAGCGATGCCACTGCCTAAACGCAAATTACTTAAGGGATTATGAACAACTGTAGATTGAGTTTCGGCGAGAATGGCGATATCAGCATCATTTAACCAAACGCAATGGGCAAGTGTTGTACGATCGCTCAAATATCCGATTCTTTTCAAATGTTCCACAGCAGTACAACCGTACTTTTCTTGGGCGAGTTTTTCCTGTGCCCTGGTTTCGAGTAAATGGGAGTGACGACAAAGATTATAGCGATCGCTTAACTCAGTACATCCCGCAAATAAAGCATCAGTACACAATTGTATCCCTGTTGGTGCAACTAAAATATTTATCCCCTCATCCGGGCGATGAAATTGTCTCACCGCCTCTTCGATAATTTCCAGCGTTGCCGCAGTTGAGCGAAAATAAGGTTCATGCTTTTGGGCTGATTCCCCAGATGGGATACCTGCGGTGAGGGATTCATCTTGAATTAAGGGGGCGATAAAGGCACGAATTCCCACTTCTCTGTAAGCGCGAGTTGCAATGGCGATCGTTTCTAACTCAAGTCCCGGAATTAACACCAGATGATCTACTACACTCGTCCCACCGGAAAGTAGAGTTTCCACCGCAGTACCCAAGGCGCTGAGATAAACCTGTTCGGGATCGAGGGGGGCAAAATCATACAGTTCCGCCAACCATAATTCTAAAGGGAAAACTGACATGATTCCCCGTTGCCACATCTCTGATGAGTGGGTGTGGGCGTTGAAAAAGCCAGGTAGCAATAGCTTATTTTTGCCATCTATAGGTGTGCCGATTATTTGTAGATTGGGGGCAATGGCTGCAATCGCACCATCTATAATCTGTACATCTACCGTTGCATAATCATCATCGGCGGCAATCAAAACATTTTGGATGGTGAAATCTAGCATATTTAACCTTGATTAAGTAATTGTATTCTCAAGTGAATTTCAAGTTACAAAATAGAAAATGGCGTTGGGTATTGCAATTTTATGAATTTACCATTACGGACATTGGGAGTTCCACCAAATGCGTGGACAGTGAATGATGCGATCGCAGATATCACTCGTCCTCAAAAGACCCCACAACCCGTTATTTTATCAACAGAAACTAAAACCCTGCGCCTAGACTTGGCAAAAGCTGCTATCCTCGTCATTGATATGCAAAACGACTTCTGTCACCCTGATGGCTGGTTAGCGCATATCGGCGTGGACGTAACTCCGGCGCGTCAGCCTATTGAACCTTTGAACAAATTACTTCCAGAACTGCGTGAGGCTGGTGTTCCAGTCATTTGGATAAATTGGGGAAATCGTCCCGACTTGCTAAATATTAGTGCTGCTTCACGCCACGTCTATAATCCCACAGGGGAGGGTGTGGGATTGGGCGATCCACTGCCAAGCAATGGTGCTAGAGTACTCATGGCAGGTAGTTGGGCCGCAGCAGTAGTAGACGAACTAGAAAAAATTCCCGAAGATATTTGTGTGGACAAATACCGCATGAGTGGATTTTGGGATACGCCATTAGATAGTATCTTGCGGAATTTGGGAAAGACAACATTATTTTTTGCTGGTGTTAATGCTGATCAATGTGTGCTAACTACCTTATGTGATGCCAACTTCTTAGGATATGATTGCGTGTTAGTTAAAGACTGTACCGCTACCACTTCTCCTGAATATTGTTGGCTGGCGACATTGTACAATGTCAAACAATGCTTCGGTTTTGTCACTGACTCCCAAGAGATTTTAACAGCGCTGCAAAAGGGTGAGGAGTTTGGAGTTAGGAGTTAGGAGTTTGGAGTTTGGAGTTTGGAGTTTGGAGTTTGGAGTTTGGAGTGAGGAGTTTGGAGTTTGGAGTTTGGAGTTTGGAGTTTGGAGTTTGGAGTTTGGAGTTTGGAGTTTGGAGTTTGGAGTCAGGAGTTAGGAGTTAGGAGTTAGGAGTTAGGAGTTAGGAGTTTGGAGTAATTAGCGGTTTTGTGATTTAGAGATACAACTAACGACTCAATCAATATTCAGGACTTGGATTTTAGGAATTTTCATGCCCATCGGTAACTTCAGAGGGGATAAATAAATGTACGCTACTCGTTGTGTAATTCCGGTTATCAAATCTAGCAAAGATTACCAAGTATATCGCATCAGCCCCGACGCCTCGAATCGATTAGCAATTATCTTCGATTCGACAAATGCTAATACTTCCTTGACTTGCTGCATAGAAATTTTTGATGTTGGTGGACAAACACCCCCAAATCGCCATCAGTGGGCGGTGGAAATGTTTTTCGTCCTCAAAGGCGAAGGGATCGCCATCTGTGACGGCAAGAGTGCCACAATCAAAGCTGGAGACAGTTTATTAGTGCCTCCCACTGGTACTCATTTGATTAAAAATACTGGTTCTACTCGCTTGTATACATTGACTGTTATGGTTCCCAATGAAGACTTTTCGGAATTGATTCGCAGTGGTATTCCGGCGGAGTTAGATGCAGAAGATATGGCAGTACTGGGGAGATTCGATGCTTTGATGCCCTGTTAAAATAATTCGTAATGACGCTCCTACGTCGCTAACGCTGCGCTAACGTAATTCGTAATATCATGTCCGCATAATTAGTTATGATTCCCACAGTCATTCCACCCCACCCCGCCAAAGCTACGCTTTGTCTCCCCTAAGAGCAAGCGGGGAGGGGATTAAGGGGTGGGGTTCTTGGGGTTTAATAAGTAATCAAGCGGACATGATATAATTCGTAATTTATTGGGGATTCCTCGTTTCCATGTGAAATACGGGAACGAGGGAATATTACGAATTACGAATAATTTATCGTTAAAAAACTTTTAGCTTATTAACTACGAACTTTAGTCAGGATTTTTTGGGAATAAAACGAAGCCGATTCTTCGTTTTTGGCACAATCTTGGGCAAACTTAATCAAATGATGTCCGACAATTCCAACGTGAATCAAGTTTTCAATATCACCTGCTTTTAATGCTGGCTTGGCCATTTTCCAAAAAGTTTGACGATAGTTACTAAATATGCCTACTCGCAGCAAAATATTGGCTAAATAAGTTAAACCTTTGCGAATATTAGCCCCAGAGGTGCGAGCTGGGCTGTTAGGTACTTCGATGCGGTTTGGATAGGTGTGTTCCATGTTGTAGGCAAACCGTTGATATAAAAATTCTGGCTCATAAGCAGTTGTGATACAGCGCCGCCACATTTCAAGAACTTGCTCATAGGGCATCAAAAACTCAACATTTGATTCGCGGCTTTCATCAAAGACAAGTCGTCCTTCTGCTTCTAACCTCCGCCATAAAGGAGTTCTCGGTAATGCATGAAGTAAATTAATTGTCAACATGGGAATTTGGGATGCCCGAATAAATTCGATAATTCGATCTGCGGTTTCTGGTGTATCTGTATCTAACCCGATGATGATTCCTGATACTACTTCCATGCCATAGCTATTTAAAACCTGAATTGCTTTTAAGATTGGCATACTCAGATTTTGGTCTTTGGAAATGGCGTGGAGAGCATTTGGTTCTGGTGTTTCGATACCGCAAAAGATTGTGCAAAAATAGGCTTCGCGCATCATTTCCAGCAGTTTTGGACTTTGAGCTAAGTTGAGCGTTGCTTCACAGGCAAACTGGATGGGGTAGCCATTGCGTTTTTGCCAGTCAATCAGATGAGGAAGCAACTTCATAGCGGCGCGGCGATCGCCAACAAAGTTATCATCAACAAAATACACTGCCCCCAGATTGCCAGATTGTCGCATTGCATCTAACTCCGCGACCACTTGCTCTGGTGTTTTCATCCGGGGACTGTTGCCATAGAGTTCTGGAATATCACAAAACTCACAGCGATAAGGGCAACCACTAGAAAACTGCACATTTGCCAGAAAATAATCATTGATATTCAGCAAATGATAAGCTGGAGTGGGAAACTCTGTTAAGGGTAAACGTTCCTTGGTTTCAAAGCGAATTTGCGCTTGGGGACGTTCCAGGTTTTGGTCTAGATACTCGATCATGCGATCGCTTGCATCCCCCAATTCACCCAAATGTAAAATATCAAATTCAGGATAATATTCTGGACACCCAGATACCGAGGGGCCACCGACAACTGTAATTTTACCCGCTCGATGGGCAAGTTCATTAATTTGATTAATCTGTGGTTTTTGGATATGCATTCCACTCACAATCACCACATCACACCATTGGTAATCAGCCCTAGTTGCTGATTTTACATTCTCATCAATAAACCGCACTTCCCATTCTTTAGGTAAGTAGGCAGCCACAATTAAAATACCTTGGGGTGGCATAAAAGCCCGGACATTACCCATGAGTGGGTAGGCGTGATGAAAAGTACCAAAGGAGCGGCTGTACTTAGGGAAGATGCAAAGGATACGTCGATGTTGCGAGGGAACGTAGCTGGTTCTCTTAGTGGTAGGAGCGGTTTTTGAATCGGCCGCTATATGGGTTGGGTTTTCTAAAGACTTCAGATTCACAGTCATCGCAAATTTCACCCCGAAAAACTGAGCAGCTAATTTGACAATTTATTGACACAATCAGTTGTAATTCCAACTAGCTTACCGTGATATTTCAGAAGTTTTTAACTGTAAGATAGAAAACTTACCCACTATAGGATCATTCATGAGCATATAAGCATATATAAGTGGTTGTTAGCAAATATTTAGCTAATTGCTAGCCCTTGTTATTTTTTAGGCATTTTACCGATAAAGTTGGTTAGATGTTGGTATTATTGGTAGGATTTTACCTAGCATCAATTTTCGGAAAAACCTATATTGCACCTTTTCTATGAAAAGAAGACAAATTCTTGGCTTTCTGGGTATAGCAGTTGCAGGCTTGCTCCTGGCAATTGGTTTACCATTGGTTACTCCTTCTCCTGTAATAGCACAGTCAAACACCAGCATAGTAGTGTCCGCAGCCTCCAGCTTAAGAGATGCGCTACAAGACATTAAGATTCTATACCAACAAAGTAAATCAAATATCAACATTAGTTATAACTTTGGGGCTTCTGGTGCTTTGCAGCAACAGATTGAGCAAGGTGCGCCAGCCGATATCTTTATTTCTGCTGCCACAAAGCAAGTGGATGCCTTAGAAACAAAAGGATTGTTGCTATCAGGTAGCCGTACTAACCTGGCAAATAACCGTCTAGTCTTGATTGTGGCTCAAGATGTTGTTGGCATCACTAGTTTCAACAATTTAACAGATAGCAAGATTAAGAAAATAGCGATCGGTGAACCCAGAAGTGTACCCGCAGGGCAATATGCAGAGGAAGTCTTAAACAATTTGAAACTTTATGATCAGGTTAAGTCTAAATTTGTCTTGGGTAACAATGTGCGTCAAGTTTTGGCAGCAGTAGAAAGTGGTAATGCCCAAGCGGGCATAGTTTATGCCACTGATGCCAAAACTTCCAACAAGGTAAAAGTCGTAATCACTGCTGAGGAAAAGCTTCACTCACCGATTGTCTATCCAGTGGCAATAATTAAAGGTAGTAAAAATATTTCTGCTGCCAAACAATTTGTTCAGTTTTTATCTGGCAGTCAAGCTAAGACTGTACTCAGAAAATATGGGTTTATTGTGCGGTAAAGATGAATGCAGATAACAAGGGCCTTGAGTAACTTGTAGGCAAGGGGGCAGGGGAGACAAGGTGACAAGGTAACTTGAGTGAGAACTTGTAACAAGTCTTTCCCCTTGTCCCCCTGTCTCTTCATCTACGGTGTACACACAAGTCTTGCCGCGTATCTTTATTAATAAATCTCGCGCTGCGTTTCTATTCCGCCTCGGAATGAATTCCGAGTCTCATAGCTGAAGTCCACTTAAGTGGACTTTCGCTATCAGCCCTGAACTTCAGTTCTGGGCGGGATGTCGGTGAGTGTGACAGTTTCACTCTGACAAAAATGTGGTTAGAGGATTTTTCGACTTGTGTGTACACTGTAGGCCTCTTCATTGAGGTCTAAGAAGCTGCGGACTGTAATTTTTCTAATCGTGCCAGCACTTCTGAACTATGAATGTTTGGGTTGACTTTGACAAAAGTCTCGCGCAAGACGCCCTGAGGATCGATGATAAAACTGTGACGCATAGATAAGAAGCCAAGCCACGAACCGTAAGCTTTACTCACTGAACCATCAGTGTCAGCCAACAGAGGGAATTTTAGTCCCTCTGAATCACAAAATTCGGCGTGAGAATCAATATCATCAGCACTTACGCCAATAATCTGAGCATTTTTTTCGAGGTATTGGGGTAAGTCTTGCTGAAAACGGCGAGCCTCTATAGTACAACCAGAGGTGAAGTCTTTAGGATAAAAGTAGAGAACTAGCCACTTACCGCGCAAGTCAGAGAGGGAAATTTTGCCATTACCTGTATTGGTTGGCAAAGTAAACTCTGGTGCGGGTTGATTAATTGCAGGAAGTTTACCACCAAGAGCATCAGCAGCAGGGGTAAAATTCAGCCAGCTGATAAAAGAAATACAGCTGGCAAATAATATGCTTAAAAAAGTGCGGCGGGAAATCATGGTGCAAACCAGAATTACAACTTTACACAAGTTTACAATTCTTGGTTGCTGTTAATCTCACTCTAAATGAGATTCGGGTGGGGTATCAGTGCTTTCGATGTATTGGCTATCTAAGAGAAAGGCTCCCCTAGTAAAGCGAATACCCCAATATCCACCAGGTCTGCGGTCAATGACTATACCCTCTTCGCCAATGTGAATTACATCGGGCGGGCGCAGCATGGGCATGGGTTCAGCAGTTTTGACGTAGGGCGGTAGTGCCACAACCCGGACTTTACTACCAATTGCGAATTCTTTAGACATCTTAATCAAGCTAGGAGTTTTGAATTAACTCATAACTCATAACTAGCTTGAAAGTCTACTAAATGGGGCATGGGAATAAATAGGGAAAGGGAAAGGGGAAAAATTTCATCCCCTTTCCGCATCTTCTGCAAGAAGTCTATTAATTTTTGACTATGGAAAACAATGCTTAGACATTAGTCAAGTTAGCTATTTTTTGAAAAATTATTATTGGGGATTGCCTTGTTGAGGGCGCGAAGGAGCATTTTGACGGAATTGCTCTAATTTTTGGCGCTGTTCGGGGGTCAAGACTGCTTGAATCTGTTGTTTTTCAGACTCCCGGATTTGTCGCATTTGGGTTTTCTGTGTTTCACTCAGATTTAAGTCAGCATAACCACCCTTTCCTCGACGTTGACCAGCTTGCCGTTGAGCCTGACGTGCTTGTTTCGCCGCCTCTAACTTGGCTTTTTGTTCTGGGGTCAAAACAGCCTCCATTTTGGTGCGGCTATCGCGCTTAATTGCCTGAATTTGGTTTTTTTGGGCATCTGTTAGACCCAATTCTTTCCAAGGGCCCCTTTCTTTTTGTGGAGTTTGTGCAAGTAACACGGGTGAAGGAGAGGCTGTTTGGGCATCAACAGCAAAAGAGGTAGCAGTTAAAGTTAGAGCGATCGCTCCAGCGACTAGCGATAATGCTTTGAGTTTCATTACTTGTGTGGTGGGTTTTTCCTGGTTGGATGCCACTATCATAAGAACTTATCTTTAGTAATCACATGAGGAGAAAGTCATGGTTTTACCCATGACTTTAGTCATGATTGAATTTGGACAAAGATGATTGACAATAAATAGTTAGGAGTTAGGAGTTAGGAGTTAGGAGTTAGGAGTTAGAAGTTAGGAATAATATTTTTTTTGATTATGATTAATTTATAAATGTTTTTTTAGCTTATTACATAATCTTTTTACACACTACATTTACTCTTAACTCTTCACTAAGCGAAAATTTCAAATGGCGGAAAGTATCGCTAAAATATCCAAAACTACTAACTCCTAACTCCTAACTCCTAACTCCTAACTCCTAACTCATTTATAACTGGAGCGAAGCGGCTGATGAATGGTCTAATTCAAATTAAGAAACATCCTTTTCCGTCTCTGCTTTATCTGGAGTGGACATTACTGGCGATCACTGCATTGACAGCCTTTATACCACCTCCGTTACGGCGTTTTCGTCCTAAGCCTCCAGAACTATCAATTTGTGGTGCATTTCCAGACTTGTCAGTTTGTAGCATATTGCCAGAACTATCAATTTATAGTCTGATTATTTTTGCAGCAATGGGCTTAAGATTACCCAGGAATAACCAGACAAATAAGGTAATCTACACAGTTATTGAAATTTTATTAATTTTAATAGTTGGACTTTTTGGAGAGAGATTTGCTCGGCTGTTTCCCTTTCTCTACATAATTTTAGTTACTCGTAGTTGTCTTATTTTTCAGTTAAATGGACGTTTGTTCGTCACAACTTTGTCATTTGCCTTATTTTTAGTTACTACACAACTAAAATATCAATTGTTCAATTTTCAAGCATCGCCACAGGCACAAGAGCGATATCGATTTTTGATTTTGAATTCGTCGTTGGTATTTGGCTTAAGTTTGGTTTTTGTGTTGTTGATGATGAATGCAGTATTGTCTGAACGGCAAAGTCGAGAAAAGCTAGCGATCGCTAATGAAAAACTGCGCCAATATGCTATGCAAATTGAAAACCAAGCTACTTTAGAAGAACGCAACCGTATTGCTCGTGAAATTCATGATTCATTAGGGCATTCTCTAACTGCTTTAAATCTGCAATTAGAAACCGCTTTAAAACTATGGCAATCTAACCCAGGTAAAGCTGAAACATTTCTAGCAACAGCAAAGGAATTAGGCTCAAAAGCACTAAAAGATGTCCGCCAATCTGTTTCTACTATGCGTTCAAATCCTTTACAAGAACAATCTTTAGAACGTGCGATCGCAAGTCTTTCAGAAAATTTCCATCGCTCAAATGGTATTTTACCAATTTATCAAATCAACCTGCAATATCCTCTACCACCTGAAATCAACACCGCTATTTACCGCATTACTCAAGAATCTTTGACAAATATATCTAAATATGCTTACGCCACAGAGGTTAAACTGGAACTCAATACGACTAGAGGCAATTTGCGATTGATAATTCAAGATAATGGTAGAGGTTTTGATTTAGGGCAAAATACTACAGGTTTTGGACTTCATAGTATGCGCGATCGCACTTTAGCACTTGGAGGTGAGTTTAATATTAATAGCGCTCCTGGTTCTGGTTGCAAAATTACAGTTAATATTCCCTTAACGAGGTTGACATAATGATTAAAGTGCTGCTAGTAGATGACCAAGGTTTAATTCGTCAAGGATTAAGAGCGTTATTAGAATTAGAACCAGATTTAGAGATAGTAGGAGAAGCAGAAAACGGTGAACAGGCGATTAATTTAGTTGCTGAATTTCAGCCAGATGTAGTATTGCTGGATATCAGAATGCCCATTATGGATGGAGTTGCAGCCACGCGAGAAATTCAAAAACGCTTTGCCAAAACTAAAATTTTAGTACTGACGACTTTTGATGATGATGAATATGTATCAGCAGCGTTGCAAAATGGGGCAATGGGTTATTTATTGAAAGATACACCCTCAGAAGAATTAGCTGTTGCTATTCGTGCCGTTTATAAAGGATATACTCAATTAGGCCCAGGTATAGTTAAAAAGCTGTTAACTCAGTTTTCTAATGGTACACCAACCCAATCACCGCCTGTACCGTCTACTTTAGCTGAACTCACTCCTAGAGAAAAAGAGGTTTTGCGGTTAATAGCTACAGGCGCTAGTAACCGAGAAATTGCTCAGGAACTCTACATTTCTGAGGGGACTGTAAAAAATCATGTTACGAATATTTTAAACAGATTAAATCTGCGCGATCGCACTCAAGCTGCAATTTGGGCAAATACCTATTTATCTTATTTGAATGAACCAAGTTAAATAATTCGTAATGGGCTTCGCCCCGCTACGCTAACGTAATTCGTAATTCGTAATTTTAACGTCTAGATTAGCTTTAGGGTATATTATCGCTGAAAGTACAACACAATTTTGGGATTATCGGTGCGTTACGGAAGCCGTAACACACCCTACATCTGAAAAAGTTAGATTTTTTATAGCTTATTTAAATAATTCTAAACATTCATTTTTTTAAACGTCTTTTGTGAGCTTGATATTTCTAAATGACTTAGCGATCACTTCTTCGCAAGATATATTAATTTGTGATTGATTTACTGAGATTAAATCTTGAATTGAAGCACCATATACAATTTCTGATACACCGCTCCAAACACAAGCAGTTGCACACATGGGACAAGGTTCGCCAGTCGTATATATGCTATAACCTTCTAAAGAAGGGTTTTTAAGTTTAGCTGTTAAACTACGAATAACGTTAATTTCCGCATGGGCTGATGGATCGTTGTCTCTGTTAACAGTGTTATGAGCTACGGCAACGACTTCGTTTTCTTTAACAATCACAGCACCATAAGGCGCATCTCCTTCTTTTGCTTCTGCCAATGCTAAACGCATAAAATATTCTGGGTTCATATAAGCTGGGGTTAACATAAGGATAATGATTAATAATATCGTATTTCTAATGCTATAAATGGGAATTAAGATAGGGCTATTTCATTCTATACATAAACCGCCCAGAACTAAAGTTCTTTGGCTTTTAGCTAAAGTCCGTTAAAACGGACTATAACCTTTTCTCAGTCATCTTTAGATGACTTTCGCTATTAGACTCAGAATTCATTCTGAGGCGGGCTAGATGAGAATGAAATAGCCCTGGAATTAAAATTAGTTAATGGTCGAATATGTTACTGAGCAGACAAGAAACAGAATTCTACTTAAAAGACTTGGAAACACCATTAGGTAAAGCGATTAATTTAACGCTTGCCGCTATGGTGCTAGTATCATCAGGAATTTTTGTGGCAGAAACTTATAATATTCCTGATTCTGTGCGGTTTCAGTTGAATGTAGCCGATACTGCGATCGTCATTATCTTCGCGGTGGAATATTCACTTCGTCTGTGGAGTGCGGAAAACAAAATTAAGTATATTTTTAGCTTTTATTCGATTATTGACTTAATGGCGATTTTGCCTTTCTTTTTAGGAATGGTGGATATTAGCTTTATCCGCTTATTGCGATGGTTTCGGATTTTACGATTAATCAGATTTATCGATAGGAAATTTTTATTCGCCAGTATCAGCACCGAAGATGGAATGATTTTTGCGCGGATCTTATTTACATTATTTGCAATTGTTTTTATTTATTCTGGGTTAATTTATCAAGTCGAGCATCCGGTTAATCCTCAAAATTATGGTACGTTTTTGGATGCATTCTATTTCTCTGTTGTCACAATGACAACTGTAGGATTTGGCGATGTTATTCCAATTTCGGAATTAGGGCGCTTGCTAACAGTCCTGATGATTTTTACAGGAATTGCGCTGATTCCTTGGCAAGTGGGAGATTTAATTAAGCGAGTTGTGAAAACTGCTAATCAGGTAGAAACAGCTTGTTCAGGTTGTGGTTTGGCTTTCCATGATGTAGATGCTGGGTTTTGTAAAAGGTGCGGGACTAAGTTACCTAGTCGCAGGGTTGATTCAGAGAGTTAAGTTGGGGGACTGACGAAGCATAAATTTTAGGGTGTGCTACAATCTTGTGGTAAAGTAAATGACAAACCTGAGAAAGCCAAATGTTCTAAAAAACGCTGCAAACATTGAGTCATTTAATTTCTCTTACTTTCAGTAATTCCCTAAAAAGGAGTAAAGCCAATGAATGCATTACTGCATAATCAAATTGCAGATATGTATGGGCCAGATTTTTTACTGTTTTATTGCTTTGTCATTGGGATAACTTTGGTAGTTTGCCGGGAGCTAGTGCAAGATCCAACCAAAAACCAGCCTCTGCCGTTAATTCCTGCTGAACCAGATCCCTACGAAATCGCTTATTTGCGTTCCCAAGAAACAGGAATCGCCAATGTAGCGTTATTTGACTTGATTGTTCGGGATTATTTGCAAGTCAGTGAACAATCCATCAGCCAAGTACCAAATCATCCTGATGTATCTCAGCTACAGCCTATAGAACGTGAGGTATTTGATAAATTCTCTTCTTCTTCCACTGCTCAAACATCTGTTTGGTTGGCAACCGAGAGTATCCAGTCATACAGCAATGCCTATGAAGAAAAACTACAAAATGAGCAATTGTTGTATGCTTCCGAGTGGCAAGAACGGAATATCCAAGTTGGCTTGATTGGGGCGATGATTATTTTCAGCTTGGGGAGCTATAAGCTGCTCATCGCCTTGGGTAAGGGGCGCTATAACGCAGGTTTATTAATCACAATTGGTGTATTATCGATTATCTTTTTGCTGTGGTTTGTCAGTAGACGTACACATCTCAGTCATCGAGGAAAAATGTATCTGCAACAACTTCAAGAAACATTTACCCGATTGCAGCAGAAGGCAAAGTATGACATCCCTTCTGTATTTGACTACAACTTACTGGTGGCACTATTTGGCGTTGAGGCGCTGGCTGGAACCTCTTATGACTCTTACTACAAAGCGTTTTTTCCGCCTACATTTTCTAGAAGAGTTACTACAGTAGAGAGTTCGTCTAGTAGCTTATGCGGTAGCTTTTCATGCGGTAGCCCCTCATACAGTAGTAGTTCTCGTAGTAGTAGTTCTGACACTAGCTCCTCATGCAGTACTAGTTCTGGCTGTAGCTCCTCATGCAATAGTAGTTCTGACAGTGGCTCCTCATGCAGTAGTAGTTCTGACAGTGGCTCCTCATGCAGTAGCTCCTCATGCGGTGGTGGTTGCGGTGGTGGTTGTGGAGGAGGTTAAGAGCAATGCTTTCTCATCTCCCTAGTTTAGGCGTGGGGTTGGGTTTTCGACAACCGTTTAAAAGTGATCTGTTTCTCAACCGTCAGCAGGTTGACTTTTTGGAAATTGTTGCTGAACACTATTTAGATGCATCTTGGCAAAAACAGCAGGAGTTAGAACTGCTTGCTGCTCATTTCCCGATAATTCCCCACGCGATTAATCTTTCGTTAGGCAGTGCTGAAGGCTTAGATACAGATTATTTACGCAAACTTGCAGCATTAATTAAGCAACTTAACCCGCCTTGGTGGAGTGAGCATATCTGCTTTACAAAAGCGGGTGGAGTTGATATCGGGCATTTGTCCCCGCTACCTTATACTCAAGAAGCTGTGGAAGTACTTTGTCGCAACATTGCTTTATTGCGTCGCTGGATTGATGTACCACTGATTCTGGAAAATATCACTTACATGGTAAAGCTTCCAGGTGCAGAAATGACTGAAGCCCAGTTTCTAGCCGAGGTGGTAGAACGTTCTGATTGTGGACTGTTATTAGATGTAACGAATCTCCACACTAATGCTGTGAACTACGGCTATGATATCCATGAGTTTTTGCAACAATTACCGTGCGATCGCATCGTACAATTACATTTTGTTGGTGGACATTGGCATGATGGTGTATTAATTGACAGCCATTCGCAGTCTACACCACTGGAAGTATGGCAACTGATGGAGGAAGTTGTTGCCCGTGTTCCAGTTAAAGGGATTATCCTAGAACGGGATGAAAACTTGCCACCCTTTGCAGAATTGACAAAAGAACTGCAAAAAGCACGGGAGATTAACAGGAGTTATGGCAGATGGGGTTAGCACAAACCCAGGAAGTTTTAGCCCAACTTTACACCAATACCGATTTGAGAGAGCGTTTCTTTGCTAACCCAGAAACCGTTGGCGCAGAGTTGGGGCTGAGTTGCGATGAAGCACAAAAGTTAGCTCAACTTTCAGCAAAAGAGGTAAATATCTTTGCGAATTCTTTGAAGTGGAAACGGTTGGGAGAAGTACGCGAACTACTTCCACGCACTGCACGGGCGTTGGGTAAAAATTTTACTGCCTTATTTTGGCGATATGCTCAAACCCATTTACCAAAAGGAATCAAAAAACACAAAGAAGATGCGATCGCTTTTGCTAATTTCATCGCTAGAGTTGCTGAAGAGGAAAACATAGATCCACCTTGGATTAGTGATTTGGTGCTATACGAAAAAACATGGCTGTTGGCTTATGAACCTACTAGCCGCTTAATTGTGTGTTGGTTTCGTTATCCTGTTGGCATAGCGAGTGCAGAGGGGATGAAGCGCCAAGCAACGATCGCAATTTGGTTTCGGTTCTCAAAGCAATCGCAACTGCGGCATATTGTGCGCTCGCTATAGCGTGCTAATTACCAGGTAGTTCACGGTAAAATAATCTTTCTCTGGCGATCGCTCAAGGATTGAAAATACAACCAATGTCTAACCTCAACCTCCTTTCCGAATATAAAAGCTTTGGTGGCAAACTCGGTTTTTACAGTCATTTTTCCTCAACCTGTAACGGTGAAATGCGCTTTGCTGTCTATCAACCACCACAAGCAATTCAAAAACCTGTGCCGATTCTCTATTTCCTCTCTGGGTTAAGTTGCACGGAAGAGAATTTTATGGTTAAGGCGGGAGTACAGCGCTTTGCAGCTGAGTACGGTTTGATATTGGTTGCACCAGATACGAGTCCGCGTAATACTGGCATTGCAGGTGAGGATGATGACTGGGACTTTGGCACAGGTGCGGGCTTTTATGTTGATTCTACAGAAGAACCGTGGCGTAAAAACTATCAAATGTATAGTTATGTCGTCCAGGAATTACCTGCTTTAATCACTGCAAACTTCCCCACGCAACCTGAAAAACAAGGTATTTTTGGTCATTCGATGGGGGGACATGGGGCGCTTGTCTGTGCAATGAGAAACCCAGAACTTTACAAATCAGTATCAGCTCTTGCACCTATCACTGCACCTATGCGTTGTCCTTGGGGTCAAAAGGCTTTCAGTAGTTATCTTGGCAACAATCAAGAAAGTTGGCGTGCTTATGATGCTAGTGAATTAGTCAAGGAAGTAGGATATCACAGTTCGATTTTCATTGACCAAGGGAGTGCTGATAAATTTTTAGCTGAACAATTAATGCCTGAAGTGTTTGAGCAAGCTTGTGCAGATGTTAGCCAGCCGCTAAACTTGCGTTACCAAGAAGGCTATGACCACAGTTATTATTTCATCGCCAGTTTTATTGAAGATCATATCCGCCACCATGCGATCGCTTTTAAATAATCAGACCGGAAAAAGGAATTCAGATTTGACACTTTTTTTAATTTTTAGGGATTTTCAAGAAATAAATTATCTCAATAAATGAACCACAGAGACGCAGAGAAGCCAGTGCGTTGGGCGGGTTCCCCGACTTGAAGCAACTGGCGCGACACAGAGAGAGGAGAAATAGAGAGGGTTTTGTGTCAGTTTTGGGATATTTTTTTATTTGGAAGTCCCTTATTTGATTTGTGAAAAATAATTTTTTATAACGTAGACGCTGCATCGGCTTGCCGCAGGCTACCGCAGAGGCAAGAGAGACGCAGAGACAATACCGTTCGGTTAAGGAATTTTTTGGTTGAGGCAGGCAGGGGGAGCAGGGGGAGAAGAGAAGCTGTTCTTGAGAGAAGAATTGCTGAACAATAACCTTCTTTCCTCAAGAGCCTCCCCTGCCTCCCCTGCCTCCCCTGCTTATCCGAACGGTATTGGACGCAGAGAGAATAAAGAGAGATTTTCACGAATGATTCAGGATTGCTATATGGTTGAATAATGCTGAGTTCAGCTTAAACATCACCTAATGTTTCATTATATGATGTCCGGCAAATCACCCAAAATATGTCATTGCGAGTGGAACGAAGTGAAACGACGCAATTGATATCAAGTTCGGCAAATCACTTACGATATGTCATTGCGAATGCAACGAAGTGAAATGAAGCAATCGCAAAGGTTTGGGATTGCCACGCTCCGCTCGCAATGACATAAGTATTAAGTCGGACATGATATGACTTGCGTTTTTGGGATTGCTTCCCTTCTCCTAAGGGAGACGCTGCGCGAACGGTCGCAATGACGGTTATTTGAACGGACATGATATTACCCATACTCAATAACCCGCATTAATCAATATGTCTCTTATTCAAAACAAAGTGGTAATCATCACCGGAGCCAGCAGTGGATTAGGTGAGGCGACCGCAAAGCGACTTGCCGCTAGTGGAGCGAAACTGATGCTGGCCGCCCGCCGCGAAGATCGGTTGAAAGAATTGGTTGCAGCGATCGCCCAATCAGGAGGAACTGCAACCTACCGAGTGACGGATGTGGCAGATCGCGTACAGGTGGAAACCTTGGCGAAGGAAACTTTGAGTACATACAGCCGGATCGATGTGCTAATCAATAATGCCGGTTTGATGCCGCTCTCTCCGCTCGACCAAGTAAAGGTGGAGGAATGGGATCAGATGATCGATGTCAACATCAAGGGCGTTCTCTATGGAATTGCTGCCGTGTTGCCGATTATGCGTCAGCAAAAGTCTGGTCACGTCATTAACCTATCGTCCGTGGCTGGACATAAGGTGTTTCCGGGAGCAGCGGTTTACTGTGCTACTAAGTACGCAGTGCGAGCGATCTCTGAAGGGCTGCGATTAGAGTCAAATGGTGAAATCCGTTCGACTAATATCTCACCAGGAGCCGTTGCTACTGAGCTGACTACCACGATTACCGATAAAGACACAGCAGAGGGAATTAATCAACTTTATGCGATCGCCATTGATGCAGATGCTATTGCCCGGGCGATCGCCTATGCCATTGAGCAGCCCAGTGATGTTGATGTGAATGAAATCATCATCCGTCCGACACGTCAAGAACTTTAGATTTAGGCTGACAAAATATGTAAGACACCATTAAACCAAGCTTTGCAGGGAGTTAGTTAATCTCAAACATCAAGGTATCCCTAGCACCAGGAGATTTAGACCAATGACTTGCTAAGTTGCTCCCGTTGTCAGTGTCAGAATTAATAAGTCCAGTTTTGCTTAGTACAGTTTTGCGTAAAAGCGTAGCGTTTCCAATGCAGGGGAACGCATTGGCATTGCATTGAGATGCATTAACAATGCAATGCAAGCCGACGCATTAACAAGGCCGCCCACGCATTAACAAGGCCGCCCACGCATTAACAATGCAAGCCGGCGCATTAACAAGGCCGCCCACGCATTAACAATGCAAGCCGACGCATTAACAAGGCCGCCCACGCATTAACAATGCAAGCCGACGCATTAACAAGGCCGCCCACGCATTAACAATCAAATACGATTCCTATATTTATTTTGGTATTAGTCATATCATGTTCGCTTGATTACTTATTAAACCCGAAGAACCCCACCCCGCCAAAGCTACGCTTCGTCTCCCCTCCCCGCTTGCGGGGAGGGGATTAAGGGGAGCCAGTGCGGTCTTGGGGTCTCCCCAAGTGGAGCATCTGGCGTGTGGGGTGCAATGACTGTGGAAATCATAACTAATTATGCGAACATGATATCAAACGGCGATACATGACAGATATATAATTGGTTAAACTTTGTTTGTGAGCAAATAAATATGAATTATTTTGACCATTATAAGCATCGAAAAGACTATATCATCCTCTTAATAATTTGGCTGATAGCATTAGTTATAGATAGAGCTTGGTTTTTATTAGATGAATCGATTCCAGCCTATGATCAAAGCGCACATTTAACGACAGCATTACATCATTATAGAATTTTTCAAAACTTTAATATTTTCTCAGGAAATTGGTGGTTATCTCTGTGGCAATTAACTCCAACTTATCGCGCTCCTTTTCTATATATTTGCACCGTACCATTTTTGATATTGTTTGGACGTGGTTATGACCAAGCAAGTTTGGTCAACTTATTATATACTGCGATGATTATACTTTCAGTATATCATTTAGGTAATTTTTTATTTAAAAACCGAAAAATCAGCATAACTGCCAGCATATTTTGTCTGTTATTTCCTATTTTGGGAATTATGCGGACAGATTATTTATTAGATTATGGTTTGACAGCAATTGTTACAGTAACTTTCACAATCCTGACGATTTGGAAAGATAGTTATATTGGGTTTTTCTCATGGGTTTTAACTATCATATTGGGCGTAGGAATAGGTTTAATCCTTTTGACTAAACCTACAGGGTTTATTTTTATTTTAGTTCCTAGTATTTGGGCATTAATTAGTTTTATTATAAAACGTAAATTCATCAAGCTAATTCAAACTTGCTCATCTTTGGTAATAGCTTGGTTAATTTGTAGTTTTTGGTATGGCTTAAATTGGTTAACAATTATTACATCGGCATTAAACGCTAACCAAGTCGGAAAAGGTGAGGGTGATCCTTCTCCCACAACTATTGCTGGATGGTTATACTATCCACAGATTATCCCAGAAAACGTCGGGTTACCAATATTATCTGTGAGTATTGGCATTTTATTTGTTTATCTGATTAAATATCGATTTTCTCCTAATTTAATTTTAGTAAATCTTCATAAATCGGCTCGAATTTGGTTATTAGTTACCTTAGTAAGTAGCTATATAATTTGTTCTTTGGGCACAAATAAAGACATTAGATTTATTCTGCCATGCTTTCCTATAATTAGTTTAATATTGGCGGATTTATTCAACTTAATTGAAAATATATATTTTGATAGGCTGAGATTAGCCACTTTAGTATTAAGTAGCATAGTTTTACTGAATAATTTGTTTCCATTCCCCCTAATTCAAGCATGGGGTGGTAAACATTTACCTAATGATGATGCTAAAAAATATCCTCTGGAGAAACTGATAAATAAAATCAACGAAACAAATTTATATTTAAGGTCAAATTTAGGGGTAATTCCCGTTTCTACACCTCAGATAAATGAGTTTACTTTAGATTATTTTGGGACATTAGCAGATTTTCGCGTATACGGCAGAAAATTAACAACCAAATTATCTCAGGTAGAGGAAGATTTACAATATTTTTGTTGGTATATCACTAGAGATAATGAACGGGAGGAACCGGGAGAAAGTGGAGACACAAAACGGAAATTAAAATCTTTAGTCGAATCTTCTACTGATTTGAAATTACAGGGCGATTGGATATTACCTCATGGAGATAAAATGCGATTATATCACTGCAAAAATCCTCATGTAGTTGTTGAAAAAATAAGTAATAGTAAGTCTGTAATTAGTCTAGAAAAAGTTGCAATTTCTCAGCAATTAGTTTTAGATAAAAACAACCCTGTAAACTATGAAATAACAGGTTCATGGGATGATTTGCAAAATGGTATATTGCTATTAAAATGGCAAAATAGCCAATCATATTGGTATCACGATCATGCAATTGGCTTGGGTAATTTATACTGTGGCATCAAATGTCATCCGGAAGGAAGTTTCCGAGTAAAAGAAGCCTTAGCTACATTTATTCCTAAAACACTACCACTAGGCAGATATCAACTATCAGCAGCATATTTAGATAGAAGAAACAACAAAATCACATCTTTAAATATTCCAGATATTACTGTAAATGTGACAAATGTAGGAACAGTAGGAAAATCGCCAGCTTTAGATTTAGTTACCCGAACTTCACAACTAGCAGAAGAGTTACAACAGGGTAAATTAAATAATATATTTGTGCAGATAGATAGTTTCAATCAATATGATCCTACTCAAGATTATTTAAAACAAATTGAATTTGCGGCTAATTATCATCTGCAAACAGAGCCAAATAACTTAAATTTGCGTTACACTCTAGTCTTATCACAACTTTTACAGCGCCAAGCCCCAGAATTAATCCAAAATTTAATAGAATTAACTAAATATGATGCTAAAAATCCTTACGCATGGCTTTATTTAGCTGTTGTTTATTTGTATAATTTTCAACCTGCACAAGCTGAACAAAAATTAGCGATCGCAGAACAATTAAAACCAGATATACCAGAATTAAAAACTTTAAAAACTGTAACAAATGTTATGAAATTTTTGCCACTACAATGGTTTGCTACCAAGGAATAGGAGAAACGGGGAGTTGCTGCTTGAGGGGATCGACAATCAAATCACAGGCGACTTGAGTAAGGGCGCAATCATTAGACCTCTTGCATAAATCAAAAATAAAGAACCCCACCCCGCATTTGCTGACGCAAACGCTCCCCTCCCCGCTTGCGGGGAGGGGTTGGGGGTGGGGTGTTAGGGACTTTTGCAAGAGGTCTATTGAGTACAAAGCAATGGATGTTGGGTTTCCTTACGTCAACCCAATCTACGACTTCGCCATTGTCGGCAAGTGAGAGCTTTTCCAGAAACTTAATATTAGGATGCACATTTTGCCACTTTATCACCGACAGACTGGTATCGCCTTCATAGCATCCTAGAAGCGATAAGATCAAAAATAAATTCATACTGTGTTTATGGCAACCCAACTCAGTGAAGCCAAATCCCAAACTGAACTGGTAATCTCTTGGGAAGCCTTACCCAAGGATTTTAAACTAGAGGATGAACCAGTGGAGAATACAGGTCAGCCACTTTTGGCTGGTGCTTTGCGTGAAAGCTTAGAAATCAGTGGATTCATCCAACCCCAAATGTTGATAGCTTCCAACTTTGGTCTTTGTGCGACAGTCAACGGGCAATTTATTGCTAAAGCACCTGACTGGGTTTATGTACCATCGGTTAATCAAGTTGTGGGTAATCGCAAAAGCTATACACCTAATTTAGAAGGAGATATTCCAGCGATCGCCATCGAATTTCTATCGGATACTGAAGGTGGAGAATATTCGGTAAAGCGAACTTATCCACCAGGAAAATGGTATTTCTACGAGCAAATTTTGCAGATTCCCATCTACATAATTTTTGAACCAGATGGCGGTTTATTAGAATATTATCAACTGGAAAATAAACGTTATGAGTTAAAGCAACCTGACGAAAATGGTCGTCATTGGATTGATGTAATGGGCTTATTTTTGGGAACTTGGCAAGGAACAAAAGAAGCTCGCACTGGCTATTGGTTGCGCTGGTGGGATCAAGCTGGTAATTTATTACCGTGGGCTGTGGAACAGATTGAACAAGAACGCCAACGCGCCGAACAAGAACGTCAACGCGCCGAACAAGAACGCCAGCAAAAAGAACGACTGATTGCTTATTTGCAATCTCAGGGTATTGACCCGAATAATTTGCCTCCGTTCGAGTAGTAATTAAAAACCACCTTTTTGAAATTAAGTATGAATTTGCTCTGCTTAATTTAGAACCCTTTTTGTAAGGGCAATTCATTAATTGCCCCTACAGAAATCATGCAATTTTGCAAAACAAATTATTTTACCAATTATATCATGTTCGCTTGATTACTTGTTAAACCCGAAGAACCCCACCCCGCCAAAGCTACGCTTCGTCTCCCCTCCCCGCTTGCGGGGAGGGGATTAAGGGGTGGGGTGCAACGACTGTGGAAATCATAACTAATTATGCGAACATGATATTAAGTAACAATATAAGGCGAGTCAATCGCAGCTACACGACCAGCGTCTACCAAGGCTTGGTATACCATCACCGTTACCTCAGCGCGTGTAGCATCGCGGGTAGGATTGAGTTGTTTGACGTTCGGGTGATTGACAATAATCCCCTTGTCTATAGCTTTTACTACCTCATCCTTGGCATATTCAGGAATCTTTGCTTGGTCATCAAAAGCTTTGATAGATGCTGTACCATCAGCAGATAACCCCAATCCGTTCACCAGGGAGACAATCACTTGCACGCGCTGGATATTTTTGTTGGGGGCGAAGGTATTGTCAGGAAAACCAGAGAGAAATGAACCTTGATATGCCTGCTGAATTACCTTGGATGCCCAGAAGTCTGCTGGTACATCTTTGAATTTGATCACGGGGCGCTTTGGCGGTGGGTTGAAAGCTTTTACCAGTAATGCAGCGTATTGCGCCCGTGTCATCGTAGCATCCGGTTTAAATGTGCGATCGGGAAAACCATTAACTATCCCCAATTTGACTAATTCCCGAATAAACCCACCTGCCCAATGATTCGCAATATCCGTTAATTCTATAGTGGGCGTGGGAGTGGGTGTCGGTGTTGGAGTGGGAGTAGGTGTCGGTGTTGGGGTGGGAGTAGGTGTCGGTATTGGGGTGGGAGTGGGTGTCGGTGTTGGAGTGGGAGTGGGTGTCGGTATTGGAGTGGGAGTAGGTGTCGGTGTTGGGGTGGGAGTAGGCGTGGGTGTTGGGGTGGGAGTAGGTGTCGGTGTTGGAACCGAACTATCTGCAAACTCTACGTTTCCTGTGACTTTAGACGTATCTATTTTATTCCCCACAGAAACCAGCTTGTTGGAACTGGCATTTTGCAAATTAAATTTACCGTTATTGCGTAAAGTATTGCCTCCTAAGTTATTGGCACTGCCGATATCTGGTAGGGCAGTTCCGATTACTGTGATACCATCGTCAGTGTTATTTTCGCAGACATTGTTACGCAATACAGGACGAGCGCTGCCAGAGATGACAATTCCAGAACGGTTTTCGTAAGTTCTGTTATCTCGAAGGGTGGGTGATGCAGTATCACTAATGGCAATGCCAAAACCTGTTTTTAAGCAGGTATTATCTATAATTTGACCTTTAGAATTTTTAGCGATCGCAATTCCATTGGCTGCATTCTCACTAAACACATTACCTAGAATAACTGGATTAGCATCGCCTGTAGTAAAAACTCCCTCCCGCTTACACTTTGTGAAGGTGCTATTAGCAACAGTAGGGGCAGTTGATTCAATCCAAACACCACTACCACGGCTAGCCAAATTTGTTACAGTCACCCCCCGCACTTCGGCTTTATCCAGTAGCACAAATGTTACATTCTGACCAGCAAAAGTACGGCTCAGGTAGCTACCACTCCCTTCAATCAAAATACCATTGCCTTTATTGGTTTCATTACCAACCACAGTCACGCCAGATGGAACCGTTAGCGGAAAGACTTCACCGCTAGCAGCATTGTAATTACCTTCTGCTAGTTGAATCTTGGTGTTATCTGTAGATACCTTAAGGGCTTGCGTAATAGTTTTGAATGGGGCTTGTTGGCTACCAAGGTTGGTATCTTTGCCTGATACTGGATTTACATAAAAAGTCTGAGCCATATTTATACTTCCAAAAAATACATAGCTATCTTAGCGCTAACCATAAAAGTGGGTAGCGTTTGATGCATTAAGTAACTTAAGGTATTTTTCACTGGAAGGTTAAAAATTTATGCAAATGCTTTTAGGGTTCACTAGTACTCGACCAACCCAAAATTGCTGAGTGCTGAGTTAGGAATTAAGAGTGAGGAGTTCTGAGGTGGATGAATGAGTATCTGAGGTGGATGAATGAGTATTTGAGGTGGATGAATGAGTATCTGAGGTGGATGAATGAGTATTTGAGGTGGATGAATGAGTATCTGAGGTGGATGAATGAGTATCTGAGGTGGATGAATGAGTATTTGAGGTGGATGAATGAGTATTTGAGGTGGATGAATGAGTATCTGAGGTGGATGAATGAGTATCTGAGGTGGATGAATGAGTATTTGAGGTGGATACACAAGATTTTAACTTCTCCTCTTACTCAAGAACAGCCTACCTTAACAGATAAATTCCATTAACCTAAGTATATTGGCCCATATAAGCCAATACGCTTGGGTTAAGAAGAATAGTAGGTTGGGGTGAGCATAAGCGTTACCCAACAAAGGCTTGATAATGTTGGGTTACCCTGCGGGAAGCCCCTTTGGGTCTACGTTCCTCAACCCAACCTACGCCTGAGTTAGGAATGTAAAATAAGATTGTTTTTCTCAGCGTTCTCTCTGCCTCTGCGGTTAAACAGTAATTATTTCAACCACAGAGACACAGAGAACACAGAGAGAAGAGGTTAAAATAATTCGTAATTCGTAATTGAATTCTTCACTACGAATTACGAATTACGAATTAGTAATTAGTTAATAGGGCCACTTCCAATCACGAATTTCCGGCATATCGTCGCCGTACTTCTCAATGTAATGTTTGTGTTCGATCAGCTTATCTTGCAACTGCTGTTTGACATAAGCTGCCCTATATCCTAGCTTTGGTACACGATCAATTACGTCCATTACTAGATGGAAGCGATCAAGCTCGTTAAGCACAACCATATCAAAGGGGGTAGTGGTAGTTCCTTCTTCCTTGTAACCACGCACATGCAGTTGATTGTGGTTAGTGTGGCGATAGGTTAAGCGATGAATCAACCAGGGATAGCCATGAAAGGCGAAGATAATGTGTTTATCGGTGGTGAAAATCGTGTCAAAGTCTTTTTCGCTCAAACCGTGCGGATGTTCGCTTTTTGGCTGTAGTGTCATCAAATCGACTACGTTCACTACCCGCACCTTTAACTCAGGGAAGTGCTGGCGCAGAATGTCCACAGCCGCTAAAGTTTCTAAGGTGGGAATATCCCCAGCACAAGCCATCACTACATCTGGATCGCCGCCTTGGTCGTTGCTTGCCCATTCCCAAATACCGATGCCTTTGGTGCAGTGCTTGATAGCAGCATCCATATTTAGGTATTGCAATGCTGGTTGCTTTCCGGCAACGATGACGTTGACATAGTTGCGGCTTCTTAAACAATGGTCAGTTACCGATAGCAGAGTGTTGGCATCGGGGGGCAAATACACGCGAACGATTTCTGCTTTTTTGTTGATTACATGGTCAATAAAACCGGGGTCTTGGTGAGAGAAACCGTTGTGGTCTTGCCGCCAAACGTGGGAGGTGAGTAGATAATTGAGGGAAGCTATTGGTTTACGCCAGGGAATATGTCTGGTCGTTTTCAGCCATTTGGCGTGCTGATTGAACATCGAGTCAATGATGTGGATAAACGCCTCGTAGCAAGAGAAAAACCCGTGGCGTCCTGTGAGGAGGTAGCCTTCTAACCATCCTTGACAATTAGTTTCGCTGAGAATTTCCATCACCCGACCGTCGGGGGAAAGGTGGTCATCTTCTGGGAGGATCTGTGCTGCCCAATCCCGGTCTGTGACTTCTAGCACAGCGCCTAAGCGATTTGATACCGTTTCATCAGGGCCAACGATGCGGAAGTTGCGGCTTTCTTGGTTAAGTTGCATGATATCCCGCAGGAATTTTCCTGCAACTTGGGTAGCTTCAGCGATCGCTTGCCCTGGTTTGAGAACATCTACGGCATACTTTTGAAAGTCGGGCATCTTCAGGTCGCGCAGCAAAAGACCGCCGTTAGCGTGGGGATTGTCACCCATGCGTCGATGACCTTTGGGAGCCAGTTCTGCTAGTTCGGGAATCAGTGTGCCGTTAGCGTCGAAGAGTTCTTCTGGTTTGTAACTCTTCATCCAATCTTCTAGGAGTTTCAGATGTTCTGGCTGTTTGGCTATGTTGCCAAAGGGAACTTGGTGCGATCGCCAAGAACCTTCTGTTTTTTTGCCATCGACTTCCTTGGGGCCTGTCCAACCTTTGGGGGTTTTCAAGACAATCATTGGCCACTGGGGACGTTCGCTGAAACCATGTACGCGGGCTTCTCTTTGGATGCTTTGAATTTCGGCGATCGCTATATCTAGAGTCGCCGCCATCTGCTGGTGGACATCTGCGGGATCATCACCTTCGACGAAGTATGGCTTGTAGCCATAGCCTACAAATAAGCTTTCTAATTCCTCATGGCTGATGCGTGCCAGTACTGTTGGGTTAGCAATTTTATATCCATTCAGGTGCAGGATCGGAAGTACAGCCCCATCATGCACGGGGTTAAGAAACTTATTGGAATGCCAGCTAGTTGCTAAAGCACCTGTTTCCGCTTCGCCGTCACCCACAACAGCAGCAACGATCAAGTCAGGGTTATCAAAGGCAGCACCGAAAGCGTGGACGAGGGCATAACCTAGTTCCCCGCCTTCGTGGATCGAACCAGGGGTTTCCGGTGCAACGTGGCTGGGAATACCACCGGGGAAAGAGAATTGCTTGAAGAGTTTCTGGATTCCTTCAGCATCCTGGGAGATGTTGTGATAATACTCGGTGTAAGTGCCTTCTAGGTAGGTATTGGCTACCAGTCCTGGGCCTCCATGACCAGGGCCAGCAATATAGATCGTGTTTAGATCATATTTTTTGATGAGCCGATTCAGGTGAACATAGATAAAGTTCAGCCCTGGCGTTGTTCCCCAGTGCCCTAAAAGTCTGGGTTTGACGTGTTCCAGCTTTAGCGGTTCTCTCAGTAGCGGATTGTCGAGTAGATATATCTGCCCAACCGAAAGATAGTTAGCTGCACGCCAGTAGGCATTTATCTTACGTAATTCTTCATCTGTTAAAGGCTTTGTTTGTGGAGTCGTTGCTAATGTCATTTCGACACTCCATTACAAAAGGATTTTGATGGATTCATCAGTAAGCAATTGTACCTGTTTTCCAGATGATGGCCATCTAACCGATGATAAATTTTTTCAGCCTTTGTGGCTAAATTCCTTGGTTTTGGGCACAGGATGGAAAGTGATGTCTACTATGGGCTACATCTAAAGCTATTGATTAATACTATCAATCGGCATTTTCTTCGTCATAATTATCTAGTTGTAAAGTGTAATCTAATGCCACTTTTAGCATTAATAAATAATTAGTAGAAAGAGTTCCTAATTTTCGGATTAATCGCTGCCTATCGATAACAACTATTTGATAAGAAAGTACCACTGACTCTTGCGTTAAACCGCCTTCACCTGAAGGTATGACAATTGTACCTGGTATAATAGCGCGTCGCAGATTAGTGGTTAAAGGAACTACTACAGATGTTGTTGTAAACTGAGCTAGTCGATCTCGCTGAACAATGATAACTGGTCGGATACCTGCTTGCTCTGAGCCTCTACTCGGATTCAAATCAGCTAAATAAACATCTCCTCGCATCAAATTGCGTCCTCTTGCTGAAGCTGGGAGAGATAATCAGTTAAAACGGATTCTGCAAAAGCTAAATCTTCATTAGCAAACTCAGTTTTCAGTGCAGCAGCATCGACATCAGAAATAGCATCCCAATGCTGAGTTAGTTTTTTTTTCTGGAGAGAGATAGCAAAATCTAATACTTCTTCTTGACTAGACTTGGGCAATTGGGACAATATTTCTAGCAGTTGCCTGTGAATAGTTGCTGTTGGTTTTTCTGGCATTGCCACATTTCCTGGATTGATAGATAGAGTGTGTAGTCTAATTTTCTCATGCCTTAAGCTTTGCTTTCCCTTGAAGTATCCAGTACAGCAAAAATAGCTACAGGCAGATCAATTAACGATCTAATTATTAATTTCCAACAACCCAGGCGGTGGCGTGATTTCAATGCGATTAGATATCAAGTCTACTACTGGTGCGATCGCTTCCACAAATGGAATCAAAACAGTCTTTTGCTTTTTGTCAGTAGCAAATGATTCATGCAACTTGACTTCTAACAAATCATTGCCAGCCGGGATGATATCTACCACTGTACCGACGAGTTCGCCAGATGCTTGCATGAAGACTTCCAAGCCAATCAAATCGAGGACATGATATTCATCTTCGCCTAACTGGGGGCGATCGCTTGCTGGAACCATTAACTTACAACCGCGCAACGCCTCCGCCTGATCGCAATTTTCTACGCCAGCTAATTTGATCACATACAAGTTTTTATTACTGATATAACGTCCTGTTAATAATTCGATTGGTTGCGGTTCTGTGTCACCTGAACGCAACAACCAACGTTTTCCCGGCACCTCAAACCTTTCGGGGAAGTCTGATACAGGATAAACCCGTAATTCTCCAGACAATCCTTGAGGGGAAACAATCTTACCAATTTCTAGCCAATTATCTGATTTGTCATTTGTCATTTGTCATTTGTCATTTGTCATTGGGTATTGGGGAAAGCGTTCTTATAACTCCTAACTCCTGTACAGACGCGATTAATCAGGCAGTTACCGCCGCACCTTTATAAGCTTCTTCAGCCACTTTTGCTAAACGTTGCATAGCAGTGGCTATCTCTTCATCCGTACCTGTAAGGCTGATGCGGAAGCATTGATGCTTGTGCGGCCATTCTTCCTCTAAACCGGGGAAGAAGCTACTTCCTGGGACAATAATCACACCTACTTGCTTAAGTTGCTGGTAAACTTCCCAATCACTGATGGGTAAATCCTGTAACCACAACCAAGCAAAAATTGCTCCTTCACCGCGATGGAGAAACCAAGGTAAATCCTTGGGCATCGCTTGTTCTAGGCTGGTTTCTAAAACGGTAAACTTATTTTGGTAAAAAGGACGGATGACAGTGTGAGAAATTTCCACTAAAGCGCCAGAGTTGATTGCAAGAGCTGCGATCGCTTGGCCGTAACGTGAAGAATGGAGACCAATATTTGCTTGGAAACACTCCAGCACTTCAATCCACTTTTCATCGCCAATGGCAATACCAACCCTTTCTCCTGGTAATCCCGCTTTCGATAAACTCATGCAGTGGAGGATGTTATCACCAAACACTGGTGTCATTTCGGTAAAGTTCAATGCTGGGAAGGGAGGCGCATAAGCCGAGTCAATTAACACGGGCAGATTGTAAGGTGCAGCTAGGGCAGCAATCTTTTTCACCTCATCCTCAGTGAGGACATTACCAGTGGGATTACAAGGGCGAGAGAAGAGGATACAACCCGTATTTTCTGTAATCTCCAGTTGGCTGAAGTCGGGGCGATATTTAAATCGGTGGGCGGCTTCATCAATATCGAGAGTCGGTTTGTAGGCAGTTAAGGCTTTTGGAACTAAGGAGAGGCCGCCGTAACCTGTGTAGTCAGGGCTGAGGGGCAAAACGATTTGTTTTAACTCGCCGCTAGGGGTGTAGCCACCGAAGCTATTCACAGCGTAGAAGTAGAGGGTTTGACTACCGGGGGTGATGAGGATATTGCGTTCGCTTAAGTTTAACCCGTAACGTTTGTTGAAGTCGTTGGCGATCGCTTCAACTAATGGTGCATAGCCCTGACTTGAGCCGTAGCGACAAACTACCTCACCATATTCGGGGCTAGCCAAAAGCTGTGCAGTACAATCCCGCCATAATTGTTCTACCTCTGGCAAAATCAACGGATTACCAGCACTCAAATTAATAAACTGCTGCCCTGCACCCGCTCGTAATGTTTCGATAATATCCTTCATGATTGCTCTGACGCCAGTCAGGTTGGACATTTGAGCGCCAATTTGAGTTAGGGCAGGGTTCATAAGCTGTGACAAAGTGTATTAATCGAGGGGTGGACAAATTATTTGGGGATTGCTGCTGATATCCAGTTTACATCGTTGTCAAAACAGCTGTTGCCGCCTTTAACCAATCTAGCTAGAGAATGATATTGTGAACTACCCCACCTAAGCATTGCTAGAGGCTGGGGCTTCCAACTTCACGGAGGAATGCCGCATCTTAGACTTGCGTCCTCGAATTGGTCTTACTTCCTCTCCATTGGCGTTAGCCTCCCCCGTTCCAGAGGAGGACAGCATTCTGATACCTTCTGCTCTAATATTTATTGCAGCATTGCCATCTCTATCATGATGAGTCCCACAACTTGGGCAAATCCAAGTCCTTACATCTAGCGGTAGTTCCGATATTTGATAATGACAATTAGAGCAAAGTTTGGAACTGGGGAACCATCGATTTATTTCTACCAACTTCCCGCCGTCACGTTCTAATTTGTAACCTAAGAAATTGACGAAGGTTCCCCATCCTATATCAGAAATTGCTTTTGCTAGTTTGTGGTTACGAACCATGCCCAAGACATTTAAGTTCTCGACTACTACCACTTGGTTGTTATCAACTATCTTTCTAGACAGTTTGTGTAAGTAATCTTGGCGGACATTGCTAACTTGTTCATATACCCTAGCGACAATTTTGTTTATCTTTTTACGTCGATTACTGCCTTTTACTTTACGTGCAGCAATGCTTTGTTTTTTGGCTAATTTCTTCTCATATTTGGCTAAGTGTTTGGGGTTTGGATACTTAGAAACTTTCTTGCCATCATAAGTAATTGCAAAATCTTTGATGCCCAAATCAATTCCAATAACCTTGCCATTGGCATTTGATATTGGATGCTCACCCTCTCCTGTCAAAGACGCTACTTCGCTTTCATATTCCATCAACACAGAAGCATAGTACTTACCCGATGGGCATTTACTAACAGTGACAGTTTTGATAGTTCCATCAAGAGGTCGGTGTATTTTGGCTTTGACTATACTCAATTTACCGGGGAACTTCAAGCATTCATCAACCTGCTTCACTTTCTGCGGATACTGAATTGATTGACGATGATGCTTTGATTTGAATCTTGGATATTTTGCTTTACCATCAAAAAAGTTTTGATACGCACGGCTCAGATTAAGACTCACAGATTGCAAAATCTGTGAATAACATTCACCCAACCATTCAGTCTCCTTATCTTTTTTGAGCGCTGGCAATAAAGAATTTAGACCAGACTGAGACAAGCTTTTACCAGTTGCTTTATAGGTTTCGATACATTTATTCAAACCATGATTCCACCACCAACGTGCACAACCAAAATGTTCTGCAAGTATTTTAACCTGCTCATCAGTGGGGTATATCCTGACCTTTACGGCTTGCCGTCTCATCTATACTTCTCCCAAACATCGACCTATTACTATTATATATATATTGCAGTAACAGCATAAATAAAATGTTTGGCTACTGCGACGCTCGATAGCGTAGCGGTAGCGAATCCTTGAGCGTCTGACTCGCTCTTTGTGGCGCTATCTATCGTACATCTTTTTCCTGTCTCTTCTCTACGAGAGGCTACGCCAACGAGACGCTGCGCGTTGGCGGAAGCCAACGCACCAGAAGGCGGTTCGATAAATTAAGCTTTTGGCGATTTTTGCGTCAGTCCTGAATACGATTAAGTGATACAAAAGTGTATCATGCCCTCAATGCTATGAGGAGCCTGGGGACAAGAGGAATAATCAATGCCCCATGCTCTTAAAGCACTCCCCGATATAAACTCAAATAAGCCCATTGACAAAACTATATAGGAGGGCTGAAGTTGCAAATTAAAGCAGCAGTAGCTTACAGCGCAGGTAAGCCGTTGACAATTGAAACCGTTCAACTATCGGGGCCACAAGCTGGCGAAGTGTTAGTTGAGGTGAAAGCAAGCGGGGTTTGCCATACCGACGCCTTTACCCTATCTGGTGACGATCCCGAAGGTTTGTTTCCGGCAATTTTGGGGCATGAAGGCGCTGGTGTGGTAGTGGAGGTAGGCGCTGGTGTCACCAGTCTCAAACCAGGGGATCATGTAATTCCCCTATACACTCCCGAATGCCGCCAGTGCGAATATTGTCTAAGTTTCAAAACTAATCTTTGTCAAGCCATTCGCTTAACTCAAGGACGCGGTGTCATGCCCGATGGCACTAGTCGCTTTAGCATTGATGGGCAAATGATTCATCATTATATGGGTACATCCACTTTTGCCAACTATACGGTGCTGCCAGAAATCGCCTTGGCAAAAATTCGGGAAGACGCGCCATTTGATAAGGTTTGTTACATTGGCTGTGGGGTGACTACTGGTGTTGGTGCAGTCATCAATACTGCCAAAGTAGAACCGGGAGCAAATGTTGTGGTTTTCGGCTTGGGTGGTATTGGTTTAAATGTCATCCAAGCAGCACGGATGGTAGGGGCAAATATGATTGTCGGGGTGGATATTAATCCCAACAAACGCGCTTTAGGCCAAAAGTTTGGCATGACGCATTTTGTCAATCCCCAGGAAGTAGAGGGTGATTTAGTTCCCTATCTGGTTGATTTAACAAAAGGCGGCGCTGATTACAGTTTTGAATGTATCGGTCATGTCAAAATTATGCGTCAAGCATTAGAATGCTGCCATAAAGGTTGGGGCGTCAGTGTGATTATTGGTGTTGCTGGTGCTGGACAAGAAATCAGTACTCGTCCTTTTCAACTAGTAACTGGGCGCGTTTGGAAAGGTTCAGCATTCGGTGGCGCTAGAGGACGTACAGATGTGCCGAAAATTGTTGATTGGTATATGGAAGGTAAGATAAATATTGATGATTTGATTACCCATGTAATGCCCATTGAGCAAATTAATGATGCTTTTGAATTGATGCACAAAGGTGAATCAATTCGGAGTGTGGTGACTTTCTAATTCGTAATCCGTAATTTGTACCTGAGAGGTTGTTTGAAAAGTTTTTCACTGTGACTCTAGGCACTTTTAGATCCCCCGCAAGCTAGAAACTACTCCACTCAAATTCTCTAGTTTGTAGTTAGCGATCGCCTAGAAAATTTTTCTTATTCACATTCTTCTGGTTTTGTCAAGTCTCTGCATATCACCTTGTTGTACAATCCTTTTCCTGACTTATTTACAGCAATATTAAGAAAGATGTGACTAATGCATAGCTTAAAAAGGGGAGAGGAGTTGGGGATGAGGTTTTCTAGATAAGAGTGAAAAGTTAGCTCAAGTGAATTTAGTATTTTCAATTCTTAAAAGAGGTTTCGCCAATGACCAATTCAGATTTAGAGAGAGTTACGGTTCGCCCAATGGATGAGTATAACCAAAAGTTGGTGTCTTACGTCCATCCGCCAAATTGGGTTAATCCTCAACCTGCCGATGTTTACGATTTGGTAGTAATTGGTGCTGGTACGGCGGGATTAGTGGTGGCTGCGGGTGCTGCGGGTTTGGATTTGGGTTTAAAAGTGGCGTTGATTGAAAAGCATCTCATGGGTGGAGATTGCTTAAATCTTGGTTGTGTACCATCTAAAACTATTATTCGGTCTGCTCGCGTTGTTGGCGAAATCTGGGATGCTCAAAACTTGGGAGTTAATATTCCCCAACCTAATATTGATGTTGATTTTCCCAAAGTCATGGCAAGGATGCGGCGGGTAAGAGCTGGTATCAGCCATAACGACTCGGCGGAGCGGTTTCAAAACTTGGGTGTAGATGTCTTTTTGGGTAGCGGTCGATTTGCAACTAAAAATACCGTGGAAGTTGGCGACAAAACCCTCCGGTTTAAAAAAGCTGTAATTGCTACAGGCACAAGAGCTGCACAATTGTCGATTCCGGGAATTGAAAAGGCGGGTTATCTAACTAATGAGACGGTTTTTTCTCTGATTCAACGACCGGAACGTTTAGCGGTGATTGGTGGCGGCCCCATTGGTTGCGAATTGGCGCAAGCTTTCCGGCGTTTGGGTTCTGAGGTGGTACTTTTCCATAGCGGTTCTCATCTTTTGAATAAAGAAGATGCTGAGGCTGCCAAAATTCTGCAAAAGGTTTTGATTAGCGAAGGAATTCGGGTGGTGCTGAATTCCAAGTTGGAAGAAGTGGTAACTGTTACCGAGGGGAAACGGCTTTACTTTTCCTCCAATGGTCATCGAGATTCGGTGACAGTAGATGAAATTTTAGTCGGTGCGGGGCGATCGCCAAATGTCGAAAGTTTGAATTTAGAAGCAGTGGGTGTAGAATATGACTTGCGCCAAGGTGTGAAGGTAAATGATTATCTCCAGACGACGAATTCCAAAATTTATGCAGCTGGTGATATCTGCATGAACTGGAAGTTTACCCATGCTGCTGATGCTGCGGCGCGGATTGTGATTAAGAATACGCTGTTTTCTCCCTTTGGCATAGGACGCTCGAAACTCAGTAGTCTGGTGATGCCGTGGGTAACTTATACTGACCCAGAAATTGCCCATGTAGGGTTGTACGAACACGAGGCGCAGAAATTGGGTATTGAGGTGACGACCATCAACATACCTTTTAGTAGTGTAGACCGAGCGATCGCAGATGGTGAAGAATCAGGATTTCTCAAAATCCACCATAAAAAGGGGTCTGATGAAATTATCGGTGCAACGATTGTCGCCAGTCACGCGGGTGAGATGATATCAGTTGTAACTACGGCAATGGTGAATAAAATCGGTTTGAGCAAGTTAAGCAATGTAATTCATCCTTATCCCACTCAAGCCGAAGCTATTAAAAAAGCAGCTGATGCTTATCGTCGAACCCTCCTGACATCAAATACCAAAAAATTGTTGGGATTTTTAACAAAGTTATCTTAACCAAAATCAGTGAACAGTTGTCTGACTGTTCACTGATAACTGTAGGACTTACGCACTGTACAAATGCATCGTGATGTGCATTACCTATCTTGAGGAAGTTTTCAGGCTTTTCTTAATTATCCTGCGATCGTAAATAGACCATGCTGTGCCCTTACGAAAGATATGGTTTTTAACCTTAATGCATATTTTTTATTTCTTGTCAATGCGTAAGTCCTAAACTGATAACTAATAATTGTTATCTAAATAGGTCGGAAGCGATCAATCTCACCCCCGGTCAAGTTTGCGTAGTACAGATTACCATCCTTTCCAGTGGTGATTTGTACAGGCACTCCTAAATTTGGTCTGTCTTCCTGGGAAGTAAACCGCTTAACTGAGACAAGTTGGCCCTGACTATCGAATGTCAAAGCATCGATAGTTCCTAAACTGAAATCACCAACGAATAAGGCACCTTGATAGATTGAGGGGAAAGTACTGCCTGTGTAAAAGTCACCCATAGTAATCGAATTAGAACCAGTATGCTTGTAAGTGTAAGCTGGTGCTGTAACAGTTGTGCCACTACTATAGAAGTCTTTTGCTGCATCTAGGTTAGAATAGCTTCGCTGTTTCAGGCTGACGATATTGCCATTTGCATCAAGGCCACCTTCATAGAACGGCCAGCCAAAGTTAGCTCCTGGTTTTCCGATATTTACCTCTTCGTAAAGATAGTAGCCAACATCACCAATTACGGGGGTATTGGTGTTTTTATCAATTGTGAAACGGAAGGGGTTACGCAAACCTAAGTTATAAACTTTGGAACTATTGCTATTAGGATCACCGTTGTAAAAAGGATTACTTGATAAGCCTTGACCGGTAATCGCATCAATCCGCAGCATCTTGCCGGACAGATTATTGACATCCTGGACGCGAATTGATCGCGGATCTATTCCGTTGTAGGAAGTGCCATCTCCTAAGCTCACAAACAGAGAACCATCGGTGCCAAAGCGCACAGAACCAACTGAGTGAGATTCACTATCGTTAGCTATAAAATTTTCGAGATTTTGGACTTTATCAAGATTATTGAGATAATCCTCTAAGCTGGTAAACGGTTTACCAGTATCTTTGTTAAGAATTCCTGATGGTGCGTAGCCAAGTGAGACATTTGTGCTATTTCCATCTGGGCGGCTAATATTCTCCCAAGTGCCATTAGTACCCAGCAGCACAACTTCACTGCCTGCAATAGCAGTAGTGTAATTAGTGTTGGGATCAGCTTCTACCCTAATTAGCCGTGCAGTCCGATTCCCATTCTGATCGGGATTGTCTAATGTGCTATTGGGATTGTTTTTAGGGTTGTTTGGATTGGTTTCTGGTGGATCGTAGGTATACAACAGGTAAACGTAGTTTTTGGGATTTGTGGCTTTGCCAAAATCTGGATGTACGGCAATGCCTAAAAGACCGCGATCGCGCGTATTATTAACTTCGCTAGAAATATCGATAAATGGTGTTGATAATAAAGTGCCGTTGTTCAATACTCGCACTACCCCATTTTTCTGGGCAATGAACATGCTCTTACTGTCAGATGTCCAGTCAAAAGCTGTGGGTTGATTCAAACCAGAAGCTACCCTCTCTAAAGCAAAGTTACCATTGTCATCATCAATAATAGTGATAGTTGTCTCTTGAGTATTTAGCTGCACTCCAACTGCGTTACTAAACTTCAAAGTAAATATTTCATTTACCTCTCCAACGGTGTCATTCTTAAGGGCGATAGAAATGGTCTTGCTGGCTTGTCCGGCTGCAAAGGCTAAGGTTCCAGATACAGCCTGGTAGTCAGATCCAGCTTGAGCAGTCCCATCCACGGTTATGTAGTCCAGGCTAGCAGCATCCGAAATGTTACCCCGTGTAACTGTCACCGTAGCAGTACCGTCACCCTCATTAACTACTGGCTGAGTAAAATCGAGGCTTGAGCGATCGTTATCTTGAATCGTAATTCCGATAGTTCTTTGGAGTCCTAGTGTTGCCCCCCCTGCCTGATCAATAACGAAACTAAAGGTTTCATCTGCTTCTGCTAAGGAATCGTCATTGATCGGAATGGATATCTCTCTGCTGCTTTGTCCTGGCGCAAAAATAAGTGTTCCAGCGCTTTCGGTGCCTTCACTTCCGTAGTCAACTCCTGCTGTGGCAGTACCAGCTATGGTTGCATACTTGATTGAAGATGTGCTGCTTAAATCACCAGTTTTCAACAACGTTATGGTCACACTACCAGCACCTTCGTTCACAGTCGTGGAAGATGATCCTAAGGTGATAGCGGTCTGAATATCTGGTGAATATAGTTGGGATTGAGGAATGATTTCCTTGATTTGAGAAAAGCTTGACCAAGCCAGTTGAGAAACGGCATCCAATTTATTGTCGTAATACTCAAGTTTAATATCGTATTTTTGACCTGCAACCAGTGCGATTGCGCCACTGTATTCTCTGGCAGGTTGATCGACAAACTTATCAATGAGTAGTTGATCGTTAACCCACAACCGCACACCATCATCAGTAGTGGTGTAGAAGTTGTAATTCTCGCTGTACTTAGCTTCTACCTGACCTGTCCAACGCACTGAGAAAGTCTCTGGATCAATGGATGGATCTGGAGTACTACGCTCCCAGTTAAAGTTGACTGTCGGATCTGTGCGAGTTTGCTTCAAGTTGGTGAAGTCGATGTTGTCGTAGTATTCGCCTTTGAGTCCGTTGCCATTACTAGCTACACTATAAAGTTGGGACTGGGGAATGATTTCCTTGGTTTGGGAGGAACTTGACCAAGCCAGTTGAGAAACGGCACTCCTCAAATTGTCGTAATACTCAAGTTTAATATCGTATTTTTGACCTGCAACCAGTGCGATCGCCCCACTGTATTCTCTGGCAGGTTGATCGACAAACTTATCAATTAGTAGTTGATCGTTGACCCACAACCGCACACCATCATCAGTAGTGGTATAGAAGTTGTAATTCTCGCTGTACTTGGCTTCTACCTTACCTGTCCAACGCACTGAGAAGGTCTCTGGATCAATGGATGGATCTGGAGTACTACGACCCCAGTTAAAGTTGACTGTCGGATCTATGCGAGTTTGCTTTAAGTTGGTGAAGTCGATGTTGTCGTAGTACTCTGCTTTGAGTCCGTTGCCATTACTAGCTACACTATAAAGTTGGGACTGGGGAATGATTTCCTTGGTTTGGGAGGAACTTGACCAAGCCAGTTGAGAAACGGCATCGGATTTATTTTCGTAATACTCAAGTTTAATATTGTATTTTTGACCTGCAACCAGTGCGATCGCCCCACTGTATTCTTTGGCCGCTTGATTGACAAACTTATCAATGAGTAGTTGATCGTTGACCCACAACCGCACACCATCATCAGTAGTGGTGTAGAAGTTGTAATTCTCGCTGTACTTGGCTTCTACCTGACCTGTCCAACGCACTGAGAAGGTCTCTGGATCAATGGATGGATCTGGAGTACTACGCTCCCAGTTAAAGTTGACTGTCGGATCTGTGCGAGTTTGCTTCAAGTTGGTGAAGTCGATGTTGTCGTAGTATTCGCCTTTGAGTCCATCTCCTTGAGATAGCAAGCTGGCGCTAGCAGAAATACTGGGTTGTGCCAGATCAATGCTTTGTAGAGATGATTGAGCATTAATTATTGGACTTGGAGATGTTGACAACTGTTGATTTTTTGAATCAGTCATTGAGATATATGCCTCATAATAGTGCTAAAAGTAATTCCACAATCAATGTTCCAGAATTCGGTTTTATATTGAATATTTTCAAAAAAACTCGTAATAATTTTGGCTGTCAATAGACCCCTGTTCTGCCACTATCCGAGAGGTAAATCTCTAGAAGCTTTATCAGTCAATCAATACCAGCTATGCTGTTACAAAAACTTGGTTGTTGTATTTGTTATTAGAAAAAAATCTTGCAATGCCTGCGGCGGGCAAAGCGATCGCTCCGTATACAAAAGCTCTAGAATTCAGAAATTGCAAAATTTTTCGGAGAGTGGCCGAAGAGGGGTATTAACAGACAAATAATAATTAGCTGATTAGCATGTCTGTTAATGTTGATATTTTTCACTGAATTACTAACTAATACATTTTTTCTGTCTACTCCTTTGCTAATTTGCTTTACTACTATCTATGCTGTTTATTTGTATCAACCTTAAAATCAAACAGTATGAAGTGATATACCTTGCTTTATCTTCCCTAAAAGCAGGTATATAGAAAAATGTGTAAACAAGAAATACTAGAGATTACCTTAAGGGCATATTAGTCCTTAGAGGATGTTTGAAAAGTCCTCTTCTCGGTAGTGAAACGTTCTAGATCCCCCTAAATCCTCCTTAATAAGGGGGACTTTGATTCCGGTTCCCCCCAATTTATCGGGGGGTTAGGGGGGATCAATAAGTACCTAAAATCACAGCCAACCACTTTTCAAACAACCTCTTAGAAATCTTTGTTTTCTTTCGACAAATTTTTGAGTTTTGATGAATATAAATTAAGTTTGGTGAATTTGATCAAAAATTATAAATCACCTCTCTTGATAGCTTCTAATCTCACTTATGTGCAGGTGCATGAAGTTGAGGTGAAGCAATCCCAATCGGGGCAGGTACATACTTAATTAGTTAAAGTTACATTTTCACATATTACCCTTAAGTACCCTTATAGTATCAATCAATTTCCCATTTGACAATAGATCAGGGTGTTATGTCTATCTTCTTTATGGAACTTTGTTTAAAGATTCACATTGATATATGCTTTTTTAAAGGAATATAAAAGTTTTGATGATTTTTAAATAATAATTACTAATATAGCGGATGTCCTTTATGTTTTGTCTTTACATAGTTATTAATTATATGAAAATTGAATAAAGAAGTTTTTTACTCTTTAAAGATTTGAAAAAGTATTATTTATCTATACTTCATCTTGAGTGTCAATTCATATCTTTGTTATAAGACCCAGCAGATATACAGCAGTTTGGAAGTAACTAAGGTATAAAATGCAAGAATTAAAATCAGACATAAATAGTTTCTAACTTCTGCCTCCTGTCTCAAAACCCATAGCTTTGTACTTCATGCAAAAGAAAACTGCTGTATAGTACTAACAAGCAAGTCAGTGAAGCGAAAAGTTTTGCAAAAGTCTCACCAGTCATGTATTTAAGCTAGAGAACACAATCTGCTGGAATTAAGAGATTATCCTACTTTTCGAGTAAACCTGTTGTCGGTGGACTGTCGAGCGAATCGCTTTGCTAGAGCAACTCTTAGAGACGCTTTGCGTAGCGAGATCCCCTATGGGGTGCGCTGAACAACAAGGAATAATCAGCGTCCGAAACCCTGATTATTTATTTATTTACAAAACTTTTCAATTTACAAAATCACAAGTTTAACGCTGCACATTCCCACTTTCCCCTAGACTAAGGGCAGCAACCTTGTTCAAACTGGCTGAGAAAAGTGGACTTTGACTGAGACAAACAATTTAAACTCTACCATCCAGAATGTCTCACGCAGGGAATTGCGAGATTTAGTGCGGACTCAGCTGCAAATGCTCCTAGAAACAGGAGACTTGCTCTCTAGCAAAAGCTATTCTCGTACCTGTGCAGCCTGCGGATATTGCCGAGGCGATTGAGGGTTTGCCAGAAGCGATGCACGCTTTGGCTTTTCGCTTGCTTTCTAAGGATGAGGCTATCGAGGTTTATGAATATCTCGACTACAGTGTTCAAGAGCGGTTAATCGAGGAACTTAAAAGCCAGGAAGTCCGCGATATTGTCGATCAAATGTTGTCAGATGACCGAGCTAGGTTATTTGATGAATTACCTGCAAAAGTCGTTAATCGTCTGCTAGAACAACTGAGTCCAGCAGAACGCCAAGCTACAGCCCAACTATTGGGTTATGAAGCTGATACTGCTGGGCGAATCATGACGCTAGAGTTAATTTCGCTGAAAGAAAACTTTATAGTATCTCAAGCCCTAGAGCGAATTCGCAACTTAGGGACTTCCAAGAAATAAATTACCCAAATAAACGTAGACGCAAAGCGGTGAAGCAGCGCGGTCTTCTCCCAAGGGGAGACGCTTTAGCGCATGGGGGTTTCCCCCATGAGCGACTGCACCAAGCCGGAGGGCTTGCCGCAGGCTACCACTCCAGACACAGAGAACACAGAGGAATGAGGAGAGAGAGCTTTTTCGTAAATTTATTGGGTATTTTTTTATTTGGAAGTCCCTTAGCTAATGCCAGTGAGATGATTTATCAGTAAACCAAAAAGTTTTTTAGAAGCTTTACCAAGCAAACATTTCAGCTAAATCCAGCGAGATCACAAAACAACGTTTTGTTGAGCATTTCAGACGATACCTCAAGTTACCTTTAAGCGATCGCTCTAAGATCCCTCTAAAACGAATGGTGAATACTCCAGATTCACAATGGCTGAAACCCTGATTTTTACGTTGGTTTTTAAAAGTTTGTGGTTTACTGTTTATTATCTTTATGTCATGGATGCGGAAAGGCGCTTAACGGGGATTGTATCGTTGCGGGAGTTGGTGACATCTCAGCCTGAGCAAATTATTGGCGAAATTATGACGCGTGATCGGGTAATTTTAAAGTTATGAAAAGAGTCATTAGTCATTAGTCATTAGTCATTAGTCATTAGTCAACATAATTCGTAATTGATAATGACGCTCGAGGACTCGCTAACGTTGCGAAGACAGTAATTCGTAATTCAGAGCAACCGACTTCAGTCGCTTGCTCTGAATAAGGAATGAATTTATTGATTCCATTAATAAATTAAGTTGCTCTGTATCCTTAATGAATTAATTATTAATTTCTCCTTAATGAATTCAAAATTTACGAATTACGAATTACGAATTACGAATTAGTAATTATTTGGTCATTAGTGAAGAATAAAGTCCAAATGACTAACTTTTACAATTCTGATTCCGTATCTGGAGCAACAATTTCGCCAGTACCCAATTGCAGGATCAAGTCTTGCTCAGTAATCAATCCACTAAGTTCTTTTACTTGTAAATTCATGTCTTCACAAGCTTGTCTGAGTTCTCGTGCAAATTTGTTGAGGTCTTGACCATAGCCACATTGATAAGCAGCAGTTTCAATTCCTTCCTTGGCATTTGCTCTAGCACAATCTACTAGTTCCGTGCCATTCAGTGGTGTAGGAGATGCCATAGACGTACTTATTACTTCTTAAATGTTTGCTGCTAGATAGACTATCAATATTACCATATTTACTCATCCCTCCAATGGAAGACCATCAGGGTAGAGTTAGAAGTTGAGAGTTAGGAGTTAAAAGTTAACAGTTATAAATTAAGAATATATCGGTTATAACTCCTAACTGCTAACTCCTAACTCCTGCACAGACGCGATTAATCGCGTCTCTACTCCTAACTATTTCACTTAACCATTAACAACATCTCCACCATTGACATGTAACACTTGTCCAGAGACATAAGAAGCATCATCAGAGGCTAAATATACGTAGCTAGGAGCAACTTCTTCTGGTTGTCCGGCTCGTTCCATTGGTACTTGTTTACCAAAAGTTTCAACTTTCTCTTCGGGAAAAGTTGAGGGAATTAAAGGCGTCCAAATTGGCCCTGGCGCGACAGCATTAACGCGAATTCCTTTGGATACTAAATTTTTTGATAAGGAGCGAGTAAAAGCAACGATCGCACCTTTTGTAGAGGAATAATCTAGTAACTGTGGGCTACCTTTATAAGCTGTTACCGATGTGGTATTGACGATAGAACTACCTGCTTGCAAATGCTTGAGTGCAGCCTTAGTCATGAAAAACATCGAGAATATGTTAGTGCGGAAAGTCCGCTCTAGTTGTTCTTCGGTGATTTCTTCGATACTTTCTTTCGGATGTTGTTCGGCGGCGTTGTTGATGAGAATATCGAGTTTGCCAAACTCACCAACCGTTTGTTGGATAGCTTGCTGACAAAAAGTTTCATCCCCAATATCACCTGCAATGGTTACTGCACGACGCCCTTGTTTTTCTACCAATTGTTTTGTTTCTTTGGCATCGTCGTGTTCATTGAGATAAAGAATCGCCACATCTGCACCTTCTTTAGCAAATGCGATCGCTACAGCACGACCTATACCACTATCTGCACCCGTAATCAATGCTACTTTATCTTGTAACTTGCCACTACCACGATATTGGGCATCATCTGCCTTGGGTTTTGGCGTCATTTCTGATTCAACACCTGGTGGTTGTTGCTGCTGTGGCGGTTGTAATTGTTGCTCTTTTGATTCAGCCATAGGTTTTGTCTCGGTAATTTAATATTGAATGTAATTGGATGTTGGAAAAAGCCGTTTCCAGTCTCTAGTGCCCATTTCAAAAGTAAACCTTGGATCGAAACTTCAACCCAAGGTTTATTTTTTGCTTTGGCTCCCACTAGCCATTTGCAACTTTAGGCGTTTATACCCTCGATGCTTACCAAACGTACTTATGACTGGCAATTGTACGCGGGTTAAGCAGCGTAGCTGCAATTCGTAATTGATAATTCGTAATTCGTAATTGTTACCCCCAGATTTTAATCGGGGGCTTTAAATATGGTGCTACGCATTTTCGTTTCTCCATTAATAAATTAAGGGGCTTGAAACCATAAATTACGAATTACGAATTACGAATTAGTAATTATTTGGTCACATTATTTCTCCTTACACCTGACACACGCTCTTTACCTGACCACGAAAAATAAGTAGATAACTCTCATGCAATAAAGGATTTCTCGTTCTCATCTGCTTTTAAATTAGCTATTATGTCGCTGTACTTTATCGCTCCATAGAGGTAAAACAAGCTGAAATTTACTCAACCTTAAGACGTAAAATAAATTAAATAAATTAGAGTTACTAAATTAGTCTATAATCATTTGCTGTGCCTCAATAATTGAGCAATTTTCGCTAAATGAAAATCAAGATTTCTACTTTCTCACTTCGTGGTTGCAAAAATACTTACTTCAATACCATTGATTTTTGTTAATGTTAATATTTATTTAGGCTGATATCTGCATAGTTGCCTTCTTGCAGACTAAATTCCTTGCACAAGTATCTGAAGACTAGTTTGCATAATAACCCAAAAGCCTGCGTGGTGCGCTACATTGAGATCATTAGAGGGTAGGGGTTATGGCAATACTAAATATTTCTGAGTCAGAGCAGGTTGAAAAGTTTCACCACTTACAATTAACCCTGAGCGATCGCTGGAAAACGAGCGAGTCATTTGACAATAATGAAGCGGATATTTTAATTATTCCCTCCCTGAGTCTCGACCAGCGCGAACTCCGAAAGATTGAAGGCTGTGAGCATTATGAAGAAAGATTACTATTTTCCTTAATTCGGTTGCAGAATCCCCGGACTCGGCTGGTTTATGTAACATCAGTACCGTTGCATCCTAGTATCATTGATTATTATCTGCAACTGTTGCCAGGAATTCCCTTTTCTCATGCTCGCAACCGTTTGCTGCTACTTTCTACTTACGATTCCTCGCTTAAGCCCCTGAGTCAAAAGATTTTAGAACGCCCCCGCCTGCTAAAGCGGATTCATCAAGCTTTGAGGCTAGACAAATCATTTATGATCTGCTACAACTCTTCGCACTGGGAAGGCGAATTGTCTGTAAAATTGGGTGTACCACTCTATGCTGCTGCACCAGATTTACAGATTTGGGGGACAAAAAGTGGCAGTCGGCAAATCTTCAAGGAAAGCGGAGTACCGCATCCAGATGGCAGCGAAAAAATTTGGAACCACACAGATTTGGCAGAAGCTACCAGTGATTTATGGGAACGACAACCGACTTTAAAACGGGTAGTGGTAAAACTCAATGAAGGCATTTCGGGAGAGGGAAATGCGCTGCTAGATTTTAGACCGATTGAGAATGTAGCACCGGGTAAAGGGACTCATGCCGAAAGGGTAACAGCAATTAGCGATCGCTTTTCAACAATGCGCTTTCAAGCCAAACAAGAAACTTGGGACAATTTTTCGGGAAGAATCCCTGAGTTGGGGGCAATTGTTGAAGCATTTGTGGAAGGGGAAATTAAGCGATCGCCCAGCGTCCAAGGACGGATCACACCCACAGGCGAAGTGGAAATCCTTTCAACCCACGACCAAATTCTTGGAGGCCCAGACGGTCAGATTTATCTTGGTTGTAGCTTTCCGGCTGATGAAAGATATCGATTGCAATTACAGCAATTGGGGCTACAAGTTGGCAGAAAGTTAGCAGAAAAAGGCACTTTAGAGCGATTTGGCGTAGATTTTATCGCCGTTGACAAGGGTAACGGTGAGTGGGATATTCAGGCGATCGAAATTAACCTGCGTAAAGGCGGTACAACTCATCCATTCATGACCTTGAAATTATTAACGAATGGTCGCTATGACCTTTCCACGGGTTTATTTTATAGTCAGCAAGGTCGTCCAAAATATTACATTGCCACTGATAATCTGCAAAAAGAGCGCTATCAAGGATTATTACCTAATGATTTGATGGATATCATCGCTCATCACAGACTGCACTTTGACAGTGGTACAGAAACGGGTACAGTGTTTCATCTTATGGGTTGCCTTTCGCAGTTTGGCAAGTTGGGATTAACCAGCATCGGTGATTCCCCGCAACAAGCACAAGATATTTATAACAAAGTCGTCAAAGTTCTGGATGAAGAAACCCGCAGCGAAAATCGTGATTTATCGGAGTTTTCAGATTACTCTTTTCCCGTGGCTTGGGATGAATATAGTTAAATCAACTAGAGTTAAATCAACTAGCGATCGCCATCCAAGTCCTCAGGCATTAGCCGAATAATTTCCACTTAAGTCGATAGCGATCGCCACTAAACATCTGGTCAAATTGATTATGCGTTGCCCTAAATCCTTGGTAGGTACAATTCATGAATTGTGCCTACGTCATTTTTACTCCTATGTAATAGACAGATTGTATAATTTGACAATTGACTAAGCAACCTGTAATGGTCGTGTAGGAAGCATCCTGGGTTCTGGTAGTGGCTTACCCTCTTCTTGGAGCATCTCAACAAACGCCTCAATCACTTCTTGTCCATTTTTAGCGGCTTCTTCGTAGGTTTTGCCATGTGTATGAAACTCCAGCCAGGGGAACTCAGGCAAATGCACTAGGAAGAGTTGATCGTCCTCTGACCAAAAGAATGGGATACAAGCCCCGTCGTTCTACGACGGCTTTTCTTGATTTCTGATGTACTCCTTCAAGACTTCTATTGGCGCGCCCCCTACGGACACAGCAAAATAACTAGGACTCCATAAAGCTTCTTTCTGGGGTTTTTTATATCCGGCTTGTCCATATCTACGACTGGAAACACCTTTCAAAGCATTAACTATTTGAGAGATGGA